>DASSEU010000037.1:0-72971 GCA_035695125.1 Acidimicrobiales bacterium
GGGCGGCCCGCTCGCGGGCCGCCGCCCCCAGACGGTCCCGGAGCGTCGGGTCCGAGAGCACCCGGTCGAGGGCGGCCTCCAGCTGGGCCGGGTCGTCGACCAGCAGGCCGGTGCGGCCGTCCTCGACGGCGTCCATGTGACCGACGATCCTGGTGACGACCGCCGGCGTGGCGCAGGCGGCCGCCTCGGTCACGGTCATCCCCCAGCCCTCGTGCGAGGAGGCCGACGCCAGCACCCACGAGCGCCGGTAGAGGTCGACGAGCTCGTCGTCCGCCAGCCGGCCGGGGAGGCGGAGCCAGTCGGCGGCGCCCAGCCGGGCCACCTCCGCCTCCAGCCCGGGCCGCTCGTAGCCCTCCCCCGCGATCACGGCCTCGAGGCCGGGATGACGGACGCGCAGACGGGCCAGGGCGCCGACGAGATCGTCGAAGTGCTTGACGGGGACCAGGCGCCCGACCGCCACGACGAGGGGGTGGGGTGACCGCTGCCCCCCGGGGGTGAACCGGGGCTCCACTCCCGGCGGCACGACCGTCACCCGGTCGGCGGCCATGCCCAGCAGGTCGACGATCTCCCGGCGGGACGACTCCGACAGCGTGACGATCGGGGAACGCCGGTACAGGGGAGGCGCCACCCGGCGCTCGAAGATCTCCCCGGCCCGACCGAGGGCCGGCGGCGAGAGCACCATCTTCCACATCTCCCCGTGGACGTGGTGCAGCCACACCGAGCGGGGGCCCCGGTGCCACAGCGGGGAGAGGAACGGCATGCCGTTCCAGATCTCGACCAGACCGTCGGCCGGTGACAGCCCGACCAGCCCGGAGAGGGCGGCGCGGGGGAAGACGGTGTAGCGCCCTGACCGGCGGACCACCCGGTAGCCGGCGCGCTCCACGACCGCCGGCGCGCCCGCCACCGCCGAGGTGCGCATGGTCACGTCGATGCCGGCCTCGGCCCAGAGCGAGGCGACCCGGTCGGCGTGGAGCTCGGAACCGCCGGCCTCGGGGTCGTCGAGATCGCGCCACGCCACCACGTGGATCCGGGACAGGCCGGCCTCGGCGGCGATGTCCCCGAGCTTGGGCTCTCCGGAGCCGGGACCCGGGCTCACGATTCCGCCGTCCGCAGCCCGGCCAGGGCCAGACGCAGGGACGTGGCGGCCCGGTCGAACCAGGCGAGGCGGTTCTTCAGGCGGAGAATGGGGCGCTCGACGAGGAGATAGCTGCCGGCGGCGGCGGCCACCGCCAGGCCCAGGACGGCGCCGAACAGGTCCCAGAACGGGATCGTGAAGAGCCGGTCGTGGGACCAGTTCAGGAACATCTGCACCCAGGCCTGGTGCCACAGGTAGATCCCGTACGACACGATCCCGAGGGCCACCATCACGCGGTTGCGCAGGAGGAGCCGGATGAGGCCGCGGTCCTGGGGGCCGAACACCGCCGGCAGCAGGAGGAAGAAGGCGAAGCCGGCGTAGAGCGCCTGCCGCAGGAGGTTCGTGCCCGGGGAGATCCGGTACAGCGGGTCGAGCGGGATGCCGAGGTTCGACACCCACCAGAACAGGACGCCGGCCACGGCCCAGCTGGCCCACGGGAACACCGGGTGCCACAGGAGGCGGGGGGTGCGGCCCGTCTCGGCCAGCCAGCTGCTCACGACAGCCAGGAACATGCCGAAGGCGAACAGGTCCAGGTTGGCGGGCAGCCAGTCCGGCATGGTCCCGGCCAGGTGCCCGTGCTGGTGGAGGGCCCAGTCCCGGAACCCGACGCTGATGCCGACCATGGCCGCGAGCACGACCATCTCCCGGGCCAGCTGGTTGCCGAGCGACTTCCGGCGGGCGACCACCGCCGCCGCGAGCAGGGGCAGGAACAGGTAGAAGGTCATCTCGGTGCAGAGGGACCACGCCTGGCTGATCCCCTTGAACACCTCGTCGGGGAAGTAGATCTGGCCGAATCCGTAGAGGATGACGGGCGACGCCCAGCCCGACCGGGTCTGGTTCACGTGCATCACGTAGGTGGTGACGGTCAGCGCCAGCCAGTAGGCGGGGACGATGCGCAGGAGACGGCGGACCCAGAACCGCCCGAGCACCGGTGAGGGCAGACCGGCCAGATGGGCGGCGGCGAAGGGCCGGTACAGCAGGAACCCGGAGATGAGAAAGAAGACCGCCACGCCGATCTCGAGGCGGGCGGTGTAGATCCCCACCCCCGAACGGGTCGTGAGCCCCGAGACGAACGAGGTGTGGATCACCACCACCGACACCGCCGCGATGGCGCGGAGCCCGTCGAAGCAGGGGAAGTGCCGCGGGCGGCCGGCCGCCGCGAGAGCCCCGGACTCGAGAGCACCGGTCTCGAGCGCCCCCACGTCCGAGGGCGCCACGGCCACGGCCACGGCCTAGGAGGCGGCTCGGCTCGGCAGCACGGGGGCGTCCCGGCCCGTGGCCGGCGTGGACGCCTCCTCGTGGTACTCGGCCTCCACGTTCACCGACCACACGTCGTGGTGGGAGCCGTTGACGATGTTCTCGACGGTGAGCATGGCCGTGTACATCGAATGGTCCTGGTTGTTGTAGCGGTGCATCCCGTTGCGCCCGACGGGGTGGACGTTCGGGACGTCGGACGCCAGCCAGCGCCGGATGGTGTCCACCCGGTCGTCATAGCCCTCGTCGTAGACGGGGTAGGCCTTCGGCATGCGCACGACGTAGCCGGTCTCCACCTGACCCGGGCCCACCAGCCCGAGGGCCTCGAGCTCGCGCGTGCCCAGCGCGATCAGGTCGGCGTCGGGGGAGGTCCACAGCTCGTCCCCCTCGAACACGAAGTACTCCAGGCCGAGGCAGGTGCGGCCGTCCTTGATCATGAACGGGGACCAGGACCCGAAGTTCTGGATCCGGCCCATCTTGACCTCGGGGGCGTGGATGTAGATCCAGTTGTCCGGGAAGCTGGCCGACGCCGGCACCACGAGGGCCACGGTGAGGAAGTCCCGGTAGGACAGGCCCTTGGCCGCCTGTTGGACGTCCTCGGGGGCGGGAGGATCCATGGCCATCACCAGCTCCGAGATCGGCATCGAGGAGATGACGTCGGACGCGGGTACCCGGGTGATCTTTCCATCGTGCTCGGTGGACACGGCCACGGCCCGTCCGTCCTCGCGGTGCACGGCCACCACGCGGGTCCGCATCCGGACCTCGCTGCCCTGCTGCTGCACCAGATCGGTGGCCCGCTCCCACATCATCCCCGGGCCGTGCTTCGGATACTGGAACTCCTCGATGAGGCTGGTGATGTCCTTCTGGTTCCGCTTCGGCAGCAGGGCGTTGACGACCGCCTTCCACAGCGAGAGGTTCTTGATCCTCTGGGCGGCCCAGTCGGCCTTGATCTCGGATGCGGGCACCCCCCACACCTTCTCGTTGTAGGTCTTGAAGAAGGTGCGGTACAGGCGCCACCCGAACCGGGCCGCCACCCAGCCCTCCAGGCTGTCCTGGTCCTTGGGGGGGCTGATCCGGGCCCAGACGTAGGACATCACGCACAGGAAGGCCTCGAGGATCCCGAGGTTGCGCAGGGCGTTGCCGGCCTTGAGCGGGTAGTCGTAGAACTTGCCCTTGTAGAAGATCCGGCTCATGCGCGGGCGGAGGAGGAAGTCCTCGTCGGGGAGGATCTCGTGCCACAGCTCCTCCACGGGGCGCACCTTGGTGAAGAAGCGGTGGCCGCCGATGTCGAAGCGCCAGCCGTCCCGCTCCGGGGTGCGGCTGATCCCACCCACGATGTCGTCGGCCTCGAGCACGACGGCGCGCCGGCCCTGCTTCCCTAGCTGGTAGGCGGCGGTGAGGCCGGCGGGCCCGGCGCCGATCACGACGACGGGATCGGGCGGGCTGGTCTCCGGTGACGGCATTCGGTCCCCTGTGAGGAGTGTGCGGCGGTCGGAAGTCGGTGTGGTCGGAGTTCTGTGGCTGTGAGGAGGCTGTGGCCGACATGAGCGGCGTCGGGCCTGGACAGGCTACCGGGCCGCCCGGAGGGGTCAGGGGACCACGGCGTTCAGGAAGGCGAGCAGGCCGTAGGCGAGGAGCAGGGCGCCGAGGAAGCTGAACACCGTGCGCTCGGTCTCCTCTCCGACGACGAGGCCGGCCGCCCCCAGGACGAACGGGAAGGCCGACAGGGCGTAGCGCTCGAGGGAGTCGAAGTTCGACGAGCTCACGGCCAGGGCCAGCACCCCGAGGGCGTACAGCCCGTAGGGCAGCGGCCAGCGGCGGAACAGCACCACCAGCAGGGCCAGGAACACCACCAGCCACGGCACGTGCAGGCCGGTGCCGACGTGGCCGTGGAAGAGGTCCTTGGCGTCGTGGACCACCGTCACCAGGGGGTCCCGGAAGCGGCCCCTCAGGTTGCCCGACTCCTGGATCCGCAGCGGCAGCCAGAAGCTCCCGAAGCGGGCCGCCACCCACCCGAGATAGGTGACGCACCCCGCCGCCGGGGCCGCCACGGCGGCCAGGGCGCCCAGCTGGTGGGCCAGCGGGGCGCGGCGCAGCTCGGGGGCGCCGGCGCCGGGCCGGTGGGCCAGGGGGAGGGGGGCGGGAGGGGAGGGAGCCGGCCCGGCAGGGTCGGCGGACCGGGCCGGGCGCAGGGACAGGCCCACCTCGGCCAGGGCGGCCAGGACGAGCACCACGCCGATGGGCCTGGTCAGGCCGGCCAGGTACCCGGCCGCCGCCGCCCACCACCAGCGGTGGGTGCGCAGCGCCAGGAAGGCGCCGATCGACAGCACGAGGAGGACCGCCTCGGCGTAGCCCATGACGAGGACGAAGGCGGAGGGGGCCAGGGCCAGGATCCACACGGCGCGCCGGGCCAGGTCCCGCCGGGCGGTCTCGGTCAGGACCAGCCGGTAGAGCAGGACCCCGGCCCCGAAGGCGGCCACGTTGACCAGCCCGATCAGACAGGCGCCGGCGGACAGGCCCGTCACCGTGTGCAGGGCCCGGGTCACGAGCGGGACCAGCGGGAAGAAGCGCAGGGAGGGGCGGGGCAGGCCGGCGTAGCCCCTGAGGGCCAGGTCCCGGTAGAAGCCGGCATCCCAGCCGAGCAGCCCCTCGTGGGCCCGGGTGACGACGGCGGCGGTGGGGTGGATGTGGTTGGAGAGGTAGCGGGCCAGGGCCAGCGCCCCCAGGACCACGACGCGCCCCACGAGCCAGGGCAGGGCGGTGGCCCGGACGGCGTCGATGCGCCTCACGCCGGACGTCTCACCGGTGGCGGGGGGACACGCCGCCCCGGGCGGTCACGAGGGCCAGAAGCGGTCGAGGTTGGCGTGCTCGAAGTAGCTGCCGCTCTGGACCACGAAGGCCTTGGAATGGGGCCGGAGGGCGGCCAGGTCCGCCTCGAGGGTCGCGCACCTGCTCCCGACGGCCAGGTAGTCGGGCGAGAACACCAGCCAGATGCTGTGTCCCGGCCCGGCCCGGTCGATGGCGGCCCGGGCGAAGGCGGCCGGGCTGCTCCGGGCGTTGACCTTGGCGTAGTCGACCCAGTCGACGCGGGCAGGGCTCATGGCCCGCGGGTAGGTGATCTGGACGTAGTGGCCCCGCACCAGGCGCGACGTCCCCGGGCCCAGCTGATCGGGGCAGTACACGACCAGGTCCCCCGGCACGGCGTGGGCGTCGAGGGACCGGGCGATGCGGGCGGCCTGGGTCCGGTTGGTCGTCACGTTCGGGACCGAGCTGCCGAACCCGAAGGCGACGGCGGCGCCGACGACCAGGTAGCGGATCCGGGTGTCGGCCAGGGTCGTCACCCCGATGGCCACGAGCAGGATGAAGAAGGCGAAGCCCACCGCCGTGTACCGGGCCGTGTAGGCCGACCGGGCCACGTAGCCGGTCACCACCCCGAGACCGAGGGTGCCGAACGACAGCCAGGCCATGGACCGCCCGAGGGGCCGGGTGCGCAGATCGAGCTCGATCCGCACCCGGTCGATGGCCGCCCCGAACAGGCCCAGCCCGGCCAGGGCGAAGAACAGCAGGCCGAGGGCCCGCCCCGTGCTGCTGGCCCCGCCGGCGAAGTCGCTGACCGAGTTGACCATGGCCGAGAAGTTGGCCCGCCCCGACCACGGCGTCCCGGTGTGGCGCAGCTGGAACGCCATGATCCGCACCCACGGGGCCAGGAGGACGACGGTGCCGGCCACGACCGCGACCAGGGTGCGGAGGGCGGCGGGGGCGCGGGGGTCCCGGCCTCCCTCGCGCCGCCAGATCCACGCCAGGAGCACGACGGTCGTGGCGATGAGGTACAGGGCCCAGTAGTGCGACAGGGCCAGCAGCCCGCTGATCACGGCCGCGGCGGCCAGGCGGAGGGGGGCGGGCCGGCGCAGGGCGGCGTCCACGGCCAGGAAGCCGGCCAGGCTGAGCGCCACGATCATCATGTACATCCGGGCCTCGGTCGAGTACCGGACCGCGAACGGGGACGTGGCCACGAGGGCCAGCGCCGTCCAGCCCACCGTGCGCCCGGCCAGACGGCGCCCGGCCAGGTAGGCGAGGGGGAGGCTGACGACCCCGAAGACCCCGGAGAGCGCCCGGATGGCCCCGTCGGACGTGCCGAAGGCCCGCATCCAGAAGTGCAGGAGGAAGTAGTACAGAGGGGGTGAGCCGTCGTGGCGGAGGGCCCCGGGGATCTGGCTCAGGGGGAGCCGGGAGATGTTCACGGTGAGGGCCTCGTCCAGCCACAGGTCGGACCGGGTCCAGAACCGGAGCACCAGTCCGGCCGCCACCACGGCCGCCAGCGCGACCGCCACGGCCGCGTTCGTCCACGCCGGCAGGGGCTCGTCGATCGTCGTCTCCGCCGGCCTCACGGGACGGGGATCGTAGGGGACGACCCGCCCCGCGGCTGCGGACCGCTCAGGTCGGGGCTCAACCTGCCGATCCGGCGAAAGCAGAGAACCGAGAAGCCCGGACTACTGTCCGGCCCGCATGCAGGAGCGAGTCGATAAGAGCCACCCGCACTCAGCTGCTCGACGAGCTTTTCGGGCCGGAGGGCGCGCCCGACAAACTCTCGGAACGCCTGCTGCGTACCAGTGACGTGGCCGTCCTGTTCCAGGTGTCAGAGCGGACGGTCTCGGAGTGGGGGCGGCGGGGCCGGATCCCGTCGGTGCTGACGCCCAGCGGCCACCGGCGCTACCCGGCGGCGGCCATCCGGGAGCTGCTGATCGCGGCCAGCGAGGGCCGCCCGACGGACTGACCGGCCATGCGATACATCCTCCGCAAGCTCCTGCTGCTGGTCCCCGTCCTCTTCATCGTCACGTTCCTCACGTTCATCCTGATCCACCTGCTGCCGGGCAGCCCCTGCATCAGCATCCTCAAGACCAACGCCACCCCGGCCAACCTGGCCAAGTGCACCCATCAGCTGCACCTCGACAGGCCGATACCCGTCCAGTACGTCGACTGGCTGCGGGGGTCGTTCACCGGGCACCTGGGCCAGTCCTACCTCAACGACGAGCCGGTCTCGACCGTCCTGGCCCAGTCGATCCCCGTCACCCTCGAGCTGCTGATCTTCTCCCAGATCATGGCGGTCGTGATGGCGGTGCCGCTCGGCATCCTCAGCGCCTACCGGGCCAACACCCGCATCGACCGGGTGGCGACCACGGCCGCCTTCGGCACCCTCTCGATCCCCGACTACGTGCGGGGCGTCGTGTTCGTGTTCCTGTTCGCCGTGACGATCCACGCCTTCCCGGCCACCGGCTACACCCACATCACCGACGACTTCGTGCAGAACCTCCGGTCCGTGTTCCTGCCCTCCCTGGCCCTGGCTCTGGGGTCGATCGCGCTCTACCACCGCGTCCTGCGGGCCGACATGATCGCCACTCTGCAGGAGGACTTCATCACCATGGCGCGGGCCAAGGGCCTGCCGACGTGGTGGATCCTGGTGCGCCATGCCTTCCGGCCCTCCACGTTCTCCCTCGTCACCATCGGCGGCCTCAACGTCGGCGCCCTGATCGGGGGGACGTTCATCCTCGAGTACCTGTTCGCCATCCCGGGGATCGGCTTCAACACCGTGAACGCCATCCTCCAGCAGGACTACCTGGTCGTGCAGGGGGCCGTCCTGATCGTGACCGTCGGCTACGTGATGGTGAACTTCTTCCTCGACCTCGCCTACCCGCTCCTCGACCCGAGGGTCCGCCATGCCCGCGCCGCCGCCTGACGCCACGGAGACCACCAGCATCCTCCCCGGGGCCGGGGGGGCCGAGGCCCCGAGCGGGGTGCTCGTCGAGCAGGCTCCCCTGTCGGGGGCGGGCGGGACGGTCCTCACCCCGGCGGCGGCGGACCGGTCCCGGAGGACGCTCGGCTTCACGTTCTGGCTGTCGGTGAGCTGGATCGGGCTGATCGTGGTCCTGGCCGTCATCGCCGGCCTGCTCCCGATCCCCGATCCCAAGGCCATCGAGTTCCAGCCCGGCCTGAACCCGTCGCTGCACCACCTGTTCGGCACCGACGACCTCGGGCGGGACCTGTTCTCCCGCGTGATCTACGGCGCCCGCGTCTCGCTGACCGTGGGCTTCTTCTCGATCCTCTTCGGCCTGGTGATCGGCGGGATCCTCGGCCTGCTGGCCGGCTTCTACCGGGGCGTGACCGACGGGATCGTGGTGGGGCTGTCCAACGTGATCCTGGCCTTCCCCGCCTTCGTGCTGCTGATTGCGGTGGTGTCGTTCTGGGGCCCGAGCCTGCTCCACATCACGCTCACCATCGGCATCCTCTCGATCGGCCCGCTGGCCGTGGTGGTGAGGGGGAACACGATCCGCTTTGCCCAGCGGGAGTTCGTCATGGCGGCCCGGATGCTCGGCGCCAAGAACAGCCGGATCATCTTCAGGGAGATCCTCGCCAACGTGGTGCCCTCGGGGCTGGCCCTCGGGCTGGTGTCGGTGCCGGTGGCGATCGTGGCCGAGGGGGGCCTGTCGTTCCTCGGGCTGTCCGTGCGGCTGCCCACGCCGACGTGGGGGAACATGATCGCCGAGGGCCGCGTGATCCTGACCCAGCACCCCGGGGTGGCGTTCTGGCCCGCCCTCTTCCTCTTCCTCACCGTCCTGGCCCTCAACCTGGTGGGCGACCGGCTCACCGCCTACTTCGACGTGCGGGAGGGCGCCCTGTGAGCCCCCGGCTCCACCTCCGCCCCCGCCGCCCGCACGTGGCCGACCCGGCCCGCTTCCAGGTGGCCGACGGCAGCGCCCTGCTCGAGGTCGTCGACCTGGCCACGCACTTCCGCACCGAGCGGGGGCTGGTGCGGGCCGTGGACGGCGTGTCGCTCAGCCTCAACCGGGGCCAGACCCTCGGCATCGTGGGCGAGTCCGGCTCGGGCAAGACGATCCTGTCCCGCTCGATCATGGGCCTCCTGCCGAAGAGCAACGTGGTGCGCCGGGGCCAGGTCCTCTACGGCGGCCAGGACATGGTGGGGATGTCGGAGCGGGAGCTGCGCCTCGTGTGGGGGGCCGAGATCAGCATGGTCTTCCAGGACCCGATGACCTCCCTCAACCCGGTCATGCGGATCGGCCGCCAGATCACCGAGAGCCTCGTGTACCACCTCGGGATCGAGGACGACGAGGCGCGCGACCGGGCCCTGGCCCTCCTGCGCTCGGTCGGCATCCCCGAGCCGGAGCGGAGACTCCGGGAGTACCCCCACCAGCTCTCCGGCGGCATGCGGCAGCGGGTGACGATCGCCATAGCCCTGGCGTGCGGCCCCAAGCTGCTGCTGGCCGACGAGCCGACCACCGCCCTCGACGTGACCGTTCAGGCCCAGATCCTCGACCTCCTGCAGTCCCAGCAGCAGGAGCGCTTCATGGCCATGATCCTCGTCACCCACGATCTCGGCGTGGTGGCGGGCCGCGCCGACGAGATCGCGGTGATGTACGCCGGCAAGATCGTCGAGAAGGCCCCGACCCGCGTCCTGTTCCGCGACATGAAGATGCCCTACACCGAGGCGCTCATGGCCTCGATCCCCCAGCTCCAGCACCCCGCCCACACGAGGCTGGCCGCCATCCCGGGGCGGCCGCCGGACCTGGTGACGCCACCGCCGGGATGCCGCTTTGCGCCGCGGTGCCGCTACGCCCAGGAGCGGTGCTGGACCGACGAGCCCCCGCTGATGGAGGCCTCGACGCCCGGCCACCTGTACGCCTGCTGGTACCCGGTGGGGACCCCCGAGGGGCGTGAGGCGCTGGCGCGCAACGAGGAACGGGGTGGGCCCGCTCCCCCGCCGGAGCACATCGCCGACACGGTGCCGGCGACGGTCATGGCCGGGACCGAGGCTGCAGGGTGATGGAGAGGAGCCGGCCGGAGGCCGGGGAGGGAATGGCCTGATGGCGGGCAGTGGGACCGCCCACCTGCGCCAGGGAGACGAGACGCTCCTACGCGTCGAGCACCTGGTCGTCGAGTTCCCCGCCGGCGGCGGGCGGCGGGTGCACGCCGTCTCCGACGTCAGCTTCGACGTGCTCCCCGGGGAGACCCTCGGCCTGGTCGGCGAGTCGGGGTGCGGGAAGTCCACCACGGGGCGGGCCATCGTGCAGATGCCGCCGCCCACGTCGGGGTCGGTCGTGTTCTCGGGCCAGGAGCTCACCCAGCTTCACGGCGAGGACCTGCGCCGGGTCCGCCCCCGGCTCCAGATGATCTTCCAGGACCCGATCTCGTCGCTCAACCCGCGCCACCGGGTGGGCGAGATCGTGGCCGAGCCGCTGGCCATCTGGAAGCAGGGCACCGCCGCCGAGCGCGAGGCCCGGGTGCGAGAGGTCTTCGACGCCGTGGGCCTCGACTACGACACCGCCGCCCGGCGCCGTCCCCACCAGTTCTCGGGAGGTCAGTGCCAGCGGATCAGCATTGCCCGGGCCCTCATGATGGACCCGACGCTGATCATCTGCGACGAGCCGGTGTCGGCCCTGGACGTGTCGATCCAGGCGCAGATCCTCAATCTGCTCGAGGACATGAAGGAGCGCTACGGGCTCACGCTGATCTTCATTGCCCACGACCTGGCCGTGGTCCGCAACGTGAGCGACCGGGTGGCGGTCATGTACCTCGGCAAGATCTGCGAGGTGGCGCCGTCGGACACCCTCTACGGACGGCCGAGCCACCCGTACACGAACGCCCTGCTGTCGTCGATCCCCGTGCCCGACCCCGACGTCCGCCCCTCCCCGCAGGACCGCCTGCTGGGCGGGGAGTTCCCGTCACCGATCGACCCGCCGAGCGGCTGCCGCTTCCGGACGCGCTGCCCCCGCGCCGACGAGCGCTGCGCCCGGGAGGAGCCGGAGATACGCGAGATCGAGACCGGCCACTACGTGGCCTGCCACTACCCGGTGGAGCCGGGCTCCTCGGATTCGGCCTCCCCGGTCGGAGTGTCGGTCCGGGCCGCCGGGGTCCCGGCGCCGAACTCGGCGGCGTAGTCCGCCCAGGCGGCCTGGGCCTCGGTCTCGGGCGTGAAGTCCGAGGCGGCGTACTCGGCGGCCCCGATGTAGTTCCCCGACTCGTCGTAGGCGTGCTGGCCGAAGTGCTCCTGGTACTCGGCCGCCACCTCCCCACCCTCGGCGGCCTGCTTGATCGACAGGCTGATCCGGCGCCGCTGCAGGTCGATGTCGATGATCTTCACCCACAGCTCCTCACCGGGAGCCACGACCTGCTCGGGCAGGTCGACGTGGTGCGCGGCCATCTCCGAGATGTGGACCAGGCCCTCGATGCCCTCCCCCACCTGGATGAAGGCACCGAAGGGAACCAGCTTGGTGACCCGGCCGTAGACCAGCTCCCCCACCCTGTGGGCGTTGGCGAACTCCTGCCACGGGTCCTGCTGGGTGGCCTTGAGCGAGAGGCTGATGCGCTCCTTGTCGAGGTCGACGTCGAGCACCTGCACCTCGATCTCGTCCCCGACCTGGACGACCGACGACGGATGGTCGACGTGCTTCCAGGACAGCTCGGACACGTGCACCAGGCCGTCCATACCGCCGAGGTCGACGAAGGCGCCGAAGTTGACCACCGACGAGACCACGCCCCGGCGGACCTCCCCCGGCTTCAGGTTGACGAGGAACTCCTCGCGCTGCTCGCGCTGGGTCTCCTCCAGCCACGCCCGGCGGGAGAGCACGACGTTGTTGCGGTTCTTGTCGAGCTCGATGATCTTGGCCTCGAGCGAGCGCCCGACGTAGGGCTGCAGGTCGCGGACGCGGCGCAGCTCGACCAGCGAGGCGGGCAGGAAGCCGCGCAGGCCGATGTCGAGGATCAGGCCGCCCTTGACCACCTCGATGACGGGCCCGGACACGACGCCGTCCGACTCCTTGATGCGCTCGATGGTGCCCCAGGCCCGCTCGTACTGGGCCCGCTTCTTGGACAGGACCAGCCGGCCCTCCTTGTCCTCCTTCTGGAGGACAAGGGCCTCGATCTCCTCACCGAGATGGACCACCTCGGACGGGTCCACGTCGTGGCGGATCGACAGCTCGCGGGCCGGGATCACGCCCTCGGACTTGAACCCGATGTCGAGCAGGACCTCGTCCTTGTCGACCTTGACGACCGTGCCCTTCACGATGTCACCGTCGTCGAACTCGACGATCGTGGCGGCGATGGCGTCCTCGAGGCTCATCCCGCCCAGATCGTCGACCACCACCTCCCGGGGGATGTACCCGTCACCCTGCGGCGGTGCAGCGGTGGCGGTCGGGGCGGACTGGTCGGTCGTCGGATCGGACATGCTGGGGTAGAGCCTCGGTGATCTATAGGGAATTAAAGGAAATCAAAGGCTATCACCGGGTCTCCCGGCCGCCGGCACCCGCGCCACGACCAGCAGCTCCGGCATGTCCAGCTCGGGTGGGCGCCGGGCCCAGCGCCCCGGTTCGACCGACCACAGCCCCTCCACCCTGAGGCCGGCACCCTCGGCGGCCCAGCGGAGCTCGCGGGGAGTGAAGCAGGTGCTCGTGAGGTCGAAACCGGCCTCCCCCGTCCCGTCCTCGCTGCGCACCGACGCCGTCTCCCGGTGGACGCCGGTCGTGGGGTCGAAGGTCTGGCCCTCCTCCAGCCATCTCACCGCGTAGTACGCGGAGAAGGCGGTGACCACCAGCGGGGCGCCGGGGCGGAGCAGCGCCGCCAGGGACCGCAGGGCGTCGGTCTCGGCGCGGCCCCCACCGAGCAGCCCGAATCCGCCCTGGCCCACACACACGACGGCGTCGAACGAGCGCGGGCGCAGAGGGGGCCGGCGCACGTCGGCGCGCACGAAGCGCGCCGCGCTCTCCCCCTCCGCGGCCAGCTCGACGAAGCGCGCCGCCAGGTCGATCCCGACCACCTCGAGGCCCCGGGACGCCAGGGCGTGGGCGTGCCGCCCCGGACCGCAGCCGGCGTCGAGAACCCGCTGCCCGGGTGAGAGCGCCAGCTCGTCGACGAGGAAGGCCACCTCCTGGGCCGTGCCCCTGGTGTGGGCGTACCTCAGATAGGCGCGGCCGGTGTGGTCGGCCAGGCGCTCCCACTCCGTGGGCTCACGGGGAGAATGAACGGCCGCCCGTGGGGCTGGGGCGCCACGTGGCGGAGGAGCCGGGGCGTAGGGGACCCGGCCGGTCATGTCTTGGCATCGGCCCAGCTGTCCCCCCAGGAGACGTTGACGACGAGGGGGACCGACAGCTCGGCGGCCGAGCCCATGGCCCCCACGGTGAGCTCGGCGGCCCGCTCGGTCTCCTCGGGGACGACCTCGAGGATCACCTCGTCGTGGACCTGCAGGATCAGCCGGCTGCGCAGCCCCTCGGTCTCCAGCGCCGAGTCGAGACGGACCAGCGCCACCTTGAAGATGTCGGCGGCCAGGCCCTGGATCCCGGCGTTCATGGCCTGGCGCTCCCCGGCCTGGCGCAGCCGGTAGTTCGACGCCGACAGCTCGGGGATCTTGCGCCGGCGCCCGAACAGCGTCTCGGTGTAGCCCTTCTGGCGGGCCTCGGCCACGGTGGCCTCCATGTAGCTGCGCACGTTCGGGAAGCCCTCGAAGTAGGCGTCGAGGATGGCGGCGGCCTCGTCCACCGGGACACCCAGGCGCTGCGACAGGCCGTAGGCCTCCATCCCGTAGGCGAGGCCGTAGGACACCATCTTGGCCTTGGAGCGCTGCGCCACGTCCACGTCCTCGGGCTTCACTCCGAAGATCCGCGCCGCCGTGGTGCGGTGGATGTCGCGCCCCTCGGTGAAGGCCTCGACCAGGCCGGGGTCCCCGGAGAGGTGGGCGATCACGCGCAGCTCGATCTGGTTGTAGTCGGCCACGAGAAAGCGGTGGCCCTCGGCCGGGATGAACGCCCGGCGGAAGCGGCGGCCCTCCTCGCTGCGCACGGGGATGTTGTGGAGATTGGGCTGGTCGGAGGAGAGCCGCCCCGTGCGCGCCACGGTCTGGTTGAAGGTGGCGTGGATGCGCCCGTCCCCGGCCACCTCGGCCAGGAGGCCCTCCCCGTAGGTCGAGCGCAGCTTCTCGACCTCGCGGTACTGCAGCAGGGTCTCGACGACCGGGTGCTGGCCCCGGAGCTTCTCGAGGGACTGGGCGTCAGTGGAGAACCCCGTCTTGGTCCGCTTCTGGGGGACGAGACCGAGCTTCTCGAACAGGAGCGTGCGCAGCTGCGGGGTGGAGTTGACGTTGAACACCATCCCCGCCGCCTCGTGGATCTCGTGCTCGAGGCGGGCGGCCTCGCTCGTCAGCTCCCCGTGCAGCTTCTGGAGGTAGGAGGTGTCGACGCGGACGCCCACCACCTCCATCCGGGCCAGCACGCGCACCAGGGGACGCTCGATCTGATCGTGGAGGTTGCGCAGGCCCTGGGCGTCGAGGGCCCGCTCGAGGGCCGGCACCACCGCCGCCACCGCCGCCGCCCGCCGTGCAGCAGTGTCCGCCGGGTCGACCGACTCTCCGGACAGGTCGAGCTGGCCGGTCGGCGCACCACCGGGCGGGGCCAGCTCGAGCTGGGCGTAGCGCAGGCACACGTCCTCGAGGACGTACTGCCCCTCGGCCGGGTCGAGGAGGTACGACGCCACGGCGGTGTCCATCTCCAGGTTGCGGACGTCCACCCCGTGGGGCAGGAGGCCCCGCATCAGCTCCTTGGCCCGGTGGGCCACCACCGGCTCGTCCCCGAGCACGCGGCAGACGGCGTCGGTGACCTTCGGGTCGGCCAGGAGCGCGGCGGGGACCCATACGGCGGCGGCGGGGCCGGCAGTGCCGCCTTCCCCACCGGCGGCGACGAGGCCCAGGCCGACGAGAGCGGACCGGCCCGGCGTGCCCTCCCACGCCGCGTCGAGGGCGATCCGGCCGGTGCCGGCCAGCGTCTTCAGGACCTTGACGGCAGCGGCGGCCGTGTCGGCGTGCTCGACGCTGACCTCCACCGAGGCGGTGGCCTCGGCCACAGGGGCGGCGCCATCAGCATCCCCCAACGCCTCGATCAGGCGGTCCCACAACGTCCGGAACTCGAGGAAGTTGAAAAGCTGCCGGGCGGCGTCCTTGTCCAGCGCACCCATGTGCAGCTGGTCCAGCGTCACGTCCAGCGGCACGTCACGCACCAGGGGGGTGAGCATGGCGTTTCGGTACACCTGGTCCTCGTGGGCGGCCAGGTTCTCCCGCAGCTTGGGCGTGCACCTCTCGAGGTTGGCGAAGACCCCCTCGAGGCTGCCGTGGTCGAGGAGCAGCTTGGCGGCGGTCTTCTCCCCCACCCCGGGGACGCCGGGGATGTTGTCGGAGGTGTCACCGCGCAGGGCGGCGTACTGCGGGTACAGCACAGGCGGGACGCCGGTGCGCTCCTTGATGCCGGCCTCGTCGTACAGGACGTAGTCCGAGACGCCACGGCGGTTGTAGAGCACCTTCACCAGCGGGTCCTCGACCAACTGGTAGGCGTCGCGGTCCCCCGTCACGACGATGACCTCGGTGCCCTGGTCGCGCGCCTGGGTGGCCAACGTGGCGATGACGTCGTCGGCCTCGTAGCCCGCCACCTCGACCGTCGGGATCGCCAGCACGTCGACCACTTGGCGGACCAGGCCCATCTGCTGGCGCAGGATGTCGGGCGCCTCGGACCGTCCCGCCTTGTAGTCCTCGGCCATCTCGTGGCGGAAGGTGGGCTCGGGACGGTCGAAGCACGCCGCGATGCCGTCGGGTTTGTGGTCCCGCAGGAGGTTGATCAGCATCGACGTGAAGCCGAACACGGCGTTGGTCACCTGCCCCGACGCCGTGGCCATGTCCGTCGGGAGGGCGAAGAACGCCCGGTACGCGAGGGAGTTGCCGTCCAGGAGGAGGAGCTTGTTCAAGACTGGTCCGGCAGCAAGGTGCCGTCCAGGACCTGCTGAGCGGCCTCCCGCAGGTTGACGCGCTGGCGCATGGCCGAGCTGCGGATGAACGTGAAGGCGTCGTTCTCCTTCATCCCGAAGTCGTCCATCAGCTTGCCCTTGGCCCGGTCGAGAACCCGGCGGGTCTCCAGCTGCTCGGCCAGGGAACGGTTCTCGTCCTCCAGGGCCCGGATCTCGGTGTGGCGGGCCAGCGCCACCTCGAGGGCGGGGATCAGCTCCCCCTTCTGGAAGGGCTTGACCAGGTAGGCCAGGGCGCCGGCGTCGCGTGCGTCCTCGATGAGGTTGCGCTGGCTGAAGGCGGTGAGAATCAGCACGGCGGCCGCCCGGTCGGCGGTTATCTCCCGCGCCGCCTCCAGCCCGTCCTTCCCGGGCATCTTGATGTCCAGGATGGCCAGGTCGGGCTTGAGCCGGCGGACCAGCTCGACCGCCTCGTCCCCCCTGCCCGTCTCCCCGACGACCTCGTAGCCCTCCTCCTCGAGGATCTCCTTGAGGTCGAGGCGGATGATCGCCTCGTCCTCGGCTATGACCACGCGCACGCCCATCGACCGCCCTCCCCCGCCGCTCAGGCCGACCCGGGAACGAGCTGGTCGAGCAGCCGGTTCTGGGTCGTCTCGAGCTCGGCTATCCCGGCCACCAGAGCGGAGCGGCTGCGGGCCATGGCGTCGGCATGCTTCTGGGCCTCCCGGTGCTCCCGCTCCGCCCCCGGCGTCTCGCTCACGAGGGCCCGGACGCGGGCCTCGTCGGCCTCCTCGGACAGCGCCGCCAGCTGCTCGTCGAGCACCACCAGCTCCTCCCGCGCCTTCTTGAGTCGCGCGTGGACGTCCATGAGACGGCGCTCGACCTGGGACCTGGACATGGCCCCGGGAGTCTACGGCGGCGAGCCGTGCCGCCCGAGGGGATTGCGTGCCCGGAGCGGGATTCGAACCCGCATGCCCTTGCGGACCGACGGGTTTGAGCCGTCGCTGTAAGCCAATTCCAGCATCCGGGCGGCGGGGACAACGTACCAACTAGCTACCGCGCGGTAGTGAGACAGGCAGGGATCCGACACATAGCCTTCGGGGCGTGTTCGGGAGACGACTCCGCCCCCGGTACCTGGTGCCGCTGGCCGTGTGCGGGGTCCTGACGACGATCCGGCAGGCCATGCTGGCCCGCAACGACCGTCGTCTGGCCCGATAGTCCGCTACCGGGGGAAGGAGACAGGATTTGCTGATCTTCACCTTCCCCGGCCAGGGATCACAGCGGCCGGGTATGGGGGCGCCGTGGGTCGACCACCCTTCGTGGGAGCTGGTGGCCGACGCCTCCGAGGCGGCGGGCCGGGACGTGGCCCGGCTGCTGCTGGAGGCCGACAAGGAGGAGCTGACCCAGACCCGCAACTCCCAGCTGGCCACCTTCACCCTGTCCCTGGTGGTCCTCGACGCCGTCGAGCGGCTGGGACTGGAGCCGGCGGCGTGCGCCGGCCACTCCCTCGGTGAGTACTCCGCCCTGGTCGCGAGCGGGGCGGTGGCGTTCGAGGACGGCGTGCACCTGGTGGCCGAGCGCGGGGAGGCCATGCAGGCGGCGGCGGAGGAGAACCCCGGGACGATGGCCGCCGTCCTCGGCCTGGACGACGACGGCGTGGAGTCGGCCTGCATGCGGGCCGAGAGCGGGGCCTGGGTGGCCAACTACAACGCCCCCGGGCAGGTCGTGATAGCCGGCACGCCGGAAGGGGTCGAGACCGCGTCGGCGGTGGCCAAGGACCTCGGGGCCAAGCGGGCCATGCCCCTGCCCGTCGGCGGGGCCTTCCACACCCCGCTCATGGAGCCGGCCCGCAGCCGGCTGCGCAAGGCCATCGGGGAGGTGACCTTCCACCCCCTCGAGGTGCCCGTCACCGCCAACGTCGACGCCCGGGTCCACGCCGAGCCCGGCGAGTGGCCGGGCCTGCTGTCGGCCCAGCTGTGCAGCCCGGTCCGCTGGCGCCAGACCGTCGAGAGCCTGGCCGCCACCGCTCCCGCCACCGCCGCCTTCGTGGAGCTGGGCCCCGGCGCCGTGCTGACCGGCCTCGTCAAGCGGATAGCCCCCGACGCCAAGGCCGTGTCGCTGACGGGCCCGGACGACCTGGACACGCTGGTCGAGACCCTGGCCGGGGGCAGCCCCCTCCAGGCCTACCTGGCCGCCCACCAGGGTGAGCACCTGTACGTGTCCGAGCGGATCGTGGTGAGCCCCCTCACCGGCGTCTTCGAGCCACCTCCGGACGGCGCCGTCGCCGACGGGACCCCGGTCGAGGTCGGCCAGCTGCTCGGGACGGTGGGGGCGGGCGAGGTGAGGAGCCCCTTTGCCGGGACCCTGCAGGGGATGCTGGCCGTGCCCGGGGAGCGGGTGACCGACGGCCAGCCCGTGGCCTGGCTGCGCAGCGCCGACGGCCCGGGGCGCTGATGGGGATCCGCCTCACGGGCTGGGGGACGGCCCTTCCCGACAAGGTCGTCACCAACGCCGACCTCGAGGTTCGCCTCGACACCAGCGACCAGTGGATCACCGAGCGCTCGGGGATCCGCGAGCGCCGGGTGGGTGGGACCACGGCCGGGCTGGCCGCCGCGGCCGCCCGGGGCGCCCTCGACCGGGCGGGGCTCACCCCGGCCGACGTCGACCTGCTGGTCCTGGCCACCACCACCCCCGACCAGGCCATCCCCGCCACCTCGGCCCACGTGGCCGAACAGCTCGGCATCCACTGCGGCGCCTTCGACCTCAACGCCGCCTGCTCCGGCTTCGTCTACGCCCTGGTGGCGGCGGCGGGGATGACGGCGCCGCACGTGCGGCGGGTGCTCCTGGTGGGCTCCGAGACCCTGTCCCGGGTGACGGACTGGGAGGACCGGTCGACCGCCGTGCTCTTCGCCGACGGGGCCGGGGCGGTGGTGCTGGAGGCCGTGGACGGCCCCGGGGACCTGCTGGCGTGGGACCTCGGGGTGGACGGGTCGGCCCGCTCGATCCTCTACGCCGACCTCGGCGCCTTCATCGTGATGGAGGGCAAGGAGGTCTTCCGGCGGGCGGTGCGGGTGACCGTCGAGTCGGCCCAGACGACCCTGGAGCGGGCCGGGGTGAGTGCCTCCGACATCGCCCTGTTCGTTCCCCACCAGGCCAACCTGCGGATCATCGACGCCGCCGGCCAACGGCTCGGGATCCCGTCCGAGCGCACGGCCGTGGTCCTCGACCGCACCGGGAACACCTCGTCCGCCTCCATCCCGCTGGCGCTGGCGGACGCGGCCGAGGCGGGACGGCTCTCCCCGGGGGATCTGGTTCTCTTCTCGGGCTTCGGGGCGGGGATGACCTGGGCCAGCGCCGTGCTGCGCTGGAGCGTGTGATGGCCGACGGCTCGGGTCGGGTCGTCCTGGTGACGGGGGGAACCCGGGGGATCGGGCGGGCGTGCGTCGAGCGCTTCGTCGGACTGGGGGACCGGGTGGTCTCGACCTCCCGGAGCGCTCCCGACAAGGAGGAGGCCGACACCCTGTGGTCGCTCCCCTGCGACCAGCGCTCGACAGCGGAGGTGGACGCCCTCTTCGGTCGCATCGAGGAGCGGTGGGGCCCGGTGCAGGTGCTGGTCGCCAACGCCGGCGTGAACCGGGACCAGCTGATCCTGCGGATGGGTGAGGACGCCTGGACCGAGGTCGTGGACACCAACCTCACCGGCACCTACCGGGTGGTGAAGCGGGCGGTCGGGCCGATGGTGAGGGCGCGCCAGGGCCGCATCGTGCTGGTCTCGTCCGTGTCGGGCCTGGCCGGCCAGGCCGGGCAGGCCAACTACGCCGCCTCCAAGGCCGGGCTGGTCGGGCTGGCCCGGTCGCTGGCCCGGGAGCTGGCCAGCCGCAGCATCCTCGTGAACGTGGTGGCGCCGGGGCCGGTCGAGACCGACATGCTGGCGGCGCTCAGCCCCCAGCAGATCGAGGAGCTCGTGGCCCGGGTGCCCCTGGGGCGGGCGGCGCTTCCCGAGGAGATCGCCGCCGCCGTAGCCTTCCTGGCATCGCCCGGGGCCTCCTACATAACGGGCGCCGTCATACCCGTCGACGGCGGCCTGGCCATGGGCCACTGACCGCAACACCGAACCGAGATCCGAAGAGAGAGAAGAAAGAGAGAGCGATCCCGTGGACCGCGACACCGCTTTCGACAAGTTCAAGTCCTGTGCCGTCGACGTGCTGCAGGTCGAGCCCGACCAGGTCGTGCCGGAAGCCAAGTTCGGAGATGACCTGGACGCCGACAGCCTCGACCTGGTCGAGCTGGTGATGGCGCTGGAGGAGAGCTTCGACATCAGCGTGGACGAGTCGGAGCTGGAGGGCATCCAGACCGTGGGCCAGGCCTTCGACCTGGTGATCTCCAAGGTCCCGTGAGGACGGCGTTCGTCTCCGGGGAGGGCCCCGAGGGGCGCAAGGTGGCCGTCACCGGCGTCGGCGTGGTGGCCACGGCCGGGATCGGCAAGGACGCCTTCTGGGAGGGGCTGTGCCGGCCGGGGCCGGTGGGACCGCGCCGGATCGAGGACTTCGACCCGACCGCCTGGTTCGGGCCCAAGGAGGTGCGCCGGGTCGACCGCTTCGCCCAGATGGGGACGGCGGCGGCCGAGATGGCCCTGGAGGACGCCGGCACCCCCGAGGTCGACCCCGACCGCGCCGGGGTGATCATCGGCACCGGCGTGGGCGGGCTGTCGACGCTCGAGGACCAGGTCCGCACCCACGACGCCAAGGGGGCCCGGCGGGTCTCCCCGTTCCTGGTGCCGATGATCATGCCGAACGCCGCCGCCGGCACCGTGTCCATCCGACGGGGGTGGCGGGGCCCCTGCGAGACGGTCTGCACGGCCTGCGCCGCCGGCACCCATTCGGTGGGCAACGGCGCCCGCCTGGTCGCGTCCGGGCGCTGCGACGTGGTGCTGGCCGGCGGCAGCGAGGCCGCCATCACCGAGGTGGCGATGGCCGGCTTCGGAAACATGACGGCCCTGTCGGGAGCGGGGATCTCCCGTCCCTTCGACGCCGAGCGCGACGGCTTCGTCATAGCCGAGGGCGCCGCCGTCCTGGTGCTGGAGGAGCTGGAGCGGGCCCGGGCCCGGGGCGCCCACATCTACGCCCTGGTGGCCGGCTCGGCCAGCACCGCCGACGCCTTCCACATCACGGCGCCGTCCCCGGGCGGGACCGGGGCCGCCGTCTGCATGGAGCTGGCCCTCGAGGACGCCGGGGTGGCACCCGAGGCCGTGCGCCACATCAACGCCCACGGCACCTCCACACCGCTCAACGACGCGGCGGAGGCGGAGGCCATCAACAAGGTCTTCGGCTCCCCCGGGCCGCCGGTCACGTCGACCAAGGGCGTCACCGGCCACGCCCTCGGGGCGGCGGGGGCCATCGAGGCCGTGGCGCTGGCGCTCACCATCGACAAGGCGCTGATCCCGCCGACCTCGGGCTACGAGCACCCCGACCCGGCGATCCAGCTCGACGTGGTGGCCGGGGAGCCCCGCTCATGGGAGCCGGGGCCGGCGCTGTCGAACTCGTTCGGCTTCGGCGGCCACAACGGCTGTCTCGTGCTCACACCCTGCTGACGGCGGCGGGCACCCGGGTCCTTCTGACCTCGCCCGGCGCGTGCCGGGGGGCCCCAACCCCCGGCGGCCTTCAAGGAGAGGCCGGTGCTCCCCCTCCGTCGGCGATGACGAAGAGCAGGTCGACGTCGCACGCGAGCTGACCGTCGACCGACGCCCGGCCCGTGCCCCGCCCGGCGCGGGCCGACAGTCGGCCCATCTCCACCTCGAGATCGAGAACGTCACCCGGCACCACCTGGCGGCGGAAGCGGGCCGAGTCGATGCCGCCGAACAGCGGCAGCTTGCCGGCGTAGCGCTCGTCGAGCAGCACGGCCACGGCGCCCAGCTGCGCGACCGACTCGACCATCAGGACGCCGGGCAGGGTGGGCCGGCCGGGGAAGTGCCCGGAGAAGAACCACTCCTCCCCGGTCAGCCGCCAGCGGCCCCGGGCCGAGACGCCCGGCTCCACGGCCGTGATCTCGTCGAGCAGCAGGAACGGGGGCCGGTGGGGCAGGACCTCGTCCGGCCGGGGCAGGGTCACCCCGCCCCTGCTCACTTCGGGGCGCCCAGAGCAGCCAGGAGCTTCTTCGGCGTGTCGGCCGGGCTGATCTTGTACCAGGCCTCCACCACCTTGCCCTTGGGGTCGACGAGGAAGGCGGAGCGGATGATGCCCATGAACTTGCGCCCGTAGAGCGACCGCTCCCCCCATACGCCGTAGGCCTCGGCCACGGCGTGGTCGGCGTCGGACAGGAGAGGGAAGCCGAGGCCGTACTTGGTGTCGAACTTGGCCTGCTTCTCGGGGGCGTCGGGGCTGATCCCCACCACCACGGCGTCCCCGATGCGGTCGGCCACGTCGCGCAGGCCGCACGCCTGGGTGGTGCAGCCCGGCGTGTCGGCCTTGGGGTAGAAGTAGACGAGATGCGGGCTCTTCCGTGTCTTCAGGGAGTCCGCCAGCCGGAACGACTTCCCGCTCTGGTCCGGCAGCTTGATGTCGGGGGCCTTGTCACCGGGGCTGAGGCGGCTCATCGGCGGGACGGTAGTAGGTGGCCCGCCGAGGTTGCCCGTTCGGGCACGCCCGCCTGCCTCTAGGTCGACAAGGACCCGGCGGACGGTACAGATGGTGCGCTTCGCCCGCGCCTGATCGCCGCCACCGGCGTACCGTCGGAGGTGTGCCGAGCTCGCGCGGGAGGACCACCGAGAAGACACCGGCGCCGACCCAACGCAGGCCCCGCGATCCCAAGGGGCCGATGGGGGGCAACGCGCTGGCCGCCCTTCAGAGCATCGCCGGCAATCGGGCCGTGAGCACCCTCGTCCAGGGCAACGCCGCCCAGCACACCGAGGTGATGTGGCAGTCCCCGACCTGGGTCATGCCATCCTCCGAGGGGGTCATGGGCGGGGTGGTGCTGGTGACCGTGGGGGCGGGCACCTTTGCCCTGAAGGCGGCGGACGAGAACGCCTCGCAGATGGTCTTCGGGGAGCGCCTGCTGGCCTCGGTCGGCGGCGGGAGCGTCCTCACACCCGACAGCCGACCCATCCCCGTCGCCTCTCCCGAGGGGGCCGAGATCCTCTCCATGCTCGAGGGGGCCCGGAGCAAGGTCGAGGCGGAGCGGCGGGACAACTACGACCAGAAGCTCACCAACCTCAAGCGATCCCGGTACGTGGTGGTCCAGCGGGCCCTCGGCGGCCTCGGAGCCCTCAACAAGGTCACGGCCAACGACATGGGCCACGTGCTGCCGGCCAAGGCCCACGACGTCACGACCGACGAGGGCACCGCCAGGCGGAACGAGCAGCTACAGCGTGCCTACGGCATGGGCCGGGCCCTGGCGGGCGACCTGCTCATCGGCAACGCCGACCGGCTGGACACCATGAACCCGGGGAACCTCTTCCTCGAGGCCAAGGGCCGGGTCGGCGCCATCGACACCGAGGCCATCATGCAGAAGCGCTCGGCCATGGCCAGCGGCCGTGAGCAGATGCAGCCCAGGGACTGGGCCGCGATGCTGGTCGGCGGCGGGGAGGCGGCCGGGCCCGAGCTGGCGGCCCGGGCCCCCTCGGCCAACCTGCGGCGGGCTGCCGACTTCGACCGGTGGTTCGAGGAGGACCAGTTCAAGGAGTACTTCGCCGACAAGATGCGGGACATCGTGGCGGCCAAGGCGGGCCGGCCCGCTCCCCGGGGCCGGATGTCCCCCGAGGAGCGCACGGAGGTCAACGCCGCCCTCGACCAGTACGACTGGGCCTCGCTCAAGGCCGAGATGCGCCGCGGGTTCGACGACGGCCTGGCCGCGGTCAACCAGATGGTCGGCCAGTCCCAGGGGCGCAAGGCCCTGAAGAAGGACCTGCGCTCGGCCGAGGGTCAGTACGGGACCAGCGCCAACATGGACTGGAACGCCCTCAAGGTCAGGGGCACCTACCTTTCGTCGGTGCAGACCGGGATGGACCCGAAGGCGGCGGCGGCCCAGGCTGTGGAGCAGGCCGAATATCTGGAGACCTGGAAGCCCCTCATCGAGCACGAGGTGGCGTCGCTGACCGAGTTCCCCGACTCCGCCCTGTTCGACGTGCCCCAGGCCCCGGCCGAGCTGTCGATGGGGCGGAAGATCCTGCGGGCGCTGACCCCCCGCTCCGCCGCCGAGAAGCGGGCGTCGCAGCTCAAGAAGGGCATCCGGGAGGGGGAGGTCGACCTCTACGACCCGGAGACCACCTCCATCGATGGCAACGACCGGCGCTCTCAGAAGGCCAACTTCGAACTGCACTTCGCGTGGGTGATGGACTCGTTCCACAAGCGGGTCGGCACCCTTCAGCAGCTGAAGGACGCCATGGACGGCATCGGGGCCGACACGATGAAGGCCAAGAAGTGGGCCACCTTCGCCCGGGTCTGGAAACGCGCCGGTGAGGACACGAAGACGGCGGCCGAGGACTTCGAGAACCTCGGATGGAAGTGGAAGTCGTCCTTCAAGACGCCGTCCACCCGCGACCACAACGACAGGCTCGGCGAGGCCATGATGCAGGCCCGGCTGCTGTTCCAGGAGGTCGAGCGCAGGGCCCAGACCGGCGCGTGAGGGACCGGGACCGGTGAGTCCGCGTCCGGGCCGGATGCGCCGGGCCGTGGAGTCATTCCTCCGGGCCGACGACTGGCCCTACGAGGAGGTGCCCGACTCCGACGCCCTCGTCACCGCCGTCGAGGGCCGCAACGGCACGTGGAGCTGCTTCATCCACCCGCTGGAGGACGAGCACCAGATCGTGTGCTACGCCCGCTGCCCGGTGGTCGTTCCGCCCGAGCGGCGGGCCGCCGCCGCCGAGTACGCCTGCCGGGCCAACTCGGGGCTGCTCCTCGGCTGCCTGGAGATCGATCTCGACGCCGGTCTCGTGAGCGTGCGCACCAGCGTCGACGTCGGAGACAGTGCCGTCGGCGCCGGCATCATCGGGGGCCTCCTCTACCCGAACGCCGCCACCATGGACGCCTACCTGCCCGGCCTCCTCATGGTGGCGGGAGGTGACGTCGACGCCGCCGCCGCCATCGCGGCCGTGGAGCAGGGCTCACCGGATTGAGGGCAGGGCGTCCGGGTAGGACCGGACCAGCATGGAGCTGATCCGCTGGCCCGTGATCCGACAGCTTCGGGGCGGTGACCCCACGGCGCGCGGGCAAGCCGTCAAGTCCGAGACCAGCGAGCATCTCCTCGCACGCACGTACACCGCCGACAAGGTCGTCAAGTCCGTGTGTCCCTACTGCGCCGTCGGGTGCGGCCAGAACGTGTACGTCAAGGACGGCAAGGTCGTCCACATCGAGGGGGACCCCGACTCCCCGGTCAGCCGGGGCCGGCTCTGCCCCAAGGGGGCGGCCAGCCTCCAGCTCGTGACCGGTTCGGCGCGGGAGTACCGGGTCCTCTACCGGCGGCCCCACGCCGCCGACTGGAAGGTCCTCGACCTCGACCAGGCGATGGACATGGTGGCCGACCGGGTCATCGCCGCCCGCCGCCAGACCTGGGAGTGGGACGACGGGAACGGGGTGCGACTGAGGCGGACCCTCGGCATCGCCAGCCTGGGCGGGGCCACGCTGGACAACGAAGAGAACTACCTCATGAAGAAGCTGTACACCGCCCTGGGGGCCATCCAGATCGAGAACCAGGCCCGCATCTGACACTCCTCCACCGTCCCCAGTCTGGGGACATCGTTCGGCCGGGGAGGGGCCACCACCTTCCAGCAGGACCTGCAGAACTCGGACTGCATCGTCATCGAGGGCTCGAACATGGCCGAGTGCCACCCGGTCGGCTTCCAGTGGGTCATGGAGGCCAAGTCCCGGGGGGCCACCGTCATCCATGTCGACCCCCGCTTCACCCGCACCAGCGCCCTGGCCGACATGCACGTGCCGCTGCGGGCGGGGACCGACATCGCCTTCCTCGGCGGCATCGTCAACCACGTCATCCAGAACGAGAGGTACTTCCGCGACTACCTGGTCGCCTACACGAACGCGGCGACGATCATCAACGAGAACTTCGCCGACACCGAGGACCTCGACGGCGTGTTCTCCGGTCTCGACCGGGAGAACCGCAAGTACGACTTCCACACCTGGATGTACGAGGGCATGGAGGTGCAGGCGGCCTCGGGCAGCCGGGACCAGGAGTACCAGGACCGCACCGGAAATGGCTCGTCGGTCAGCGAGGCGGCCCGGGGGGAGTCCCACGGGTCGGGCGGGGCCGCCATCGGCGGGGAGCCCGAGACCGACCCCGACCTGCTCCACACGCGCTGCGTGTTCCAGATCCTGAAGCGCCACTACGCCCGCTACACCCCGGAGATGGTCGAGGAGATCTGCGGGGTCCCCCGGGACCTGTTCCTCCGGGTGTGCGAGGCGCTGACCGCCAACTCGGGGCGGGACCGGACCTCGGCCTTCGTCTACTCGGTGGGCTGGACCCAGCACACCGTCGGCGTCCAGTACATCCGCACCGCCGCCATCCTCCAGCTCCTCCTCGGGAACATCGGCCGTCCCGGGGGCGGGATCATGGCCCTGCGGGGACACGCCAGCATCCAGGGCTCGACCGACATCCCGACCCTGTTCAACCTCCTGCCCGGCTACATCCCGATGCCGCACGCCCACGAGCACGAGGACCTGGACGGCTTCGTGCAGGGGGAGGCGCCGGACAAGGGCTTCTGGGCCGAGATGAAGTCCTACACGGTCAGCCTGCTGAAGGCGTGGTTCGGGCCGGCGGCCCGCCCGGACAACGACTTCTGCTTCGACTACCTGCCCCGCCTGACCGGTAGCCACAGCACCTACGAGACGGTCATGGCCCAGATGGAAGGCAGGTGCAAGGGCTACTTCATCGTCGGGGAGAACCCGGCCGTCGGTTCGGCCAACGCCAGGATGCAGCGCCTGGGCATGGCCAATCTCGACTGGCTGGTAGTCCGCGACTTCTCCCTGATCGAGTCGGCCACCTGGTGGAAGGACGGGCCCGAGATCGAGACCGGGGAGCTGCGTACCGGGGACATCGCCACCGAGGTCTTCTTCTTCCCGGCCGCGGCCCACACGGAGAAGAACGGCAGCTTCACCAACACCCAGCGGATGCTCCAGTGGCACCACGCCGCCACGGAACCCGACGGTGACGCCCGCAGCGACCTGTGGTTCTACTTCCACCTGGGCCGGATCATCCGGGAGAAGCTGGCCGGCTCGACCGATCCGATGGACCGCCCCGTGCTCGACGTCACCTGGGACTACCCCACCGAGGGCCCGGTCGACGAGCCGAGCGCCGACGCCATCCTGGCCGAGATCAACGGGCGGGACGCCGAGGGCCGCCCCCTGGCCTCGTACGAGCAGCTCCGCGACGACGGCTCCACCACGTGTGGCTGCTGGATCTACTGCGGGGTCTACGCCGACGGCGTGAACCAGGCCGCCCGCCGGAAGCCGGGGGGCCAGCAGAACTGGGTGGCCAACGAGTGGGGCTGGGCGTGGCCGGCCAACCGCCGCATCCTCTACAACCGGGCCTCGGCCGATCCGGACGGGAGGCCGTGGAGCGAGGCCAAGGCCCTCGTGTGGTGGGATCCCGACCAGGGCCGCTGGACCGGGCACGACATCCCCGACTTCAGCGCCGACAAGGAGCCCTCCTACTCCCCGCCCGACGGGGCGCGCGGGGCGGCGGCTCTGGCCGGCGCCGACCCGTTCGTGATGCAGGCGGACGGCAAGGGCTGGCTGTTCGTCCCCGCCGGGCTGACCGACGGGCCCCTGCCCGCCCACTACGAGCCCCAGGACTCCCCCTTCCCGAATGCCCTCTACCGCCAGCAGCGCAACCCGGTCCGCCAGGTGTTCAGCCGCCGGCACAACCGCTACCAGCCCTCGGGGGACGAGCCCGGATCCGACGTGTTCCCGTACGTGACGACCACGTACCGGCTGACCGAGCACCACACCGCCGGCGGGATGAGCCGCTGGCTCCCCTATCTCTCGGAGCTCCAGCCGGAGATGTTCTGCGAGGTGTCCCCGGAGCTGGCCACCGAGCGGGGCCTGGAGCACATGGGGTGGGCCACGATCGTCACCGCCCGCAGCGCCATCGAGGCCCGGGTGCTCGTGACCGAGCGCATGACGCCGCTCCGCGTCCAGGGACGGACCCTCCATCAGATCGGCCTGCCCTACCACTGGGGCCCGAACGGCTACAGCGCAGGAGACGCGGCCAACGAGCTCGCCTCGATCTCGCTCGACCCGAACGTCCACATCCAGGAGGTCAAGGCCTTCAGCGCCGACATCCGGCCCGGGCGCCGGCCCCGCGGCCCGGCGCTCACCGCCCTCGTCGAGGAGTACCAGCGCCGGGCCGGCATCACCGAGAAGACGGGGACCGAGGTATGAGCCCGGCCCGCATGGGCTTCTTCACCGACACGTCGATCTGCATCGGCTGCAAGGCCTGCGAGGTGGCGTGCAAGGAGTGGAACCACGTCCCCGAGGACGGCCTGGACTTCACCGGGATGTCGTACGACAACACCGCCGGCCTGGGCGCCGACACCTGGCGCCACGTGGCCTTCATCGAGCAGCGCCGACCCCTCGGCCTGCAAGAGGCGGGGGTGGCGCACGACGGAGCGGACCCCTCCGATCCGGAGGCCCGCACCGCTCTGCGGTGGCTGATGTCGTCGGACGTCTGCAAGCACTGCACGGAGGCGGCCTGCCTGGACGTGTGCCCCACCGGGTCGCTCTTCCGCACCGAGTTCGGCACGGTTGTGGTGCAGGAGGACATCTGCAACGGGTGCGGCTACTGCATCCCGGCCTGTCCCTACGGGGTGATCGACCAGCGCAAGGGGGACGGGCGGGCCTGGAAGTGCACCATGTGCTACGACCGCCTCCTGGTCGGTGCCGAGCCGGCGTGTGCGCAGACCTGCCCCACCAAGTCGATCCAGTTCGGCGTTCTCGACGACCTGCGGGAGCGGGCCGCGGGCCGGCTCGACCAGCTCCACGCCGCCGGGGTCACCGACGCCCGTCTCTACGGGCACGATCCCAGCGACGGGGTGGGGGGTGACGGCGCCTTCTTCCTCCTGCTCGACGAGCCCGAGGCCTACGGGCTGCCCCCCGACCCGGTGGTGACGACGCGGGACCTGCCCGCCATGTGGCGCCACGCCGCCGTCGCCGCCCTCGCTCTGGCGTCGGGTGTGGCGGCGTCGTTCCTCCGGGCGGGCCGATGAGAGAACCCGTGATGGTGCCGGAAGCGGAGTTCCGGTCGTACTACGGCAAGCCCGTGATCAACGAGCCGGTGTGGCAGAGCCCCGACATCCCCGGCTACCTCTACCTGGGCGGGCTGGCGGGGGCGTCGTCGGCCCTGGGGCTCGGCGCCCAGCTCACCGGCCGTCCCGGGCTGGCCCGCCCCGCCAAGGCGGCGGCGGCCGCCGCCGCCGGGCTGTCGCTGGCGGCACTGGTCCACGACCTGGGCCGGCCCGGGCGCTTCTACAACATGCTGCGGGTGTTCAAGCCGACCTCCCCGATGAGCGTCGGGTCGTGGCTGCTGGCCGGCTACGTGCCCCTGGCCTTCGTCTCGGCCGGAACCGCCGTCACCGGGCTGATGCCGGCCGTCGGGACGGCGGCGTCGGCGGGAGCCGCCCTGCTCGGACCGGCGGTGGCGTCGTACACGGCCGTGCTGATCTCCGACACGGCCGTGCCGGCCTGGCACGAGGGCCACCGCCACATGCCGTACCTGTTCGTGTCCTCGGCGGCCAGCGCCGCCGGCGGGTTCGGGCTCCTGGCGGCTCCCCGTCGGCAGAACGGACCGGCCCGCCGGTTGGGGATGGCCGGGGCGGCCGGGGAGTTGCTGCTCGCCAACGCCATGGAGAAGCAGATGGGGATGGCGGGACGGGCCTACAAGGAGGGCAGGGCCCACCGCTGGATGCGTGCCTCCGAGGCCCTCACCGTGGCCGGCCTCCTCGGCGCCGGCGCCGGCGCGCGCCGCAGCCGGCTGGCGGCCGTCGTGTCGGGGGCGGCACTGCTGGCCGGATCGGCCTTCACCCGGTGGGGCGTCTTCGAGGCCGGGCTGCAGTCGGCCCGCGACCCGGCCCACACCGTCATCCCCCAGCGAGAGCGACTGCGGCGCCGACCAGCGCCAGGTGGCTGAGCCCGAGCGGGAAGTTGCCCAGAAACTCCCCGGTGTCGGGGTCGATCTCCTCGGCCAGCAGCCCGACGTCGTTGGGCAGGCCCACCAGCTGATCCATCAGCTCCTCGGCCTCGGCCCGCCGGCCCGCGTACACGAGCGCCTCCACCATCCAGAACGAGCAGGCCACGAAGGCCCCCTCGATCCCGGCCATACCCGTGTAGCGGTACAGGAGCGGTCCGCGCGCCAGCTCCTCCCTCACGGCGTCGATGGTCGACGACAGCCGGGGGCCCCGGTCGAAGCCGACCCGGCCGGCGCGGAGGACGGCGGCGTCCAGGCGGTCGGTGTCGGCATGGAAGGTGTAGGCCCGCCTGGACTCCGACCAGCACCGCTCCCCGATCCAGTCCGCCACCGCGTCACGCTCGAGGGCCCAGCGGTCGCGGTTGCGGGCTTCGATCCGGCCCGCGTCGGCCAGCCGGGTGGCCCGGTCGAGGGCCGTCCAGCACGCCAGCTTGGAGGACGTGTAGTGGCGCTGCTCGTCGAGCTCCCAGATCCCGCTGTCGGTGTGAAACCAGGAGTCGCACACCCGGTCGGCGAAGGAGGCGATGGTCCGGCTCGTGCCCTCGTCGAGGACGTTGGCCCCCTCGGTGTAGAGCCAGACGGCGTCGATCAGGTCCCCGTAGGTCCCGAGCTGGGACTGGCGGGCCGCCCCGTTGCCGGCACGGACGGGACGGCTGTCGCGATAGCCGCGGACCGGGATGTCGGCCTCCGCCTCGGCCAGGTGCCCGTCGAGGGAGTAGAAGACGTGCAGGTCGGGGCTGGTCCGGCGCACCGTGGACAGCAGCCATGAGAGGGAGCGGTGGGAGTCCTCGTGCAGGCCCAGGTAGATGAGGGCCTGGATCACGAAGGACATGTCCCGGACCCAGGCGAAGCGGTAGTCGTAGTTCCGGGTCAGCCCGACCGCCTCGGGAAGCGACGTGGTGGGCGCGGCCGTGATGGCGCCGGTGTCGGAGTAGATCAGCAGCTTGAGGGCGCGGGCGCTGCTCAGTACCGCCTCCCGCCACCTCCCCTCGCATTCGACGCGCGAGCTCCACGCCTCCCAGGCCAGGGCGGTCTGCCCGATGCGGGTGCGGACGGCATCGGGGCTGGGGACGAACATCGGCTCCCCGTCGGTGGAGACGATCCCGAGGAGGTGGCTGGTGCCCGGGCCGGTCTCGAACGAGCCTCGCACCACCCGCCCGTCCGAGGTGGGCTTGCCGACCTCGTCGGTCACGATGCCGAGGTACTGGTCGGCGATCGTGACCGTCGGGATCCCGCCCCGCTCCTCCACCCACGGCCGCGCCATCCCGAAACGGTCCCCGACGGCCACCTCCCACGCCATCTCGACCCGGCCCGAGACCCCCTCCACCAGGCGGCCCAGCTCGCTCCAGGGCAGCTGGTGGCCGTCGGTCAGGTTGGCGGCGTCGGTGACGCGCACCTCCCCGGTCGGCGTGGTGAACGTCGTCTGCAGCACCGCACTGCCGCCCACATAGGTGCGCCGGGCGCGCGCCGGCCCACGCGGGCGGAGGAGGATGTGGCCCCCTTCCCCGGGGTCGAGGATCCGGGAGAACGCAGGGGGGGCGTCCATGGTGGGAAGCGACCACCAGTCGACCGACCCGTCGAGGGCCACGAGGGCCACGCTGCGCCCGTCTCCGACGGCGGCGTAGCACTCGATCGGGGCGTAGCCGTCGCGGCGCAGCTCGTCGATCTCACACCCGGCGTCTCCGTCCCGCCCCGGGGGCTCCGACACCGTCATCTCTCTAGCCCCGACGCCGGCGGGCCGCCTTCTCCTTGACGGTCCGGCCCACGGCGATGCCGAACTTCCGGCCGGTGTCCGGCAGCGTCTTGAGGAACGAGGGATCGAGGAAGCCCGAGGCCTTGTCGTCGAAGAGGCCGTGGGCACCCTCGTCCCCCGAGCCGTCCTGGGGCTCGAAGAGGTTGTCCGGCCTGTGGGGGTCGGTCGGGATGTCACTCAGCTGGCTGTCCCATGCGCCGATGGCGGCGAACTGGTTCCCCACACCCGGCACGACCTTCGACGCCGCCACCAGCATCTTGTTCCACGAGCCGAGGATCTTGGACCGCCGCCCGTCGAGGGCGGCATCCACGATGAACCGGGCGGGCACCTCGGGCTCGTAGATCGGAGGAACGGGCTGGGGGTTCTTGTCGAACACGGTGCGGCACCAGCTGAACTGCGGCGTGTTCACCGCCGGCAGGTGCACCATCGACATCTGCACGTTGCTGCCGCGGTGGATCAGCTCCGCCCGCGCCGACTCGAAGAACCCCCGGCACGCGAACTTCGACGCGCAGTAGGCCGACTGCAGCGGGATGCCGATGAAAGCCAGGGCCGAGCCCACGTTGACGATGTTGCCGCGGTCACGCGGGATCATCCGGGCCAGGGCGGCCCGGGTCCCCCAGACCTGGCCCAGGAACGTCACCTCGACGGCGCGGCGGAACTCCTCCGGCTCCACCTCCCACACGGGGGCGAACTTCGTCGTCATGGCGTCGTTCACCCACACGTCGATGGGGCCCAGCTGCTCCTCCGTCAGCCGGGCGGCCCGCTCCACCTGCTCGTGGTCCGCCACATCGGTGGGCAGCACCAGGGCCCGCCCCCCCGCCCTCTCGACGTCCTTGGCGGCGGCCTCGAGGCCCCCCTGGCCGCGGGCCAGGAGGGCCACGTCGAACCCGCGCTCGGCCAGCGCCACCGCCGTGGCCCGGCCCACGCCCGCGCTCGCTCCCGTGACTACCCCGATGCGTCGCATGGCCACCTTTCCCTGCCGCCTTCCCTGCCGCCCGTCGTCCGGCTATCTCGCGATGACGCGCCGGCCGAGGTCCCGGGCGCGGTCCACCACCGCCAGCACCGGGCCCGTCGCCAGCAGGCCGGCGAGCCGGTCGGGCCCGAACGGCTCCTTGCGCAGCACCTCTTCCGGCACGGTCATGACGACGTCGTCCCTACCCCGCTTCGGAGCGGGGAATACCTCGGGTAGCGAGATATTTCCGGCCCGGCGGTCGCCCCCGCCGCCGAACGCAGGCGGGCGTTCCCCCGTCGGGTACGGTCCCCCGGTGGGCGCGCCGGACACGACCGACCTGGCCATCGGCGCCTTCACGGCCGAGGGGCCCTGGGTGGTGGACCCCGCCGCCATGTCCTGGCGGCGGGGCATCGACCAGCTCCGGGAACGCACGCGCCGCGAGGTCCCGCGCCTGGTCCGCCGCCGCCGGCTGCCCCCGGGGGGGCGCGTGGTCACGGTCGGCGCCCGCCTGGGTTGGGCCCTCGGCAACTGGTACGTCCGCGACCGCAGGCAGGGCCAGGGCCCGTCGCGTCGCGGCGTGTCGCGCCGGCTGCGCGAGGCGTTCGTCCGGCTCGGTCCCACCTACATCAAGCTGGGCCAGATCCTCTCCTCCGGAGAGGGCATCTTCCCCGAGGAGCTGGTCTCGGAGTTCAAGCTCCTGCGCGACCGGGTTCCCGCCGAGTCGTTCGACGTGGTGCGCCGCATCGTCGAGGAGGACCTGGGCCGTCCCCTCGAAGCGGTGTTCTCCTCGTTCACGCCGCGGCCGATCGCGGCGGCGTCGATAGCCCAGGTGCACGCCGCCACCCTGCACCCCGACGTGTCCCCGGGCGGAGGGCGCGACATCGTCGTCAAGGTGCAGCGGCCGACGGTGGCCTCCCTGGTGCGCCGCGACCTGGCCGCCATGAGCTGGATCGCGCCCGCCCTGGTGGGACGCATCCCCGTGACCGCGCTCGCCAACCCGCCGGCGCTGGTCGACCTCTTTGCCGAGACCATCGTGGAGGAGCTCGACTTCCGCCTCGAGGCCCAGAACATGCTCGATGTCGGGCGCATCCTGGCCGAGACCGATCAGCGCGCCCTGGTGGTCCCCCGGCCCCACCCTGACCTCGTCACCCGGCGGGTGCTGGTCATGGAACGCCTCGACGGCTTCAGCTTCGACGACGTGGCGGGGATGAAGGCGGCCGGCATCGACACGTCGGCGGTCGTGCGCGCCGGAATGGTGGCCTTTCTCGAGGGCTCGATGCTGTTCGGCGTGTTCCACGGCGACCTGCACGGCGGGAACCTCTTCGTCCAGCCCGATGGGCGGGTGGCCCTCCTCGACTACGGGATCACGGGGCGGCTCGACGAGCCCCGCCGCCTCGCCTTCCTCCGCCTGGTGATGGGCGCCACCGCCAACGACATACCAGGCCAGATAGCCGCCCTCCGGGACATGGGCGCCCTGCCCCCCGAGGTCGACGTCGACGCCGTCATCCGGGACCTCAACCTGGAGGGACCAGTCAAGGACCCCACCCAGATGTCCGCCGACGAGCTGACCGCCGAGATCCGGGAGCTGACCAAGTCGCTCCTGGCGTACGGGGCCCGCCTGCCCAAGGAGCTGATGCTGTTCATCAAGGACATGCTGTTCCTGGACAACGCCCTGGCCACGCTGGCGCCCGAGATCAACATCTTCGACGAGATCGGCCACATAGCCGCCTACTTCGCCACCCGCCACGGAGAGCGCATAGCCGCCGACGTCGGCATCGACCCCCGCTCGGTCCCCCTCGACCTGTCGGGTGTCAAGGCCTCGTTCGGGCTGACGTCCGAGGTCGACACCCTCACCTACAGCGAGCTGCAGAAGCGACGCGAGGTCATCCGCAAGCGGATGGAGGAGCACCACCGGCCCCGGCGCCGCTGACCCCCACTCCCGCCCCGCCGCGGGCGTGGTCGGCGGGCGTGGTCGGCGGCCGTGGTCGGCGGGCGTGGTCGGCGGGCGTGGTCGGCGGGCGTGGTGGGCGGGCGTGTGACGGCCCGGGGGCCACGGGGGGCGTAGCGTGACGGGCCTTGGCCAGCAGCCCGGTCGCCGACCGCGCCGGCGCCGCCCTGGGGCGCCATCCACGAGACCTGGTCCGCGTGCTCGGATCGGCGGTGATCGTCACCGCCGCCTTCCTGGTGGCGCGGACCCACCGCGTCGACCCCCTCGAGGCGGCCCTCTACCGCGACGCCCAGAATCTGCCGGCGTGGCTGGCCCCGATGTCCCGGGCCATCTCGGTGGGCGGCTCCCCGCTGGGCATCGCCATCGTGGCGGGGCTGGCGCTCCTGGCCCACCAGATCCGGGGCGCCCTCAAGCTGGTGGCGGCGGGCACGGCCGGCTGGGTGGCGGGGAATCTGCTGAGCGTCTTCGCCCCCACCCGGATCGTGACGGTGGCCAACGTCCCCGTCGGGCGGGGGGGTCACCACTCGGTCGTGCTGCACACCACCTTCCCCGCCGACCGGATGGCGGTGGCGGGCGCCCTGGCCACGGTGGTGACCCCGTACCTGCCCCGCGTCCTGCGCTTCGTGCCGGCGGTGCTGCTGGCCCTGCTGGCGGTCTCGCAGGCTTACACGGGCCACCACCTGGCCCTCGACATCGCCACGGGCGCCTTCATCGGCTTCGGCATCGGCAGCGCCTTCCATCTGGTGTGGGGGGCGCCGGGCCGGGCGGCGTCGACCACCACCGTGGAGCGGGCCCTCAAGACGGCGGGGTTCGACCCGGCCGAGCTGCGGCCCGTGGTCGGGGGGCTGTTCGGCCCGCGCGTCTTCGAGGGCTGCACCTGCTCGGGCACGCCGCTGCTCGTCGAGGTGGTGCGGCGGGGCCAGCGCCGGGCGGGCTGGACCTACCGGGTGCGCCGCCTGCTCGCGTCCCTCGAGGTCGAGGACGAGCCCCGCCTGTCCTCACCCAGCCACGAGGTGGAGCACGAGGCCTACGCCAGCCTGCTGGCCGAGCGCTCCGGGGTACGCACCCCGCCCGTGCTCATGACCACCGAGCTCGGGCACGGTCCCGCCCTGCTGGTGCGGGAAAAGGTCAAGGGGCGCCGGCTCCCGCAGCTGGCCCCGCACGAGCTCGACGACGGGCTGCTTGACGAGATCTGGCAGCAGGTCCTGCTGCTCGGGGACGCCCGCATAGCCCACCACGAGCTCACCGCCAACAACGTCCTCGTCGACGAGAAGAACGACCCGTGGATCCTCGACTTCACGTTCTCGCGGACGGGTGCCAGCGACACGCGTCTGGCCCAGGACGTGGCCGAGATGCTGATCTCACTGACGTCGGTGGTGGGAGTGCAGCGGGCGGTGGACTCCGCCTTCCGCACGCTCACGTCCGACCGGGTCCGTCCCGCCGTCACGTACCTGCAGCCCCTGGCCGTGCCGGCGCGGATACGCGACCAGCTGGGGGGACAACGCTGGCTGCTGGCCGACCTGGCCAGCGAGGTGGCGGGACGGCTGGGCCAGCAGCGGCCCTCGTTCCGGCCCCGCATCCGGGCCACGACGATCCTCACCCTCATCGTCGGAGGGGGCGCCGTCTACCTGCTGCTCCCCCAGCTCGGGACGCTGCCGCGCCTCACCGCCGCCCTCCGCCAGGCGAACTACTGGTGGCTGGTGGCGGCCTTCGCCGCCAGCGCCCTCACCTTCCCGGCGTCGGCGGCCTCCTACATCGGCTCGGTCCCCCGCCACCTGCCGTGGGGGCGGACCACACTCGTCCAGGTGGCCTCCGCCTTCACCAGCCGGCTGACGCCGGGCGGGGTCGGGGGCATGGGCCTCAACCTGATCTTCCTGGAGGGCGAGGGCTCGTCCCGGGCCGAGGCGGTCGGATCCATAGCCCTCAACCAGGCCGCCAGCGTGGTGGTGCACGCCGCCCTGTTCTTCATAGCCGTCGGGGTGCTGGGCCTGTCGGGCGTGGTGGGGCGCCATCCCCTGCCCACGGGCTGGCCCGTCCTGGTCGGGGTGGCCGGGGCCCTGGTCTGCGCCGGGGCCCTGCTCGGGTCCCCCTTCGGGCGCCGGAAGGTGCTGGCCCCCACTCTCCGGGTGGGCCGCGAGCTGGCCCGGGCCCTCCGGTCGCCGCGCCAGGCCCTGGGCCTGTTCGGGGGGGCGGCCGGCGTCACGCTCGGCAACGCGGTGGCCCTGGTCACCTGCCTGGCCGCCTTCGACCCCCACTTCCCCCTGCTCTCGGCCATGGCCGTCTACGTCGGCGGATCGGCCATCGCCTCCCCCGCCCCCACCCCGGGCAAGCTGGGTGCGGTCGAGGCCGCCCTGGTGGCGGGCCTCACCGGCATCGGGGTGCACTCCGAGCCGGCGGTGGCGGCGGTGCTCACCTTCCGGCTGATCAGCTTCTGGATCCCGATCGTCCCCGGCCTGGCGACCTTCCGCTACCTGCAGCACCGTCGCGTCGTGTGACGCCGGGGTGAAGCCCGGGCCGGCGCCGGTCTGGGCCCCGCCGGCCGGGGGTAGGGTCGCCGGGTGAGCGATCTGGACTTCTGCCGGGAGCTGGCCCAGCAGCTGCGGGTGGACTCGGTGCGCTGCAGCGCCGCCGCCGGCTCGGGACACCCGACCTCGTCGATGTCGGCGGCCGAGCTGATGGCGGTGCTGATGGCGCGCCACCTCCACTACGACTTCTCGGAGCCGGCCAACCCGGGCAACGACCACCTGATCTTCTCCAAGGGCCACGCCTCACCGCTGCTGTACTCGATGTACAAGGCGGCGGGCGCCATCAGCGACGAGGAGCTGCTGACCTTCAGGAAGTTCGGCAGCCGCATCGAGGGCCACCCCACGCCGATCCTGCCGTGGGTCGACGTCGCGACCGGCTCGTTGGGCTTCGGGCTGCCCGTCGGGGTCGGCGTGGCGCTGGCCGCCAAGCGCCTGGACCGCCTCGACTACCGGGTGTGGGTCCTGTGCGGTGACAGCGAGATGGCGGAGGGATCCTGCTGGGAGGCCTTCGAGCACGCCGCCTACGAGGGCCTCGACAACCTCACCGTGGTCATCGACGTCAACCGCCTGGGCCAGCGGGGCGAGACCATGCACGGCTGGGACCTCACGTCGTACGCGGCGCGCGCCGAGGCATTCGGCTGGCGGGCGGTGGAGATCGACGGTCACGACGTGGACGAGGTGGACCGGGCCTACTCCGAGGCGCTGTCGACCCGGGGCAGGCCGACCGTGATCGTGGCCCGCACCCACAAGGGGCGGGGGGTGAAGGCGGTCGAGGACCAGGAGGGCGCCCACGGCAAGCCGCTCGACGACCCGGAGGAGGCCATAGCCGAGCTCGGGGGCGTGCGGAACCTGTCCGTGCAGGTGGCCGTGCCCGAGGCCAACGGAAAGCCCCACCAGTTCGCCACGGGGTCGGCCCCGCTGCCGCAGTGGGAGCTGGGCCAGTCCGTCGCCACCCGCCGCGCCTACGGAGACGCCCTCACCGCCGTCGGTACGAGCCGCGGCGACGTGGTCGTCCTCGACGGGGAGGTCAGCAACTCCACCTACGCCGAGATCTTCAAGAAGGCGCATCCCGACCGGTTCTTCGAGATGTTCATAGCCGAGCAGCAGATGGCGGCGGCGGCGGTGGGAATGCAGGTACGGGGGTGGACGCCGTACGCGTCGACGTTCGCCGCCTTCCTGACCCGCGCCTACGACTTCGTCCGCATGGGGGCGGTGAGCCAGGCCTCGGTCCGCTTCTGCGGATCCCACGCCGGGGCGTCGATCGGCCAGGACGGCCCCTCGCAGATGGGGCTCGAGGACCTGGCCGCCTTCCGCGCCGTGCACGGCAGCACGGTTCTCTACCCGTGTGACGCCAACCAGACCGCCGCCCTCGTCGCGGCCATGGCCGACCTCGACGGGATCAGCTACATCCGCACGACGCGGGGGAACACCCCGGTGATCTACGGGCCCGACGAGGAGTTCCCGGTCGGGGGGCTCAAGGTCCTGCGCTCGTCGGACTCCGACGCCGTCACGGTGGTGGCGGCCGGCATCACCCTCCACGAGGCCCTGACCGCGGCCGACACCCTCCAGGGCGAAGGTACCCCCGTCCGCGTCATCGACCTCTACTCCCTCAAGCCCGTCGACGCCGGCGCCCTCGTCGACGCGGTGACGGCCACGGGCGGGCGCCTGGTCACGGTCGAGGACCACTGGCCCGAGGGCGGCGTCGGTGACACGGTGCTGGCGGCGCTGGCGCCCGCCGGGGTGGCGCTGCGCGCCGAGAAGCTGGCGGTCACCGAGATGCCCGGGTCGGGCGCTCCGGAGGAGCTGATGGCGGCGGCGGGGATCGACGCCGCCCACATCGCCGCCGCCTGCCGGCGCCTCGTCAGCGCCGGCTGATCAGCGCCAGCTGAACCACCAGCGGCGGCGGCCTGGTCCCCGGGGTCAGCGCCGGGTGAGCCGCCAGGACAGGCTGGCGCGGGGCACGGGCCCGTCGACCGTGGCGGGACGGGACACGATCTGGGTGCCGACGCGGTAGGTCACGGTACCGACCTGCTGGCCCGCCGCCAGCGGCGCCTTCAGGGGGACGTGGGTCACCGTGACCTTCACCGCCATCCCCGGCCAGCCGAGGAAGACGGCCCCGCCTCCGGCCCGCACCGTGGTCTCGTGGCCCCACGGAACGCCTATGCGGCCCACCTCGGAGGAGGGCAGGCTCACCGCTATCGGGCGCAGGGCGCCGGCCACTCCGTCGACCAGCCGCTGGCCGGCGGTGAGGGCCGCCTCCAGGATCGAGGGGCCGTGCTGGCCGAGGACGGCGCCGATCACCAGCTGGTCCTTGCCCAGCACGGCCCGGTGGGCGGCGAAGAGGAAGCAGCCGCCCGCCTGAATGGTCGAGCCGGTCTTTATGCCGACGATCCCCGAGTGGCCGACCAGGTAGTCGTAGTTGTAGAGCGTCCCCGCCACCGGCAGGTCGATGGACGCCTCCCCCACGATGCCGGCGAACACCGGATTGGCCATGGCCCGCTCCGCCAGCACGACCTGGTTGGCGGCGTTGCTCACCGAGGCGCCGCTCAGCCCGGTGGAGTCGGCGTAGTGGGTGGCGGACATGCCCAGCCGGGCCGCCTCGGCGTTCATCTTCTGGACGAAGGCGGCCTCGGAGCCGGCGTCCCAACGGGCCAGGGCCACGGCCACGTTGTTGGCCGAGGCCACCAGGGCCGCCTCCAGGGCCTGATGCTCGCTGAGGTTCTCCCCGGCCGCCACACGCGCCACCGACTCGTTCTGGGCGGCGCCGAACGTGTAGGCGGCCACGTCGGCCTGCGTCATCGTGATGGGCGGCCCCTGGGACCCTCCGGCCAGCGGATGGTCGGCGAGGATGACGTAGGCGGTCATCACCTTGGTGAGGCTGGCGATCGGTACTGGGGCGGAAGAGCCCGAGGACCCGAGAATGCCGACCCCGGACACGGCGACGGTGGCCTGGCCCCCCGTCGGCCACGGCAGCGCCGGTGCGGAGCCGGGCACGACGAAGGTGGTCGGGGCCTCGGCCGTGAACGACAGCGCCGGCACCGACCTGGTCAGCTGCACCACCACGCCGGCCACGGCCAGGACCAGCAGGACCACCAGGACGACAAGGAGGGCGCGCAGCGAGGGCAGCCGGCGCCGGCGGCGGCGGCCCCAGTCGAGGGAGTTGCGGCGGTCGAGGGTGCGCAGGGCCATGCTCCAGTGAACCGGCTACTCGCCCATCAGGATGGGATCCCGGCTGGGATGGCCGGTGGGTACCGCCCGCCCCGGCCCCACGGGGGCCGCCGCCCGCCGCGGCAGGAAGGCGGCCGGGATGAAGCCGACCGCGGTGAGCACCAGGGCCAGCTGGAACGTCTTGGCAAACGAGTGGGCCAGCACGGGCGAGACCTTCTCCAGCAGCGCCGGCGGCACCGACGACACGGCGTTGAGCGATCCGGCCCCGGCCTTGAAGCCGTGGACGGCCAGCCCGCTGGTCATCTCCCGCTGCAGCGTCACGGCCATCACGGCGGTGCCGATCGATCCACCGACGCGCTGGATGATGTTGAGGGCGGTGGTGGCGCGCGGGACCTGGGAGTGCTCGAGGGTGCCGTACGACGCGGCCATGGCCGGCATCATCGTGAAGCCGAACCCGATCCCGCGCACGAACAGGGCGCCGCAGAGGAACACGTACGAGGTGTGCGGGCCGACCTCGGCGAAGCCCGCCGTCCCGAGGCACATCACCGCCATGCCCCCGAGCACCACGCGCCCGGCCCCGATGGTGTCGGTGAGCCGCCCCGCCAGCGGCATGAACATGGCGCTGGCGATGCCCTGCGGTGCCAACAGCAGCCCGGCGGCGAGGGCCCCGCGTCCGCGCACTATCTGGTAATAGAGCGGCAGCAGGATCATGGCGCCGAACAGGGCTATGCCGAACATCAGCGACGTCCCCGCCCCGGCCGAGAAGCTGCGGTCCTTGAACAGCCGCAGATCGATCAGAGCCAGACCGGGGCGGCGGACCGACTGCAGCAGGAACAGGACGAGCAGGGTCACCCCGACGCCGACGCCGACGAGCGTCTGGGTGCCCCCGAAGCCTCCTGACGTGCCCGCCTCCGACAGGCCGTAGATGAGGAAGGCGAGCCCGGGCGACAGGAGGGCCAGGCCCCGCAGGTCGAGCCGCTCCCGGCGGGACACCTCGGCCCGGGGCAGGAGCTTCACGGCCAGGAACAGCGCCACCACCCCGATGGGCACGTTGACGTAGAAGATCCACCGCCAACTGGCGTCCTGCACCAGCACCCCGCCGATCACGGGACCGAGGATCGGGCCCAGCATCATCGGGACCCCGATGATGCTCATGACCCGCCCCATCCGGGCGGGTCCGGCGGCCTGGGCCATGATCGTCTGGCCGACCGGCATGATCATCCCGCCGCCGAAGCCCTGCAGGACCCGGAACACGATCAGGCTGCCGATCGACCACGCCGCCCCGCACAGGGCCGAGCCGGCCAGGAACAGGACCGTGGACCCGATCCAGACCTGCTTGGCCCCGAACCGCTCGATGGCCCACCCGGTGAGCGGGATCACCGTCGACAGCGACAGGAGGTAGCCGGTGGCCACCCACTGCACGCTGGTCAGCGACGCGTGCAGGTCCTTGCCGAGGGCGTCGAGGGCCACGTTGACGATGGTGGTGTCGAGGATCGACATGATCGACCCCAGCACGACCACCGACGCCAGGAGCATGAGGGGGCGGTCGATACCCGCCCCGCCCGGCCTGCGCCCGTTGGGGCCCCTCCCGTCGGGGCCCCTCCCGTCCGGCCCGCTCCCGTCCCTCGCCGTGGATGCCACCGCCGGAGTCTAAGAACCCTGGAACCGGCCGCCGACCCGGAACGGTCCCAGGGGCACGGGCGGCTCGGTCCCGAGGGCCAGGGACGCCAGCAGCGCCCCCCACAGGGGGCCGAACTTGAAGCCGTGCCCCGATGTCCCCGTCCCGATGACCACCCGCCCCACCCGGTCGACCACGAACCCCTCGTCGGGGCTGTTGTCGTAGAGGCACCGCTCCGACGCCACGGGCCGGGGCTCGAGGCCGGGCAGAAGGCGTCCGACCACTGCGGCCAGGGAGGCGTCGACGGCCGGGTCGGGCCCGAGGAGCACCGAGTCCGGGTCGGCCGGCGGGCCGCCGCCGTGGAAGGCGACCTTGTACGTGCCGCGGCGAACCCCCGGGGAGAAGGTCGGCAGGCCGTAGGGGGACGAGCCCGCTTCCCGGCGCCGGCGCTCGATGAAGACGGGCAGCTCCAGGGGGTCGGTTCCTCCTGCGCCCCGGAAGTAGGCGACCTGCTCCAGCGTGGGCCGCAAGTCGAGGGCCACCCCGGCGGAGGCGGTCAGCGGACGGTTCCACGCCCCGGCACACACCACGACGACGTCGCAGGACAGGCGGCGGCCCGGGCCTCCCCGCTCGCGGATCTCCAGCTCCACCCCGTCGGCCGACTCCCGGATGCCCGTCACCTCGCGGCCCTCACGGAGCTCCGCCCCCGAGCAGCTCCGCAGCGCCTCCAGGCAACGATCGGCGGACAGCACCCCCGAGTCGGGCTCCCAGAGGGCGGGGCCGTCCCACGCCATGCCGGGCCAGCGCTCCCGCACCGCCCCGGCCGGGAGCGCCTCGACGGGCACCGCCGCCGCCTGCATGGCGGCGCTCACCTCGTCCAGGTTCACGCCGAGGTCGAGCTGACCCGTAACCGTGAGGAGCGACTCCCCCGCCTCCGCTTCCAGCTCGGCCCAGAGGTCCCGGGCCAGGCGGGCCATCCGCACATAGGTGGGGTCCTCGTAGCCGAGCCGGAAGATGCGGGAGGGCCCGCGGGATCCGGAGCGCTCGTGGCCGACGGTGGCCCGCTCGAGGACCACCACGTCACGGCCGGCGGCGGCCAGGGCCCGGCCCGCCGCCAGACCCAGGAGCCCGGCGCCCACGACGGCCAGCTCGCGGCGCTCCTCGGCCATCTCGGGCCGACCGTACCGGAGGGCCGGCAAGAATGCGCGCCATGACCGCAGAGGCGAAGACCCTGGCCGTCGACGTGGGCGGCACGGGGATCAAGGGCTCGGTACTCGACGGCAAGGGCCAGCTGACGGCCGAGCGGGTGCGGGTGGCCACGACCTACCCGATGGACCCCGGCCGCCTCGTCGACGTCATAACCGAGCTGGCCGGCCACCTCCCCAGCTACGACCGGGTCTCGATCGGCTTTCCCGGAGTGGTCAGAGGGGGCCGGGTCCTCACCGCCCCGCACTTCGTCACCGAGAAGGGCCCGGGAACCAAGATCGTGCCGGCCCTCGAGCGGAGCTGGCGGGGCTACGACCTGGCCGGCGCCGTCGCGACCCGCCTGGGGAAGCCCACCCGGGCCGCCAACGACGCCGACCTGCAGGGAGCGGCGGTGGTGAAGGGAGAGGGGCTCGAGGTGGTCGTCACCCTCGGCACCGGGGTCGGCACGGCCCTGTTCTACAAGGGTGCGCTGTCCGCCCACCTGGAGCTGGCCCACCACCCGTTCCGGAAGGAGCAGAGCTACAACGAGCAGCTCGGTGACGCCACCCGTCGCCGGATCGGCAAACGACGGTGGAACAAGCGCGTGCAGATCGCGATCCGCACCCTCTACGACCTGGTCGTCTACGACCACCTCTTCATCGGCGGCGGCAACTCGGCCCGGGTGTCAGGCCCACTCGACTCCAACATCACCCTCGTCGGCAACGAGGCGGGGATCCTCGGGGGCATCAAGCTCTGGGAACGCGAGGAGATGTAGAGCGGGAGACCTCCCCGACATGAAAAACGCAAAGTGGGTGGCCGTATAAGACGATTCACATACGCCCGCCAGATCACACGCAGTGAAGCGGCGTGATCACGGATACGGCATAGTTCTCCGAAATAACGCCGCTCCGCGTGTCCCGGCAGTCACATACCGCAGGATCGGGCCGGGCGTATAAGAAGATCCACATACGGCCGCCCAAAAGCATTTCTCAACTACCGGGGAGCTCCGCCGTTGCAGTCAGCAGCGTCAGCGTCTCGCCTCGTGACGAAGTGGGCGTATCACGACAAGGATGTGACGCGACGGGCGAACTCCACGGCGCTGCGCTCGATGAGGTCCCTGTCGTAGTCGAGGGTGGCGACGTGGTAGCTGCGCTCGAGCGTCACCCGCTCGACGGGCCCGGACACAGAGCCGGCTATCCGCTCGCTGGCGTGGGGCGGTACGACGTGGTCCTGCGGGCTGTTGAGGATCAGCACCGGGCAGCGGATGTCGGCCAGGCGAGCCTCGAGGTCGATCATCGCCTGGCCCAGCGAGAGCAGGCTCCGCACCGGGACCTGGTCGTAACCGAGCTCCTCGGCGTCGGGGTCGGCGATGTCCCCGGCCACGCCCGGCATTAGCTCCATGCCCTGGGAGAGCATCTCCTCGAGGCCCTTGCGCAGCTCGTCGTCGACCATCCCGACGGCGGCGTTGATCAGGACCAGACCGGCCAGCTCGGGATGGTGGGCTCCGACCCACGCCGCCAGGGTGCCCCCCATCGACAGGCCGGCCGCAACCACCCGCTCACAGCGCTCGGCCAGGTCCCGGTAGGCCGCCACGGCCGCCCCGGACCAGTCCCCCCAGCCCGTGGTGGCCATGTCCTCGACCGTGGTGCCGTGGCCGGGCAGCCGGGGGAGCTCGACGGTGAAGCCGGCCGCGGCAAATGCCTCCGCCAGGCCGCGCATGGACTGGGGACACCCGGTGAAGCCGTGGATCACGAGGACACCGACGGAGCCGCCGGGAGCCGACCACGCCTCGGCGCCGGGGAGAACGGGGGCGCTCATGCGGGCGTGGGCTGGCGGGGCTCCATGCCCGCCGCCCGGTAGATGGCGTCGATCACGCGCATGTTGGCCACGGCGTCGTCCGGACCGGTGGGGACGGCGGCACCGTTCTCGACGGCGTCGACGAACGCCTCCAGCTGGTACTGGTACGTCGGGTTGCCTCTGGCCCGCCATCGCCTGGTCCGGCCCCCACTCCGCTGCGTGACGAGGCTGAAGTACTGCGGCGCGGTCGGGTTGAGCACGTGCAGGCTGCCCTTCTCCCCTGTCACCCGGGCCGATACGTCCAGAACCGTCCCTGACCACATCGACGTCGTGATCCGACCCGTGCCGCCGTCGGGGAACTTGAGGAACGCACGCACATAACGGTCCACACCAGGACTGCGCAGGCGGGCCTCGGCGCTCGTGACCTCGGGTTCGGACCCGGCCAGGGTGCGTGCCATGTGTACGGCATAGCAGCCGGCGTCCATCAGCGCCCCTCCCGCCAGGTGGGCCTGCCAGCGGATGTCTCCCCGGGCCAGCAGCGGGAAGCACATTGACGTGCGGATCTCCCGGATCGGCCCGAGCTCCCCGCCTCGCACGATGTCGACGAGCTGGGCGGCCAGGGGGTGGTAGCGCCAGTGGAAGGCCTCCATGACCACCAACCCGGTCTCGGCCGCCACCTTGGCCACCTCCTCGGCCTCGGTGGCGTTGGCGGTGAAGGGCTTCTCGCACAGCACGTGCTTGCCGGCCCGGAGAGCCCGCTCCGTCCACACGCCGTGCAGGCCGTTGGGGAGCGGGTTGTACACGGCGTCGATCTCGGGATCGTCGACCAGCTCCTGGTACGAGCCGACCACGCGCGGGATCCCGTGTTTGGTCGCGAAGGTCCGGGCCCGATCCTGCGACCGCGCCGCCACCGCCACCACCTCGGCCCCGGCCACGGCCCGCGCCGGCCGGACGAGCGCCGCCGGCGCGATGCGGGCCGCCCCCAGGCAGCCGATCCGGACCGTCACGACGCCGAACCCGGGCGCATCGAAGGCAGGCCCAGCTTGCGGTGGTCCCACGACACGACGCGGTCCACATCCACCTTGATCACGACCCGCTTCTTCAGCATGGTCTCCACCATCGGGCGCATCTCCTCGCTGTAGGGGCCCGTGTAGCGCTCGAACACGCTCACTCCGAGCTCCCACATCCGCTCGGGATCCTCGACGATCTCGGCCCGGCCGACGAGCTCGACGCCGCGCAGCTCGTCGTAGTACTCCCCGTCCTCCACCAGACACGTGATAGTGGGGTTGCGCCGGAGGTTCAGCACCTTCTGGCTCTTGGCCTTGGTCTCAAAGGCCATGGCCCCCTCGAGGAACCCGTACCACATGGCCACGGCGTGGATGGTGCCGTCGTGGTTGATCGTGCAGAGGCTGACGGCCCGGCGCCCGGCCAGGAACTCGTCGACCTCGTCCGGGGTCATCTTGATGAGGTCGCGCTGCTTGACGCCGTGGCCCAGGGCCCGTTGATCGGACATGCGGGCATGCTATGGAGCGCGCCGAGAGGGCGCTGCTCGAGCCCCGGAGGGCGGGGTTCAGCCGGCCAGCTGGACCAGAGCCCGGGACACCATGCGGCGGGCGTCCTCGGAGAGCATGGCCTTGGACCAGTAGAAGCCCTGGGCAAAGTCGCACCCGAGGTCCGACAGCCGGCCCAGCTGGTCGAGGGTCTCGACGCCCTCGGCCACCGCCTTCATTCCGAGGGTGTGGGCCAGGACCACCACGGCCTCGACGACGACGCTGTCGTCCTCGTCGCGGCAGAGGCCCGCCACCAGGGAGCGGTCGATCTGGAGATAGTGCACACCGAGCCGGCGCAGGCGGCTGAGCGACGAGAAGCCGGTGCCGAAGTTGTCCACGGCGATGCCGACCCCGAGGTCCCGCAGTGCCTCGACGGCCCGCACCGAGGCGGGGGCCATCAGCGAGCTCTCGGTCAGCTCCACGGTCAGCAGGTAGGCGGGAACGCCGTGCTCGGTCAGAGCGTGCTCCACGGCCCGGGGCAGCCGCTCGTCGACGACCTCCTGGGCGGACAGGTTCACGGAGACGCCGACGTTGGCCTCGGGAGCGAGGTCACGCCACACGCCGACCTGGCGCACGGCCTCGTTGAGGACGAACTCGCCGAGGCGGCCGATCTCGGCCGTCTCCACGGCCAGGGCCAGGAAGTCCTTGGGGAGGAGCACGCCCCAGGCGGGATGGCGCCAGCGCACCAGCGCCTCGAAGCGGGACAGGGCCCCCGTGGACAGGTCGAGCTGGGGCTGGTACCAGACCTCGAACTCCCCCCGCTCCAGGGCGGCCTCGATGGCCCCCGGCAGGAGTGCCTGGTCCCGATTTCTCTCCATGGTTCGCCTGAGCCCTTGGTCCGGCTCCCGGCACGCGCCGAGAGGCTGTCCCTGGAATTGTCGGCGTCCCGGACAGGCCCCTTTAGCCGCGGATCACCGCATCAGCGGATCTCCCGGCGCCTACCCGTGGGACCGAGCCGGCGGGCCTGGGACGCCGAGAAGGCGGTCACGGCCACGGCCGCCACCCCGATCTCGAGCAGGACGGTGGCGAGGTGGCCGACGCCGATCTGGTGGCCGATGAAACCGCCGAGGATCGAGCCGATGAGCCCGGACAGGATCGTCGCCAGGGCCCCGATGGGCTGGGAGCCGGGAACCACCAGGCGGGCGAGGGCCCCGAAGAACAGCCCGACGATGACGGTGCTGACGAGGGTCCAGAGGGCCAGGCCCACCAGCGGCAGGACCACGAACAGGACCAGGAAGGCGATGAAGAGGGGCAGGATCACCGCAGGACCCTCCCGGGGCGGGCGGCGGCGCCCTGCTCCGACGGCACCCCGTCCTCCCTGATCGGGACCCCGTTCACCAGCACGTGGGTCATGCCCACCGGGGCGTCGGCGGTCAGCCGCTCCCCGTCGGCCGGGAAGTCGCGGATCCGGCGGAGCGGGCCGGGCGCCACGGTGTCGGGGTCGAACACGCACAGGTCGGCCGCCTTGCCCACCTCGACGGTGCCCCGGTCGGAGAGGCCGTAGACGGCGGCGGGCTCTCCGGCCAGCTTGTGGACCGCCCGCTCCAGGTCCATCACGCCCCGGTCCCGGACCCAGTTCCCCAGCAGGTCCGTGGCGAAGCAGGCGTCGCACAGCTGCGACACGTGCGCACCGGAGTCGGCCAGGCCGAGCAGGACGTTGTCGCGCGGCAGCAGCCAGGCGATCCCGTCGGGGTCGTCGTTGGCCAGCACCGACCAGAAGCGGGTGCGCAGCTCGTCGTCGAGGGAAACGTCCAGCACCACGTCCAGGGGCGTGCAGCCCCGCTCCTCGGCCAGCTCGGCCACGGACCGGCCCACGAGGTCGGGGCGGGTGTCGGACTCCGCGATCGAGAGCGAGGCCCAGTTGAACGGCAGCCCCCGCCGGCCCTGGGGGATCCCGAGCTCCTCCCACGCCGCCTCCCGCCACGCCGGGTCGCGGTAGGCGGCCATGCGCTCCTCCTTGGACAGCCCCATCAGCTGCTTGAACGAGTCGCGCATGTTGAGGGTGAACGGCTCGGCCAGGTTCATCTGGAACACCAGCGGCCGGCACGAGACCTGGGGCCACACCTCGACGCCCCGGGACCGGGCGGCGTCGTTCTCCTCGATGACCTTCTCGTGGTACGGGTAGCCCTTGATCGTGAGCAGCGCCGTCCACGTGAAGGGCCGCCCGATCTCCTCCTGGAGGGAGAACATCGTCTCGTTGGGGATCACGCCGCCCGGCAGGAGGGCCACCACCCCACGTCGGGCGTCCCGCACGGGGAGCAGAAGGGCGCGCAGCTCCTCCACGTCGGCCACCCGTGACGGCACGGGCCGACCGTGGTCCCCGTTGTGGGTCGGCGAGGCGCTGCTGGCGAAGCCGATGGCGCCGCCCGCCATGGCCTCGGCCACGACCTGCTGCATGCGCTGGAGCTCCTCGGGCGTGGCCGGACGCTCGTAGGCGTCCTCCCCCATCACATAGAGGCGCACGGCGGTGTGGCCCACGTAGCAGCCGTAGTTCAGCGTGACGCCGCGGCCCTCCACGGCGTCGAGGTACTGGGTGAAGGTCTCGAAGTCGTCCCACGGCACCCCGACCGACAGGGTCTCGAAGCTCATGTCCTCCACGTGCTGGAGGGTGCGGGCCAGGAGGCCCACCCCGTCCGAGCGGATGGGGGCGATCGAGAAGCCGCAGTTGCCGGCCACCACCGTCGTCACCCCGTGGAAGGCCGACGGGGTGAGGCCGGGGTCCCAGAAGACCTGGGCGTCGTAGTGGGTGTGGATGTCGATGAAGCCGGGGCTGACCACCTGCCCGGACGCGTCGAGCTCCCGGGCGCCGCGCAGGCCCGACCCGATGTCGATGATGCGCCCGCCGGTCACCGCCACGTCGGCCCGGCGCCCGGGCGCCCCGGTGCCGTCCACGAGCGTCCCACCCCGGATCACGATCTCTGCGTCCATCCGGCCCCTCCTCCGGTTCGGCCCTGCGCACGCCAGCATGCCAGGATCGCGCCCATGACCAGGATCTCGAGATGATCAGGGGCGAGGGCAGCGCGTTCATCCCCGGCGTCACGGCTCAGGACGTCTTCGACTTCGTGCTCGACCCGGCGCAGTACACCAAGGCCGACACCAAGATGGTCTGGGTGACCAAGCTGGCCGACACCCCCGACGGGATGCTGGCCCGGGAGGACGGGAAGTTCCTCGGCCGCTTCCCCGGCTCGGTCGTGACCCGCTACGTGTGGGACGCACCGACCCACATCGACGTCACCCTCGAGCACGGGATCCCGGCCGAACTGCACGCCTGGTTCGAGATCGAGGACCGCGAGGGCGGGGCCTTCATCCACCATGTGGAGACGATGTCGATGCCGGCCCCGTTCGGCCGGGCCTGGGACCGGGTGGCGGGGAGGTGGTTCTCCCGCTCGGTGGAGGCGGAGGTGGCCGAGATAGCCCGCCTGCTGGCCGCGGGCCAGCGGGGCCGGGGCATCGCGGCCCACGAAGCGGACCACGGCGCCCCGGCCAAGTAGCGGCCAGGGGCCCTAGCCCCCGGCGGCGCGCTGCTGGCGCTCGGCGGCGTTGGCCTTGGTTCGGGCCTCCTCCGCCTTGGCCTCCTCCTTGGCGACGTCGGACTGGGCCGAGGCCTTCTCCTGCTGGGCCGATCCCTCGGCCCGCATGCGGTCGTTGCCGACGACCGACCCGGCCGCCTCCTTGAGGCCGCCCTTGACCTTCTCGACGGCCCCCCGGGCACCGGCCTCGGGACCGCTCATCCCCGTCATCTTCCGGGTGGCGGACTCCCCGGGGCTCTTGCCCTGGTTGGCCTGCTGGCGCTTCTCCTTGGCCGCCGCCTCCATCCGCTTGGCGTCGGCCTTGACCTCGCGCCTGAACTCCTCCATGCGCTCGTCGGCCTTCTTCTGCTGCGCCTGGCCCTGCGTGCGGAGATCGTCCCGGTCGAGGACCGTCCCCCAGAACTCCCGGGTGAGGCCCACGACCTTGTCCCCGAAGCTGGGGATCATTCTTGGCAACATTTGGATAGTCGACATACGGAAAACACACCGTCCTTTGCGGCTCGACTTCGAATAGACCAACTTCCCTGCATCCGGCGGGGGAAAACCGCCCGGCGGCGGTCATCCGTCACCCGCAGGAGTAGAAACCCTCCATGGCAGAGCGACAGGTGGCGATGGTGACGGGGGCCAGCCGGGGCATCGGCCGGGCCGGGGCCCTGGCCCTGGCCGACCACGGCTTCGACGTGGTCGTGACCGGGCGGACCGTCCACGAGGGTGAGGGGCGGGAGGGGGACGTGGTCCTGCCCGGGAGCCTCGACCGGACCGTGGCCGAGATCGAGGAGCGAGGCCGGCGCGGCCTCGGCGTGCCGATGGACGTCACGGACCGGACCTCGGTGCGGGCCGCCTTCGACGCCGCAGTGGCCGAGTGGGGCCGCATCGACGTGCTCGTCAACAACGCCCCGTACTCCGGTCCGGGATACGAGGCCCGGATCCTGGAGATCGATCCCGACGTCGCCATCCGGATGGCCGAGGCCAACTACGTGAACCAGCTGGTCCTCACCCAGCTCGCCCTCCCCGGGATGCTCGAGGCCGGCGCCGGCACGATCATCAACCTCGGGTCCGGCTCGGCCCTGGTCCGGCCGCCTGCACCCGCCCGGGAGGGGGGATGGAGCCTGGCCTACTGCGCCACCAAGGCCGCCTTCCACCAGGTGGCCGTCCTCGTCGACGTCGAGTTCCGCGACCAGGGCATCCGGGCCTTCACCCTCGAGCCCGGCTTCACGGTCACGGAGCGGTCGATCGCGTTGGGGCGGGCGGGGGCGTACGAGGCCCACTTCGCCGGGGACCCGCCGGAGGTGGCGGGTGCCGCCATCGCCTGGCTGGCCACCTCGCCCGACGCCGACCGCTTCCTCGGGCGGATCGTGCACGCCCAGGCCGCCTGCGCCAAGAACAACCTCCTGCCGGGCTGGCCCCCGCCGGGCCGGGAGGGATAGGCCGCCGGCTACATGATGCGGCCGTAGGTCACGCCGGAGTACGCCGTCTCGGAGTGCTGGGTCGTGTCGAGGCCCTCCTCCTCCTCGGCGGGCGACACCCGCAGGCGCATGACCATGTTCACGCCCCGCCCGATGGCGTAGGTGGCGCCGAAGGCGTAGGCCATGCTCACGACGGCGGCCAGGCTCTGCTGGCCGAGCAGGTGCAGCCCGCCCCCGGACGCCAGCCCGTCGTGCCCGCCCGGATTGATGGCGGCGGCGGCGAACACCCCGAGCAGCAGCATTCCGACCAACCCGCCCACGCCGTGGACGGCCAGCACGTCGAGCGAGTCGTCGTAGCCCAGGCGGAACTTGGCCTGCACCGCCAGCACGCAGATGACCCCGGCGGCCAGGCCGATGGCGATGGAGGGAAGGGTGCCGACGAAGCCGGCGCACGGGGTGATGGCCACCATCCCCGCCACCGCCCCCGACGCGGCACCGAGGGTGGTGGCGTGGCCGCCCCGTACCCGCTCGACGGCCACCCATCCCATGAGCCCGGCGGCGGCGGCCAGCTGCGTGTCCATGAACGCCTGGGCCGCAACGCCGTTGGCGCCGAGGGCGGAGCCGGCATTGAAGCCGAACCAGCCGAACCACAGGATGCCGGCCCCCATCATCGTGAGGGGCAGGGAGTGCGGACTCATCAGCTCCGGCCAGCCGCGCCGGCGCCCCACCACCACGGCGGCGGCCAGGGCCGAGAACCCGGAGTTGATCTCGACCACGGTGCCGCCGGCGAAGTCGAGCACGCCGCGGTGGTACAGCCAGCCCCCGGGGCTGAACGACCAGTGGGCTATCGGCGCGTACACCACGAGCGACCACACCGCGATGAACAGGGCGAAGGCCGGGAACCGCAGCCTGTCGGCGGTGGCGCCGGTGATGAGGGCGGCGGTGATGATGGCGAACATCATCTGGAACGCCACGAATGCGAGCGGCGGGATCGTGAGATGGAAGCCGGGCACGCCAGCGCCGATGTGGCGCAGCCCGACCATGCTCAGGTCACCGATGACCCCGCCGCCGGCGTCGGGACCGAAGGCCAGGCTGAACCCGATCAGCACCCACAGCACGCTCACCACGCCGATGCACGTGAACGACTGCATGATCATGCCGAGAACGTGCTTGGCCCGGACCATGCCCCCGTAGAAGAGGGCCAGCCCCGGGGTCATGAACAGCACCAGCGCCGCCGACCCGAGGACCCATGCCGTGTCACCGCCGCTCATCCGTCCCACCGTGCCTCCTCACGTCTGCCGGCGCCCTGCGATGGCCCTGTCAGGGAACCGCAGATACTGGCAGACCCTCGGGTGCGGGCTGGACGGCGCAGCAGGCCGCCCCGATCACCAGCAGAACGGCGGCCAGCTCCCACTCGTTGAAGAAGCTCTGCTTGTTGGCCAGGTCGTAGACGGCCATCACCACTCCCGCCGCGGTGGCGAACAGGCGCGGGTCGGACCGGACCCGGCGGGCGGCGAGGACCAGGGCGGCGCCGGTGGCGACGGTCACCACGAGCATCCCGGGAACGACGCCGTGGCGGACGGCCACCGCGTAGAGCGACAGCGAGTCCAGCCGCGGGGGCAGGTCGAGGTTGTAGCGCACGACCCCGTCGTAGAAGGCGCCGGGAGCGGCCAGCGCCCAGGGGGCCACGAAAGCGGCGGCGGCGGCCGTGGCCCGGAGGGCGCGGCGCCAGCCGAACGGGGCCCAGGCGGCGGCGAGGGGCACGAACAGGAAGGCGTACTGCTTGCACGTCAGTGCGACCGCGAGGGACACCACGGCCCAGCCCGTCCGGCCCCGGCGGGTGGCGTACACGGTCCCCGCCAGGGCCGCCATCAGGAGCGGGTCGTTCCACGCCTGCTCGGTCGCGAAGGTGGCGCCGGGGAAGACGAGCACGGCGGCGGCCAGGACCGGCGCCCACCGCCCCCCGAGCCGGGACACGAACCACGCCGTCACGACGAGCGCGGCGACCAGGCCGTAGCGGACGTCACCGAACACGGCGTGGAACGGGGCCAGCAGGACGGCCGAGCCGGGCAGGTAGGTGAACTGGCCCGACACCTCGCCCCGGATCCCGCTCGTCCAGTGGGCCAGGTAGGGGTTGTGGCCGTGGAGCAGGGCCCGTGAGGCGGCCTGGTACATGAAGCAGACGTCGATGCGTGGCCGTGGGCTGGCGACGACCATGGCCACCAGGGCGCCCACCGCCGCCCCGCCCCCGGCGACGGCCAGCCGGGTGGCAACGCGCCGCCGCCCGGCCACGACGGCCACCGCCGCGGCGAGGACAATGGCCGCGGCGCCGGCAGCCAGGCCCCGGCTGACGGCGCGGGCCGGGCCCGACGCGTACAGCTCTCCGGGGGTGAGGGCCGCCGCCCCGACGGCCACGCAGGCCAGCCCGAGCAGGCCGACCTCGGCCCCCCGCTCGCGTGCGTCATGACGCCGGGCGAGGCCGACCAGGGCCAGCAGGGTGGCGGTCGCGACCAGGAGGACGGCCGCCGACTCGAACAGGCCGTCCGAGCCGGCCAGCGCCAGTCCGACGAGGCCGGCGGCCAGGAGGCTCACGGCGCGTCGCGGGCGAAGACGACGCTGTCTCCCGCCCGGTACGCGACGCGCCATCGGGGGTCGTGGCCCAGGAAGACGGCCAGGGGCGTGGAGCGGGGCCACAGCACGTAGCGCACGCCCCACCGGGCCAGAACAGGGTCGGGGTCAACGGCGAGCCCGGAGACCTTCCAGTACGTGTCGAGCACGCCGGTCCCGAAGTAGAGATCGGTGCGGCCGTCGACGAAGACCTTCTGCCCTTTCGCGATCAGGTAGTCGTCCCAGCTGTACTCGGCGAAGACCCGCCCGGGGTGCGACCCCAGCCACTGCACCGCCGCAACGGGCTCACCATCCCCCCCGCCGCGCGCCGCCGCGCCAGCGGGGACGTGGTGGCCAACGACGAGCACGCCCGCCATCACCGCCGCCAGGGGCCAGGCGAGCCGGGTGGGGCGGATGCGGTCGGCGCGCACGAAGGTGCGGGCGGCCAGGGCGCACCACGCCAGGCCGGTGTAGGGCAGGAAGCGCTCGGAGTGCAGGCTGGCCACCAGCAGACCGCCCCACACCACGACGTCGAAAACCTCGACGGTCGCGTCGGTCAGGAGGAGGACCGCCCCGACGAGGGCCGCCGGCGCCATCACCAGGAGCAGGACGGCCGGGGACCCCAACGGCGGAGGGGCCCACTCGGAGATGTGGGCGGCCAGCTGCGGGTTGAAGGCGACGTGCCAGGCGTAGCCGAGCAGCCCGGGGCCGTTGGGGTTGACGAGGGTGGCCAGGATGGAGGCGAGCAGGGTCCCGCCCACGGCCCGGCGCGGCAGCGGGCAGGTCACGCGCAGGCGCCCGACGGCAGCGGGGGCGAACGAAAGGGCGGCATCCAGGGCCAGCACCGCCAGGCCGGCCAGGAAGCTGCCGTGCAGGTTGGCCCAGACGCAGAACAGCACGGGCAGGGCCGCCAGCCAGGCCGTGCGCCGGCGGGCCAGCGTCAACAGGAGCAGCAGCCCGGCGAAGCACAGGTAGCTCACCGCCTGCGGCCGCGGCGACTGGCCGTAGCGCAGGTACGCCCCCGCCACCGCCGCCAGCCCCGCCACCCGCATCATGCCGGCACCGTGGCGGCGCCACTGGGCGACGCTCACGAACAGGGCGGCCACGCACGCCCCCGCCGAGACCACCCAGAATCCGGCCCCGCCCACGAGCCGGACCAGAGCGGCCAGCAGAACCTCGAAGCCCCACTCCTCGGCCACCCACGGCCGGCCCGCCACGCTGTAGGAGAAGACGTCGTGGCGGATCACGGCGTGGTGGTCGAGCATCCACTGCCCCGCCGCCCAGTGCCACCAGGCGTCGTTGGTCACGCCGGCGCCGAGGGCGGCCCGCGCCAGTCCCGCCGCCACCATGGCCACGACGATCCACGCCGGGTGCAGGCCGGGGACGCGGAGCGGGCGGCGGGCGGAGGCTTTGTCTCCGTCGGGATGACCGCCGGCGGCTTCCGCCGGGATCCCGACGGCGGGAGAGGCGGGGGGATCGGCAGTGAGCGTCAACGCGAGCGCACCAGGGGCCGGGTGCGGCCGGGCCGGACGCCGTCAGCGGCACCCGCCTGCCGGCGCACGTCCCACTTGGGCAGGGACTGCCGGCGCCGGGCCCGCACCGCCCGCACGGCGCTGAAGGCCGGCCACAGCACGAGGATCAGGGCGCCTGCGAGGGCTCCGAGCCCCGCCGTCCCCCACCAGGGGGTGGTGGCCGGCGCGGGAGGCGCGCCGGGCCCGACGAGGGGGGCCACGTCGTCGAGGTTGGCCACGAGGGGCTGGACGACCGTCCGGTTGGACAGGTCCCCCACCCGACGCGTCGACGAGTAGTCGACGAACACCATCCGCCCGTCGTTGCTGGCGAGGAACACCCGCCCGTGGCCGTCGACCGTCCCCTGGTCGAGACGGGTCCCCGGCACGGTGAGCTCGGACGCGATGTGGCCGGGGTCGCGCGCCGGCAGCTGCAGGACCTCGTCCCCGCCGTCGGTGAGGAACGAGTCGGTGAACGGGTCGTAGATGATCCCGTGGGCGGCCGCCACCCGGGTGAGCAGTCGGGTGGTACGGCCGTGGGCCAGGTCGAGCAGGCCGATGTTCCCCCGCCCGTCCGGGCCCGAGCTCGTGTAGAGGGCCGTTCCACCGGGCGCGAAGGCCACCCCCGTCAGGCTGACGTCGTCCCCCGTGATCGGCACCCGGCGCCCGGGACCCAGGGGGTTGAGCGGCACGGTGGCCAGCTGGCCGGGGAGGCCCGAGGTGTACAGGGTGCGGCCCGAGGCGTCGGTGGCCAGCATGAACGAGGCGGGCGCCCCCACCGGGACCGGGCTGACGGCGCCGCTCGCCACGTCGACGACCTGGACCGTGCCGCTGTCGGTCCCGCCGACGAGGAGGTGCCCGTCGGGGCTGAACACGGCGCCGTCGGCTCCGGGGAGGCGGGCCACCACCCGGGGGACGGAGAGGTGGAGGGCGCCGCGGACGTACGTGTATCCGGCGCGCTGCACGGTCGCGGGCTGGTAGGTCGTGAAGAAGAGGTCCCCGGAGCTCGGGGTGCCGACGGGGCGGGCGGCATGGGGCTGGCCGGTGACCATCCCCGCTACGCCGACCACCGCCAGGCCGAGGGCCGCCCACGCTGCGCGCACGGGGGAGTATCGGCGGCGGGCCGCGCCCACCTTGACCGACCTTTGAATATGTCAAGGCGCCTGGCGCCGTCACCGATAGTGGTGACAGGAGGCCCCGACCCCGGGGCCGGGCGCAGCCGGAGCAGGCGTGGTCAGTCGCGAGCAGAAGGCGGGGGCCGACCTGGCGCCGCTCGCGACCGTCATGCGTTGGGGCACCCTCTCGCTGGCCGTGCTGACAACCCTCGGCGTCCACGGCACCCGCCGCGACGTCGTGCTGGCCACGGCCCTCGTGATCTACGCCAGCCTCCGCACCGTCCAGCCCCTGCCGCCGGCGGAGCGGGCCGGGGAGCTGCTGGTGGCCCTGGCGGTGGAGGCGCTGCTCGGCCTGTCAGTGGTGGCCCTGTCGGGGGGCTGGGAGTCCCCGTTCCTCCTGACCCTCGGGGCCACGCTCGTCATCGGGGGCCTGGAGGGCGGATGGCGGGCGGTGGCGGTGACCACGACCGTGCTGCTGGCGGGAGCCGCCGCCCTGGCGGCCGGAGGGGCACGGGTGGTGGCGGGAAGCGCGGCCGTCGAACGGGTGGCGGCCCTCGGGATGGTCGGCGCCGTCGGCGCCTACGCCCGCTGGGTGCTCCGGTCGGGGGACGACGAGCGGGAGGAGGAGGTCAACCGCCTCCGCTCCGCCCACGAGGTCAACAGCCTCCTGCTCGAGCTGTACGCCCGGGTGGCGGGGGGGCCCGTCTCGCTCAGCCTGCAGGGAGCCCTCCAGGACACCGTCGAGCGTCTCCGGGCGGTGCTGGCCCCCGACGTGGTGGCGCTGCTCCTGGCCGACCCGGATGCCGGCCCATCAGCGGAAGGAGCGTGGCAGACCGTGGCCGCCCAGGGCGCCCAGCTCCCCGTGGCGCCCTCGGGCCCGGAGCTCCCCCCGGTGCTGGCCGAGGCGATCGCCTCCCCCGGCCCGATCCTGTACCCGTGCCTGGGGGCCGGCGAAGGTCTCGGCCCCCGCTCGGCGTCGGGCGTCTACGCCGCCCTGCGGTGTGAGGACCGCCTGATCGGGGTCCTGGCCGTGGAGCGCCGGGGCGGTGCGCCCGGCTTCTCGGCCGACGACGCCGAGGTGGCCGCCGAGGTGGCCCGGCACGGCGCCCTGGCCATCGAGAACGCCCGCTGGTTCGGGCGCCTGCGCATGCTCGGGGCGGCGGCCGAGAGAGGCCGCATCGCCCGCGAGCTGCACGACCGCGTGGGCCAGTCCCTGGCCGCCGCCAGCTTCGGCCTGGACGCGGTGGCGGGCCGGGTCGAGGCCGACGCCGGCGCTCCCGACGGTCTGGCTGCCGAGCTGCGGGACCTGTCGGAGGAGCTGCACACCGCCACCCGGGGGGTGCGCGAGGAGCTGGCCGACCTCAGGACCGACACGTCGGCGGGCACCGGCCTGCCCGGCACCCTGGGGGACCTGCTCGAGCGGGTCCGCACCCGCTCGGGCGTGGAGACCGAGCTGCACTGCGACGCCTCCGGCCGCCCCCGTCCCGCGGTGGAGCACGAGATCTGGCGCATCGCCCAGGAGGCGGTGCTCAACGCCGAACGCCACTCCGGTGCGACCCGGATCGCGGTGCGGTGGCACCGGCAGGGGGGCCGGTCCGTCCTCGAGGTGGCCGACGACGGGCGGGGGCTCGACGCGTCGGCGCCGGCTCGGGCCGACGCCTACGGGCTGGTCGGGATGCGCGAGCGGGCGGATGCGATAGGGGGACAGCTGACGGTGGCTTCGCCCGGGGCGGGGACGACCGTGCGTCTGAAGCTCGAGGAGGACCTGTGATCCGCGTGCTGCTGGCCGACGACCACCAGGTGCTGCGGGACGGCCTGCGGCGCTGCCTGGAGGGGGCGGGCCTCGAGGTGGTCGGCGAGGTCGGGGACGGCCTGGCGGCGGTGCGCGCCGTCGAGGAGCTGGCTCCCGACGTCGTGCTGATGGACGTGTCCCTGCCCGGCCTCGACGGCATCGAGGCCACTCGCCAGGCCCGGGCCCTGCGCCCGGAGGTGGCGGTGGTGATGCTGACGATGTACGCCGACCCCACGACCCTCCGGGAGGCGGTGCGGGCGGGAGCGGCCGGCTACCTGGGCAAGGACTGCGCCACGGCCGAGCTGATCGAGGCGATCCGCACCGTGGCCGCGGGAAGGAGCGCCCTGACGACAGGTCTGGCCGGCTCGCTGCTGGCCGCGGCCGAGGCGCAGCGCGAGTCCGTCCTGTCCCACCGGGAGGTCGAGGTGCTCCAGCTCGTGGCCCAGGGGGCGTCCACCACCGAGGTGGCCCGGCGCCTGTACATCAGCGTCAAGACCGTGAAGAACCATCTCTCGTCGATCTACGAGAAGGTCGACGCCCGGGACCGCACCCAGGCCGTGATGGCCGGGCTGCGGCTGGGGCTGGTGCGGGCGCCGGGACCAAAGGTCCACCACTCAGGGTGACAATGGGCCGAGAGTCCTATGTACCTTTGGCCACCCAGCGTCGACATTAGTTCCGAGCCCGCAGGAAGCGGGACTCCGGAAGCCGGAAGGAAGCCGGCTCCCGCAACCCGAAGGGACCATGCCCATGCTGAATCAGCTCTCCGTCCTGCAGGCGACCCTGCGGACCTGGCTGACCTCCCGCGCCCGCTTCAGCGAGACCGGCGCCTCCATGGTGGAGTACGCCCTCCTGCTCGCCCTGATCGCAGCCGTCGCCATCGGCGCCCTGTTCATCCTGGGCGGCAGCGTCAACCACACGCTGAACAACGTCAACACCGGCATCACCAACCCGTAGGCACGCGCCATGGCGCGACTCTGGTCGGCCCGGCCCCCGCGGGAAGGTGGCCCGCGGGGTAGCCGGGCCCCGGCGCTTCTACTGGCCGTGGCCCTGTTCTGGGCCGTGGCGGCGCCGATCTCCGACGTTCCCCTGTACCGCCTCTACGCGGCGGGCTTTCCCCACCGCCTCCCGGTGGAGTACCCGGGGCTGGCGGGAGTGGTCTTCGCCCTGCCGAGGCTCCTCCCCGTTCCCTACGTGTGGGGCTTCATGCTCCTCATGGCGGCGGCCTTCCTTCTCCTGCTCCGCGTCGGGCGGCGCTCCCCGGGCCTCCCCGAGGGATGGGGCCCCCGCTTCCTCACCTATGTCGCTCTCGGCGTAGCCGGGGTGCTGATCACCCGGTTCGACGTCCTGCCCGCCATCACCGTGCTGCTGGCCGTGGAGCGGGCCCGGGCCGGCCGCTGGCGGGCGGCGTGGGCGTGGGCGCTGGCCGGCGCCCTGCTCAAGGTCTTCCCGATCCTTCTGCTGCCGGGCTTCCTGCTGGCCGAGCGCCGGTCCACGGGCCGGACCCCCTGGGGCCGGGCCGCCGCCTCCGCCGCCGGGCTGGGGCTGGTGGCCGCACTGCAGTCGTGGTGGGCCCCCGGGACCCTCCTGCGCCCTCTCGCCTATGAGGTCCACCGCGGCTTCGAGCTGTCCAGCGTGCCCGGCACGCTGACACTCCTCCTGTCCCCCGCCCACGTGCGCTACGGCTCGGCCTACGGGACCCACCAGATCTACGGAGCGGGGCACGGCGGCATAGCCCTCCTCCTTGCCGTTGCGACCGTGGCCGGCCTGGCGTGGGCCTGGTTCCACGCCGGGCGCGGCTCCATGCCGGTCGAGGCCGTGGCCCTGGCCGTGATCAGCGTGGCCGTGCTCACCGACAAGGCCCTGGCCCCGCAGTACCTCCTCTGGCTGGCGCCCCTGTGGGCCTACTGGGCGCCGCGTCGGTCGTGGCTGCTGGCCGCCGCCCTCACCACTCTCGTGTTCCCGGTCTTCTTCCTCGTGGCCGGCTACACCGGCTCCTTCTACGCCGACACGATCGTGGCCGGCGTCCGCAACGCCGTCCTGCTGGCCGGGACGGCGGCGTGGGCCGTCGAGGGCCTGCGCACCCGTTGGGCCGAGCGCGCCACCTGCCCGGCCGTCGTTCCCGACCAACCGGAGGTGGTTCCGTGTCCTATCGCCTGAGGAAGCTCCGCTCCGCCGTCATCGGCTTCCTGGCGTCCCTGATGGTGGCCAGGCCGGTCCGGGCCCGGCGCAGCGAGACGGGGGCGGCCCTGGTCGAGTACAGCCTGATCCTCGCCTTCGTGGTCATCGCCGGCCTGGCGATGCTCCTGCTGATCGGGGGCTACGTCTCGGGGGACATGACCAACACGGCGCGCGGCTTCGGCGGCTAGGCCGGCCTATTTGTCAAGTGCCGACCAGTCGAGGTCGACATCGATGGGTGAGCCCGCAACGAACCGGGCTCCGGAGGGCCGGACGAGAGACGGCTCCCGCACCGTGAAGGGACCTTCTGCCGATGCTGAACCAGCTGACCGTCCTGCGGGCGAGCCTGCGGGCGTGGTTGACGACCTGCGTCCGCGTGAGCGAGACGGGCGCCTCGATGGTCGAGTACGCCCTGCTCCTGGCCCTGATCGCCGCGGTCGCGATCGGCGCCCTGTTCATCCTCGGCGGCAGCGTCAACAGCTCGCTCAACAACGTCAACACCGGGATCACCAACCCGTAGCTGAGACGCAGGGCCTCCGGGCCCTGATCGGTCAACGGTTCATGTCCCGCCCGCTCCAGCGGACCGAGTGGGTCGGCCGCGCCCTCCTGCTCGGTCAGCTGGCGGCCATGCTCGTGTTCAGCACGGTGCAGTACCGCCGGTACGGACTGACCAACGACTTTGCCGGCTACGCCCAGGCGTGGACGGCCATCGCCCACGGACACCTCGACCCGTCGGTGTCGGTGTTCGGGGTGCCGTTCCTGCGCAACAACCTCGACCTGGCCATGTACCCGCTGGCCCCGCTGGCCTGGCTCTACCCCCATCCGGTCGTGCTGTCGTGGGCCCACGACGCCGCCGTCGTGGCGACGGAGCTGGTCGCGCTGGCCTGGGCGCGCGACGTGCTGGTCGAGAAGGGCGCGGCCCTCGGCAGGAGACGGGACCTCGTCCTCCTCGCGGTGGCGGTGATGCTGGCGGCCAACCCGTGGAGCTGGGAGACCATTGCCCTGCCCCTGCACTTCGAGCCCTTCGCCACGCTGTTCGCGGTGCTGGCGGCCCGGGACCTCTGGCGGGGGCGGAACCGGCGCCTGTGGCTCTGGGCACCCCTGGCGATGGGCGCCGAGGCCCTCGGAAGCCTGTACGTCCTGGCCGTCGGTCTGGCCGCGGTGGCGGCGGGGCGGGCCACCCGGCGGGGCGGGACCGCTCTCGTGGCCGCCGGCGGCGCGGGCCTGGTGGCCGTCCTGCGCCTGGGCCTGGTCGGGCGGGGCGGAACCACCATGGCCGGGACCTATGGATACCTCGGGGTGGGATCACACGCCGGGGCCGCCGGCCTGGTCGGCGGCGTCGTCACCCACCCCGCGGCGGCCGCCGCCATGCTCGGGTCCCACGCCGGCTACGTGTTGGGCTACGTGATCGCGGGCGGGGCGTTGGGACTGGCGGGCCCGTGGGGCGCGGCGGCGGTGCTGCTGATCATCGTGCCCAACGCGCTGTCGGGTCAGCTGGCGTTCATCGCCTTCCCCGGTGCCTTCCAGAGCTGGCCGGCCGAGCCCTTCCTCACCGTGGGCTCGGTGCTGGTCCTGTGCCGGCTGGCCGACATCCTCCGCGCCCCCGAGTCCCGGCGGGCGCTCGGGGCCGGGGCGGTGGCGGTGCTGACGGCGGCGCTGACCGTGGCCCTGGCCGACGTCAGCTCGCTGTCCCGGCGCTGGGTCGCGGACCGGCACACGGCCGACCAGCTGGCCCTCGTCGACCGGCGTGTACCGGTGGGGGCGGAGGTCGTGGCGCCCCAGGACCTGATCGGTCGCCTGGCCGTGGGGCGTGAGGCCTACGCCTACTACCGCCGCGGTCAGCACCTTCCGATCGTCGAGGCCAAGGTGGTGGTGGTGCTGCAGCCGGGGACCTCGCCCGAGCAGGTCGCCGCCGTCCGGAGGCTCCGGCACGAGCCGGGGACGCGCACGCTGGTCTCCGGAGACCGCATCACCGCCCTTCTCGTCCATCCGCAGCTCGGAGAGCGCACCCTCACGGTGTGACCGCGCTCCACGGTCCCAGCGTTACTGGATCAGGGTGACCACGTTCACCCCGTTGGGGTCGGGGTTCCCCTGGCCGGTGACCCCGCCGCTGGCATTGGCCAGACCGACGAAGCCGAAGTCCTGGGAGTTCGAGGTGCTGGACACGAGCTGGAAGGCTCCGAAGCCCACGCAGTACAGGTTGCCGTTGGTGCCCGAGCCGCCGTCGCTGCTGACACAGACAGGTAGGACCAGGACGCACCCGACGCGACCGCTGACGTTTCCGCTGCTGTCGCTGGTGCATCCAGGCTGGTTGGCGATCTCAGCCCGGATCGGCCCCGCCGTGACGCCGGTCTTGATCGGGAGCCAGCCGGGGAGGGTGGGCCACGCCGCGGCGCCGTCGGAGACGCCCTTCCAGCCGTCGCTTGTGAGGCCGCAGTTGTCCACGTGGTTGTCGTGCAGGTCGAACACGGGGCCCGCCCCGTTGTTGTACAGGGCGTGGGTGTTCACGACATAGCCCGTCGGACTGGTGCCGCTGGCCGTGAGGAGATTGAACGACTGCCCGGACACCTGGTCGGTCTGGCTGATCGCACACGCATACAAGGGCGCCGTGGTCCCCGCCAGGCTCTGCACGGTGGCGGCGGCCTGACGCTGCTGGGTGAGGTTCTGTACCCCCGTGCTCCCGCCGAAGATGGCGTGCTCCGTGGTGCCGGTCTTGACGTAGATCCCGTCGGCCTGCTGTCCGGCGGCGTCGTTGCTGTTCAGATACGGGGTCCACGACGACGGGTCCGAGCAGGCACCGATGATCTGGTAGTCGGGATTCGTCCCCGGGATGTAGCCGGAGATCACGTTGCAGATGAGCTGGGACGCGTCGGCGCCGTTGGCCGTGGCCGTCGAGGACACCACGCTCGCCACCGCCGCTGCGGTGGCGGGATAGACCTGGCAGCCCACGGTGTTGGAGGGCGGGGAGAACTTCAGGCACTCCAGCTCCTGGGTGCCGGCCATGGCGGCGGCGTCGGCGGCGTTCTGCATCTGCCGGCTGGAGGCGTACGCCACCCCGAGGTCGATGGCCACGGCGGCCACACCGAGGAACACGACCATGCCCACGGCGAGCAGGACGAGTACTACCCCGTCCTCCTCCTCCGGCCGCCGGCGGGCGATCTGGGCGAGCTGTCTCATCGTGGGGTACTCCTGCTCATGGCGTGGTGGTCGTGGTGACCGGCACGGGCAGCCCCGATACGGGCAGGGCCGCCTTGGCCGTCACGGTGTTGGTACCGAACACGGGCCCGAAGAAGCTGTACGACGGGCGGCTGGCGGTGACGGTCACCTGGATCTCGTCGGTGCCCGGCCTGGCGCTGGCGCAAGGGGTGGTCGACGTGGCCCCCCCCGTGTAGCAGGCGACCGTGGCGCTGAAGGCCCGCCCCGCCAGGTGGGAGCCGATGGCGGCCTGGATCTGCTGGTCGGCCGAGCCGGCGGTGAGGGTGGTGCCCGAGGTGAACGTCCCCGGGGAGTCGGCGCTCGAGTACTGCAGGATGCCGGCCCGGGCTCCGTCCCGGGCCGCATTGGACACCTGGGTGCGCTCAAAGATCCAGAAGCCGAGATCGACGGTGCCCGACAGCAGCAGCAGGACGATCGGGATGGCCAGGGCCGCCTCCAGCAGAGCGGCGCCGTTCTCGTCGTGACGCCGGGGGCACAGGCGCCTCAGGGCCGAGCCGGGCGTCACTGCGCCACCACGTCGACGGTGCCGTGGACGGTCACCGATCCGACGGCACCGGCCACGAGGGGCGTCACGAGTCCGAACGGGGCCGATATCTCGACCTTGAGGGTGTCCCCGGCCGCCACGACCGGCGGTGCCGATGCATCGGGCCCGCAGCCAGTGATGGTCGTGCCCCGGGTGACGTCGATGACCGTCATCACCGCGCCGGCGGGCAGGCTGCTCGATCCGGTCGGGCCGTTCTCGTTGGCGGCCTGGTACTGGATGTTGTTGGGGTCGGCGCAGGTACCGGCACCGCTCTGGTCCGGCGTGGGCGCCACCTGAGTGGGAAAGGCGGAGGCGTAGGCGGCGGCGGCGTGGGCGGCGTTCCGGAGCTGGGTCTCGAGGGAGTAGGCGCGCCCGAGATCAATGGTCCCGAAGGCGATCATCGACACGGGGAGGAGGGCCAGGGCCAGCTCGACCAGCACGGCACCGGACTCCCGGCGGGCGCGATGAGAGCCAAGTCGGCCCGCCGGCCCGGTGCGCAGAATGGTCCCCACCGGCCTACTTGATGACCGTCCGGTAGATCTCGATGGCGGCCGGGCCGATCACGACCACGAACAGGGCCGGCAGGATGCAGAAGACGAGCGGGAACAGCATCTTCACGGGCGCCTTCTGGGCCTTCTCCTGGGCCCGCTGGCGCCGGGATATCCGCATCTCCTCCGACTGGGCGCGCAGCAGGGACACGATGGAGATCCCGAACGTCTCAGCCTGGATCAGGGCCCGCAGGAACGACCGGAGCTCCTCGACGTCGGTCCGCTCCCCCACCCGCTCGAACGCATCCCGCCGGGAGGCGCCGACCCGGGTCTCCCCGAGCATGCGGGTGAACTCGTCGGACAGGGGGCCGGGCATCGACACGACCGTGCGTGACAGGGCCTGCTCGAAGCCCAACCCCGCCTCCACGCTGATAGTAAGGAGGTCGGACAGGTCGGTGAGCTGCCGGCGGATCTCCTCCTGTCGGGCCTGAACCTTGCGGTTGAGGGTGACCTCGGGTCCGAGGCCCAGGAGCAGGGGCGGGAACAGGACCACCAGCGCCGATGCCTTCCCCAGGGGCAGGAGGGCCGCCAGGATCACACACACCGGTATGAGTCCGAGGGTCACGACCCGGACGGCCATGAACCGGTCGAACTCCTCGGGCTGCGGGTGGCCGGACAGAACCATGCGCCGGCGCGCCTTGGCCAGGTAACCGGTGGGGGTGAAGCGGAGGGCGGTGCGCCCGGTCCGGTCGAGGGCCGGGATGAGCACGCGCTCGAGGAAGGATCCCCGCTTCTCCTCGTCGAGGACGTTCCCGCTGACGGCCGGGACGATCTCGGTGGCCGTGCGCAGGGCGGAGCGCACCGCCACCCGGTCGTCGAGCCGGTTACCCGAGGCCAGCACGAGCAGGAAGACGCCGCCGGCGCTGAACAGCGCCACGACCCCGACGATCAAGGAAGGCAGCAACTCAGATCTCGATCTGCACGGTTCGGTACATCCACCATGTCCCCAGCAGCTCCAGAACCACGGCCCCGACGACCATGACCTGACCCCCCGTGCTGGCGAAGAGCTGACGGATGTAGGCGCGGTTCACGAGGTAGATGAAGCCGCCCAGCACGATCGGAAGGGCCACGAGGATGATGGCGCTCATCCGGCCCTCGGCCGTGAGGGTCTTGACCTCGCGACGGAGCCGCTGGCGCTGGATCATGGTGTCCCACACCGTGTCGAGGATCTGGGCGAGGTTCCCCCCGACCTCCCGCTGGATGCGGATGGCCATGACGGTCCACGCGAAGTCCTGGCTCCCCACCCGATCGGCCATCTCGGTCAGGGCGTCCTCGATCGGGGCGCCCAGGCGCGCCGCCGCCAGGGCCCGGCGCAGCTCGCGCTGGATCGGGTCGGCTACCTGCTCCACGACCGCGTCCAGACCCTGGAGCAGGGAGAATCCGGCCCGCAGGGAGCCGGCCAGGAGCTTGAGCACGTCGGGCAGCTGGGCCGTGAAGCGCTTGGAGCGTCGTTCCGCCAGAACCTGGAGCACGGCGATCGGCGCCACCAGGCCGATCATCAGGCCGAGCATCGAGCCGACGACGCCCATGACCACGAAGCCCAGGAGTCCCAGAACGACGACCCCCGCCACCGCGAAGAGGAGGAACTCCCCCGTACCCAGGGGCAGGGCGGCCCTCACCAGCTTCTCCTCGAGTACCGGTCGCAGGCCGCGATGCTCGGCCATACCCGACAGCACATCGGCCATCCGCCGCAGGACCGGCAGCTTGACGTCGATGGGTCCACCGGCATCCGGCTTGGGGACGGCCGGAGCCCTGTGGAGCCGGTAGGGCTCGAGGATCTCGGCCAGCTCGTTGCGGGGCTTGAAGAAGATCACGATGACGGCATAGGCGACCAGCAGGGTCGCACCCAGCACCAGGGCCGCCACCGTCAGGGGCCCGACGTGGTTGCCCACGGTGGTGACCCACCGGGACACGGCGTCGTGGGCGCGGTGCTCCCCGTTCACGACGGACTGGAAGAAGTTCATCGGCGCCCGACCGGAGCGCGGACGAAGCCGGCGGAGTCGAACATCGACGGGGGCAGAGCCTGGCCCCGGTCGGCCAGAGCCTCGGAGAACTTCGGGCGCAGGCCCGTGGCCTTGATCTCTCCCAACCAGCGACCGTTGTCGTCGACGCCCATCCCGTAGTCGAAGAGGAAGATGTCCTGAAGGACGATGACGTCACCCTCCATCCGCTCCACCTCGGTGACATGGGTGATCCGGCGGCTCCCGTCCCGCAGCCGGGAGACCTGGACGATCATGTCGAGAGCCGAGGCCATCTGCTCCCTGATGGCCCGAACCGGGAGATCGAACCCGGACATGAGGGTCATCGTCTCGACGCGGGACAAGGCGTCACGGGGGCTGTTGGCATGGACGGTGGTAAGTGACCCGTCGTGGCCGGTGTTCATGGCCTGGAGCATGTCCAGGGTCTCACCGGCCCGGCATTCCCCGACGATGATCCGGTCGGGCCTCATGCGGAGGGTGTTGCGGACGAGGTCGCGGATGGTCACCTCTCCCCGACCCTCGGTGTTCGTGGGCCGGGACTCCAGGGACAGGACGTGGTCCTGGCGCAGCTGGAGCTCCTTGGAGTCCTCGACCGTGACGATCCGCTCGGTCTCGGGGATGAACGAGGAGAGGACGTTCAGGAGGGTGGTCTTGCCGGTGCTGGTCCCTCCGGACACGAGGATGTTGAGCCGGCCCGCCACGCACGCCCGCAGGAACTCGACAAGCTGCGGGGTCATGGTGCCGAAGCGGACCATGTCGTCGACGGTGAAGGGGTCCTTGGAGAACTTTCGTACGGTCAGGAAGGGGCCCCCGATGCTCAGGGGCGGGTACACGGCGTTCACCCGGGAGCCGTCCGGCAGCCGGGCGTCGACCATCGGGGAGCTCTCGTCGATCCGTCTCCCGACGGCGGCCACGATGCGCTCGATCACCCGCCGCAGGTGGCCGTCGTCGATGAACGCCTCTCCCGTCATTTCGAGCCGTCCGTCCCGCTCCACGTAGATCGAGTCCGGGCCGTTGACCATGACCTCACTCACGGTCGGGTCCTGCAGGTACTTCTCGATCGGCCCGTGGCCGAGGATGTCGTCCAGCACGTCCTCGACCAGCTGCACCTTGTCGGACGCCGAAAGCGGGGTCTGCTCCTCGCGGAGGGCCATCTGCAACAGCTGCTGCACCTGGGGATGGAGCTGGGCGGGGTCGACGGTGTTGTCGTAGAAGAGCGGCCCCAGTTCGGCGATCACCCGCTGGTGGATGCGCTGCCGAAGCCCTTCGAGATGCTCGGTACGGTCCTCGACGGCCTGGCCCTCGCGCAGCCTCTCGTAAAGGCTCACCGGTCCCCCCATCAGCCGGCCGTGGCAGCGGTGCGGGAGCGCACCTGCTCGGCCAGCTGGTTGACGCTGGCGGTGAACTTCGAGCGCTCGTACTCGATCACCGCCGGTATGCCCTTGTTCACCGACTGGGTCACGAGGGCGTCAGAGGGAAGTGTGACGTCGATCTTCATGCGGAGCGTGCGCTCCACATCGCGAACCGACAGGTGAACCTTGGAGTCGGCCCGGTTGAGCACGACGATCACCCGGTCCAGGGGAACGCTAACCAGCTCGAGGGTCTGGAGACCGAGGCGGGCGTTCTTGACCGACGGTACGTCCATGCCCACGACCAGGACGATGTCATCGCTGTCGTCGAGGAGCTGCAGGAGGACGTCGCTGAGGTGGGGAGGGGTGTCGACGATCACGTGAGCTCCGATCTCACGCAGCACGCGCAGGAGGCGGGAGACCATGGCGGGTGTGACGTGCTCCTCCATCGAGGGCTCGGTCGGGGCCGACATGACCAGCAGCCCAGTCCCCTCGTGGCGAGCCAGGAGGTTGCGGGCCAGCTCGGCGTCGAGGCGCTCCCGCGCCAGGCTGGCCTCGGCCACGTTGTGCATCGGCTGCATGCGCAGCATCACCGCCACGTCACCGAACTGCAGGTCGAGGTCGACAATGACAACGGGCTGCCGGGACTTGCGCGCCAGGGCGGCCGCCAGGTTCACAGCCACCACCGACTTCCCCACGCCCCCCTTTGGCGAGTACACAGCGGTGACCCGCCCCTCGTGGTCGGGACCAGTCTCCACCGGCGGGGGCTCGGTTGCCGCGGCAGCCGCCTCCGTCACCTCCCCGTCGAGGCGGTACCCGATCTCGCGTACGGCGTTGGCCAGCTCCTCGCTGATGGTGTCGATGCCGATGGCGTCGTCGATCCCCGCCTTCAACGCCATACGGAGGATGCTCGGGGAGTTCTCTGCCACCACGAGAACGGCCCCGAGACCGGCGCGCGACCGGATCAGGCCCCGGAGCCGCTCGAAGGTGTCGTCCTCCACCAGGGAGGGCCCGAGAACGATGACCATCACCGGGTGCCGGTCCAGGCCGGCCTCGAGGGCCAGTTCGTCGAGGCTGGAGAACGGAGCAGATGTGAACCCACTCAGCTCGCCGATGATCTGGGTGAGAAAGACGGCGTCTTCCTCGACCACCGCCACGAAGGGACCGGCCGACGGCGCGAGCAGGTCCTCGCCGTCGTTCACGACGCGGAGGGCAACGGGCCCGGACGCTGACGCCGGACCTGCCGGGCCGGCCTGTGACCCCGGCACCGGCCCGTCGGTCGGAGGGGGGCCGACAGGACCGGGCTCCCTGTGGTCGTGACGGGCTGCAAAGCGGGAGGGGCTCACGCGATCAGCGGGGGACGGGGGTGACGGGGACGACGTTCGAGTTGTCCACGGGCGGCGGCACCGGGACCACCGGCGCGTTCCCCGGGGGGACCAGGGCCAGGTAGAGGCCGCCGTCTCCGTTCAGCCCCTCCTGGACGTAGGCGATCCGGGCGGCCGCGTCCGGCGGTACGGCGAAGGTCACGAGGTTGCTGACCGGCGCTGGAGCCGGTGCGGCCGCCTGTCCCCCGGCCGCCTGGCCCCCGGCGCCCGTCGTGGCGGCGGTGGCGGTGGCCTGGGTCGGGTGGTTGGCGAGGGTCGTGCCCACCGCCAGCACCGGGACGTTCTGGTAGAGGAAGGCCTCCTGTGACCCGTGGTTGTGGGTGAACAGGATGTCGACCTGGTCACCGGGCTGGGGAAGGTTGGCCACGCCGTGGACGGGGTCGACCGAGACCGTGATGGCCACGTCCCCCTTCGGGATCGACTGGGCGGCGGTACCGGCCACCGCCGCCGGGCTGGCGAAGAGACCCCCGACGACGACCTGCCCTGTGGGGATGTCGGCCGTGGCCACCTGGGCCTGGATGGTCGCCAGATCGGTCACCGTGCCGGCCGGGCGGAACTTGGCGGGGATCTCGCTCTTGGTGATCAGACCGGCGCCGACGGCCGCCGCCCCGGTGGCCCCCTTCGGGATCGTCCCGCTGGCTACGTAGACGTCAGCGAGCTTGGCGCCGTTGTAGGCCCGCTGCTGAACGTTGTGGAGAAAGGCGTAGGCGGCGCCCCCGGCGACCACGCCAAGGACCAGCGCCACCGCCACAATGACCGAGCGTCGACCGCGCACCCCGCTCCTCTCTGCCCTGACCCCGGGGGACGGGTGTCACGGAGAGTGTCGGAGAGTGGGTGAACGGGCTTGAGAATCGCGCCGTAGGTCGCAAGTCCTATTTCCCCGCCTGCCCTGGCGCGCCCCGAGCAGGCCCCGGAACCGCAGCGGGCCGCCGGGCCACTCCCGGAGGAGGGACCACGGCGGCCCGGCGGATGACCCGCGGGGGGACGGGTCAGACCAGAGGCTCAGAGCCAGGCGTCGGCGTTCCAGGAGGAGCCGTTCCAGCTGGACCCGTTCCACGAGCTCCCGTTCCAGGAGGAGCCGTTCCAGGAGGAGCCGTTCCAGCTGCTCCCGTTCCAGGAGCTGCCGTTCCACGAGCTCCCGTTCCAGGAGGAACCGTTCCACACCATCCCGTTCCAGCTGCTCCCGTTCCAGGAGGAGCCGTTCCAGCTGCTGCCGTTCCAGCTGCTCCCGTTCCAGGACGACCCGTTCCACGAGCTGCCCAGGGACTGGGCCGAGCCGGGGCTCGCCGTCTCGGCTGCGGCGGCGGCGGCCTGGTTGTAGACCAGGGTCGGCCCGGTGGCGGCGTAGTAGGCGTTGAGGTAGCCGTGGCCCTCGACGAAGGGGTTGCCGAGCCCGGCCGGCATCGCGTTGCCGAGCAGGCGGCCCTTCACCTCGTTGGGGCTGATGCCCGGATGGGCGCTTGCCACCAGGGCGGCGGCCCCGGAGGTGATGGCGGCCGAGAAGCTCGTGCCCGAGCCCACGAAGTTCCCGGTGCCGACCAGCGCCGTCGGGTTGGCCAGGTAGATGGTCGAGCCCGGATCGGCCACGCTGATCACCGAGCGGCCCGGCGCCACCAGGTCGGGCTTCATCCAGCCGTCGTACTGGGTCGGGCCCACCGAGGAGAACGGGCACGCTGCCCAACTGGCCGGGTCCGGGCTGTCGTTGTCGGCGTAGGCGCCGACGGTGACGGCCAGGGGGTCGTCACCGGGGGACGTGATCGTGCCGTTGAACGGCCCCGAGTTGCCCGCCGAGACCACGACCGTGATGCCGGCGTTCCAGGCCGCCTCGACCGCCTGGTCGAGGGGCTCGGTGGCGGTCGGGCCGGTGGGCATGGCGCCCAGGGACAGGTTCAGCACGTCGATGCCGTACTTCTTCTGGTTCTTGACGGCGAAGTTGATGCCCTGGACGACCGTGGAGATCGTCGTGGCACCGGACGCCCCGGCCACCTTGATCGACACCAGCTTGGCCCCGGGGGCCTCACCGGGGTACTGGCCGCCCGACGCTGCCCCGCTGCCCGCGATGAGACCGGCCACGAAGGTCCCGTGTCCGTACTCGTCGGTCCAGGGGGAGCCGTTGCCGTTGACCGTCAGGTCGACCCCGGCCCGCTCCCTGCCGGCGAAGTCGGGTAGCGCCCCGTTGATGCCGGTGTCGAGCACGGCCACGGTGGCGCCGGAGCCGGTGTTGCCGGCCTTGGCCAGCTGGTCGGCGCCGGTGTCGGTGGTGAAGTAGCCGCTCGGAGCGGAGTAGGTGGAGGTCGATGGGCAGGTGGCCGCGGCCGTGGCGGACGGGGCGGACTGGAAGCTCACCGCCTCGTCGGGGGTGACGGGGATCCCGTCGGCTTCGAGCTGGTCGATCCAGGTCTGCGGCAGGTTGACCGCCACTCCGTTGATCAGGTCCAGGGCCTTGGCGGCCATGCCCTTGGGCAGGCTGGCCACCACGTCGTCCGCCGACATGCCGGCCGGCAACTGGACGATCACGGCCTGACCCTGACCGGGGCTTGCGGTCGCCTCGGCGCCGGCGCCCTGCAGGGTCGCCTTGGGATCGCCATGGCCCGCCTTCTTGGCCGGGCCGGCAAAGGCCGGGGCGGCAACAAGGACCGAGAGTCCGCCGGCTGCGGCGGCCGCGGCCCAACGGGTGCTGCGGCCCCACGACACTCCACGCTGCTTGTTCATGGGGAGATGAACGGGGTGTTCGGAGAAGGCCTTGAGCACATGGCCGGACAATCGGTCTTCGGTCGGACCGGGCCCGCCGATGGGGGGCCCAAAGGTCCCATGGCACTCAGACCTCGGCCCCCGGTACCAACGGTGACAGGGGCGGCGCCGCTACCTAACCTGCGTCCCGTGCCGGGAACGAACGGGAGTCATCGGACACGCGGAGGCCTGAGGCTGGACGGGACCACGGTCCTCGTCACCGGGGCGTCCCGGGGGATCGGCCGGGC
>DASSEU010000038.1:0-35408 GCA_035695125.1 Acidimicrobiales bacterium
AGGAACTGGCGCACCCGTTCCAGGGTCCGCTCGCGGTGGGCCGGGCCGGCCCACTCGATGACCAGCTCGGCGTCGGGCGCCAGCTCGGCTATCTCCTCGGCGGTGGCGCGGGGATGGAACTGGTCGTTGCCCGCCAGCACCAGCAGCGGCACCGGGCAGCGGCGCACGAAGTCGCGATCGACGCTGAACACGAAGTCCCCGCCGAACATGCGCGCACGGAACCCGGCCAGCGCCTCCTCGGTCACGTCGGGGCGCTCCGCCACCAGCGCCTTGGCCCAGCCGTCGAACATGGCGTGGAAGGCGTCGCGGTTGTCCGCCGACAGCCCGATGGGGTTCTGCAGGACGGCGGCGCCGACCCGCTCCGGCGCCGCCTGGCAGAGGGCCAGGGCGTAGGAGGAGCCGATGCACCCGCCCATGGCATGGGTGCGCTCGACCCCCAGCTCGTCGAGCAGGGCCAGGTGGTCGGCCGTGTAGGTCTGCCAGCCGTCACTGGCGCGCACCGGGCCGGACGAGGCGCCGGCGTTGCGCTGGTCCATGGCCACGACCCGGAACTCGTCGGAGAGGTCGGTGGGCGGGTCGATCCACGGCATCGGCTCCCCCGGGGCGTCGGGCCGCTCCCGCCAGAGCTGGGCCACGGAGTTCATGCCTCCCGGCGCGAACAGCACCAGCGGGTGTCCCGTCCCCCGCACCTCGTAGTGGATCCGGGCGCCGTCGGTCTCGAGCACCGGCATTCCCCACCTCCCTCGCGGTCGGCCCCGAATCTAGGGTGACGGCGTGAGAGCGCGTTCCAACGAGGTCGACATCGAGCGCGACGTCAAGGTCACGGCGTCCGACGGCACGGTCCTGCTCACCGACGTGTACCACCCGGTGGGAGTCGAGGACGCCCCCGTGATCCTCGAGCGCACGCCCTACGGCCGGCGGGCCGTGTCGGCCTTCATGGCCCCCGAGCTGGCGGCGCGGGGCTACCGCTACCTCGTGCAGGCGTGCCGCGGGACGGACGGGTCGGGGGGCGGCCACAGCTACTTCGCCGAGGCGGGGGACGGCCGCGACACCGTCGACTGGATAGCCGAGCAGGCGTGGTTCAACGGCGTCCTCGGTACGTTCGGGGCGTCGTACATGGGCTTCACCCAGTGGGCGCTGGCGTCCACCCGCCCGCCGTACCTCAAGGCCATGGCGGTGGCGCTGTCGGCGTCGACGCGGGCCTTCTCGTGGTACCCGGGCGGGTCGTTCGCCCTCGAGATGACGCTCACCTGGGACGCCGGCGCCACCCAGTTCAACCAGCCCACCGACTCCCACGCCTCGACCGAGGTCTCACCCGAGGCAATCGAGAAGCGCATGGCCGCCCTGCGGGCCGGGTTCGACCACCTCCCCCTCACCGACGCGCTGCGGACCGTGACCGGCGCCGACCTTCCCCTGTGGCAGGAGCAGCTGGCCCACGCCGACCTGCACGACCCCCACTGGGCGCCCCTCGACTACAGCCCGCTGCTGGCGGACTGGACCGTCCCGACCCTGCTGGTCGACGGGTGGCACGACTACCCGCTGCCGTGCGTCGTCCAGGACTACGCGGCCCTGCGGCACTCGGGCGCCCCGGTGCAGCTGCGCATCGGCGCCGGCGGCCACCTCGGCGGCGGGGGCGAGGGCGGGATGACCGACGCCCCGCTGGCCTGGTTCGACACCTGGCTGCGGGGTGAGGAGGGGCTGCTCGAGCCCCGCCCCGTGAGCGTCCACATCCAGGGCGAAGGTGGCTCCTGGCGCCACCTCGACGACTGGCCCCCTGCGTCGGTGCCCACCCGGTGGTATCTGCACGCCGGCGGGGGGCTGTCCGTGCAGCCGCCGGTGGAGGCCTCGGAGCCCGACCGCTACCGATACGACCCGGCCGACCCGACCCCTTCGGTCGGCGGCATCGGGATGCTCACCGGCGGCCCCGTGGACAACCGCGAACTCGAGGGCCGCCCGGACGTGCTCGTGTACACGAGCGCTCCCCTGACCGAGCCGATCCTGGTCCTGGGGCCGGTCAGCGCCGAGCTGTGCGCCGAGTCCAGCGTCGACCACACCGACTTCTTCGTGCGCCTCTGCGACGTGTGGCCCGACGGGCGGTCGGTGAACGTCTGCGACGGTCTGCAGCGCTTCGGGCCCGGCGCCATCCGGCGGACCGCCGACGGCACCTTCCGGGTCGAGGTGGGGATGTGGCCGGCGGGGCACCGCTTCGCCGCCGGGCACCGCATCCGGGTCCAGGTGTCGAGCGGGTCCCATCCGGTGTACGCCCGCAACCTCGGCTCCGGAGAGCCGGTCGCGACCGGCACCACGCTCCGCCCCGCCGACCAGGCCGTGCACCATGCCCCCGGCCGGCTGTCGTCGGTGAGCCTCCCCCACCACCCGGACTGACACGGACCGGGCGCCCGGCGCTCCCGCGCCCCCGACGGATTGGCGTTCCCGGCTCAGCGCGGTCGCCCGCTCCGGTAGGCGGCCGCCTGCTGGCGCACCAGGCCGACGAGGTTGCCGAAGGCGATGTTTACGTCGACCAGGTGCAGCCCCCACAGGGGACCGAGCATCGGCCCCACGACAGCTCGCGTGTCCCCGGGCGTGACCGGCGCCGTGACCTGCAGCCAGCTGGCCCCGTCTGCGTACATGCATTGAGCGCGGTACAGGCCCGGTTGGGTGACCCATGGAGCGGCCGCGCTCCCGGCGCCCTGCGCGGGCAGGTACGGGTCGAGGTCGGCCGCACCCCCGGCCGGGGCGGCCGGGTTGACGCAGAGCACCTGCATTGCGGAGTCGGGGAGGCTCGGCGTCGTCCCCGGTACGAGGCCGAGGTGGTAGCTGACCCCGAGGCCGGGGCGGCCGAAGAAGCTCCCGGCCGGGGGCGGCTGGTCGAACGACGAGTAGGCCACCACGCAGCCCGTCTCCGAGGTCGACGTGCACGCCGGGATGTGGGCGAAGCTGCCCCCCACCCGGCCCCCGACCGGCACGGTCACGTTTCCGCCGAGCAGGATGGCCGAGACCAGGAGGCGCCGCACCGCCGGGCGGGCGTCGACGGTGTTGCGCAACAGCGCCGTCGCCATGACCGCGCCCTGGGAGTGGCCGATGACCACCACGCCGCGGCCCCGGTTGTAGTGCGTCAGGTAGTCGGACCACGCCGCCGCCACGTCGTCGTAGGCCACGGCCGCGTTGGCCCGGGTCAGCAGGGCCGGGTCGGTGATGGCCCGGCCCGTGAACTGGCGGTACACGGGCGCGTACACCCGGCACACCTGCGAGAACCGGGACGCCTGGGCGGTGGCCACGAACGTCTCGGCCGGGTCGATGCGCAGATCGGCCAGCGCCGTGTCCTGCCTGCTGACGGTCGGATAGACGTAGAAGCAGTCGATCGCGGCGTCGGCGGGCAGCGCCGTCCGCTCGATCCGCGCCGGGCCCGACGCCGGCTGGACGACGGCACTGAGGTCGGAGCGACAGGGGTCGGGGGACTGGCCGGGCCGGCACAGCCACTCGACCCCGGCGGGATCGGTGAGGGCCGCCGCCGCTCCGGCGGCCACAGCGGCCCCCTGCGCCGGCGTGAGCCCGCCCGCCGGGCTTGTGGTGGCGCTCGGGCGGGCGGCGCCGGTGCCGCCCGAGCAACCCGCCAGCGCCACCAGGGCGGCCACCAACACCGCCCCGAGGGGCCTCCTCACCCGGAGCCTCACGCCCGGATCGTACGGGGGCAATACTTGCCATTACCGGAAGGGGGATCCGGCAGGACTGGGGGTCCGAGGTGGTGGCTCCACGGCTGAGGACGGCGAGGGTGAGGCGGCTCCCCCATCTCGTGACGGGCCGTCCCGCTCCGCTACTGCGCATCCAGCTCCAGCGTCGGCTGGCCCTGCTGGACGTCTTCGCCGGCTGCGACCGCCGCCAACTCGGCCGGCTGGCCCGCTGGGGAGATGTGGTCCAGGTCGACGAGGGCGAGGTCGTTCTCCGGGAGGACCACGCCGACTGGTGGTTCGCGGTGGTGCTGGACGGCGCCCTGTCCCTGACCCGGGCCGGCCGCCCGGTCGCGACGGTCGGAGTCGGCCAGCACGTGGGCGCCGACGCCATCGTCGGCCTGCGCCCCCAGCCCAACACCGTCCGGACCGCCGAACCCGCCCTCCTCTTCCTTCTGGGCCCCCGCTACCTGCTGTCGCTGCTTACGGCGGCGCCGTCGTTCCAGCGCACGCTCTTCCCCGAGGTGGGGCCGACCGAGTATCCGGACTTCGCCCACCGCATGCTCGAGCAGGGCCGGGCCGAGTGGCATCAGGTTGGCCTGCCCCCCGGCTGGTCGCGGAAGGGGGGCCCCGCCGAGCGGCGCCCCCCGGCCGGGGAGTGGCCGGTCAGGTCGCCCCGGCCGGGCCGGACCCTGGCCCTGCGCGACGCCGTGGCCCTGATCACCCGCACCACCCCCGCCGAGCCGGAGGCGGGGGGCGCGGCCGGGTCACCGCCGCCGGCGGGGAAGCACAGCCCGTGGTGGGGGCGGGGCGTCGGTGCCGTGGTCGCGATCCTGGCCGTGCTGTCCCTCTTCGCCTACCACCCGCCGGTGGCGGTCGTCAGCGTCGGTACGCCCGTCGACGTGGTCCCGGACATCACGATCTCGGGAGCGCCCACCCATCCGGTCCGCGGCCGGTACCTGCTCCTCTGGATCCGGGTGGCCAGGCCCGACCTGGCCGGAACCGTGGCCGCCTTCGTCACGGGCCGCACCACGGTGTCGGCCGGCCCCACGCTCCCTCCTGCAGAGCAGGCGGCCGCTGAGCGCCAGGGCCGGCGTCAGTACCTCGACAGTCGGACCAGCGCGGTCACGGCCGCCATCCGGATGGCCGGTCTCGATCCCGACCGGGTCCACGTGCGCATCCGCGACCGCGGCCTGAGCGGCCCGTCGGCCGGGCTCGTGTACGCCCTGGCCGTTACCGACCTCCTCGGCCGGGACCGGGCGCACGGGCGCACCGTGGCCGCCACCGGGACCGTCGACGCGTCGGGGCAGGTGGGAGCGGTGGGCTGGGTGACGGTGAAGGCGGAGGGCGCCGTCGCCGCCGGCGCCACGATCCTGCTCGTGCCCCAGGGCGAGCAGGCCGCCGTGCTCGGCTCCGGGTACCGCGGCAGGGTCGTTGTCGTGTCAAGCCTGGCCCAGGCTGAAGGCGCACTGGCATCGGCCGGCCCGTGAGCGTCCCCTCCGGTTGTTGAAAAATGCTTTTCGGCGGGCGTATCTGAATCCTCTAGTACGCCCGGCTGGATCCTGCAGCCCGTGGTGGCGGCGACGCGACAAGTAGCGGCAGACGGCCGTTTGTCAGACGAAGCGTGGCAGTGCCATCACCTCATGCCGGATTCGGGCGGGCGTATCTGAATCCTCTAGTACGCCCGCCCCAAAGTGCATTTCAACTACCGGGGAGGTCCCACCCAGCAGCACCGGGGGCCCGTGGGGCGTCGGCGGTCAGCGCCGGCCTTGCACGAGGAAGACGGGGTGGTCGGGCGCGATGCGGCGCAGGTCCTCATCGGACGACTTCGGGCCGACGCCCTGGAAGAAGACCCCGACCTCGAACCGCCAGCGCCGCAGGTAGGCACGCAGGATCTCGGCCTTGTCGGAGTCGGGTATCTCGTCGGCCCCGAACTCCTCGACCCGCCGGCCGACCCGCAGCCGGCCTCCTCCAGCCGCCCGCAGGTTGCGTACCCACTGGGTGTTGCCGCGTGGGGCCACCAGGTAGCGCTGGCCGGCGTGCGTGAGCAGGTTGACCGGGACCGACCTCTCCTGGCCGGTCTTGCGGCCCCGGACGGTGAGGATGCGGGATCCCATCACGCTGACCCCGACGCGGGTCAGACCGGCGACAGCGCCGTTGAAGACCCTCTTGGTGAACCAGCCGGGCTGCAGGTAGCGATCGGGCACGCGCCGAGACGTTAGGCCCTCTCCGGACCGCTCAACGCTTCCGGTACCGCTCCGCCTCCCCCGACTTGAGGGCCAGCCCATGGCCGACCACCTCGCGACGCGGCACCAGCTCCCCGCCGGTGGGATCGAGAGCGCCGTCGAACAGCATGTTCTCGATGCGGTGGTGGTCGTGGAAGTACTCGAGGTGGCGCAGGTTCGCCACCGAGCCGGCCACATGGGCATGGAGGTTGGGGGCGCAGTGGCCCGAGACCTGCAGCCCGTGACCGGCGGCGACTCCGGCGGCCCGCAGCCAGTCGGTGTAGCCCCCACAGCGGGTGACGTCGATCTGCAGGCAGTCGACGGCGCCGGCGTCGACCATCTGGGCGAAGTAGGCCGGGTGGTAGCCGTACTCCCCCGCCGCCACGTCGAGTCCGCACGCCTCCCGCACGTGGGCCAGGCCGGCGAGGTCGTCGGATGACACCGGCTCCTCGAACCAGACGACCCCACTGTCCGCCTCCATCCGCCGCCCCATCCGCACCGCCTGCTTGCGGGTGTAGGCGCCGTTGGCGTCCACGTACACCTCGACCTCCGCCCCGACGGTGCGACGGGTGAGGTCGACGCGGTGCAGATCACGCCCGGGCCGGGTGCCCCACGACTCACCGATCTTGATCTTCACCCGCGGGATCCGCCATTCCCCCACCCAGCGCTCCAGCTGGGCCCGGGTGGTGTCGTCGTCGTAGGTCGTGAAGCCGCCGCTTCCGTAGATCGGCACGGCCGGGCAGCACCTGCCGAAGAGATCGGCCAGCGCGAGGCCCAGGAGCCGGGCCTTCAGGTCCCACGCCGCCGTGTCGACCGCGGAGATGGCGCACGCCGCCAGGCCGGGGCGTCCCAGGTTGCGGACCGCACGCGCCATGGCCTCATTGAGGGAAGGGACGTCCAGGGGGTCGGCGCCGGTCGCGACCGAGGCCAGCTTGTCCTCGATGACGTCGGCCGCTCCGGAGCCGGCGTAGGTCCATCCCAGCCCCTCTACATCCCCGGCGATGACCCGGGCCAGCACCATCGTGGTGGAGTCCCACGCCAGCGTGCCGTCGGCCTCGGGCTGGTCGGTGGGGATCTCGTATACCTCGGCGCGGACCTCGGTGACGACCGGTGTGTCCATCATCCGGTCTGTACCGCACCGGGGCCCGGATCACACCGGCACGAGCTTCTCCTCGAACAGGTCGATCATGACCCGCCACGAGCGCTCGTCGGTCGGCCGGTGGTACCGGATGCCGTCCATCCCCACCAGGTCGGCCCGCTCGTTGGTGAAGCTGTGGACGGCGCCCCCGAACAGGTACAGCCGCCAGTCCACGCCGGCGGCACGCATCTCCGCCTCGAAGGCGCGGCGCTGGTCCTCCGGGACCAGGGGGTCATCGGCGCCGATGCACGCCAGCACGCTCGCCTTGATGTTGCCGGCGTCCTCGGGGCGGGTGGTCCCGAGGCCGGCGTGGAACCCGACCACGGCGCGGAGATCGGCTCCGGACCGGGCCAGCTCGAGGGCCATGGTGCCCCCGAAGCAGTAGCCGATGGCGGCCACCCGGCTGCGGTCGGCCTCGGGCTGGGCCAGCAGCACGTCGAGGCCGGCCTGGCCCAGGGCCCGGGTGCGGAGGGGGTCCGGGATCAGCTGCCCCAGCCGGCCGTACATCTCGTCGCGCTCGAGAAGCTTGCCTCCGCCGTGGTAGTCGAGGGCGAAGGCGATGTAGCCCATCGACGCCAACCGCTCGGCCCGGCCCCGGGCGTGGTCGTCAAGACCAGGTCCCTCGTGGCAGACGAGCACGGCGGGCCTGGGCCCATCCGCGGAGTCGTCCACGGCCAGATGGCCGATCAGGTCACGGTCGTCAGCGGTGTACTCGATGGACTGGGTGCGCACGCCGCATGCTGGCACGTGCGCCGTCGGAGCGCTACCGGTGCCAGTACCCCAGCGCCGACTTCGTCAGCTGCACGGCGAAGAAGCCCTCGTTGCCGTCGGTGTACCAGATCTGGCCGTGGGCGGGGTCGAAGGCCGGAGCCGACATGGCGTAGTTGCCGCCGGAGTTCTTCACCGGCGCGTTGAAGTAGGCGATCTCCTTCGGGTGGTACGGGTCGTGGATGTCGAACACCCGCATTCCCGACAGGATGAACGAGCAGGCCACGATGCCGGGATCGTTGCGCCGGGGCTCGGCGCAGTAGTGGCTGGCGTAGCCCTGCAGGGAGCTGCTGGCGCCCGGGTCCCCCATCTCGGCGGCGCGGTTGCGGGTCAGGTCGACCTGCAGGCGCACGTCCGAGATCACCCGGGGATGGGCGGGGTTGTCGATGTTGATGATGCGGGCCGCCCCGGCGTGGGCACCGGCGTCCGAGGCCGGGAAGCCACCGGTTGTCCCGTCGGTCGCGAACTCGTCGACCTCGAACAGGTAGTGGTGGCCGCGGATGGTCACCGGAAGCGGCGTCTGCGGAAGGCTGACATTGGACCAGGTGAGGTGGCTGATGAGCCGGCCCTGCCCGTTCGGCACCCGGTGCTGGATCTGGCTCACGTCGACGATGTCGAGGCCGGCGGTGGAGGGATCCCCGAGGTCGGCCTCGTACACGGTGTTCCCGTCGTCACTGACGTTGAGTCCGTGCACGTTGATCCCCCGCTGGGTCCACAGCGGCCGGGGCAGCACCGGGTTGGTGATGTCGACGGCGGTCATCGTTCCGCCACCGGCCGAGCTGACCCAGAACGTCCTGCCGTCGGGCGAGAAGCCGCCCTCGTGCCCGAGAACCCCGATCGGCAGACTCGAGTCGAGGGTGGGATGCAGGCAGTCGTGGGACACGTCGTAGATGTCCACGAACCCCGGATAGGCGAACGGGTTCCCCAGGTCGGCGGCCAGCAGCCCCCGGGCGGTGTTGAGGCTCAGCGACTCGTGGGGGGACTGCATGGCGGGGGTGCGCAACGTGTCGGTCTGAACCGGATGGGCGGGGTCGGACATGTCCAGCACGAAGACGCCCGTGTTGTGGGTGCTGCCCTGGACGGCGTTGGTCGGGAACAGCAGGGTGCTGTCATAGAAGGCGCACACGTGCCCGGCGCTGTCGACGTAGCGCTGGACCCGGTAACCGCCGACATCCCCGAACTGGCCGATCAGGCGGGTGTTGCACCGGTAGCCGAGGGCGGCGTAGCCGTCGGCCATCTCGGCCGCGCTCACCCGGCCCTGCATGTGCTCGGGATGGGCCCCCGGGTCGCACTTGATGTCCGGGACGGCGGCGGCCTCCGGGGCGGGGGCGGCGGCACGCGCCAGCACGGGGGCGAGCAGGGTCAGTCCGGCTGCGGCGGCCATGGTCGCCACCAGCCTCCGTCGGGCCGAGGTCATGGCCTCTTGTTCGACGGAGGCCCCGGCTGCTCCTGTCGGAACCGGAAGTTTCGGACAGTCAGTCCTGTTCCCCAGCCTGTCCGATTTGGCCGGGTACGTCCGGGTTCTAAGCCAAAACGGAGCTTCTGCCGATGAATACCTGGCACTTCTGACGAGGCGGGAGCACCGGTGCGCGTACGGCGGGTATGGGCGGCCCTGGCCGCATCTGCAGTTGTCGGATCTCTGGGCTGGGCCGGTCCGGCCCGGGCGGCAGGGGAGACCACGGTGGCGCCGCGGACCCTCTCCGGGGTGAGCTACGGCGCCATAAGCCGGACCTCGGTGGTGGACGCGGCCACCCTCCCCCATTCGACGGGCGCATCCCACCCCCAGCTGACCGGGGTCGACGGCAGCCTCTCGACCGCAGCGGGCATCTCCCATGTCCGGCTGGCCGATGCGACGGCCAGCGCGCCCCTCGTGGCGGGCACCGCCCTGCCGGTCATGACCCTCGACAAGCAGGTCACCGACTTCGGAGGCGAGCAGTTCGTCGAGCCCCCCGACACGCAGCTCGCGGCCGGGCCGACAGACCTGGTCGAGGCGGTCAACATGACGATGTCGGTCTGGACCAAGTCGGGCCGGCTGCTCACCGACGACGACCTCAACGTCCTCTTCGGGGTGCCGTCCGGCTACAGCTTCTCCGACCCGCATGTGCAGTGGGACAGCGGATCGGGCCGTTGGTTCATGTCCGGCATGTCGTTCGACGCCATGAACGACGGCCAGATCTACCTGGCGGTGTCGACGTCGGGAGACCCCACGGGGACGTGGGACGTCTACACCCTGGCGTCCGACACGACCGGTCAGCTCATGGACCAGCCCAAGCTGGGCTACTCGGAGGACAAGGTCGCGGTCGCCTGGGACGACTTCGGTGCCACCGGGAGCTGGCTGGGCTCGGAGACCAAGATCATCGAGAAGTCGGACCTGGTGTCGGGAGTGGCAGGTCCCGCCGTGGCGGAGTGGAAGCCGGGCCCCGATGGCAACCAGTGGAGCGTGGTGCCGGCCCAGTCGCTGTCGCACACGACCACCCAGTACCTGGCGTACTCGAACGCCGACTTCGGCCCCACCCCCACCCTGAACGTGCTGGCGGTCACGGGCACCCCGGCCGGCCACGACGTTGCGTTCACCGAGACCGACCTGAACGTTTCCGGCACCAACGTGCCGCCCCAGGCCAACCAGCCCACCCAGAGCGGCTCCATCGACACGGGTGACGACCGCCTGCAGTCGGCCGTGTGGGAGAACGGCGTGCTCTGGACCGGCATGAACGACAGCTGCCAGCCCGCCACCGACACCACCTCGCGGGCGTGCGTGCGCCTCGACCAGGTGGCGACGAGCGGGACGGCGCCCGCCCTGCTGCAGGACTTTGACGCCGGGGTCCCGGGCGACGACCTCTACTACCCCGCCGTGAGCATGAACGCGGCGGGTGACATGTTCGTCGGGTTCTCCTACTCGTCCCCGACCGTGTTCGGCAGCGCCGCCGCTGCCGGCCAGCGGGCGGGGGCGGCGGCGGGAACCCTCAGCCCCATGGTGACGCTGAAGGCCGGCACCGCCCTCTACGACGCCACCACCTGCGGTGGACGCTGGGGTGACTACTCCGGCGCCGCCGTCGACCCTGCTCAACCGGGTCAGGTCTGGGTGACCGAGGAGTACTCGGCGACCGGGATCAGCGCCAACGGCACGACCGGGTGCGCATGGGCGACGGCTACGGCACCGCTGACGTTCCCCCCGACGGCCAGCGCCGTCACGCCGACGTCGGGACCGGTGGCGGGCGGGACGGCCGTGACGATCACCGGCACCGACCTGACCGGAGCCAGCCAGGTCGACTTCGGGACCGGCAACCCGGCCCCCGCTCCCCCCGTGGTCAGCCCGGACGGCACCAGCCTGGTCGTGACCACCCCGCCCGCGGCGGCGGGTGACGTGACGGTCACCGTGACCACCCCGTCGGGGACGGCCCCGGCCGGCACGTTCAGCTACCAGGCACCCGCCCCGGCGCCGCCCACCGGTGGTGGAGGCACGACCGGCGGCGGGGGTGTCGTCTCCGGTGGCGGCGGTGGCGGCGGCGGTGGCGGCGGTGGCGGCGGCGGCGGTGGCGGCGGTGGCGGCGGCGGTGGCGGCGGTGGCGGTGGCGGCGGTGGCGGTGGCGGTGGTGGTGGCGGCTCCACCGGCGGCTCGACGTCCAGCGGCGCGACCCTGGACGCCGCCAGCGGGTCCAGCACAGCCCCGGCCGGAACTGCGACCGCGGCCAGCACGAACGCGGGAACGGGGACGGTCGTGACCGCGACCGCGTCGGGCCAGGGCAAGGTGACGGTGGCCCAGTACGGCGCCGACCCCGTCGGCGCTCCCGACTTCTCCGCGACCGGCGTGTACGTGGACGTGCAGACGGCGTCGGGTAGCAGCTTCGGCTCGCTGTCGGCGCAGGTGTGCGGGCTGTCGGGGGGGAACGCCCTGCGGTGGTGGGACCCGAGCGCGGCGGGTGGCGCCGGTGGCTGGGTGCCGGTGTCGGACGCGACCTACCAGCCCGGTCCTCCCGCGTGCGTGTCGTTCACCGTCGGGGCCGACAGCTCGCCCTCCCTCGGCCAGATGGGGGGCACGGTGGTGGCCGTGGCCAAGGTGACGGCTTCGCCCCAGAGAGTGTCGGGCGCGGACCGGGAGGCGACGGCCGTCGCCATCTCGCAGGCGAGCTTCCCGAACGGCGGCGCCGGCGCGGTCGTGCTGGCCCGGGCCGACGACTACCCGGACGCCCTGGCCGGGGCGGCGCTGGCGGTCACCAAGAGCGCACCCGTGCTGCTGACCTCGGGCCAGCAGCTCGACGCCGCCACCTCGACCGAGCTGGCCCGGGTGCTGGCGCCGGGGGGGACCGTGTACCTGCTCGGCGGGACGGCGGCGCTGTCCGATCAGGTGTCGGCGGCGGCGAGCGGGCTCGGCTACACGGTGGTGCGCTACGGCGGCGCCGACCGCTTCGGCACCGCCGCGGCCATCGACCGCTCGCTGGGAGCGCCGTCGACGATCCTGCTGGCGGACGGGCAGAGCTTCGCCGATGCCCTGTCGGCGTCGGCCGCCACCGGTACGCCCGGCACGGTCGTGGCCCTGACGGCCGGACGTTCGCTGCCGAAGGCCACCTCCGATCTGCTCGCGGCCAACCCCGCTGCCACCGTGTACGCCATCGGTGGCCCGGCGGCGGCGGCCGATCCCGCTGCCACCGCCATCGTCGGAGCCGACCGCTTCGGGACCTCGGCGCTGGTGGCCCAGCGGCTCTTCGGCGCCCCCGCCGAGGCGGGGGTCGCTACCGGACTCAACTTCCCGGACGCCCTGGCGGCGGGACCGTGGCTGGCCCGGATGCACGCTCCCCTGCTGCTGGCCCAGCCGGCCGGGCTGCCGGCCCCGGTGCAGAGCTACCTGGCCGGGGTGGCGGCCAGCCTGACCCAGGTCGAGCTCTACGGCGGCCCGGCCGCCCTCGGTACGACCGTGGAGACCGGCGTGGAGAACGCCGCCGCCTCGGAGTAGCGGACCGGCCGCCCCGAGCCGCACCCGGGGCCACGCCCCGACCCGGACCGGCCGGCCCTGTGAGACGCCTGTGGAGGCGGCCAAAGCCGATCCCCCTCCGGGGCCGGGCGCGATACTTCCCCCGTGCGGAGACGGTCCTCCTTCGGTGCATCCGGCCGTGGCCGCCACTTCACCCGGGAGGAGGTGATCGACGCCCTCTACCGGGGCCTGCTCGACCGGCCCGTCGAGGCTCCGGGGCTCCGTCACCACCTCGAGCTGCTCGACCGGGGCAACGGGCTCGACTCGGTCGTGTACGGCATCGGCCACTCCCGCGAGTACTTCGAGACGTGGTTGCGGGCCGGTGACCTGCCCGCCCTCGTCGCCAACGTGTGGCGCAGCCGGGACGAGCACCGGGACGAGCCGCCCATCTTCCTCCTGCACATCATGAAGACCGGCGGCACGGCGCTGGCCGAGACCCTGCGCGCCGTGGCCGGCAACCGGTTCTGTCTCACCCAGGTCTTCCTCGACCACGTCGTGGCCCTGCCGAGCGTGGTGCTCGAGCAGTCCTCGCTGGTGGCCGGCCACCTGGGCATCGAGGGCCTCGATCTGCTCCCCAAGGGGACTGTGGCGGCCACGGTCATCCGCGACCCGGTCGAGCGGGTGCTCTCCCACTACGCCCACGTGCTGGCCGATCCCGCCCTGGGCGCGGAGACCGAGGGGCTCAGCCTCGACGAGTTCGTGCACGCCCCCCGGTGGAGGCCGTACTGCCAGGACTTCCAGGCCCGCAGCCTGGTGCACCGGATCGGCCTCGACTCGGTGTGGAGGGACGGCTCCCCCGAGGACCGGCTGGCCGCCCTGCCGGCCGAGGCCAGGCCGGCCGCCCCCCGCCTCCCCCTGCAGAACGTGTTCGAGCTCGAGCCGATGGAGCTGTCGGGGGATGCGCTGCGCATTGCCGCCCTCGAAAGCCTCGACGGGATCGAGGTGGTGGGGGTGAGTGACGCGCTGGACGACGTCTTGGCCCGGCTGGCGCGGATCTGGTCGGTCGTCGAGACGCCCGCCGTCCCCCGGCTCAACGTGAGCGCCCGGCGCCTGGCCCAACCCGAGGTGCCGCCGAGCCTGCGGGTGGCGATCATCGAGGCCAACAGCGTGGATCTGGCCCTCTACGAGCAGGCCCGCTCCCGCGCTGGCGAGCTGGCCCGGTCCCCGACGCGGAGCGGGGCGGAACGGCCCGGGACGGAGACGTCAGCGGATGCGCGGCCGGCGGCCGCAGCGGCGGGGACCGATGCCGGCGGCGGAGCGGACGGGCCGGTGAGCGGGCGGGTGCCGTCTCTGCGCTCCCGGTTGCTGGCGACCGCCCTGCGGGGCTCCCCGCCCCGCTGGCCCCTGGCGCTGGCCCTGCTGGCGACGGTGGCGGTGGCGGTGGTCGACAACTTCTTCGCCCACCGCATCGTGCTGATCGGTCTGCTGGTGCTCGGGCCGTGCTGCGCCCTCGTGGGGCGGAGATGGCGGGCCACTGCCCTCATCGGCGCCCTGTCGGCGCTGCTGGCCGGGGTCTCGGGAGTGACCGACGGGCTGTGGGGCACGGCGTCCTACACCCTGTTCCTCGCCACCGTGACGATCGTGGCCGTGGCCGCCACCGTCGGCACGGCGCTGATCGAGCACGCCGGGCCCGCCGAGCTGCGGCTCAGCCCAGCGACGCCGTCACGGGAGCCGGCTGACCTCCTGCGCTGAGCGCTGAACCGGCGAGGCCCCCGTGGTCACGGCCAGGTCCACCGGGTGGGGGAGCCGGTGAAGTCCGAGGAGTCCAGACCGAACGCCCAGCGGGGGCGGACGCGGAAGCAGGTGTTGGACCCCGGATCGAGCATCTCGATTCCGTAGTCGGTCCCGTACTTGGCGTTCTCGGCGTCGAGGAGGCGCTCGAGGTCCCCCGGCCCCGACACCACCTCCGCCGTGCCATCGGCCACGACCGGCTGCTGAGGGTCGTCCGTGGTGAGCGTGCAGCGCCCGTCGGCGCGCAGGTTGCGGGTCTTGCGGGAGCCGTTGCTGCAGCTGAACCACAGGGCACCGTCGAGCCACACCGCCCAGACCGGCATGACGTGGGGCCCGCCGTCGGGGCGGACCGTGGCCAGCCAGTAGTCGTGTGAGCGACTCAGGCGCTCCTCGGCCCAGGACCACGGGAGCAGGCCCGTCCCCTCGTCCGGGGGCAGGGTCCCGTACCCGGGCATGTGGGGCCGGTCGGCCCGGGGGGCCTCCATCGGCCGGGGACGCTACCCGGGCGCTCCCGGCGCGGGTCGATGAGTCCGACCGGCCTGATGCGTCCACACCCCATGGCTGGCTCGGAGGTCTGGTGCCGGGTGGCGGTGCTCGGCCCGGGCGGGGCCGAGCTGGCCCGCTTCACGCTCTCCGGCCCACGCCGGTCCGGCCTGGCCGTGATCGACCGGCTGGCCCGACTGCGCCTGGCCGTCCGTCGCGGGGGCCGGGAGCTCGTGGTGCGCGACCTGTGTGGGGAGATGGAGGAGCTCCTGGAGCTGGCCGGGCTGTCCCGGCTGGCCGACCGCCGCTACCGGGACTGAGATCGTCAGGCCGGAAGGTGCGGCGGCATCCCGAACAGCGGGAAGATCCGCTCCGCGTCGAGGAAGGCGTGGAAGCCCGAGATGCGCTCCCCCGAGTACTCGATGACCTGCAGCGCCCAGGGGGCGTAGCCGCCGGCGGGATCGGGCTTGTAGTGGGCGAAGGCGGGGCATCCGTTGGCCTGGGTGGCGATGAGCCTGGACCCGGCGCACTGGCTGGGGGTGGGCTCGACGAAGAAGCGGCCGATGTTGGCTGCACCCTGGATCCACATGGCGAACGGGGGCATCGACATGATGGCGTCCTCGTGGAGCAGGCTCACGAGACGCTCCACGTCGTAGCGCTCGAAGGCGTCGACGTAGCGCTCGAGGAGCTCGGCCCGGACCTGGTCGACCCGTGCCGGGCGCGCATCGGCCGACACACCCGCGAGGGCGGCCCGGGCCCGCTGCAGAGCGCTGTTCACCGCGGCCACGCTCGTGTCGAGCAGCTCGGCCGCCTCGCTGGCCTGCCACCTGAGGACCTCGCAGAGGATGAGGGCCGCCCGCTGCCGGGCGGGCAGGTGCTGCAGGGCCGCCACGAACGCCAGCCGGATGCTGTCGCGGGTCTCGGCCACCTCGGCCGGGTCGGCGTTCTCGGGCAGGACCCGGGCGTCGGCAATGGGGCTGACCCACGTGGCCTCGGGCAGCATGGGGCCGAGGTTGGACTCCTGCGGTGCGGAGGCGGGACCCATCTCCATGGGCCGGGCCCGCCGCTGGACGCCGCGGTGCATGTCGAGGCACACGTTGGTGGCGATCCGGTACAGCCAGGAGCGGACGCTCGATCGGCCCTCGAAGCTGTCCGCCGCCCGCCACGCCCGCAGGAGCGTCTCCTGGACGGCATCCTCGGCCTCGGACCCCGAGCCGAGCATCCGGTAGCAGTAGGCGGTGAGCTCCCGGCGGTGCCGTTCCAGCGCCTCGGGAGCCAGCGCCACATCGCCGACGGTCATGGCGCGAGAGGATACCGGGGCGGCCTCGAGAACAGGGGCGGTCATGGGGGATGGACGGATGGGAGCGCCGAAACTCATCGCGCCGCCCGGCCCGGACCGTAGGGCGCCGGCTCCGAGCCGTCGAGGATGCGGAGAAACCCCCGCCAGGAATGCTCGGTAGCCCGGTTCCGGTCATGGGGCCGGCGGAACCCGGCCGTGAAAGCCGCCAGATCCGAGAGGGCCCAGATGAGCCGGTAGCAGGAGAGAGCCGTCGGGTGGGCGGAGCACCCCGACGCCGCGGCGTAGGCGTCCAACAACGCCGGGTCATCGGAAAACATCCACAGGTCGCGCTCGACCGGTGCCAGAGCCACCGTGTCCCAATCGATGATCCGAACCTGGTCCCCGTCGATCATGACGTTCCCGGGATGCGGCTCCCCGTGGGTGATCACGAGGGCGGGACGGGCGGCCGCCACCGCCGACTGGAGCGAGTCGAGGGCGGCCAACCACTCACGAACCAGCTCCTTCTTGTCCATCAGCGCCCGGCGGGCGGTCTCCGAGAACGGCCCTCCCGACCACGGTGCCGTCACCTCGGCGAGAGCGGCCTCCAGGGCCGACCGGCCGGGTAGCTCCCAACCCCGGATCGTGACAAGTGGTGACGCCGTCGAGTCGGCCCCATGCAACCTGGCCAGGGCGTGGATGAGCCGGCGCCGGGCGTCGGCCCGTCCCCGCCGTCCCCACCGGCCCGAAGCGCCCGCGACGAACGGGAAGAGGGAGAGAGCCCACCGGGGCCGGATCCGGTCCAGGATGCGTCCGTCCAGAGCGGGCACGGGGGCCACGACGAACTCCAGCCCGGCGGTGGCGAGAAGGTGAGCGGTCGCGTAGGCGGCCTCCAGGCCGGCGGCCGCCGAGGTCGGGTCCTCCCCCAGATAGGGCTTGTGCTCGAGCCCGTCGAGCTTGACGAACCACCTCGTCCCATCGGCGGCCACGCCGGTCCAGTGATAGCTGGCGAAGCCCTTGGGCACGTAGTGCAGACGGGTCAGCTCGAGACCCCACGCCTCGGCCAGGACGACGGCCAGCCGATCGTCGTCGACCACGGGAGGCGGTGGTCCCTGCACGGCGGCCGCATTGTCGCGCCCGGTCCGCGCCCCGATGTCCGATTTCTGGGTCTACCGGGCCGGACCGGGCGCCGATACCGTCGAGCCGGTGCCACCGCGAGCACCGAACGAGTCCTGGAGGGGCCGCCATGAGTGGGCTGGAACGGAAGAACGTGAACTCACCCGACGAGACCCGTCCGTTCAAGGACGGGAAGGGCCAGCTCGAGCTGGTGACGCTCTCGGCGGGGCCGGTCGGCCGGGCCACCTTCCAGCCCGGCTGGAAGTGGTCCGAGCACGTCAAGCCGATCGCGGGCACCGACAGCTGCCAGGCGGCCCACGCCGGCTACTTCGTCTCCGGGCGCATGGCGGTGCGGATGGACAACGGCGAGGAGATGGAGTTCGGACCGGGTGACGTGGGGGTGATGGCACCCGGCCACGACGCATGGATCGTCGGGGACGAGCCGTGTGTCGTCATCGACTGGCAAGGCTTCGGGGACTACGCCAAGGCCTAGCTAGGAACCGGACGCGGACCCTCCGGGGGCGCACCGCCGGGGCGTCAGCGAGCGCGCTCGGACCACACACGGGGCATCCTCCCTCAGGCGGGGAACTGGAACTGGTACACCCCCCGGCCGTAGGTGGCGGCGATCATCCGGTTGGGGTTGCCCGGCTGGAGGCGGAGGGTGAAGACCGGCGCGTTGGGCAGACCGGTCCCCAGCCGCTGCCAGGAGACGCCGGTCAGCGGGGCGATGTACACGCCATGGTCGGTGGCGACCACCAGGTCCCCGCCGTGCACCAGCGACCAGTTGGCCGGGATGTCGGGCAGGTTCCCGCTGATGTCTTTGAAGTCGACTCCGCCGTTGTGGGAGACGAACAGGTGGCCCACGCCCACGTTGGCCGTCGAGTCCCCGAGCGCCCCCGGCGGGATCCAGCGCCGGCCGTAGCCACCCATGGTCACGTAGACGGTGTTCGGATCGCTCGGGTCGGGCTGGATCGACGTGATGTAGCGCTGGGGCAGCTTGCCGTCGGCTGTGCCGCAGTTGCCGCAGTTGGCGGCGGGGATGTGCCAGCCGTTCCCGGTGCCGGGCTTCGGGGGCTTCGTACCACCGACATTGGTGGCGATGCCGCTGCGGAACGGCAGCCCGCCGGTCACCACGTCGCAGTACCCGCAGTAGCCCACGTAGATGTTGGCGCCGCGCACACCCACGGCCGACGGGATGTTGAACACGCAGTTGGACGTGTTGCAGGTGGTGTTGCGGTCCACAGGCTGGCCCGGCGCCGTGGCCAGACCGAGATCGAACACCGTGGTCCAAGGGTTGTTGGTCAACTGGCACTTGAACGGGTCGGCGCCCTGCGGGACGGCACAGGGATTGGTCCAGATCGGCGCCTGGGTCGGGTTGCCGTTGAAGTCGGTGCTGGCCCCGTCCCCGGCCTCGGAAATCTGGGTGCAGCCGGCCACCACGTGACCGTCGACCGTCGGGTCCTGCTCGTAGGCGGTGGCGAACTGGGACTCGGAGCTGTTGCCGGAGCAGTTCGGCCCGATCGAGTACCAGTCCTTGCCCCCGTTCAGGCTCATGCTGATGGCCCCGTAGGTGTATTCCTCGAGGATGTTCTTCGAGTTCTGCGGGTCGATGGCGGTGTAGAAGCCGTCCCCGCCGAAGATGGTGTGCTCCTCCATGGCGGGCGTCACCTTCCCGCCGACCATCGTCCCGGCGGGGCACCCGGAGATGTAGGGGGGGCAGGCCGAGATCTTGGTCTCCCCGTTGTCCTGGAGACCCATCACGATGGTGCCGTCATGGGAGATCTCGGCGTCGTAGGGCTGCAGAGTGTTGAGCCCCACGTCGATGCCGTCGGCCCAGCTCTGGTTGGAGAAGTCCTTACCGGCGTCCACGTGCTGCTTGTAGGCGCCGCCGTCGCTGCCGGCGTAGAGGGTCACGCCGCCCTTGCCGTCGGGCATGAAGAGGTAGGCGTGCTGGTCGGGGTGCGTGGTCGATTTCGGTGTGACCGTGGGCGTCCCGGAGGTGTCACAGGGCATGCCCCCGGTGGTCTCCAGACCGCCGCACGAGTTCCAGTACCGGCCGATGTCCACCCAGGGCGCGGCCACGCTGGTGCCCTGGTAGGCGAGCCAGGGGTTGGTCAGGACTCCGGGGACACTGGCGTTGTTCTCCCAGATCTCCTCGAGCCCGAAGATCACCCGGGTCGGCTTCCCGCTGGCGTCGGTGGCCGTCGGGTCGGGCTTGATCCAGTTGTTGTACCAGGACTGGACTCCGGGCCCGTAGCCGGGCTGTCCGGCCAAAGCGCCACTGGCCTTGGCCAGCTGGCTCCAGTTCATGATCTTGGTCCACGTCTTACCGAAGTCGTAGGTGACGTAGGCGCCGTCGAGGACTGTGGCGATGCCCTCGGCTTGGACGTCGGCGCTGCAGACCGACGCCAGGTCCGTGTCGGTGACGTCGTCGGTGCAGTGGCGGAACTTGATGGCGTCCTGGACGAGGGCGAACACGGCGTTGTTGTTCTGACCGGGACCGTCGGCAATCCCCAGGCTCGTCCGGCCGACCACGTTGTCGGGGGCGAAGTCGGTTCCCGCCGGGGAGCCCTGGTGGCTCTGGAACGCGAAGGTGCCCGGAAGGCCGCTGTCAGAGATGTAGATCCCGTTCTGGGGAGCCTGCAAGCACGCCGTCGGTGATCCGTTCAGCCGGCAGCTCATGTTGTCGGAGCCGTCGGCGTTCTTGTCGACCGCCTTCCCGGCCCTCCAACCGACCGCGGCCATGACGGCGCCCCTGCGGTTCACCACCACATCGGTGACGATGTTGGCGAAGAAGCAGAGGGGTGTGCCGGTGTCCCCGGTGCACGTCACCTGCTTGTTCTGGCTCGGGTCGTTGACCGTGTAGCCCGCCGGGCTGGTGGGCAGGTTGACGGGGGCCCACGACTCTCCACCGTCTGTGGAGCGGTACAGCCCCTTGCTGGTGGCGGCGTACACGGTCTTGCCCGACTTGTCCGCCGGAGAAGGCTGGATCTTGAACACGATGCTGAGGTCGGGAAGGCCGGTGGACGCGTTCCATGTGCCCCCCCGGTCGTCGGTGTAGAAGATCCCCAGGCCCTGCACGGCGTCGGCGCCGAACGAGAAGTCCCCGGTACCGGCCAGCAGGCGGCCGACCTTCGATCCACGGGTCGTGACCACGTCGTAGGCGATGGCGCTCATCGCCTGGGTGGGGAGCCCGTCGCCGATCGAGTACCAGCTGGCGCCGCCGGTGTCGGTCTCGAACACGCCGCCCACCGCCGGAGCCGCCCATACCCGGTTGTGGGCAGGGTCGCCCGCGAACGAGTTGATCCGGCCCGACAGCTCCTTGTGGCCGAGCGAGGAGATCGTGTAGTCCCCATTGGACTCGGCGGCCGACGTGTTGTCGAGGAGCGGGCACGTCGGACGCTTCGTCTCCGGATTGACGGCTGCGACGTGGGCGTCGCAGTCCGGGGTCGGTCCCGCCGGCGTCCACGGCCCAGCGGTGGGCGGAAGGGAGGCGGCTTCCTTGGCCCCGGCCGCGAAGGCACCCGGGTCGACCTGTTGGAACGGGGCCGCCTCCCGGGCCTGGAGCTGCGCCGAAAGAGAGGCCAGGTCCTCGTAGCTCTCGGGGTGGCTGGCCGGCGAGCACGCCGGGCGCCCGCCAGCGGCCCTGACGAGATCGGCGTCGGCCACGTACCCGCCGCGGCACGCCTCCGCCCGGGCCAGCTTGCCGCTGCCCGCGCTCGGAGCGCCACCTACCGTCGCCAGTCCGGAGACGCCGGCGGTGAACAGCGTCGCCACCGACACCGCCAGGAGAAGGGGCTTGCGCCCGAGAGAACCACCGCCGATACGCACCATTCCGCTCCCAGGCTCGAGCCGGAGCCCCGCGCCAGGGGGCGCCCGGGCCCCACTTGCGGGTCCGGTCCGGCGTCCTCGGGTTCGTTCTTCGTCACCGACGGGCCCGATCCCTGCGGGGGGCACCCCCCGATGCTGTGAACTCCCGGTTACGCGGTTACGGAAAGCCGATCTGCGAGGCCCAGCGGACCGATCCCTGCCCCGTCACCGGGCGCAGCGCCGCGACGAGCTGGGAGTAGGCCTGCCCGGCTGTGTTGCCCTCCGGGTCCTGGCTGAGCACTCCCGCAAACCGCATGAGCTTCCCGTGGTGGACGAGGGCGTAGCGCGCCAGCGCTGCCCACTCGGCCGCCTGGCCCGGGTAGTAGATCTCGGGGAACGGCACGTTCGGGGCGAGGCCGTAGGCGACCTGGTACAGCTGCTCCCGGGTCCACGGGCCGGGGGCGGCGTCACCGAAGTCGACCATGGTGAGCCCGGTGCCGACGGCCGCATACCCCGACAGCAACGCATAGGTGTTGCGGTAGCCCGGATCAAAGCCGGGTTCGGCGTCGTCCCCCGCCACGACCTGCACGTAGTCGGTGAAGCCGTGCCGCCACCGGGTGTCCGTCGCCCATGACGAGGCCTCGGCCACCGCCAGGGCGAAACGCCGGCCCCACTGGTAGTAGCTGGCCGGCTCGTACCGGCAGCCGCACGACCGCGTGCCCGAGCGGGGACAGGGCTGGCCCGTGCCGCAGCTGTTGTTGGTCCCGACTATGACCTCGAGGCTCGTGTGGGCCGGAGCCGAGGCGAAGTACCCGGCCACGTAGTTCTCCACCGCCGTGGCCATGTCCGCCAGCGACACGAAGCGGTCGGAGAAGTCCATGGTCCCGTACGTCGCCGACCGGTACGCCGGCCGGCCGAAGTCCAGGATCACCGCCCCCTGTACGCCGGCACCCCCGGCCGCCCGGCCCTGGCGGTAGAGCGCCGGCCCCGAGGCGACGGTCTCGTAGATGGAGCGGCTCGGTGGCGGGGAACCGACGGCCGCCCGAGAGCGGGCGGCGGCGTGCGACACGACCCGAGCCCCCGCCGGCGTGGGCGCGACCAGCGCGGCGGTGCCCACCAGCACCGCCACCGCAGCCGAGACGGCGCGCCACAATGGCCTCATTCTCCCCATTGGCCCCACGAGCCCCAGAGTCTGACAGAACGCGGGCCTTCTGTGAAGAGGGAGCCCGGGTCCGGGAGGACCGGCTCCGGGACCGGCCGGCCGTAGAGTCCGGGGGGATGATCCGGCGTCCCCCGCCCCGCCCCGCATGACGGCGCCCAAGGCCAACGAGCTGTGCTGGTGCGGCAGCGGGCGGAAGTACAAGCGGTGCCACCGGGCCAGCCAGGACCGCGTCCGCCCCGGTGAGCTGAGTCCGGGCCGCTCCGTACCGGCGGGCATCCCCCGCCCCGACTACGCCGACACCGGCCGGCCCGTCCGGACGACCGAGCCACTGGTCAAGGGTCCGGACCTGATCGCGGCCATGCGCCGGGCCGGGCGGATAGCGGCGGAGGTCCTCGGCGCCGTCGGCGCCGCCGTGGCGCCCGGCGTCACCACCGACGCCCTGGACGTCATCTGCCACGAGGAGTGCCTGGCCCGCGGCGCCTATCCCAGCCCGCTCAACTACCACGGCTATCCGAAGTCGGTGTGTACCTCCGTGAACGAGGTGATCTGCCACGGCATCCCCGACAGCCGGCCGCTGGCGGAGGGGGACATCGTGAACATCGACGTCACCGCCTTCATCGACGGAGTGCACGGGGACACCAATGCCACCTATCCGGTCGGGCGGGTCGACCCCGAATCGGCGCGGCTCATCGAGGCGACCCGCACCTGCCTCGAGCTCGGCATAGCCGCCGTGCGTCCGGGCCGCCCGGTGAGCGACATCGGCCGGGCCATCGAGGGGCACGCCCACTCCTGCGGATTCGGGGTCGTGCGCGCCTTCGTGGGCCACGGCGTCGGGACCGTGTTCCACAACGGGCTCGTCATCCCACACTTCTACGACCCGACCGCCGACACGGTCATGGAGCCCGGGATGACCTTCACCATCGAGCCGATGATCACGGCGGGCGCCTGGCAGCACCGCATGTGGGAAGACGGATGGACGGCGGTCACCGTCGACGGCCGCCGCACGGCCCAGTTCGAGCACACCATCCTGGTGACCGACGACGGCGCAGAAGTACTGACGGCGTGAGCCGGACCGCGCCGCCTCGACCACCGGAGGGGACGTCCTCTCCAACCGGTTGACACATACCTATATGGGTATACCATTGCTCCATGGCCCGGGCGGCAACCACCAGCGACGCCTTCAACGCCGTGGCGGAGCCCCGCCGGCGCCAGATCCTCGACCTGCTGGCCGGCGGTGAGCGGCCGGTCAACGACCTCGTCGAGGAGATGCGGCTCGACCAGCCCCTCGTCTCGAAGCACCTGCGGGTGCTGCGGGAGGTCGGTGCGGTGCGGGTGCGCGACGTCGGTCGGCAGCGGCTCTACCGCGTCGACGCCCGCGCCCTGAAGCCGATCGCCGACTGGCTGGCCGGCTACGAGCAGCTGTGGACCGAGCGCTTCGAGGCCCTGGACGAGGTCCTCGACGACCTGAAGGAGAGACAGGATGGAGACCGTGACTGACCGCCGGGCCAGCGTCACTCTGCCGAGCGACACCGAGATCCTGATCACGAGGCAGTTCGACGCCTCCCCCGAGCTGGTGTACCGGGCCTACACGACCCCGGAGCTGGTGAGTCGCTGGTGGGTCGGACAACGGGGCGTCATGAAGTCCTGCGAGATCGACCTCCGTGTCGGCGGGAAGTGGCGCTACGTGATGGAGGCCAACGCCGGCTTCGAGGTGGCCTTCCACGGCGTGTACGAGGAGATCGTCCCCGACGCCAAGCTCGTCTCGAGCGAGGTCTTCGAGGGCATGCCGGACGCCGAGTCGCGCAGCATCATCACCTTCGACGGCACCGGCGCCGGTGGGACCCTGCTGCGGGTCCTCGTGGGTCACGCAACCAGGGAGCACCGGGACGCCCACGTCGCGTCCGGGATGGAGGACGGCCTCCAGGAGGCCATGGACGCCCTGGAGGGGCTGCTCCGACCGGCCTGACGGACACGGGGAAATTCCAGAGGCCGGCGCCCCCACCCTCGGCCACAATGGCCCATGCTCGAGAGGTTCTGGCCCCCGTTCGGCGTCACCGTCCGCACGCCGCGCCTCGACATCCGCCTGCCGCGCGACGACGACCTCCCCGAGGTGCTCGCGGTCGTGGACGGCGGCATCCACGATCCCGCCACCATGCCGTTCCTCTTTCCCTGGACCGACACTCCCTCTCCGCAGAGGGAGCGGACGTCCCTCCAGTTCTGGTGGCGGTCCCGGGCCGAGTGGACCCCGAACAGCTGGGTCTTCAACGGAGCGGTCTTCGTGGAAGGGCGCTTCGTCGGGATGCAGGACATGAGAGCGACGAACTTCAGCGCCCTCCGGACGGTCTCGACCGGCTCGTGGTTGGGACGCGAGCACCAGGGCCGAGGTCTGGGCAAGGAGATGCGCGCCGCCATCCTCCATCTCGCCTTCGCGGGGCTCGGCGCCGTCGAGGCCCGCAGCGGCGCCTGGACCGACAACACGGTGTCCCGCCGGGTATCACGGTCGTTGGGCTATCGCGAGCAGGAAGGAGCCCTCGAGCTGCGCCGTGGTCAGCCCGACCGGCTGGTCGAGTTCGTTCTCGACCGTGATAGCTGGGCAGCTCGCCGGCGTGACGACATCGAGATCATCGGCCTGGAGCCGGCGCTGGAGCTCTTCGGGGTCTCCACGCCGGGACCAGGCCATTCCTGACGGTCACGGCTCAGCCCCGCCGCGCTCAGCCAGACGAACCCCTCACAGCGGGCGGGTCCAGCGGCGGTCCTCGGCGTCCCGCACGAAGCCGTGCCCGGCCCAGAACGCCACGCCGACCTCGTTGCCGTCGTGCACGAGGGCGTCCAGGCGCCGGGCGCCGAGGGCGCGGGCGTGCCGGTCCGCGGCCTCGAGCAGCAGGCGGCCGATCCCCTCCCGGCGGTGATCGGGCCGGACCGCCATCCGGTAAAGGTGGGCCCGCCATCCGTCCCATCCGACGATCACGGTCCCCACCACCACGCTCTCCGATTCGGCGATCAGGAGCGCGTCCGCATCACGCTCCAGCAGGCGGGCCACGGCGCCGGTGTCGCTGGGCAGACGCGTGGGGTCCGCCGATGTGGCCCACAGCTCCACGACCATCTCGGCGTCGGCCAACGTTCCCGCCCGTACCGTCGTCACGTCCCGACGCTTGCAGAGTTCGGCGGCACGCGGCGTCAGGTGAGCGACGATCCGGCCATGAGCGTCCGCGGATCAGGCCACACATAGCGGAGCGCGAGAGGAGACCCGTTGAGACGCCCGGGAACGCCGCCGGGCGGCCGGACCTCCCTCTGTCCGACACTGCGGCCGCCCCGTGCGTCGTAGAAGGCCTGGGCCGCCACGTTCTGATCCAGCACCCACAGGTACACCCCGCCGGCGCCCCGATCGACCACCGCCGCCGCGGCCCGGGCCAGGAGGCGGGTGCCGATGCCCGAGCGCTTGCGCCCGTGGACGACGTGCAGGTTGTCGATCAGCGCTCCCCAGGTCGGATCATCATCGAGCACCACGTGGACGAAGCCGACCAGCTGCCCCTGCTCCTCGGCCAGGATGGTCGCGGTGGCGCCTTCCGGGTGACCCAACCGCTCGGACCAGACCGCCCGCCTGTCCGCCTCGACGTCCCCGTCGAGGAAGGAGTCCGAGTAGGCGCCGCGGTAGTGGCGACGCCAGCTGTCGGCGTGGAGTGCGGCGATGCTCCCGGCATCTTCCGGACGCGCCGGGCGGAACTGCAGAGGGTCGATGGGAGACCGTACCGACAGCCCTTGCCGTCGTCCATCGGATTTGCAGCCGGGACCGCGGTCCATCTCCCGTCGGCCCCCGGGCCGGCCAAAACGCGCTAGAAGTCACGAATGAACAAAGGCCACCTCGAGTTCCTGGCCAGCCCGGAATGGGCCCGCATGCTCGAGACCGACCTGCTGCCGTGGGTGGAACTCGCCGGTGACCTCGGAGACGACGTCCTCGAGATCGGCCCCGGCCCCGGCCTCACCACCGACCTGTTGCGGAGCCGGGTGCGCCGGCTGACGGCCCTCGAGATCGACCCGACGCTGGCCGGTCCTTTGAGCGAGCGCCTGGCGGGGACCAACGTCGAGGTCATCTGCGCCGACGCCACCGCCGCCGGCCTCGACGCCGGCCGCTTCTCCGCCGCCACGTGCTTCTCCATGCTGCACCACATGCCCTCGGCGCAGGACCAGGACCGGCTCTTCGGCGAGCTGGCGCGGGCCCTCCGTCCCGGCGCCATCTTCGTGGGGGCCGACTCCCTGGACCTGGACGTGATCCGGGCCGGGCACATCGACGACACCTTCGTGCCGGTCGACCCCGAGCGCCTCCCCGCCCGCCTGGCGGCCGCCGGGTTCTCCGATACGACCGTGGACCTCGGTGACTACCAGTTCCGCTTCATCAGCCGGCTGGCCGGGGGCTCCTGATCGCGCCCACCGCCGTCCCGGCGTGAGTATCTCGCCACAGCGCCGACGGCGCTAGGGGCCGGTGTCGGCCTCGGCCTGGATGAAGGCCAGCACGTCCTCGAGGCTCACGCCCTCGGGCAAGAGGCCCAGGGCGGCGGCGTCGCGGAGCAGCTCCTCCTGGCTCTTCGGCCACCACGTCGGCGAGACGGAACCGTCGATGCGGGCCGGCTCGACCGGCCGCCCCTCGTTTGAGGACTGGTACACGGCAAAGGCGAGCTGCAGGGTCTTGAGGGCCGTGGCCGGATCCAGATCGGGCTGCCGACCGGACAGCACGGCGTCGACGAAGGCCACCGCCGCCCGCCGGAAGCTGGTCTCGTAGCGCGCGTCCACGTCGGTGACCGCCGTGGTCGTGGCCCCGGTCCGGATCACCACGGGCGGCAGGTCGAGAAGGCGGCCCGACAGGCGGGTGACCCAGATGAAGCCGGCGGTGCCCTGGATCTCGAAGAACTCGTCCGCCCCGTACCAGTCACTGGGGATGAACATGTCCGGTGCGTGGGAGACCTCCATCAACCCGAGCAGCTCGGGGCGGGAGTACTCGAACACGGCGGCGGCCGGGGCTTCGAAGAAGAGGGGTCCCTTGCGGACGACGGACTGGACCCGGGTCACCTCGTCGTCGACGAGCCAGAGGGCCATGGCGTACTTGTGGATGACATCGTCGAAGAGATGGCCGCCCGGGCTGTGGGCGTCGAAGCGCCATGTGTACCCCTCGGGATCGAGACGGGCCTGGAAGTCCGAGTCGGTCTCCCCGACCACGGTCTTGATCCGCAGAACGGTCGGGGTGCCGATGGCGCCGTCGCGCACGGCCTGGCGGGCCCGCTCGAGGGGCGGGTAGTGGCAGCAGTTCTCGGTCACCCGGAACACAACCCCCGCCCGGCGGCAGGCGTCGACCATCTCGCGCCCGTCCGCCACTGACGTGGCGATGGGCTTCTGGCAGGACACGTGCTTGCCCGCCGCTGCCGCCGCCAGCACGTGCTCGGCGTGCAGGTGGGTGGGGCTCAGGATCTCCACCGCGTCCACCTCGTCGTCGGCCAGGAGCTCCTCCAACGCCCCATAGACGCGGGGCACGCCCCACTTCTCAGCGGCGGCCCGGGCGCGCTCGACGTTCGGATCGCACAGCGCCACCACGCGACAACGGGGATCCCCCAGATAGCCGGGCACGTTGAGCTCGCTGATGTTCCCCACTCCGACCACGCCGAGGTGTACGAGACCGTTGCTCATCGCGGGCCAGGTTGGTTGGCCCCACGGAGAGGGTCAAGCGGTCCCGACCGGGCCCGGTGGCCCGGCCGCCAGCCGGGCCCGCTCCTTCCGCCACGCCTCGTCTCTGTCCCTGACGTCCCGCCCTGTCTCGGCGGCCAGTCGGAACCATCCCGCCCCGGGCCGCCCCGACGGGCCCACCACCACAGCCGAGATCAGTCCGCGCCCGGCTCGCTCCTCGGCCAGCGAGGCGGACCGCAGCAGAGCGGCCAGGTCCCGCGGGCCGCGGTGGGGAACGTCCACGCCCAACCGCTCCCGGAGCTCGGCGTAGGTGAGCGTGGCCCCCGCCCGGGCGACGGCGCCCAGGAGCACCCGGACGCGCTCCACGAGCTCCGGCCAGCCGGCTTCGTCACCCGGGGGCCCGGGGCCGGCGGCGCCCCCGGAAGCCGCGGCCGGCTCCCGACCCCCGGCAGATCGGTCCGCGTGCGCCACCCATCTATGGTGCCGCTCGATATGAGCCGCACCGTGCTGGGCCACACGGTCGTCCGCTCGGAGGACCCCGACCTGCTCACGGGCCGCGCCCGATTCCTGGCCGACCTGGTCGAGCCGGAAGCCCTCGAAGCCGTGTTCGTGCGGTCGACCGTCGCCCACGCCCACCTGGCCGGCGTGGACGGCGGGGCCGCCGGCGGGATGCCCGATGTTCACTCGGTGTGGACGGCTGCCGATCTCGGCCTGCAGCCTCTCGGGGCCCCTCCGGCCCTGGCCCGGCCGCCGCTGGCCGCCGAACGGGTGCGCTTCGTGGGAGAGCCCGTGGCCGTGGTTCTGGCCGCGTCCCTGGGTGAGGGCGTCGATGCGGCCGAGAGCGTGCTGGTCGAGACCGTGCCGCTGCCGGTGGTCCTCGATCCGATCGCGGCGGCGGGCGCTGACGTTCCCGTCCTCTTCCCCGACCACGGCAGCAACGTGGTGGGCGGTCGCCACCACGAACCTGGGCCCGACTTCTTCTCCGGGGCCGATGCGGTGGCGAGCTTCCGGATGCGCCACAACCGGGTCGCGCCGGTGACCATGGAGACCAACGGCGCCATGGCGGTCCCTTCCACCGAGGGACCGCTGGAGCTGTGGGTCTCGACCCAGAGCGTGTTCGGCGTGCGCGACGAGGTGGCCCGGGCGCTCGGCGTGCCGCCCGAGCAGGTCCGGGTCCGGGCCCCCTGGGTGGGAGGTGGCTTCGGCGCCAAGGGCGGGGTGTACCCGGAGGTCATCGTGGTGGCGGCCCTGGCCCACCGCCTGGGCCGGCCCGTGCGCTGGGTGGAGTCGCGCCCCGAGAACCTCGTCAACATGACCCACGGCCGGGGCCAGGTCCAGGACATCGACGTCGGGATCCGCGCCGACGGGCGGCTCGTGGGCCTGCACGTGCGATCCTGGGCCGACACCGGGGCCTATCCCTCGCGGGGCGGGTTCATCCCGATGGTGACCCGTTTCATGTCGGCCGGCGTCTACCGCTGGGAGCACCACGACTTCTCGGCTGTCACCACCGTCACCAACACCACCCCCACCGGTCCCTACCGCGGCGCCGGGCGTCCCGAGGCGGCCGCCCTGGTGGAGCGGGCCGTCGACGTGGCGGCAGGGCGGCTCGGCCTGGATCCCATCCAGGTGCGCCGGGTCAACTTCCCGGCTCCGTCCGACTTCCCGTTCCGGACGGCTACGGGCGCGGTCTACGACAGCGGTGACTACGCCACCGCCCTCGACAAGGCCCTCGAGATGGCCCGCTACGACGACCTCCGGGAGGAGCAGCGGCTCCGGCGCGACGATCCGTACGCCCCGTTGCTCGGGATCGGAGTGGCCTGCTACGTCGAGACGTCCGGGCTGGGATCCGAGTTCGGATCGGTCGGCGTCGAGCCGGACGGGTCGGTGACGGTCGTCACCGGAAGCGTCCCGCACGGGCAGGGCCACGAGACGACCTGGGCCCAGATCGCGGCAGCCGTCCTCGGGGTGCCGATGGAGTCCGTGCGCGTCGTCCACTCCGATACGGCCCGCGTCGACAGGGGAACGGGCACCTTCGGTTCCCGTTCTCTGCAGCTCGGCGGGTCGGCCGTGCACCGCGCCGCCGAGGAGGTCCTCGCTCGGGCCCGCGAGCTGGCGGCCGAGCTCCTCGAGGCGTCTCCCGACGACATCGTCGTCCAGGACGACGGCGCCCTGGGGGTGGCCGGCGTCCCCGCCCGCAGCGTCTCGTGGGCCCGGATCGCTGCCGAGGCAGCCGGGCGGGAGACGGCCCTGAGCTACGAGCTCGACTTCGAGTCCGGCGGCTCCTTCCCGTTCGGCTGCCACGTGGCCGTGGTCGAGATCGACCGGGAGACCGGACGGGTCCGGCTGCGCGAGCTGATCGCCGTCGACGACTGCGGCGTGGTGGTGAACCCGCTCCTGGCCGAGGGTCAGGTCCATGGCGGCCTGGCCCAGGGGGTGGCCCAGATCCTGTTCGAGGAGGTGGTCCATGACGACCACGGCAACCCGCTCACCGCCACTCTCGTGGACTACGGCATTCCGTCCAGCGCCGATGTCCCTTCGTTCCGGACGGCCCACACCGTCACACCCACCCCGGGTAATCCGCTCGGCGCCAAGGGGATCGGTGAGTCAGGAACCACCGGCTCTGTGGCGGCTGTTTGGAACGCGGTGGTCGACGGTCTGCGCCCGTTCGGTGTCGAGCACCTCGACCCGCCGTTCACAGCCGAGAAGGTGTGGCGGGTGATGGCAGGCGGCTAGTGGGCCCATCCCGCCGCCGCCTGCTCGTCGAAGGTGGCGTCGATGCGCTCGAAGCGGCGGCGGATCGAGGCCCGGGCCCCGCTGTGCGGGAGGACGTAGAGCCGGTTGGCGACTACGGCGTCCACAGTCAGCCGGGCCACCTCGTCGCCGTCGAGGACCGCCCCCGCTGCCGGTGGTGGCGACCCCGGGTTCGGGGCGGCCTCCACCGGTCCCCCGTACTCGGCCGCCCGGTTCCGCTCGGACGTTCCGATGTTGGTGCTCACGATCATCGGGCACAGGACGGACACGCCGATGTCGTGTGACTTGACCTCACGGGCCAGCACTTCGGCCAGGGCCACGACGCCGTACTTGGCGACGCAGTAGGGCCCGAGGCCGATGTTCGGCACCAGCCCGGCAAACGACGACGTGAACAGGAGGTGCCCCCCCTGGCCCTGCTCGATGAGACGGGGAAGGAAGGCCTCCACCCCGTGGACCGGGCCCCACAGGTCGACGTCGATGACCCACCGCCAGTCGGCATGTGTCATGTCCGAGACCGGTCCGGTCTTGGCCACGCCGGCGTTGTTGAACACGACATGGACCGACCCCAGCAGCCGGAACGACTCGTCGGCCAACCTCGCCACCTCGTCCAGGTGCCGCACGTCACAGACCACCCCGTGGGCGTCGAAGCCCTGCGACCGCAGGCCGTCGACGGCGCGCTCGAGGGCGGCGGCCTCGACATCAGCCAGCACCACCCGGGCGCCCCGTCGGGCCAGCTCTCGCGCCGTCGCCAACCCGATGCCACTGGCGCCCCCCGTAATGACCGCTCCCCTGCCCTCCACGGTGTCCATGACCGGACAGTACGACCCGTGGGCGGCGGGCCGATTTCCCTTGACGGTCCAGCACGGCCCGGCCAAGGTCTGCGGTCATGAGCCGGGGCATCCCCATCTTCCAGGTCGACGCGTTCACGAGTGAGCCGTTCGGGGGCAACCCGGCCGGCGTGTGCCTGCTGGCCGAGCCCGCCGATCCGGCGTGGATGCAGGCGGTGGCCGGCGAGATGAACGTGTCGGAGACCGCCTTCCTCGTCCGGGCCAACCCGGAGGGTGCCCTCGGCCTGCGCTGGTTCTCGCCGACCACCGAGGTCGAGCTGTGCGGGCACGCCACGCTGGCCACGGCCCATGTCCTCTGGTCGGAGGAGGGCGTGGCGCCCGACCAACCGCTGCGTTTCGGCACCCTCAGCGGCACGCTGACGGCCCGTCGCTCGGAGGACCGGATCACCCTCGACCTGCCCGCCAACCCGCCCAGCCAGGCCGCTCTGTCCCCGGACGTGACCGACACCTTCGGCGTTGACGCCGTCCGCACCGGCGCCGCCGCCGGGTGGGACGTGATCGAGGTGGCCACCGAGAAGGAAGTGGCGTCCGCCGCGCCTGACCTGGCGGCGCTACGGCGTCACGACCGCGGCTTCATCCTCACCGCCCGGGCCGGGGACGACGTGGTGTGCCGGGTGTTCGTGCCGGCGTACGGGATCGACGAGGACCCCGTGACCGGATCGGCCCAGTGCGTGCTCGGCCCCTGGTGGGCGCCCCGGCTGGGGCGCGCCGATTTCACCGTCCGTCAGCTGTCCCGGCGCGGCGGCGTCCTGCACCTGCGCGTCGCGCCCGACGGTGTTTCGGTCGGCGGCAACGCCGTGACCACTCTGCGGGGCACGCTCCTCCACTGACCGGGCGGGAGTAGCTTCCCCCGGAATGGACTACCGCCAGCTGGGCCGGAGCGGCCTCAAGGTCAGCCCCCTGTGCCTGGGCACGATGAATTTCGGGCCCCGCACCACGGAGGCGGACAGCTTCACGATCATGGATCGGGCCCTCGAGGCCGGGATCAATTTCTTCGACACCGCCAACCGCTACGGCGCCACGGAGACCGAGTCGATCATCGGCCGATGGTTCGCGCAGGGCGGCCAGCGCAGGGAGAAGGTGATCCTGGCCACGAAGGTCTACGGCGCCATGGGCGAGTGGCCGAACATGTCCCGCCTGTCCGCCCGCCACATCCGCGACGCGTGCGAGGACAGCCTTCGCCGCCTGCAGACCGACCACATCGACCTGTACCAGATGCACCACGTCGACCGGGACACGCCCTGGGAGGAGATCTGGCAGGCCATGGATCTCCTCGTGGCGCAGGGCAAGGTGATCTACGTCGGCAGCTCCAACTTCGCCGGTTGGCACGTCGTCTCGGCCAACGAGGCGGCCCGCCGCCGGGACTCGTTCGGGCTGGTCTCCGAGCAGAGCCTGTACAACCTCGTGGCCCGCACGGTCGAGCTCGAGGTCCTGCCTGCGTGCGCGGCGTACGGTGTGGGCGTCATCCCGTGGAGCCCCCTGGGCGGGGGCCTGCTCGGCGGGGTGCTCAACGGGGCCAGCGAGGGACGCCGCGGGGACGACCGGCTGAAGGCGCGGATCGAGTCGCTGCGCCCGCAGTTGGAGGAATGGGAGAAGCTCTGCGCCGAGCTCGGTGAGCGGCCCGCCGACGTGGCCCTGGCCTGGCTGCTGGCCCAGCCCGCCGTCACCGCTCCGATCATCGGCCCGCGTACCCTCGATCAGTTCGCCGGGAGCCTGCGGGCAGCCGAGATCCGTCTCGAGTCCGACGTCCTGGCCCGGCTCGACCGGATCTTCCCGGGCCCGGGCGGCCCCGCCCCCGAGGCCTACGCCTGGTAGGTCCCCGATGACCACGGCGCCGGCACTTCCCCCGCCGCTGGTCCGCTTCTTCCGCCATCCTCTGCGTTGGATGCGGATCAAGGCCGAGCTGCTGGTCGACGCCGTCGTTCTGGCCCACATCGGCGTGCTGATCATTGCCGCCCTGTACTACCTGATCACCCAGACCAACCCGACCGTGAAGCACTGGTGGGACACCACGGTCACACCCGCATCGCTGCGCCACGACATTCGCGACGTGGGCGAGGGCGTTCTCGCCTCCTGCCTGGCCCAGGGCGTCGTCTGGAACGCCTTCACCCGTGGTCACCGCGACGCCGGGCGCGTGTTCCGCCGCATCCGCCAGCGCTACCACGTCCCGGTGACCGTCTCGGCCCTGACCTCAGCGGCCGTCATCGCGGTGGCGGCCTACGCGGCCGGGGACGCGATCCTGCATCTGCTGTCCGTGCGGAGCACGTCCCACGGCGTGGTGGGTTCCCTATGGAACCGGACCACGACGCTGTGGCGCTCGGCCTGGGACAAGAAGGCGCTGGGCTTCGTGGCCGCCCTGGCGGCGCGCCGGCCCCTCCACGTGCTGTTCGACCGGGCCCAGGCGTACTTCGCCAGCCGGCGGGCGGAGGCGGACCGGGGCGTGCGCTGGTACCACCCGCCTGTGTTCAAGGCCCGCTACAGCTACCTGGCCGAGAACCGCCACGAGCTGCACAGCTACCCCCGGGTGCTCACCTATGCGATGGGGCTGCTCGTCGTGGCGTGCGTGGGGCTGGCCGGGTTCGGCTACTACGTCCTCACCTACAAGGCCTGAGCGGAGGCGCGCCGTCCGTGCCCGGGCAGTCGGTGGTGCACAACTGGGCCCACGTCCTGGCCGAGATCCTCGAGCCCGAGGAGAACCCGGCCGGGGTCATCTACGGAACGATCGCCACCGGAGCCCTGTTGGCCGCCGAGGCCTCCCGCCGGGAGACCCTCGAGGAGGCAGCGGCGTCGGTGGCGCTGACCCTGGCCCTGTTCTGGTTGGCCCACGGGTACGCCCACTCCCTGGGTGAGCGGCTGGGGTCGGGAGAAGGCTGGTCGCTGGGGCGGCTGGTCTCGTCGCTGCGCCACGAGGTGGCGATCCTGCGCGGGTCGGTCATTCCCCTCGTCGTGCTCCTGCTGGCCCGGGCGGCGGGGGCATCGACCTCCGGCGCCGTGGGTGCGGCGCTCATCTCCGCCGCCGTGCTGCTGTTCGTGCTCGAGCTGATCGCCGGGGTGCGCAGCCGTCAGTCGGCACGGGGCGTGATGATCCAGGTGCTGATCGGCGCCGTTCTGGCTCTCGGGATCCTGGCCCTCAAGGTCGTGCTGCACTAGCGGGTCGGGGTCAGCCCCCGAAGTGCTTCTGCAGCCCGGCCATGCCGCCCCGGTAGATGCCGCGTACCAGCGTGGCGGCCTCCTCCTCGCTGGTGCCGTCCGCCGGCTCGAAGGTCGAGGACCAGGTGAGGTGACTGCGCCCGGCACCGGCCGGTCGGAGCTGCATGGTCGACCGGTAGTCGCGGAGGGGCAGGGCCGCGCTCACGATCGAGTACACCAGGCGGCGCGCTTCGTCGTCGCGCTCCTCCAGCCGCTCGACCGTCGGCTCCGTGCCCATCGATATCTTCCTGGTCTGGCCGATCCCCTGGCCCTCCAGCTCGAACGGGACGCCCAGCGCCTCGAGCAGGCCCCCGAAGTCACCGACGACCTTCCAGACATCGTCGATCCCCGCCTCGAACTCGCACTCCTCCTGCACCGCGCCCATGGTTCCTCCCGGCTCGCAGGCATCCGACCCTAGAGGACCGAGCGGATGCCGGATCAGACGACCGGCACCTGCTCGACCGCCAGCGCCGCGTCCCGGTAGTCGATGGCCACGACCCGGAACTGGCTGAGCACGTCCGCTCCGAGCAGACCGTCGGGACCGGGATCTCCCGGGAAGGTCGGCAGGTCGAGCACGGCCACGTCCTGAGGGACCAGGCGC
>DASSEU010000039.1:0-19239 GCA_035695125.1 Acidimicrobiales bacterium
GGCCGAAGCCACCCAGGGTCGCCGGCTCTCACCCTCTTCAGACCGGCTGTTCGGTTCGGCCATCGACCGGGCCCACTGACCGAGACAGACGTTAAGCCGCTCGGCCCTCCCCGAGAAGGGCCTTACTCAGCAGGCTCCTAGTCGAGCAGCCCCGGCGGCGGCTCCACCCCCGCCAGCCGGGCCGCTTCGGCCGCCAGGGCCCGGTAGGCGGGCACGTCCCCTGGGGCCAGGGCCTCCAGGTGGGCGGCCACCGTGGCCCAGTCCCCGCGGGCCACGGGCCCGGTGAGGGCGGCGTGCGGGCCCATCCGGGCGGCGTTCTCCAGGGTGCCCCGCGCCAGGTCCACCAGCGCCTCGGGGGGCACCCCGGCCGCGGCCCCGACCCGCTCCGCCTGGGCCAGCAGGGCCACCAGATGGTTGGCGGCGATGGCGGCGGCGGCGTGGTACCGGGCCCGCTCCTGCTCGGGCACGGAGAAGCTGCGCCCCCCCAGGGCGGCCACCACCGCCCGGGCCGCCGCCCCGGCCGCGGGGAGGTTGGAGCGGAGACCGAACCAGGGACCTTCGCCCAGACGGGCGGCGCCCACGTCGGGGTCGGGCAGCGACACCAGGGGGTGGATGGCGGCCCGCCGCTCGTGGGGAGCCAGGGCGTCGAGGCCGAGCAGCCCCGACAGGTGGGCCACCGTGGCGCCGGGGACGGGCCGGACCGATCCCGCCACGGCCGCCACCTCGGCGTCGCGGGTCGCGATGACGAGCAGCTCCACCCCGCTGGCGGCGGAGGAGCGGGCCTTGGGGTCCTGCTCCCGCCCGATCGGCCCGTCGACCTCCCAGCCCGCCGCGGTCAGGGCCCGGTGCAGGGCTGTGCCCGCCCGCCCGGGGCCGATGATGCGCGTGAGCACGACGGCACCACCCTAAGTGGCTGTCGGGGATGTGACTGCCACGGGGGGTCCCCGACTAGCGTTGAAAGCTCACCCACAATGGGAAACGTCCTTGTGGGGCCCCTTGTATCGGAGGTCAGTGTCGTTGCGAGTACCGGCAGCCAGGATCACGTTCGACGCGCCCGACCGGCGCCGGGTGGCGAGCCTGATCGAGGAGGCGCTGGCGTCGGGCGCGCTGACCCTCGGGCCTCTGACCCGGCAGCTGGAGGAGGGCTTCGCCGAGCGCCACGGCGCCCCCCACGGGGTGGCGGTGGCCAGCGGGACGGCCGCCCTGGAGATCGTCCTGCGCTACGTGGGGGTGCAGGGGAGCGACGTGGTCGTCCCGGCCAACACCTTCTACGCCACGGCCGGGGCCGTCATGCACGCCGGGGCCAGCCCGGTGATCGCCGACGTCGAGGCCCGGACCTTCGCCCTGTCGCGGAAAACGGTGGAGGACGCCCTGACCGAGAACACCCGGGCGGTGGTCCTGGTCCACATCGCCGGGATCATCACCGACGAGGTCGACTCCATCCGGGAGCTGTGTGACGCTCGTGGGATAGCCCTCGTCGAGGACGCCGCCCACGCCCACGGCTGCGAGCTGAACGGCCGCCATGCCGGCAGCTTCGGGGTGGCCGGGGCCTTCTCGTTCTACCCGACCAAGGTGATGACGACGGGCGAGGGCGGGATGATCCTGACCGGGGACAGCCAGCTCCGCGACGAGGCGCGCATCTACCGGGACCAGGGCAAGGCCGGCTTCCTCGGGGACGACCACATCCGGATGGGCTACGCCTGGCGGATGAGCGAGCTGGCGGCGGCCACCGGCGTCGTGCACCTCGACCGCCTGGACCAGGCCATCTCGGTGCGCCGGTCGGTGGCCGAGCGCTACGACCGTGCCCTCGCGTCGCTCCCGGGCCTCCAGCTGCTCTCGCCGTGCGAGGGGGGCGTCACCAACTACTACAAGTACGTGGTGCTGCTGCCCGACGCCGCCGACCGCGACCGGCTCAAGAAGTCGCTCCGTGAGGAGCACGAGGTCTTCCTGTCCGGGGAGGTGTACGCCACGCCCCTCCACCACCAGGAGGTCCTGCGGCCCTACGCCGGGGAGTCGTTGCCCGTGGCCGAGGACGTGTGCTCCCGCCACGTATGCCTGCCCGTGATGTCCGACATGACCGACACCGAGGTCGACCACGTGATCGAGTCGTTCGCCCGGGTGTACGAGTCGCTGTGAGGACGGTCGTCACCGGCGGGTCCGGCTTCATCGGGAGCCACGTTGTCGAGCGTCTCCTGCGGGCCGGCCACGACGTGGTCGTGGTCGACTCCCGTGCGCACATCCCCCGCCCCCATGCCGGCGCCGACTACTTGCGTGCCGACATTCTCGAGAGCGGGGAGCTGATCGAGGCCTTCGCCGGCGCCGAGGCCGTGTTCCACCTGGCCGCCATGGCCGACGTCGACATCATCATGAAGGAGCCGGTGCTGGCGACGCGGGTGAACGTCGACGGCACCGCCAATGTGCTCGAGGCGTGCCGCCAGGCCGGAGTGGGACGTGCCATCCTCGCCAGCACGGTGTGGGTCTACGGGGCGGCGCCGGGGGAGGGGGACATCCCCGAGGACGCCGCCCTGGCCCCCGACCACGTCTCCCACATCTATGCGGCGCAGAAGATCGCGGCCGAGATGCTGGTGCACTCCTACCAGGCCATGTACGGGCTGCCGTTCACGATCCTGCGCTACGGGATCCCGTACGGGCCGGGGATGCGCGACGAGCTGGTGATAGCCCGGTTCATCCATCAGGCCATGGCGGGGCGTCCGCTGACGATCAGCGGGGACGGCTCGCAGTACCGCTACTACGTGTACGTCGAGGACCTGGCCGACGCCCACGTCAGGGCGCTCGACCCGAAGGCCGAGAACCAGGTCCTGGCCCTCGAGGGCCGCGAGCAGGTGTCGATCAAGCGGATCGCCGAGACGGTGGCGGCCGAGCTGGGCGGGACCGAGGTGACCTTCCAGCCCGCCCGGGTCGGTGACTTCGCCGCCCGGCCCGTGCTGGCGCAGCGGGCCGAGGAACTGCTCGGCTGGACGCCCACCACCCCCTTCGAGGAGGGCCTGCGCCGGTGCGTGGAGTGGTACCGGGAGGCGGGGGAGGGCCACCGGGCGGCGCCGCCGGCGTGAACGGGACCGACCAGCACCGGGTCCTGATCCTCTCCGGCTCGATCGGCAAGGGCCACGACACCGTGGCGGCGGCGTGCGCGTCGGCGCTCGAGGCGGCGGGGTCGCAGTGCGAGATCGTCGACTGCATGGCGCTGCTCGGCGGTCTCGGCAACCGGCTGGGAGAGGGCGTGATGCGCACGCTCATGGCCATCCCCGGCGCCTACGACGCCTTCCACTTCGCCTATCTCCGCCCTGGCGGCCGGGTGGCGCGGGGGGCCGACATGGCCGCCGCCCGGAAGCTGCTCAACCCCATCCGCAGGATCCTGCGCGAGCGCCCCGCCGACGTGCTGCTGTCGGTGTTCGCCACCGGGGGAGCCGTCGCCCACCTCCTCCTGCCCGAGCTGCCCGGGGTGGAGTCGGTGGTGTACTGCACCGACGCCTGCCCGCACGCCATGTGGGTGCACGCCCGCACCCGCCTGTTCCTCGTGACGTCGCCGATGTCGGCCGCGTTCGTGCGCTACCACCGCCCCGACGCCCAGGTGTCGGTCGTGCCGCCCGCGGTGCGGCCCGGCTTCTACGAGGCGCCCTCGCGTGAGGAGGCGCGCCAGATCCTCGGCGTGGAGCCGGAGGGACCGGTCGTGCTGCTGATGGCGGGGGCATGGGGGATCGGCCCCCTCGACCGGCTGGCCAACGTCCTCGTGCGCGACGGGGTGACCGTGCTGGCCGTGGCGGGAGCCAACGAGCGCCTGCACCGCAAGCTCCAGGGCGTGGCGGCCGGCAATCCCCGCATCCGGGCCTTCGGCTACTCCGAGCAGATCCCCGAGCTGATGTCGGCGGCGGACGTGGTGGTAACCACGCCGGGTGACACCTGCACCGAGGCACGCCAGCTGGGTCGGCCCATGGTGCTGCTCGACACGGTGCCGGGACACGGCCGCGAGAACCTCGAGCTGGAGCTGGCGCGGGGCGCCGCCACCGCCGTTCCGGCCGACCCGGAGGTCGTGCGGGACGCGGTGCGGGTGGCGCTGAAGGGCCAGATCCCGCCTGCCACGGAGCGGCCCGCGCAGCGCGAGGAGTGGGCGCGCACATTCCTTGCCAGCCTGGCCCCGGTTGGCATTACGCTGCCGAACCCGTCGTAACCAAGCAGCTCACCGACGATCCGAGGAGGACGACTTCCCCATGCCCGAGATCGGGGACCGCGTTGCCATAGCCGGGAACAAGGTCGGTCAGATGGCGCGCGAGGGAACAGTGCGCGCCAAGACCGGGAATCTCATCCGCGTCGAGTGGGACTCCGGTGAGGAGTCGACGCTGATGCCGGCGCCGGGCACGCTCACCGTGCTGCGGGGCCGCGCCGCCAGGAAGGCCGCCGGCCGGAAGGCCGCCGCCAAGAAGACCGGCGCCAAGAAGGCCGGCGCCAAGAAGGCCATGGTGACCAAGCAGCCGACCGGGACCAAGAAGGGGGCGGCGGCCAGGAGCGCGGTCACCAAGAGCCCGGCCCCCGGCGCGCGGAAGGCGGCCGTCCCGAAGAAGGCGCCCGCCGCCGCCAGGCAGCCCGGGGCGGCCAAGAAGGGCCTGTCCACGAAGAAGGCCGTGGCGCCGAAGAAGACCGGCGCTCCCGGGAAGGCCCTGGCGCCGAAGAAGCCGGGCCCGGCCAAGAAGGCCGCCAAGAAGCGTTAGTTCCGCCGCACGTCCCGGAACGGGACGTCGGTGTCGACGGCCGGCTCACGTGGGAGGCCGAGCGACCGCTCCCCCAGGATGTTGTGCTGGACCTCGTCGGTCCCCCCGGCTATCGAGCCCGCCGGCACGGACGTGAGGATCTCGGCCACCAGGCCGCCGAGCGGGGACTCCGGTCCGGAGAGAAGGGCGCCGGCCCCGGCCGCCGCCGTGTGCACCGCCGCCGCCCGCCGGGCTATGTCGGACCCCGTGAGCTTGGCCAGCGACCCCTCCGGGCCGGGCTGCTGGCCCCGGGCCCGCGCCGCCCGGGCCCGGGCCACGTTCCAGCGCGCCACCCGCTCGCGGATCTCGACGTCGACCGCCCCCTGTCGCAGGACGGCGTCGGAGCTGCGGCCTGTCTCCCGTAGCTGGGGGAGCACGAGGTCGGGCCGCCCCGCCCGCTGCGGGTACCAGACGTAGGTCCGGGCGTACTCGGCCGCCTCGGCGGCCGCCTCGGAGACGGCCCGGCCCGGCGTGCCGGCGGGACCGCCCGCCGCCGCCACCGCGGCGGCGCCGATCAGCTGGCGCACACCGAGGCCCCGCTCGTGGGCCAGGGTCGTGAGGGCCACCCGCCAGCCCTCTCCCACGTCGCCCACCACGTCGGACGCCGGCAGCCGGGCGTCGGTGAGGAAGACCTCGTTGAAGGAGGCGTAGCCGTTCATCTGGCGGATGGGCCGCACCTCGACTCCGGGCTGGTCCATCGGCAGGACCAGGTAGGTGATGCCCCGGTGCTTGGGCACGTCCCAGTCGGTGCGGGCCAGCAGCAAGGCCCGGGCGGCCGAGAGCGCCCCGGTGGTCCACACCTTCTGGCCGCTCACCACCCACTCGTCCCCGTCGCGTTGCGCCCGGGTGGTGAGGCCGGCCAGGTCCGACCCGTTGCCGGGCTCGCTGAACAGCTGGCACCACCTCTCCTCACCCGTGAGGATCGGCCGCAGCAGGCGGCGCTGCAGCTCGGGCGATCCGTGGGCCAGCAGCGTGGGCGCGGCCAGCGCCATCCCCGCGCCGACCGCGGCCCCGACGGCGCCGACCCGGGTGAACTCCTCGTCGACGATCCCCGCCAGCTCCGCCGGCACGTCCCGCCCGTAGAGATCTGAGGGCCACGTCGGCGCCCCCCAGCCCGAGTCGGCCAGCCGGTCGCGCCACTCGACCAGTGACAGGTCGGGGTCCCACGCCTCCTCCAGCCACTGCCGCACCGCCGCCCGGACCGACGCCCCGTCCCAGTCCTGCATCACCGGCGAAGCTACCGTCGCCGCCACGGCCCGGAACGAGCGATACGTCGAGGAGCACCGGATCGGCATCGAGGCGGCCCGCCGGCGCATCCACGGCTACGTGCGCCGCACTCCGGTGCTCGACACCGACCTCGGGCTGCTGAAGGCCGAGAGCCTGCAGGTCACCGGGTCGTTCAAGGCGCGGGGAGCGTTCAACAAGGCCCTCAGCCTGGTCGAGGAGGCGGCCCGCACCCGGAACCGTGAAGTCCGGGGCCTGGCCGCCGTCAGCTCGGGCAACCACGCCCAGGCCGTGGCCCTCGCGGGGCGGACCCTCGGCCTCCCGGTGGCGGTCGTCATGCCCGAGGACTCCCGGCCCAACAAGGTGGCCGCCACCCGGGCCCTCGGCGCCACGGTGATCACCGACGGGGTGACGGTCGAGACGAGGGAGGCGCGCCTGGCCCAGGTGCTGGAGGAGACCGGCTACGACCGGGTCCATCCCTTCGACGATTGGGACGTCATCCACGGGCAGGGGACCGCCGCCCTGGAGCTCCTCGAGGACCACCCCGACGTGACCACCGTGGTCGTGCCGGTCGGGGGTGGGGGACTGATCTCGGGCACGGCCCTGGCTTTGAAGGGTGCGCAGGGAGCGGCCGGCCGTGGAATCAGGGTCATCGGCGCCGAGCCCGCCCAGGCCGACGACGCCGCCCAGAGCCTCGGCACCGGGACGCATGTGCACCATGCCGCCGGGCCGACCCTCGCGGACGGGGCCCGGGTGGCGAGCATCGGTGAGCGCCCCTTCGAGGTGATCGTGTCCCACGGCCTCGTCGACGACATCGTGACCGTGCCCGAGGACGCCATAGCCGCAGCCACGGTGGCTCTGGCCGAGCGGGCCCGCCTCGTCGTCGAGCCGACCGGCGCCCTGGCCGTGGCGGCGGCGCTGGCCGGTCTGGCGTCGGGCGCCCTCTACGTCAGCGGCGGAAATACCGACGTCCGCCGCCTTTTCGAGCTGGAGGCGACCGTACACTCGACGTGATGGCGTGGCTGATCGGGGCCGTGCTCGTGGTGATGGTGGGAGCGGTCGCGGTCGTCGGCGCCCACGCCGGGCCTCACGGGCTCCTCGGCCCACTGGCGGCCCTCGGACTGGCGGTGGGGTGGTTCCTGGCCGCCACCTCGGCCGGCGCCACGTCGGGCACGGCCTGGTGGCTGGCCGGCACCTGCGCCGCCGCCTGTGCTGTCTCGGTGACTCTGGCGGTCCCTGCCCTGCGTTACCGGCGGTTGGGCCCGATGGTGGGCGTGCCCGCCACGCCCGGAGAGGCGGGTCGGGCCGTGACCCCTCTCGACCCGGTCGGCGTCGTGCAGCTGCACGGGGAGTCGTGGACGGCCGAGTCGGTGAGCGGCACGGTCCCCGCCGGGGCCGAGGTCAGGGTGGTGTCGGTCGACGGGGTCAGGCTGCGCGTCTGGTCCGAGGAGGGAGCGCCGTGTTAGCAGGGATCCTCGCCGGGGTGGGCTTTGTCGTGCTCCTCGTGATCGGACTGAGCATTGCCGCGGTCAAGATCGTGCGCGAGTACCAGCGCATCGTGCTGTTCCGCCTGGGCCGGGCCATCGGGGCCCGGGGCCCGGGGCTCAAGGTGATCAACCCGATCATCGACCGGGTCAGCTGGGTGGACCTGCGCGAGCAGTACCTCGAGATTCCGCACCAGACCGCCATCACCCGCGACAACGCCCCGATCAACATCGATTTCATCATCTTCTACAAGGTGTTCGACGCCGTGACGTCGGTGCTGGCCGTCCAGGACTTCCAGGGAGCCGCTCTGAACATCGCGTCCACGACCCTGCGCTCGGTGGTGGGGGACATGAGCCTGGATGACGTGCTGTCCAAGCGGGAGGAGATGAACAGCGTCCTGCGCGTCAAGCTCGACGAGGTGACCGAGCGGTGGGGCGTCAAGGTCACCAACGTCGAGGTGCGCGAGATCAACCCGCCCCCGCCCGTGCAGGAGGCCATGACCCGCCAGATGTCCGCCGAGCGCAGCCGGCGGGCGGCGGTGACCGAGGCCGAGGGCCAGAAGCAGGCCTCGGTGACGGTGGCCGAGGGGGACAAGCAGTCGGCCATCCTCTCCGCCGAGGGGGACCGCCAGGCCGCCATCCTGCGGGCCGAGGGCTTTGCCCTGGCGCTGCAGAAGATCTTCGAGGTGGCCCACGGCGTCGACGCCAACACCATGACCCTGCAGTACCTCGACGCCCTGCGGGACCTCGGGGCGTCGGATTCCACCAAGTTCGTCATACCGGTCGAGCTGGTGAACCTGGCCTCGAGCGTGCTCGACGGGGCCCGTCCGGCCAGGCCGTAGACTTCCCGGCCGTGCCCGGACGCTTCTACTTCCGTCAGCTGCTGTCCGGGCGGGACTTCGCCGCCGGGGACCAGCTGGCCACCCAGATGGTGAACTTCACCTACCTGATCGGGGACCGCCAGTCCGGTGAGGCGGTGGTGGTCGACCCCGCCTATGCCGTCGAGGAGCTGGTCGACGCCGCCGCCGCCGACGGGATGCGGCTGGTCGGAGTGCTGGCCACCCACCACCACCCCGACCACGTCGGGGGGTCGATGATGGGCCTGACCATCGAGGGCGTGGGACGCCTGCTCGAGGTGGTCGATGTGCCGATCCACGTGAACAGCAACGAGAAGGAGTGGGTGCGGCGCACCACGGGCGTCGAGGCCACCAGCCTGGTCGGTCACGAGGGCGGGGACGTCATCGAGGTCGGTCAGGTGGAGATCCGCACCCTGCACACCCCCGGCCATACCCCGGGCAGCCAGTGCTTCGTCGTCGAGGACATGCTGGTGGCGGGGGACACCCTGTTCCTCGAGGGGTGCGGGCGCACGGACCTCCCCGGCAGCGACCCCCAGGCCATGTACGAGAGCCTGCGCCTGCTGGCGTCGCTGCCCGACGACCTGGCCCTGTTCCCCGGTCACCGCTACTCCGCCCCGTCGTCGGCCACATTGGGTGCGGTCAAGGAGATGAACCCGGTACTCCAGTCCTGACTTGTCGACCGATCGGGACTTCGCGTCCGAGCAGGACTACATCCGCGCCGCCTACGACCACCTCGACACCATGCGCCGCCGCGCCGAGTCGCTCGTCGGCCAGAGCGAGGACCCCGACCTGGAGGCGGCCCTCACCCGCCGGGTGAACCTGCTCACCGACAACGGGCGGCCGCTGTGCTTCGGGCGCATCGACGCCGAGAACGGGGAGCGGTGGTACATCGGGCGCCGCCACGTCGAGGACCGCGCCGCCGATCCGGTCGTGGTGGAGTGGCGGGCCCCGGTGGCGGTGCCGTTCTACCGGGCGGGGCTGGCCGATCCGATGGGCCTCACCCGGCGCCGGCAGTTCGTGGCCGACCGGGCCACCCTCCTGTCGATGGCCGACGACCTGTTCGGCCCCGAGGCGGCGTCGACCGATCCCCGGGTCCGCGGGCGTGACGCCCTGCTGGCCGAGCTGGAGCGGGAGCGCACGGGGGAGATGCTCGACATCGTCGCCACCATCCAGGCCGAGCAGGACGAGGTGATCCGCGCCCCGCTCGAGGGCGTGCTGGCCGTGCAGGGCGGACCCGGCACCGGGAAGACCGCCATCGGGCTGCACCGGGCCGCCTACCTCCTCTACGCCCACCCCGAGCTGGCCCGCAGCGGCGTGCTCGTGATCGGGCCCAACCGCACCTTCCTGCGCTACATAGCCCTGGTGCTCCCGTCGCTCGGGGAGGAGGCGGTCATCCAGACCACCCTTCCCGACCTCGTGCCCGAGATCCGGGTCCGCGCCGCCGAGACCGACGGCGCCGTGGCCCGCCTCAAGGGTGACGCCCGGCTGGCCGCGGTGCTCGCCCGCGCCGTCGACGACTGCCGCCGCCCGCCCGACGACGACCTCGAGCTCAGCTACGGCGTCACCCGGGTGCACATCCCCGCCGCCGACGTGGCCGACCTGGTGGCCTCCCTGGCCGCCCGCCGCGCCCCCTACAACTCCGGGCGAAGCTCCCTCCGCGACCGCCTCGCCTCCCTCGCCTACCGGCGCTACGCCGAGTCGACCGGCCGCATGCACGCAGTGGACCACGGCACCGCGGTGCGCGACATCAAGACCGACCCCTCGTTCCGCACCGCCGTCGACGCCGTCTGGCCCGCCGTCGGCCCCGCCGCCCTGGTGCGCGACCTGCTCACCTCGCCGGCCCGGATGGCGCGCGCCGCCGATGGGCTCCTTACGCCCGACGAGCAGGCGCTGCTTCTGCGCAGCCCGGCCCGGCGGATGACCCAGGAGCCGTGGACCGAGGCCGACGCTCCCCTGGTGGACGAGGCCCGCGAGCTGCTGTCGGGGCGCACCCGCACCTACGGGCACGTGGTCGTCGACGAGGCGCAGGACCTCTCCCCGATGCAGCTGCGCATGCTGGCCCGCCGGGCCCCGGCCGGATCGGTCACCGTGCTCGGAGATCTCGCCCAGGGAACCGGGGTGTGGGCCCACGACACGTGGGACGAGGTGGTCGACGTCCTGCCGACGCCGAAGGGGCGCCGTCACGCCGAGCTGAGCCTGGGCTACCGCTGTCCCGGCCGCGTGCTCGAGCTGGCGTCGCGCCTTCTTCCCGTGGCCGCCCCCTCGATCCGGCCGACCGAGTCGATCCGGGAGGGCAGGACGAGGCCGCTGGTCATCCGGGCGCCCGGGCCCGGGGACGTGATGGCGCTGGCGGTGGAGGAGGCGGCCCGCTGCGCCGAGGAGCACGGCTCGGTCGGGCTGATCGTCCCGGCGGCGGCGCACGACGGGGCGGCCCGGGCTCTGTCCGGCGCCGGGATCGGGTACGCCGACGCCTCGGACGGGCAATTGGGACGGATGGTGTCGCTCGTGCCGGCGCCGACGTCGAAGGGGCTGGAGTTCGACGCCGTCGTGGTCGTCGAGCCGGCGGCCATCGTCGACGACGCGCCGCGGGGGCTGCGCCTCCTGTACGTGGCGATGACGAGGCCGACCAAGCACCTGTCGCTCGTACATCACCGGCCCCTCCCCGGTATGTTCGCCGCATGACCGACAGCGGTGTGACCGACAGCGGTGTGGCCGGCGCCGGCTGGACCGTGGCCGGCGTCGTGCGGGGCAACGCCGCCGCCGACCCGCACGGGTGCGCCATCAGCGCCGGGGAGTGCGACTGGAGCTGGGCCGAGCTCGACGAGCGCTCGAGCCGGGTGGCCCAGGGCCTGGCGGCGGCCGGGGTCGGGGCCGGGGACCGCATCGCCTTCCTCGACAAGAACGGGGCGGAGTACTTCGAAGTCCTCTTCGGCGCCGGCAAGCTCGGGGCTGTCAACGTGGCGGTGAACTGGCGGCTGGCGCCGGCGGAGATGCAGTACGTGATCAACGACGCCGAGGCCAAGGTGCTGGTCGTCGGGCCCGACTTCACCGGCCATCTCGACCAGATGCGCCCCGGCCTCGACACCGTGAAGACGATCGTTCAGATCGGCGGGCCGGCCGACGCCAACTACGACGACTGGGTGGCCGCCCACCCCGCTACCGATCCCGGCCATGTCGGCGCCCCCGGGGACGTGGCCCTGCAGCTCTACACGTCGGGGACGACGGGGCTACCGAAGGGCGCCATGCTCACCAACGGGAACTTCGCCACCATCGTCACGCGCGTGGCGGCGCCGTGGCAGCTCGACGCCTCGTCCGTGAATCTGGTGGCGATGCCCCTGTTCCACATCGGGGGCTCGGGATGGGCGCTGGTCGGGATGGCGGCCGGCTGCCGGTCCGAGGTGGTGAGGGAGGCGGCGCCCGACTCCCTCCTCGACCTGATAGCCGGCCGGGGGGTCACCAACGCCTTCATCGTGCCCGCCCTCCTGCAGGTCCTCTGCGCCGTCCCGGGCGCGGCCGAGCGGGACTACGGCGCCCTGCGGGCGATCATGTACGGAGCCTCCCCGATCACGGACCGGGCCCTCACCGTGGCGATGGAGACGTTCCGCTGCGACTTCGTCCAGCTGTACGGGCTCACCGAGACCACGGGGGCGGTCACCCAGCTCGACGCCGCCGACCACGACCCGGACGGCCCCCGCGCCCGCCTCCTGCGCTCGGCGGGGCGGCCCTACCCGTGGGTCGAGATGCACGTGGTCGACCCCGAGTCAGGTGAGGAGCGCCCCCGCGGCGAGGTCGGGGAGCTGTGGTGCCGCTCGACCCAGAACATGCTCGGCTACTGGAACAAGCCCGACGCCACCGCCGCCGTGCTCACCCCCGACGGCTGGTTCCGGACGGGGGACGCCGGCTACATGGACCCGGACGGCTACGTGTTCCTGACCGACCGCATCAAGGACATGATCGTGAGCGGGGGCGAGAACGTCTACCCGGCCGAGGTGGAGAACGTGGTTGCCTCCCACCCCGACGTGGCCGACGTGGCGGTCATCGGCGTCCCCGATGCCAGGTGGGGGGAGACGGTGAAGGCGATCGTCGTGCCCGCACCGGGCGCCACGCCCGACCCGGCCGCCGTCATCGCCTTCTGCCGCGAGCGCCTGGCCCACTTCAAGTGCCCCACCTCGGTCGACCTCATCGAGGTCCTGCCCCGCAACCCCTCCGGCAAGATCCTCAAGCGCCAGCTCCGCGAGCCCTACTGGCAGGGTGTGGAACGCCGCATCAACTGAGCGGATAAACCCCGTCAACCGGCATCAAACGGCCCGGGGCCGGGGAGGAATTGGGCGTGGAACTAAAAGACCCTAACTCTGTCGAGGACCACGCCCTCGGCCTCGAGCTGCAGCTGATCGAGCTCGTCGAGCAGCAGGAGCGGGCGCGCGTGCAGCACCGCGACGACGCCGTCGCCACCATCCAGAAGGAGATCGACGCTCTCCAGAAGGAGCTGGCCGAGCTGCCCTACTCCGGATCCGCGGGCGGGTAGACCCCGCTGTCCCCGCTCCGTCCCACGTGAGCGGAGACGATCTCCAGCAGCAGCTCCCGCACGGCGCGCGCCGGGGCCGACAGCAGCCCGCGGCGCCGTGTCACCACTCCGACCCGCCGGCGGGGCAGGCCCCGCACCGCCACCTTGACCCACTGGTCGCGCAGGAAGTCCGGCACGGCGGTGGCCGGCAGCAGCGCCGGGCCGTGCCCGTCGAAGGTCAGCGAGGCGATCAGGCGCACCCCGTCCAGCTCGGCCTTGGCCCGCAGCCCCCGACCGAGGGCGTGGTCCAGCTCCTCCCGGAACGGGGTTCCGGACACGGGCAAGAGGAGCGGGATGGCCCGCAGCTCCGCCGGCTCGATCGACTCCCGCCCCGCCAGCGGATCGGTCCGGGCCACCACCAGCACCACGTCCTCGTCGAAGAGACGCTGACCGTCGACGTCGGCGTCAGCCACCGGCACGAGCGTCACGGCCAGGTCCAGGCGCCCGGCCACGAGGCGCTCGGTCAGCTCCGCCGAGGTGCCCTCGACGACGCCCAGGTGCACGCCGGGGTGGCGCTCGGCCACCACCGCAAGCATCCTCGGCGCCAGCCAGCGGGCCGTGGTCCCGATCATCCCGAGGCGGACATGTCCCGTGTAGACGTTGCGCACCGCCGCCACGTCGGCCACGAGGGCCTCGATCTCGGCCAGCACCCGCCGGGCCCGGGCCACCGCCGCCGCCCCCTCCTCGGTCAGCGCCCCCCGCGACCGGTCGAAGAGAGGCGCCCCCAGCTCCCGCTCGAGGCGGGCCACGTGGGTCGAGACGTTCGACTGCACCGTCCCCAGGGCGTCGGCGGCGCCCGAGAAGGTTCCGTTGTCGGCGACCGCGAGGATCGCGGCGAGCTGGCGGAGCTCCATCGCTTATGAAGATAGGCGGCCCGGTGCCGGTAGCCTTCGGGCGGTGAACGGCGCCGCCTTCTTCGACCTCGACCGCACCGTCCTGCGCCGGGCCAGCGGGCCCCTGATCAGCGAGGCCCTGGCCGCCGCCGGCGTGGTCCCGGCCCGCGGCGCCGGCTTCGGCGGGGTGCTCTACCGGGTCTACGACGTGATCGGGGAGACCCTGCCGTCGATGGCCATGGCCCGCGCCGCCGCCCTGTTCTCGCGGGGGTGGCCGGCCGACACCGTGCGCCAGGCCGGCAAGGAGCTGGCCGAGCGCCTCGACAACCTGGTGGCCCCCTACGCCCGCTCGCTGATCGCCCAGCACCGCGACGCCGGCCGTCCCGCCGTCCTGGCGACGACCACGCCGGTGGACCTGGTGGCCCCCTTCGCCGAGCGCCTCGGCTTCGACGACGTCGTCGCCACCCGCTACGCCGAGAAGGACGGGGCCTACACGGGCGCCCTGGCCGGGGAGTTCGTCTGGGCCACCGGGAAGCTCCGCTCGGTGCGGCGGTGGGCCGACGACCACTCCGTCGAGCTCGGGGACAGCTTCGCCTACTCCGACAGCTTCTTCGACCTGCCGCTGCTCTCGGCCGTCGGAAACCCGGTGGCGGTCAACCCCGACCCCCGCCTCCTCGCGTTCGCGACCCTGCGGCGCTGGCCGGTCATGAACCTGGACGTGCCGCCCGGTGTGCCCAAGCTGGCCGGCGCCGAGCTGATGGACGTGGTGCGGTGGATGTCGCACCCGTCGCTGGTGCCCTTCGCCCGGTTCGACTTCGCCGGCACCGAGCACATCCCGCGTGAGGGCCCGGGGATCATCGTCTCCAACCACCGCAGCTACTTCGACTTCGTGGCCCTGGGTCTGCCCGTCCTCGGAGCCGGCCGCAACCTGCGCTTCCTGGGCAAGAAGGAGGTCTTCGACGCCCCCGTCGTCGGCGCCCTGGCCCGGGCCGCGGGCGGGATCCGCGTCGACCGGGGCACCGGCTCGGCCGAGCCCCTGCGGGCGGCGGCCGAGGCCATCGCCGCCGGGGAGCTGGTGGCCGTCCTCCCGCAGGGCACCATCCCCCGGGGCAGGAAGTTCTTCGATCCCAAGCTCGAGGGCAAGACCGGCGCGGCCCGGCTCGCCGCCATGACGGGCGCCCCGGTGATCCCCTTCGGGCTGTGGGGGACCGAGCACGTGTGGCCGAGGAGCTCCCGCGTGCCTCTGGTCCAGAACGTGGTGAACCCCCCCAAGGTGCAGGTGCGGGTCGGGCCGCCCGTCGACCTGGACCACGACGACCCCCACGCCGACACGGGCCGGATCATGGACGCCATCGTGGCCCTCCTCCCGCCCGAGGCCCGCCGCCGGCGCCGGCCCACGCCGGAGCAGATAGCCCTGGCCACCCCGCCCGGCCACCCGGTCGAGGTCTGAGCCTGGCCCCACTCCCGCTGCGCACCCGGGTGGCGGCGCGCCTCGGCCCCGCCGTGGGGGGGCTCTCCCGCCGTCTCGGGGCGGGGGGCGGAGGGGTGATCGGGGGGCGGGTCACCCTGGCCCTCGATCCGTCCGCCCTGCCCCGCCTGGCCGCCGGCCGGCGGAGCGCCCTCGTCAGCGGCACCAACGGCAAGACCACCACCACCCGTCTCCTCGCCCGCGCCCTCGGGACGGCCGGCCCCGTCGTCACCAACGCCGGCGGCGCCAACCTCCCCTACGGGCTGGTGGCCGCCCTCTCCGCCGCTCCCCCCGACGCCGACCGCGCCGCCCTCGAGGTCGACGAGGCCTACCTCGGCCGGGTGGCCGACGCCGTGCATCCCGAGGCGGTCGTGCTCCTCAACCTCAGCCGCGACCAGCTCGACCGCATCAACGAGGTGCGCATGCTGGCCGGCCGCTGGCGTGCCGCCACCGCCGCCCTGCCCCTCTCCACCACGGTCGTGGCCAACGCCGACGACCCGATGGTCGTGTGGGGGGCCCAGACCGCTCCCCGGGTCGTCTGGGTGGCGGCGGGGACCTCCTGGACCCTCGACGCCTCGGGCTGCCCGGCGTGCGAGGGCCGCATCGAGTTCTCCCCCGACGGCCAGGCTCCCTGGTCCTGCACCTGCGGCTTCTCCCGCCCTTCCGTCGACGTCTCGATCGACGGCTCCGACATGGTCACCGGGGACCGGCGGATCACCCTCCGGCTGGCCCTCCCCGGGCGCTGCAACCGGGCCAACGCCGCCATGGCGGTGACCGCGGCCGAGGTGATGGGCGCCGACCCTGCGGACGCGGCCGCGTCGCTGGCCACCGTGGCCGACGTCGACGGCCGCTACGGGGTGGTACGGGTCGGGGGAGCGCAGGCCCGGCTCCTGCTGGCCAAGAACCCGGCCGGCTGGGCCGAGATCTTCGACCTGCTGAACCCGGCCCCCGCCCCCGTCGTCGTCGCCATCAACGCCCGGGTGGCCGACGGCCGGGACCCCTCCTGGCTGTGGGACGTCCCGTTCGAGCGCCTGGCCGGCCGCCACGTGGTGGCGACGGGGGAGCGGTGCCGGGACCTGGCCGTGCGGCTGCGCTACGCCGAGGTCGAACACGAGACCGTCCCCGACCTCGCCTCCGCCGTCTCCCGGGGCGCCGGCCACTCTCCCGTCGGGACCGTCGACGTGGTGGCCAACTACACCACCTTCCAGGCCCTCCGCAGGATGGCGGCATGACCCCCACCCGCGACTCCGCCGTCCGCATCGTCGTGGTCCACCCCGACCTCCTCGGGACCTACGGGGACGGGGGCAACGGCGTGATCCTGGCCCGGCGCCTGCAGTGGCGGGGGATGGCGGCCGAGCTGGTCGAGGCGCCCTCGGGCGCGCCGGTGCCCGCCGGCGGTGACGTCTACTGCCTCGGCGGCGGCGAGGACGGCCCCGAGGCCCGCTCCGCCGCCGAGCTGGCCCCGGGCAATCCCCTCGGCCGCGCTGTGGAGTCAGGCGCCGCCGTGCTGGCCGTGTGCGCCGGCTTCCAGGTGATCGGCACCTCGTTCCCCGGCGCCGGGGGGACCGAGCACGCCGGCATCGGCCTCATCGACGTGCGCAGCCGGAAGGGCAGCGGCCGGCGGGCGGTGGGGGAGCTGGTCACCCGCCCCGACCCCGGCTCCGGCCTGCCCGAGCTGACCGGGTACGAGAACCACGGCGCCGTCACCGAACTCGGCCCGGGCGTGTCCCCGCTCGCCCGCGTGGTGAGCGGCGTCGGCAACGGCACCGATGACCGGGCCGAGGGGGCCCGCTCCGGACGGGTCTTCTGCACCTACATGCACGGGCCCGTTCTCGCCCGCAACCCCGCCCTGGCCGATGCCGTGCTCGAGTCGGTGGTCGGGCCGCTTCCGCCCATCGACGACGCCGAGGCCGAGGCCCTGCGCGCCGAGCGGCTCGCCGCGGCCGGGCGCGCCCGCGTCAGGGGGAGACCCCTCCGACCTTTGAAAAATGCTTTTGGGCGGGCGTCTAAGAACTTTCGGCTCTCCTGACACATCTGTGGGTGCCTGAGTAGGCCCATCCGCGGCCACACCCCGCCTGCTTCCTACGTTTTCGGGCTGTCCAAGGCTCAGAAAACAAGGAGCAGAGCGGGGTGCGGATCCAGAGCGTATTGCGGGGGGCCTTCGGGCTCGAGAATGCCGTCATCGAGGCCATCGACTACGACGAGGCGGAGGGCGCCGTGGTGATCTCGGTCCGGGCCGCCACCAAGGCCCGCAACCGATGTGGACGCTGCGGGCGGCGCTCACCGGGCTACGACCGCGGCGCCGGGCGGCGGCGCTGGCGGGCGCTGGATCTGGGGACCTGCCGGGTCCTGGTGGAGGCCGACGCTGCCCGAGTCCGCTGTCGCCGGCACGGGCCCACCGTGGCGGCGGTGCCCTGGGCCCGCCATGGCGCCGGCCACACCCGCGACTTCGACGACCAGGCCGCCTGGCTGGCGGTGCACGTGTCCAAGTCGGCGGTGGTGGAGCTGTTGCGCATCGCGTGGCGCACCGTGGGCGCCATCGTGGCCCGGGTCGGCGCCGACATCGACGCCGCGGTCGACCGCCTGGAGGGCCTGCGCCGGATAGGCATCGACGAGATCTCCTACAAGCGGGGAGCTCGGTTCTTGACCATCGTGGTCGACCACGACACCGGCCGGCTGGTCTGGGCCGGTCCCGGACGTGACTCGGCCACCCTCGACACCTTCTTCCGAGCCCTCGGGCCCGAGCGAGCGGCACTGATCACCCATGTCTCCTCCGACGGGGCCCGCTGGGTGAAAAAGGCCCTGGCGCAGTGGACTCCCGGCGCCATCCACTGTGCCGACCCGTTCCACGTCGTGTCGTGGGCCACCAAGGCACTCGACGTGGAGCGGCGCCGAGCCTGGAACCAGGCCGCCGGGCGCCACCGGGTCGACATGGCCGCCCGCAGTGACTTCCGGGGCTCCACCGGCCCGTCCCGCCACGTCAAAGCCGCCCGCTACGCCCTGTGGAAGAGCCCCGAGAACCTCACCGCCCGGCAGCGCCACCAGCTCGACTGGATCCAAAAGACCGATCCCCGGCTGTGGCGGGCCTACCTCCTCAAGGAGGGGCTGCGCTACGCCGTGGCCCTCAAAGGCGACGAGGGCAAGGTCGCCCTCGGGGCCTGGATCGCCTGGGCCCGGCGCTGTCGCATCACCGCCTTCGTCGAGCTGTCCCGCAAGATCGTCGACCACCGAGAGGCCATCGAGGCGATGATGGACTCCCGGCTGTCCAACGGCCTGGTGGAGTCGACCAACACCAAGATCCGCCTGCTCACCCGGGTCGCGTTCGGCTTCCACGGGCCCCAGCCCCTCATCGCCCTGGCGATGCTGGCCCTGGGTGGTCACTGCCCGGACCTCCCGGGACGAGGTCGTTTCGCTGCCGCACCCTCCGGTCGCTTCGCTCCCTCCGGGCTTGCCCTCGGATGAAGCCGGAACGACCCACAGGTATGGCAGGAGAGCCGGATTTCCATATACGACAGAAGAATTCCGTATCGCGGGGGCGACTGTTCATCCCGTCTTCACCGGCCCGCCGGGAGGCCACCGCTACCGTGCGGGAGGTGGAGACCGCGACCGGCCACCCGCCGACCCTGGAGCCCTCCGCCGAGCGCCAGCTGGCCCTGGAGGGCTGCTTCAACTTCCGGGACCTGGGCGGCTACCCGACCACGGACGGCCGCCGGGTGAGGTGGCGGCGGCTGTTCCGGGCCGACTCGCTCAGCCGCTTGACCGAGTCGGACTTCGAGCAGCTGGGGGCGGTGGGGCTGGCGACCGTCGTCGACCTCCGCACCCTCTCGGAGGTGGCCGAGCGGGGCCGGGTGGAGTGGCCGGCGCCCGGGATCACCTACCACCACCTGCCCATGCTCGACGTCCTGCCCGAGCGGGACGAGTACGTCGAGTGGGCGGCGCCGGCGTTCGTGGCCGGTCGGTACGCCGACATGCTCGCCACCGGGGCGCCGGCGGTGGCCGACGCCCTCCGGGTCCTGGCCGACCCCCGCTCCCACCCCGCCGTCATC
>DASSEU010000040.1:0-22875 GCA_035695125.1 Acidimicrobiales bacterium
CAGATCGGGGCGTACAACGCCACCTTCGACCAGATCTCGGTGACCATCGGTGCCGCCACCTCGGGCGCCCTGGGCGTCAGCACGGCAGCCGCCTCGATCGCCTCCACGTCGGCGGCCCAGGCGTCCATCACCCTGGTCCAGACGGCGCTTTCGACCTTGAACGCGCTGTCGGCCAAGCTCGGTGCCACCCAGAACGAGGTCCAGGGCATCGTGTCGAACATGACCATCGGCCAGCAGAACCTGACCGCGGCGGCGTCGAGCATCACCGACACCAACATGGCCCAGGAGATGACCCGGTTCACCTCGAAGCAGATCCTGATGCAGACGGGTGAGTCGATGCTGGCCCAGGCCAACTCGGCACCACAGCTGGTCCTCAAGCTGCTGGGTTAACCCCGGCCCCGAGCAACAACACCGGGTCGCTCCTCCGTGCGGCACCGGTCTCCATCAAGCCCACCCGGACGGCCGTTCGCGTCCGGGTGGGCTTCTCGGGTTTCTGCGCAAACGGCTCAGCGGCTCAGCCGCTCACGGCCCGAGCCGCCGGTCCGCTCGTTCGATCGATGTCAGCCAGACCTCGTCGAAGCGGGATCCGTCGACGTCGGTCACGACCCGGCACGAACGGCCCGACCCGGCCTCGACAAAGCGCAGCACACCACCGTCCATGGCCGTCTGCAGCGACAGGACGGCGGCCGTCGCCACCGGCAGACCCACGGCCACCGCGGCGGCAACCGGGTCGTACTGGAAGTTGAGAAGGTCGTCGGGCAGACCCGGATACGAGCGTCCCAGCCCGGCCATCTGGTGGTCCTCGGCGTGGGCGCGGGCCTGGCGCGCCAGGAGCCGTCCCAGTGGACCGGAAGCCTCCAGGCGTCCCAGCTGCCCGGCCCGGAGGTGGGCCCCGAGGGTCGCGGTCAGCGTCACCAGCACCAGTCCGTCCCCGGCCGCCGCCTCGAACACGGTGCGGGCGGCGGCGGTGTCGCACTGGACGTTCCAGTCCATGTCCGGTCCCCACTGGGGCAGGTCGGGCGCGGGCGGGTGCACCCACCCACCCATGAGGACCACCTGCGTCCGCGCCAGCGAGCCGGGCGAGACGGCCTCGAGCCGGGCCAGGTTGGTGTAGGGACCGATTCCGATCACGACGGCGCCGGTGTCGACGCTCGCCGTCAGGAGGCTGACCGCCTCTCCGTCGGCGGACGGACGCGGCTGGACCGCTCCGTCACCCCAGTAGCGGAAGTGGTCGGGCAGGTCACCCATGGGGCGTCCCGTGGTCGACGACACACCCGCGCCGGCCGCCACCGGGATCTCCTCCCGGCCTGTCAGGGCCAGCACGCGGTGCACGTAACCGGCCCGGCGCCCGTCCGGGTCGGCCACCGTGGTTATGCCGGTGACCTCGACATCCTCCGACCCGAGCAGGAGAGCCAGGGCGGCGGCGTCATCGGTGTCCCCGGCGAAGTCGGTGTCGAGATGGACGCGCACCGCCGACAGCATGGCGCGCCGGGGCGCCGCTACCTGTCCGATACCTGTCCGACGGAGCCGGAAAGTACATTGCCGGAGGCGTCGGGGAGCCCTTTCCGACGGAGTCGGGAGGAGGGTCCCGGGGATGCACAGCGCCGACATCACCGCCCTGCTGGTCCATGAGGACGGTGTCCTGCCCAAGGAGCGCTACACCACCCGGGAGTTCCTCGACCTCGAGATGGACCGCCTGTGGAGCCGGGTGTGGCAGGTCGCCTGCCGGGAGGAGGAGATCTCCGAGCGGGGTGACTACGTCGAGTACACCATCGGGGACCAGTCGGTCCTCGTGGTGCGCGACGGCACGGGGGGCATCGGATCGGGCGGCATCCGCGCCTACTTCAACACCTGTCTGCACCGCGGCACCCGCCTGGCCGAGGGGTGCGGTCGGCTTCCGGAGGAGCGGATCCGGTGCCCCTACCACGCCTGGACCTACGGGCTCGACGGCCGCCTGACGGAGGTTCCCGACCGGGACGAGTTCCCGACCCTGCCGGCCGACCTGGGCCTGGCGACGGTGCGGGCCGAGGTCTGGGGGGGCTTCGTGTTCGTGAGCCTCGATCCCCACGCCCCGCCCCTGCTCGAGTTCCTTGATCCGCTCCCGTCGCTGCTGCAGGCCTACCGGTTCGAGGACCTCCGCTTCCGCGCCTATCTGACCACGGTCATCCCCGCCAACTGGAAGGCGGTCGTGGACGCCTTCAACGAGGGCTACCACGTGCAGGGCCTGCACCCGCAGATCCTTCCCTACACCGACGACGTGGCCCTGGAGTACGAGCAGTTCGACACCCACGCCCACTACGGCCGGCTGGCCAACGCCCGCCGGCAGCTGCGCCCCAGTCCCCGGCTCGGGCTGGCGCCCGGCCAGTACGACGAGGGGGAGATCCTGGCCAGCATGGTCGGGGCGCTGGGCGGCGCCTTCCTCAAGGAGGAGCGGGCCCTCGTCGAGGAGGTGCGGGCCATGGACGTGCCCGACGGCGCCACCCTCCTCGAGCTGTATCAGGAGCGGCGCTACGAGCTGCTCCGCTCGCGCGGGATCGACCTGTCGGGCATCGAGCCCGACCAGCTCACCAGCGCCGACGACGTTCTCTGGTTCCCGAACATGGTCGGCCCCGTGTACCCGGGCAGCGCCATCCTGTTCCGCGTGCGTCCCAACGGCATGGACCCGGACAGCGCCATCAAAGACACATGGGTGCTCGAGTGGCCGCGCCCGGGGACGGAGTGGACGATGCCCACGCGCCGGTTCTTCCCCGACTGGAGGGAGCGGGAGTGGGGCCTGATCACGACCCAGGACTACGTCAACCTCGGTGAGGTCCAGGCGGGCATGAAGTCCCGCGGCTGTCGGGGCCTGCGTCTCAACCCCCGCCAGGAGGGCAACGTCCTCCACATGCACCGGGTGATCGACCGCTATCTCACCTCGTAGCGTGCCGGCCGTGGACAGGGACAGGGACAGGGACAGGGACATGGACGCGGACGCCGACGCCGACGCGGACTACGCCCCGAGCCCCTGGGACTGGGTGCGGGAACAGGTCGAGGCCTACGAGCGCTCGGGCGGGACGGAAGCCACCACCCTGCTCGACACCGGGATGCCGGTGGTCGTCGTCACCCACCGCGGCAACAGGACCGGGAAGGTGCGCAAGAGCCCGGTGATGCGCGTCGAGAACGACGGCCGGTACGCCCTCGTCGGGTCGATGGGCGGCGCGCCCAGGCACCCGGTGTGGGTGTTCAACCTGCGGGCCCGCCCCGACGAGGTGCGACTGCAGGACGGCCCCGAGGTCTTCGACGTCACCGTGAGGGAGCTCGAGGGTGACGAGCGCCGGACCTGGTGGGACCGGGCGGTGGCCGCCTACCCGCCCTACGAGGAGTACCAGGCCAGGACGACGCGGGTCATCCCCGTGTTCCTCGCCACCAGGAAGGGCTGAGCCGGCCGGGGGACCGCCGCCGCGGGCCGCTCCGCCCTCAGCCCGGCTGCTGGCCGAGCAGCCAGTATCCCCCGCCGGGACGGGCGGCCAGGTCGGTGAAGACGGCGCCGGTCAGCGGCACCGGCGCCCCGGCGGCCGAGCCGGAGAAGCGGGCGTCCCCGTACGTGAACACCCCGCCGTCGCAGGCGACCATCCAGTAGCCCCGCCCGTCGGGGCTTGCGGCCATCGCCGCGACCGGGGAGACGAGGGGAAGGGCGCCTGCCGAGCCGAAGAAGCCGACGTTCCCGTAGGTGAAGATCCCCCCGTCGGAGCCGACGAGCCAGTAGCCGTGGCCGTCGGGGGCGGCCGCCATCCCCACGATCGGGGAGGCCAGGTGCACGCCGCCGGCCGAGCCGTAGTAGCGGGCGTCCCCGTAGGTGAACACCCCGCCGTCGGAGGCCACCAGCCAGTAGCCCCGCCCGTCGGGGGTGGCGGCCATGGCCACGACCGGGGAGACGAGGTGCACGCCGCCGGCCGAGCCGTAGTAGCGGGCGTCCCCGTAGGTCAGGACGCCGCCGTCCCCGCCCGCCACCCAGTAGCCCCCGCCCGTGGGCGTGGCGGCGATGCCGGCGGCGTCTCCCGCGGTCGTCAGCTGGCCCGACGGTCCGAGCCCGGGCGCGCCCCCGTACCCGGCCACGACAGGCCGGGCCGGCCCGGTGAACTGGCGGTACCACGCGTCCAGGCGCTGGCGGATCATCCCGGCCATGAGGGCCCGCCCGTCGCTGGTGAGGTGCAGGCCGTCGGGCCCGACCGCCCACGGGTCGGCGCGCACGGTGGCGCTCCAGTCCATCACGTCGAGGTTGCGCCACCGACGGGCCGCCGCCCAGATCTGGTCGTTGATGAGCGCCTGGCGGGGCTCGAACAGGGCGGTGGTCAGCCAGATCACGTGCATGCCCGACAGCACCGACATCGTCTCGTCGATCTGGGCGCCGAACGCGTTGGGGTCCCCTATGTAGTTGTTGCCGAGCTCGATGACCGCGACCGAGCCCATCTCGGGACGGACGTTGCGGAACACGTCGATGGCCGCCACCAGCTGCAGGCCGCCGAAGGGCGCCACTGTGGCCTTCCATCCGTCCTGGGCCAGGTCGGCCCGGGTGTCGTCGGCGGCGCCGAGCAGCACCGAGTCACCCTCGACCCACGCCGTGCGCGACGGGACGGCCGGAGCCGCCCGGGCCGGATGGGGCGGGACCACTACACCGAGCGCCACCGTCACGGTGACGCCGAGGGCGGCAGCCCCCAGCCACCGCCTCACCCGGCGGCGGACGCCGCCGGTCATCGTGGGGGCCTCCGCCGGACGCGACACGCCGCCGTATCGGCAGGGCGGTCGGCGGCCTGAGCGCCGCCGACGGCTGATCAGAGCGGGATGATCGTGAGCTCTTCCAGGTCGAGACCGAGGGCCACCATGACCTTGTCGCTGCTGTAGCCCATCAGCTTGAGGACCAGCTCGGCTATCTGCGCCGAGCTCAGGTGCGCCAGCACCTCATCCCTCACCTCGTCGGACATGCCGGCCGGGTAGGTGAGGTAGGCGTCGGCCAGGCGCAGGGCCGCCTTCTGGAAGGGGGACAGCCCGCTGTTCTCGTAGTGGTCGACCTCGGCCAGGAGCTCCTCGTCCGCTCCCTGCTGCTGCGCAACTGCGCCGCGGACGCTCATTCACAAGTGACAGGCCTGGTACCGCGCGTTGCGCATCCGCACCAGCTCGGTCGTGACCGGGTCGACGGTGTTGATGCGGTTGGTCTCCCGGTAGATGCGGCCCCGCACCTGGGAGATCAGGGGGGACAGCGAGCTGGTGTCCGGGATGCCGAGGCTGGTGAGCTCGGTAGTCGGCAGCGGGATGCGGGACGTCATGCCGGGTCCTCCCTCGTGGGTGCGCCCAGCCACGTCGCTTCCGGGCTGGAGCCGAGCCCGAGCGTCAGGCATCCCCGCTGGAAGGTCTCGAAGGCGGAGACGGCGTTGACGAAGGAGTGGCAGTCGGCCGCCGAGTAGTGCTCCAGCAGCGTCGCGACCAACTCGTCCGTGACCCCGTTGGCGTCCATGACGAACTGCTCGGTGAGCGCCAGGCAGGCCCGCTCGGCGTCCGAGAACAGGGCGGAGGTGGGCCAGTCGGCCAGCGCCGAGATCTTGTCCTCCTGCAGTCCGGCCCCCCGGGCCGCCTCGCTGCGCACGGCCAGGCCCGCCTCGAAGCCGAGCAGCTGGGCGGTGCGGAGGCGGGCCAGCTCGAGCACGACCGGATCGAAGCTGGCCCAGGCCGCCCGCTGCAGGTCGGCGACCGCCTCGAAGGCCGCCGGGAACAGGGCCGCCACCCGGTCCCAGTCGGTATCTCCGGGGGGCAGGTCGGCCAGCCAGGTGGCGCTCACGACGGCAGTCTCCCACGCCGGGCCCGGAACCGCCCGCGCCGGCTGGTCCGGCGCTCCTCTACCGGGACGGTGGTGACGTCCGGCACGCCGACCCGCTCGGACGGCGGGCCCGCCCCGGCTCCTGCGGCGGCAGCGACTGCGGGGTGGGAACCGGATAGGGCTCGGCCCGCACCGAGGCCGGCACCATCTCGGCACACTGGACCCCGCTGCGCTCCACCACGGCCGCCGCCTGTGGGCCGGCCGAGGCGAGGACGTCGGTCCCGGCGCCGGGGCCCCCGCTGCCGGCCCAGTCGATGGCCGCCGTCATGTCCCCGGTGACCGACCGTCGCCACGCGCTGAGGTTGGGGACGGGGACCCCGAACCGGGTCTCGAGGAACCGCAGCGTCGACGTGTGGTCGAACACCTCGCTGCACACCAGTCCCCCGACGCTGAACGGGGACAGCACCAGCATCGGCACGCGGAAGCCGAGCCCCACCGGCCCGTTGATGACCGAGCCGTCGGCGGCCACGTTGCTCCCGACGGCCGGCCTGGTCGTGAGCCACTCCCCCGGCGTGCCGTGGGCGGCGACGGGAGGAGGCACGTGGTCGAAGAAGCCGCCGTTCTCGTCGTAGGTGACGAACACCACCGTGCGCTCCCACACCGCCGGGTTGGACACGAGGGTGGCCAGCACCTGGCCCGCCGCCGCCAGCTGGCCGAGGGGGGCAGGGGCGGGTGGGTGCTCGTCCAGTGGAGTCGAGGGCACCAGCCACGACACCGAGGGCAGGGTGCCGGCCGCCACATCGCTCTGGAAGTCCCCGGGGAAGGCCGGCAGCATGCCCTTGCGGAAGAGCGGGGAGCTCGGGTCCCGGAACGGCGGGAAGTAGTAGAGGACGGTGTCGGACAGGGCGTCGGTCGTCTGGGAGCCGGCCACCTCGTACACCTTCCAGCTGACACCGTGCTCCTCGAGCACCTCGGGCATCGTCTTCCAGTGGAAGGCGGCCGTGGGCGCCACCAGCTGCACGCCGCTGCCGGGGTTGTCGACCACCGGCCCCCCGTGGTGGCCGTCGGGGTCGATCGTGGCCGACATCGAGTAGAGCCGGTTGGGCACGGTGGGGCCCATCACCGAGCAGTGGTACCGGTCGCACACGGTGAAGGCGTCGGCCAGCGCGTACAGGAAGGTGAGGTCCTGGCGGCGGAAGTAGCCCATCGTGGTGGGGCCGCCCGCTATCCCGTCGGCGGCCACGTGGGTCCTGACCCACCGGTCCATGGCGCCACCGTTCCAGCACTGGTGCTGGGCCACCCACGCGTGGGTTATGTCGTTGACGCACTCGGCGTCTGTGCCCGGGTCGGCGGTGTCCAGGTGGAACGGCAGCAGCCAGTGGGCGTCGTGGGGCGCGGTGTCCCCGGGCGCCCAGCCGTACTGGTACCAGACCGGCCGGCCACCCCGGGCCGGCTGGCGGAGCACGGCCGGGTCGGCAAAGCCCGCCACTCCCCGGCAGCTCCCGAGGAGGTGGTCGAACGAGCGGTTCTCCATGATGAGGATCACCACGTGCTCGATGTCGTCGAGCGAGCGGCACCGGGCCGGGGCGGCCGTCGCCTTCTCGATGAGCCGTCCGGCCGGGCCGGCCAGCCCCAGTCCGACGCCGGCGGCCAGGCCGCCGAGGACCGAGCGGCGGGTGAGCTGGATCACGGTCTCAACAGTTGGCCGTGCCGCCCGGCGGCTCCTGCTCCGCTGGGGGGAACTCTCAGTGGCCGGCAGGTGACCAGCTGACACCGGACACCGCCGCGGCGGCGGTTGCGCCCCGGTGGCTACCCGGCCGGTTCCAGGGCCGACATCCACTCCGCCACCGCGGCGGCCACCTGGTCGTCGCGCCGGCGCAGCCCGTGGTCCCCGCCCTCCACCCACACATGGGTGACGGGCCCCGGGATGGCCGACGTGGCCGCCGTCAGCTCCTCGGGGGTGCCGAAGGCGTCGCGCGTGCCCGACAGGAAGAGGCAGGGAACGGTCAGGGCCGGCAGGTGGGCGGTGCGCAGGCGCTCGGGACGGCCGGGAGGATGCAACGGGTAGCTGATCAGCACCAGTCCCGCCGCCGGCAGCCCGGCCGCCACCACCTGCGAGCAGATCCGCCCACCCATCGAGCGCCCGCCGAGGACAAGTCGTCCGGTGCCCACGCCCAGCCGCCCCGCCAGGGCCTCGGCCCGCTCGCGGACCGCCGCCTCGAGGACCTCGGGCCGGTCGGGGCTGCGCCGCCCCGCCAGCCGGTAAGGGAAGTCCATCCGCTCGACGGCGGTGCCGAGCGCCGACACCGCCTCGTCCACCGCGACCAGGGCGGGCTGGTCGGAGGCGGCTCCGGCGCCGGGAGCGAGGAGGAGGCCGGCCGGGCGACGACCGGAGCGGCGCGGCGGCACGGCGCGCACGCTACCGACCCCCGTTACCATCGCCGGTCATGACCGTGGAGCGCGCCATCGACCCCACCATCGCCGCCGTGCTGGCCCAGATGCCCGTGCTGGTCGGAGACCTGACCGCCGAGAGCCTGCCGACGATCCGGGCCCAGGGTCTGGCCGTCGGCAACCAGATCGAGCTCTCCGACGACGTGGAGCGCGTGGACCACACCGTGCCCGGTCCGGAGGGGGCGCCCGACGTGGTGCTCCGAGTGCACACCCCGAAGGGAGCGACCGGCCCGCGTCCGTGCGTCTACTCGATCCACGGCGGCGGATACGTGCTCGGCACCTACGAGATGGACGACCTGCGTTTCGACCAGTGGTGCCCCCGCCTCGGGATCGTCGGGGTGTCGGTCGAGTACCGCCTGGCTCCCGAGACCCCCTATCCCGGGCCCCTGGAGGACTGCTATGCCGGCCTCTCGTGGGTCTTCGCCCACGCCGACGAGCTCGGGATCGACCGCGCCCGCATCGGGATAGCCGGGGCCAGCGCCGGTGGGGGCCTGGCCGCCGGACTGGCGCTGCTTACGCGCGACCGTGGCGCGTTCGACCTGGCGTTCCAGATGCTGATCTACCCGATGATCGACGACCGACGAGTGACGCCGTCGAGCAGCTGGGACGTGCCGATCTGGAGCCCGGCCAACAACGAGTTCGGGTGGCGCTCCTATCTCGGGCCGCTGTACGGCACCGACGAGATCCCGCCGTACGCGGCCGCCACGCGTGCCACCGATCTCACCGGGTTGCCGCCGGCCTTCGTGTGTGTGGGCACGATGGACGGCTTCTGCGACGAGGACATCGAATACGCCCAGCGCCTGAACCATGCCGGGGTGCCCACGGAGCTGCACGTCTATCCGGCGGCGCCCCACGGGTTCGACGGATTTGCCCCGATGGCTCCCGTGGCCCGGCGGTGCCGGAGGGAGATGAGGGAGTGGCTGGCGGCGGTGCTGGGCGTCGCGGAAGAGGCGCCGCTCAGCGCGCCGGCGCCGGCGTGAGCTCCCACACCCGCCCCTGAGCCAGGGCCAGCTCCAGCTCGGGAGCTGGCACGGGATGCGAGATGTAGTAGCCCTGGGCCACGTCACAGCCCATGCGGCGCAGCGAGAGCAGCTGGTCGGCCAGCTCGACGCCCTCGGCCACGACCGTCATGCCGAGGGAATGGCCGAGATCGATCAGCGAGCGGAGGACGGCCTCCCCGTCGACGGTGGCGTCGAGCCGGGAGATGAAGGACCGGTCGATCTTGAGCTCGTCGACGGGATACTGCTGCAGGTAGCTGAGCGAGGAGTAGCCGGTCCCGAAGTCGTCGACGGCCACGCCCACGCTCATCTCCCGCAGGGCGGCCAGGGTGGCCGCACCATGGCCGACGTCGTCGATCAGCGCCGACTCGGTGATCTCGAGGGTGAGGGCGCTGGCCGGCAGGCCGGTCGCATCCAGCACGCGTCGCACGAAGGCGGGGAAGCCGGCGTGGCTGAGCTGTCGCGCTGAGACGTTGACGGCCACGGTGAGGCCGTGGGCGGTCAGCTCCTCCCGCCACACCGCCAGCTGGCGGCACGCCTCCTCGAGGACCCAGGCTCCGATCGGGACGATGAGGCCGGTCTGCTCCGCCACCGGGATGAAGTCGGCAGGAGGAACCAGGCCCTCGCCCGGCCTGTGCCAGCGCACCAGCGCCTCCACCCCCGACAGGGCGCCGTCGGCCAGGCGCACGGCGGGCTGGTAGTGCAGCACGAGCTCCGAGCGCTCCACGGCGCGATGCAGCCCGGCCTCCATGCTCAGGCGGGCGGCGGCGTTCGAGCGCATCCCGGCGTCGAAGACGGCGTAGGGCTGACCCTTGTCCTTGGCCCGGTACATGGCGGCGTCGGCCTCGGCCAGCAGCCTCTCCGGATCACGTCCGGACGCGGAGGTGGCGACCCCCACGCTGCCCGACAGGAAGATCTCCTGACCGTCGAGGTCGAACGGGTGGACCAGGGCGGCACAGATCCGCTCGGCCAGGTCGGTGGGATCACCGCCGGCAGCCGAGCTGATGACCACGAACTCGTCTCCGCCGAAGCGACCCACCAGCTCGTCGTCGGACAACGCCGCATGCAGCCGCTCGGCCAGGAGGGTGAGCATCTGGTCCCCGAAGGTGTGGCCGTAGGTGTCGTTGACCAGCTTGAAGCGGTCGAGGTCGAGGAAGGCCACGACCAGCTCGCGTTCCTCCCCGTCGGCCGCGTCGTCGGCCAGCTGGCGGGACAGGCGGTCGACCAGGAGGCTGCGGTTGGGCAGATTGGTCAGGGCGTCGTGACAGGCCAGATGCGAGAGGAAGGCCTCGAACTCCTGGCGCTCCTTGAGCATGGTGTTGAAGGCCTCGGCCACCCGCGCCAGCTCGGCGGGGCCCTCGACCGGAGCGCACACGTCGGGGCCGCCCTTGCCCGACTGCTCGATCGTGGCCGTGAGAGAGCGCAGGGGCCGCGCGATCCGGCGGCGGAGCTGGAGGCCGAGAGCGGCCACCACCGCGAGCATGGCGGCGCCGAGGCCGAGGTTGCGCCGCAGCTCGTCCCACGCCGCGGCCAGGGCCCGGGACGCAGGCACTCCGGCCACGACGTGCCAGCCCGCACCCGGCACGGCCGCTTCGGCGTAGATCCGGCTGACCCCGTCGGGGCCGGCGGCGGTGACGCCCGGGAGAGGACGGCCGAGGGCCGTCCCGCCCAGGGCGCGACCGACATAGCGCTGGTCGGCGCCCGACGCGCTGAGGACCAGGTGGCGGCCGGGGTCCACCACGAGCAGCTGGGTGTCCGACGCCCGCAGCGGCGCCTGGGCTCCGAGGCTCAGGAATACAGGGTCGAGGGTGGCCACGAGCACCGCCGGGGCCGGGCCGCTCGCCGCCCCCGGGACCGGTACCGCCTCGACGAAGGCGGGGCGGTGGGTAACAGGATTGGAGATGACCGTCCCGTCGACGTCCCGGCCGGCCAGGGCCCGCCCGAACCAGGCCTGACCGGCGTAGGGGGCGGGCACCGCCGCCAGCCTCGGCTCGGACGTGCACACGACCCGCCCCCCGGCAGCCACCACGCTGACGAAGCCGAGCCCGAAGCGCCGGTAGGACGCCAGGGCGCCGTCACAGGCGGCGGCGTCGGACGAGGTCACCGCCGGTTCCACCGCGATGGCGCGCAGGAAGGTCGGCAGGGAGCTCAGCTGGCTGGCCAGGCCGGCGGCGGCGAACTGGGCCGTCGACTGCACCTGTCCCACCGCCCGTCCCCGCTCCCGCTGGAAGGCGGAGCGTGCCGAGTAGCCGATGATGGCCCCCAGGGACAGGAGGCAGACCGCGAAGATGGCAGCCAGGTACGCGCCGATCCCGGCCCCGCCGACACGACGGGCGCCCCGAAGCTTTGCCACCCAAGTGCTTCGGTACGGGACGGGCCCGGCTCAATAGTCCTGGCGGACGGTGGCGCGGGTTGACAGATGACTAGTCCGGCGTGGCCATCCCCACGATCGGCGCAGCGAGCACCGTGCCGGTACCGGCCGGTGAGCCGACCACCGGGGCGTCCCCGTAGCCGTAGACGATGCCGCCGGCGTCGACCAGCCAGTAGCCCGCCCCGCCGGGCCCGGGGGCCACGGCCCGCACCTGCCGGTCACCAGACGCGGCGGCCGAGCCGTGGTAGCCGGCGCTGCCGTACCCGAACACTCCGCCGTCGGCCGCCACCAGCCAGTAGCCGGCCCCGTCGGGCGGCGCCGCCATCCCCACGATGGGGGCCGACAGCGGCAGGCCGCCGGCGGACCCGGAGAACCCGGCGTCCCCGTAGGTGAACACGCCTCCGTCCGACGCCACCAGCCAGTAGCCGTGGCCGTCGGGGGTGGAGGCCATGCCGACGATCGGGGCCCGCAGGGGGATGTTCCCGGCCGAGCCGTGGAAGGTCGCGTCCCCGTAGGTGAACACACCGCCGTCCGACGCCACCAGCCAGTAGCCGTGGCCGTCGGCGGTGGAGGCCAGGCCGACGATCGGGGCCCGCAGGTGCAGGGCGCCCGCCGAGCCGAAGTACCCGGCGCTGCCGTAGCTGAACACGCCTCCGTCGGACGACACCAGCCAGTAGCCGGAGCCCGTCGCTCCCGGCGCCTGGTTGACGAGGGAGAACGCTGCCGACGAGCCGACGCCGGACACCGACGCCGTGACGATGTAACCGCCCGGTGTCGCGTTGGCGGTGAAGGGGGGTGCCACCGCCACACCCGAGGAGTCGGTGGGCACGGTGACGGTCGTCCCGCCCCCGGTGAAGGTGCCCCCCGTCCCATGCGTCGGCGCCGTGAAGGTGACCGAGGCGCCGGGCTCGGGGTTCTTGTAGGCGTCGGTCACCGTCACCGACAGCGGCACCGGGAAGGACGTGTTCACCGGGGTGGCCTGCGAGGAACCGGACCCGGCCGCGATGGCGCTCGGGGTGCCGGCCAGGTTGTCGAGCGAGAACGAGGCGGGAGTGGCCACTCCGGCGGTCGACGCCGTGACCGAGAAGGTCCCGGCCACCGTGTTGGCGGTGAGGGGCGGGGAGACTGCCACGCCGTTGGACCCCGTCGGCTCGGTCGCGGCGCCGCCCCCGCCGGCGAAGGTGGCGCCGGCGTTCGTGCCGCCCGGGGCGTTGAAGGTCACCGTCGCGCCCTGCACCGGGTTCCCGTTGGGGTCGACGACCTCGGCCTCCAGCGGTGATCCGTAGGTCGAGCCGACGGAGGCGGCCTGGCCCATGCCGCTGAAGGCGGTGATGGTCCCCGCCACGCCGCTATTCGAGTTGGTGAGCGAGAACGACACCGACCCGTAGGAGGAGGAGGCCGTCACGGTATAGGAGCCCGCCGTGTCGTTGGCGGTGAAGGTGGGTACCGACGCCGACCCCTGAGAGTTGGTGCCCACCGTGACGGTGCTGGTCCCGGAGTTGGAGAACGTCCCGCTGGCGCCGCTGGACGGCGCGGTGAAGGTGACGCTCACCCCGGCGAGACCCTCCGTGGCCGGGCAGGAGGTGTTGCTCGACAGTTGCACGGAGAGCGGGGTGGCGAACGCCGTGCCGACCCTGGCGGTCTGCGGCGTGCCCCCGCTGGCGGTCATCTGGTCGGGAGGGGTCGGCCCGCACGGGGGCGTGGTGTCGGCGGTGGCCGACGGCGTGGCTCCAGGGACGGCGGTGAGCACAGCAGCCGCCGCCACCCCCACGGTGACCGCAGCGACGGAGCCGCCGAGGATCCGGCGAAGCCGCACCAGATGCGCCAGGACTCCCGCGGCCCTCGAGCGGCGCGGCGGCGGGGGCGTCATGCGCCTGCGCCGGTGCCCGAGGCCGAGCCACCGCCCGAGGCCGAGCCACCGCCTGAGGCCGAGCCACCGCCCGGGCCCGCGCCGCCACCGTCGAAGCGGCCGAAGCCCCCAGCGCCGAAACCGGTCGAGCAGCCGTTCGGACCGGCGGGCCGGATGCTGAGCCGCTGGGCGGTCACCGCCCCGGTCGTGTCGGCCGGGCCGAAGGCGGTGACGCAGTCACCGACCACCACCGCCGACGCGGCGGCCGTCCTGGTCTCGAGGAACCGGGTCGAGGAGGTGTAGGTGAAGCTGGCCGCCGGGGTCACGCGGAACCGACCTGCTCCTGGCCGCGTCGTGCTGGTCGTGCTGGGCGGAGGCGGGACGGCCACGTCGACGGTGGTGCCGTTGATGGCCGTGATCTTTCCGGCGGAGACGCCGAGGTTGGCCAGCTGGGCCTGGCGCTGGGCCCGCTGGGCGGCCGAGAGCGTCGTGGGTGTCGTGTTCCCGCCTGCGCTCCCACCGGCGCCGGCCCGGCGCCCGCCGAAGCCACCTCCGAAGCCGCCGCCCCGACCACCGAAGGCGCCTGCACCGGGGCCGCCGGCGCACGATCCCGACGCCAGCAGGTTGATGGTGACCGCGGTGGCGGCCACCGGCCCGGCGGAGGTCTTGGTGCCCGATGCCGTGACGCACTGCCCGACGGCCAGCGCCCCCGACGTGACCGCGACTGTCTGGGTGACGACCGTCGACCCGTCGAGGTTCACCGTGGTCTGGCCGGTGCTCGGGTCCTGCACCTCCAGGCTCGTTCCGGTGACCGCCGCCACCTGGCCCGAGACGCCGGGTGGGGCGGGCTGGGTGGCGGTGCCGGTGGAGGAGGAGCGCGCTGCCGCCTGGGTGGTGGCGGTCGTGGCCTGCGGGGACGAGCCGCCGCAAGCCGCGGCGGCGGCTCCCAGCAGCCCGACGAGAGCAGGCACGGACAGGTGGCGGGGGGACAACCTCATCGGTTCTGTCTTCCTCTTCTTCCGGAGATCTGGTTCTGGTCGGCGGGAGTGGTCACTCGTTCCGCAGGGCGTCGATCGGGGCCAGGCGGGCGGCGCGGGTCGCGGGGTACACGCCGAACCCGAGGCCGATTCCGAGCGACACGGCCACCGCGGCCACCGCGGCCGGCGCCGAGATGACGATCGGGTTCGATATGAGATGGGGAAGGCCGGTCGCGCCGGCCAGTCCCAGCAGGAGGCCGACCACCCCGCCGGCCAGGCCGAGGACGGCGGCCTCCACGAGGAACTGGCGGCGGATCACCGCCGGCGTGGCGCCGAGCGCCTTGCGCAGCCCGATCTCCCGGACCCGCTCGGTCACCGACACCAGCATGATGTTCATGACGCCGATCCCGCCGACGAGCAAGGAGATGGCGGCGATGCCGCCGAGCAGGATCGTCAGGGTGTGGTCGACCGACGTGGCGGTCGACAGGATCTGGTCCTGGGTGGTGATCGTGAAGTTGGCGGCGGCCGGGGTGGTGGCGCCCGTCTCGTTGAGCAGGAGGTCGTCGGCCTCCTGGTAGGCGGCCGAGAGCGTGTCCTTCGACGTGGCGGTGAGCTGTATCGACGACACGGAGTTGCGCCCGAAGATCCCTGTGAGGCGCTGCTGGTAGGTCGAGATCGGCACGATCGCCTGGTCGTCCTGGGTGGTGCCGCTGGATCCGGAGGAGCCGACCGGGCTGAGCACGCCCACGACGGTGAACGACTGACCCCCTATGACCACCGAGCGGCCGACCGGATCCGCGAACCCGTAGAGCTCCGAGGCGGTGGTCGGGGCCAGCACCACCACGGGGTTGGCCTGCCTGACGTCGGCAGAGGTGAAGAAGCTGCCCTCGGCCAGCTGGCGCCCCCGCACGGCCATCCAGCCCGGGGTCGACCCGACCGCGGTCGTGGTCCAGTTGGTCGACCCGTTGATCAGCACGGTACTGCGCTGGCTGATCGGCGCCACCGCGCCGACGTCGGGGCAGTCGCGCTTGTTGGCCAGGGCGTCGGCGTCGGCCACCGTCAGCGCCGTCGAGGACCCGAGACCACCACGCACGCCGCTGGAGGTGCTGGACCCGGGCGTGACGGTGAGGAGGTTCGAGCCCAGCGCCGAGATGGCCGAGTTCACACTCGACGAGGCGCCCTCCCCGAGGCCGACGGTGAGAATGACGGCGGCGATGCCGATGAGGATCCCGAGCATGGTGAGGGCCGAGCGCAGCCGGTGGCTGGCGATGGCCTCGGCGCCCGTGCGGAGCGTCTCCAGCCAGCTCAACGGAGAACCTCGAGAGGCGTCACTGGACCCGACCGTCGTGCATGCGCACGACGCGCTGCGCCACCGCCGCCACGTCGGGCTCGTGGGTGATCAGCACAATGGTGCGCCCGGCGGCGTGCAACTCCGCGAAGAGGGCCAGGATGTCACCGGTCGACGCCGAGTCCAGGTTCCCGGTCGGCTCGTCAGCCAACACCACGGCGGGATCGGTCACCAAAGCCCGGGCCACGGCCACGCGCTGCTGCTGTCCGCCCGACAGCTCCCCGGGCCTGTGGTCGACGCGGTCGGTGAGGCCCACGCGCGCCAGCGCCTCGATGGCCCGAAGCTTCCTCTCGGCGCGGGGAACACCCGCGTACGAGAGCGGGAGCTCCACGTTGCGCCACGCCGGCAGGCTCGGCAGGAGGTTGAACTGCTGGACGACGAAGCCGATCCGCCGGTTGCGCACCGCGGCGAGCTCGACCTCGTCCATCACGCTGACGTCCTGGCCCGAGAGCCGGTAGACGCCGCCGGTGATCACATCGAGGCAGCCGATGATGTGCATGAGCGTCGACTTGCCCGAACCGGATGGCCCCATGATCGCCACGAACTCGCCCTCGTCGATGCGCAGTGACACACCTCGCAGCGCTTCCACCGACAGCGTCCCTGAGCTGTACACCTTCCGCACGGAGTCGAGCTCGATGATCGGCCGCGTCCCCGCAGGCGGTCCCGGCAGAGGGATGGCGACCGGCTCGATCACGGCGGTCGGCGCGTCGGGGTCAGCCACCGCCGCCCCCCGTTATGACCTGGCGGCCTCCGCCGCCCAGGCCGCCGCCGCCCCCGCCGAATCCGCCGCCGCCGCCGAAGCCCCCACCGCCACCGAATCCGCCGCCGCCGAAGCCCCCACCGCCACCGAATCCGCCGCGCCCGGTCGTGCCCGACCGGGTCGTCGGCAGCGACGAGCCGAGCGTGGCCAGGACCACCTGCTGGCCGGCCTGCAGGCCCGAGGTGATCTGGGTGAGACCGCTGCCCGCGCCGCCGACCGTGACGGCCTGGGGCACCTCCCTGCCGTTCTGAAGCAGGTACACGAAGCTGCGCGCCCCCAGGGTGTGCACGGCGCTGGTCGGCACGGTCAGCACATTGGTGAGCTGCTGGACCACGATGGCCACGCTGGCCCCGGCGCCGGCGTAGAGGCCATTGGGGCTGCCGGTGACGGCCACCGTCACGGGGTAGGTGGCCACGCCGCTGCTGCTCGTGGCCAGGAGGCCGACGGTGCTGACCGTGCCGAAGACCGGCGTCGTCGATCCGTCCGGGGTGATGACCGCCTGGTCCCCCACCTTGACCTGGCCGATCTCCGAGTCGCTGACGCTGGTGCTCACGGCATAGGCCCCCGGGCTGACGACGACGATGGCGCCCGAGGACGACGAGCTGCTCGAGGACGACGAGCTGCTGGAGGAGGACCCGCCGAGCAGCGACGACAGGGCGCTGCTGGCCGACGCCGTCCCCGAACCGCCGGAGCCCGACCCGGACCCGGTGCCCGAGCTGCCCCCGCCGCTCGCGCTCTGGCCGGACGTGATGTTCACGGCGGCCACCGTGCCCGCGATCGGAGAGACGATCGTGGCGTTGTCCATGTTGTCCTGGGCGGTCGCCAGCCCGGCCTGAGCCGAGGCCACCGCGGCCCGGTCCGCCTGCAGCTGGGCGGGGGTGACCGAGGTCTCGAGAGCCGTCAGGGAGGACTGGGCGTTGTCGAGGCTCAGCTGGGCGCTGGCCACCTGGTTCTGGGCCTGCTGCAGGCTCTGGGTGTTCTTGAGCTGCGTCGACTGGAGGGACATCTGCGCCGACTGCACGGCGGCCTGGTCCTTGCTCACCGTCTGCTGGTCCTGGTTGACCCTGGTCTGGTCGGCGGCCACCGTGCTCTGGTCGGTACCGCACTGCGAGGACGACGCCGAGCCCGCTGAGCCCGACGCGCCAGAGCCCGACGCGCCCGAGCCCGACGCGCCGGACCCGTCACCCTGGCAGTCGTTGGCCTCCTTCTGCTGAGCGGCGGAGAGGGACGCCTGGTCCTGCTCGTAGGTGGCCTGGTCGTTGGACTGCGTGGTTTCGGCCGACTGCACCGCCGCCTGGGCGGTGGACAGGGACTGGGCGTCGGACTGCTCCGTCGTGGTCACGTTCTGCTGCGCCGTCGCCAGCGACAACCGGGCGGTGGCGATCTGGGCCTGGGCGCTGTTCAGCTGCTGGCTCGTGGCCCCCTGCAGGTCGGTGTCCAGCTTCGACTCGGCGCTGGCCACGTTGGCCTGCGCCGTGTCCAGCGACGCCTGGAGGCTGGTCGTGTCCTCGCTGGCCAGCACCTGGCCTGCGCCGACCTTCTGGCCCACAGCAACGTCGACGCTCCGGACGAGGCCGGACACGCCGAAGTTGAGGTTGGCCTGGTTGACGTCGGCGATGGTCCCGCTGGCCGAGATCGCCTGACGGATGGTGGCGAAGGAGGCCGCGACCGTGCGGAAGGCGGGGGCCGACCCGCTCGTGGCGAAGTAGATGCCGACGCCGGCGCCGACAAGCACCAGGACGGCCACCAGCGCCAGCCACCGGTGCCGGGCCGCGAGCCTTGCCGGCGCGAACCACCGCCGCCGGGGACGCGCCGGTACAGGGTGCTCCTGCGTCGGCGCCAGGTCCTCCTCGGCGCCGGCCACGGTGGTCGCCAACACGTCCTCCTCGGGCGGATCGTCCCGAGGAGGTAATCGCCCCTCCATGGGGGCCTGCTGGACCTTCCCTGAGAAAGTTCTGTGAATCTGGAAATGCGGGCCGGCCCAGCAGACTCACAGGTGGCTCCCAACCAGGGCGGCGAGACTTCCGTAAGAGAGACAGATGTAGAGGAGACGAGGGACCGTGTCGTACAACCCCCCGTGGGAGCCCGGCGGTGAAGAGGAGGCCCGGGACGAGCCGACGGCCGAGCAGCCGACCGCCGGGTCCGGGTGGGGCTCGGACGGCTGGGGCGCGCACGGCTGGAGCTCCGGGGACTGGCTGTACACCCCGCCTCCCGGGGGGGAATGGGTGCCGCCGGGGGCCGGCGCCGAAGAGGGCGGCACCCGGCCCTGGCGTCGCACGGCGGTGGCTCTGGCCGTCCTGGTCCTTGTCCTGGCGTCGGGGGGCCTCGGCGCCGCCATCGGCGTCGCGGTCCACGACCGGGGGAGCGTCGGCGCCTTCCAGCCGTCGGACCTGCCGACCATCCCCTCCCTCGGAGGTGGAGGCGGGGGCGGCACCCCGACGACGGTGGCCCCCACCGCCGGCATCGACGTCAACGCAGTGGCCTCCAAGGTCGACCCCGCCGTGGTCGACATCAACACGACCCTCGGCGGAGGAGGCCGGGCGGCGGGCACCGGCATCGTGCTGACGTCCAACGGCGTGGTCCTCACCAACAACCACGTGATTGCCGACGCCCAGACCATCCAGGCCCAGATCGGGGGAACGGGACGCACCTACGCCGGCCATGTCGTCGGCTACGACGTGATCGACGACGTGGCCGTCGTCCAGCTGCAGGGCGCGTCGGGCCTGAAGACGGCCACCCTCGGCAACTCCTCGTCGCTGTCCGTCGGCACCCCGGTGGTGGCCATCGGCAACGCCCTGGGCCAGGGCGGCACGCCCCAGGCCACCGAGGGAACCGTTACCGCCCTGGACCAGACCATCACGGTGCAGGGGGACATCACCCCCGGAGAGACCCTCAAGGGGTTGATCCAGTTCAACGCCCCGATCCAGTCGGGGGACTCCGGCGGCCCCCTGGTGGACGCCCAGGGACGCGTGGTCGGCATGGACACGGCGGCGGCCTTCGGCGGCGGCTTCCGGTCCCGGCTGGCACCTTCGGATGCCGGCTTCGCCATCCCGATCAACACCGCCCTCCCCATCGCCCAGCGGATCAGCTCGGGCAAGGTCGGCGGGAACGTGCACATCGGGCCCCGACCGCTGATCGGGGTCGAGGTCAGTGACGTCGGCGGGCCCCAGTCCGGGGGCGGGTTCGGCGGGTTCGGCGCCCAGACGCCCGGCGCGCCGGTCAGCTCGGGTGCCCTCGTTCAAGGGGTCAGCTCCGGCACCCCGGCCGCGTCCATCGGCCTGGCCGCGGGGGACGTGATCGTGAGCCTCGGAGGCCAGACGATCACCGACTCCGCCGGGCTCAGCGCCGCCATCCTCCAGCACCGGGTCGGCGACACCGTCTCGGTCGGCTGGGTCGACCAGTCGGGCAACCACCACACCGCCGACGCCACCCTGGTGGCCGGGCCTCCCGCCTAGCGGCCGCCGTCGGACCCGGTCCGGGCCCGCCTGCCCGCCTCGGGCGGCCCGGACCGGATTTTCGGATTTGCGCATTTCCCCGCGGCCGCGCCCTTGAGCACGGTCGTATCGTGACGATGTAACGGCCATGCCCGCCCTCGACGGCCTGCGCGCCCTGGCCATCGGGGCCGTGCTCGCCTACCACCTCGGGATCGGCTGGGCCGGGGGCGGCTACCTCGGAGTCGACCTCTTCTTCGTGCTCAGCGGCTTTCTGATCACGACTCTCCTGGCCGCCGAGGCCGGCGTCGAGGGCCGCATCTCCCTGCGGGGGTTCTGGTCCCGGCGCGCCCGCCGGCTGCTACCGGCCCTGTTGGTGGTGCTGGTCGCGCTCAGCGTCTACGCCGCCCTGGCCGGGCGGGCGGGCGGTGCCCTCAACCCGGCCCTCCTGCGCAACGACGGGCTGGCCGCCCTCGCCTACTTCGCCAACTGGCACTTCCTGGCCGTCCACCAGTCGTACTTCGCCCAGTTCTCGGCGCCGTCCCCGCTCGAGCACACGTGGTCGCTGGCGATCGAGGAGCAGTTCTACATCGTGTGGCCGCTTCTGCTCGCCGGCGTGATGGCGGTGGCCGGTCGGTCGTGGCGCCGGGCGGCCCTCGGCCTCACCGTGCTCCTGGCGTGGTGGTCGGTGGGCTCCATGGCGCTCGTCTCCCACGGCGCCGCCGACCCGAGCCGGGCCTACTTCGGCACCGACAGCCGGGCCTTCGAGCTGCTGGTCGGGGCGGCGCTGGCGCTGGTCCTGGCCAACCGGCCCCGCTGGCAGCCCCGCCGCCCCGCGGCGCTGCGCTCCGCCGGCGCCGGATCGCTCCTGCTGCTCGGAGCGGGGTGGTCGCTGCTGTCGGGGCCGCCGGCATGGATGTTCAGAGGTGGCTTCCTGGCCGCCGCCCTGCTGGCGGCGGTGCTGATCGCGAGCGTGAGCCGCCCGGATCTCGGACCCCTCGGCCGACTCCTGTCACTCGGCCTCCTCCGGTGGGTCGGGCGCATCTCCTACGGCCTGTACCTGTGGCACTGGCCGCTGTTCGTGCTGGTCCGGCCCCACATCAGGAGCTGGCCGGCGCCGGCCTCCGACGGGATGCTGGTGGCGGCCACCTTCGCGGTGGCGGCGGCCAGCTACCACCTCGTCGAGATGCCGATCCGGCGGGGCGCCCTGTCCGGCTGGCGCCGCCTGGTGGCGCTGCCCGCCGCCATCGGCGCGACCACGGCGGCGGTGCTCGTCGCCTCGGTGCCCGTCGCTCCCGCCGTGGCCGCCGCGCCCCCTTCGCCGGGATTGCCGGGGGCGGGGGGCGTCGTGGCGGGCCGGGTCGCCTCGCCCGTCACGTTCGGCCTGCCGCGCCTCCCTACCAGCGCCGACCCGCTGCGCGTGCTGGTGATCGGCGACAGCGTGATGGACGACGCCGAGCCCGGGCTGGCCGCCCTCCTCCAGTCGACGGGGGTGGTTCGGGTCACCAACACCGCCGCTCCCTGGTGGGGGCTCACCCAGAGCCGCTGGCAGACCGACTGGCCGGCGCTGATCGCCCGGGTGCGGCCCGAGATCGTGATCGGGACGTGGGGATGGGACCTGGCCCAGGCCCGGGCCGACCCCGCCTCCTACGGGCAGCTGCTCGACCGGGCCGTCAGCGTGCTGCGCTCACCCCGGAACGGCGTCGACGGGGTGGTGCTGCTGCAGTACCCGCGCATCGGGCCCCACCCCGGCTTCGACGCCGCCACCCTGGCCGGCGAGGAGACGGCGCGCCAGGCGTGGAACTCGGTTGCGGCGGCGGAGGCGGCGGCCCGTCCCGGTGACGTGTCTTTCCTGCCGGTGGCGGGGGCGCTCGAGGCCCACGGGCGGTACTCGACGTGGCTGCCGGGGGCAGACGGGCGCTGGAGCCGGGCCCGCATGATCGACGACGTCCATCCGTGCCCCACCGGCGCGGCCCGGCTGGCCTCGGCCGTCGAGAGCCTGGTCGGCCCGGCGTGGCACCTGCCGGCGCCGGCAGAGGGGTGGTGGAAGGGGCCGTGGGTGCACGACCCCCGCTACAACGACCCGCCCGGGTCGTGCCCCGACGACCACCCTCCACTCGGGACGCCGCCGGCTTGAGTGTCGGCGGCGCCCCCCTGCCTCCCGCTTATGCCGGCGCCGGTGCCGGCGGGAGGCTGGAGTTGAAGATGTCGTCGACGATCTGCCACGAGCCGTCGGCCTGGGCCGCCCAGACCTCGATGTACTTGCCCTGGTCCCGGGGCGCGCCGGGGATGTCCATCGTGTAACGCCCGACGGCCGCGCACAATGACGGGCTCTCGTGCACGGTCAGGAGGTCGAAGGCCAGCTGCGCGCCCGTCGACACGAACTCCTTGACGAAGCCCTCGATGGCCGACCGCCCCTCGACGATCTCCATGTTCGGAGCCATCATCCTGGCCCCGGCGGCGTATATCTCCGCCACCGCGGACGCATCGCCCCCGTTGAACGCCTTCAACCAGTGCTGCTCGCGCGCCTCGATGTCCTGCCTGCTCATTCCGCCCCTCCGGTTTCGGGATTGCCAAGCCCCGAGGATACGGAGCCGGGATCGCGCCCGGTAGGGGGGCGAACGGGACGATCGGCCCCGCCCGCCGGAGGCGGATAATCCCGAACAAACAGCGCTCGGGCATCGCTACCTTGCGGGCAGCCCTTGAGGGAGACGGGAACCCACCTTGGAGCGCGGCACACCGCAGGACCGACAGCGATACCGGGTCAGCGTGGTCCTCTTCGACGGCTTCGAGCTGCTCGACGTGTTCGGACCGGCCGAGTTGTACGGCGTGCTGGCGGACCGCTTCGAGCTCGGCCTGATCGGCCCCCGGGCCGGGGCGGTGAGGAGCGCCCAGGGCC
>DASSEU010000041.1:0-4665 GCA_035695125.1 Acidimicrobiales bacterium
CGCTTCCTGATGGTGGGGGTGGGGGCCGGGGAGGCCCCGGCCCCGTTCGAGTCCTACGAGGAGGCGGTGGGAAGGTTCCCCGCCGAGCCGGTGGCCGACGAGCAGCTGGGCGCCGCCCTCCTCTACTCCTCGGGGACGACCGGGCGCCCCAAGGGCATCCTGCGTCCCCTGCCCGAGGACCCGCCGGGGACGCCGCTCCCGGTGATGCAGTTCGTGCGGCTCCTCTTCGGGATGCGCGAGGGAATGGTGTACCTCTCACCCGCTCCGCTGTACCACTCGGCCCCGCAGGCGAGCGTGGCCGTGGCGCTGCGGATGGGCTCGACGGCGGTGGTCATGGAGCACTTCGACCCCGAGCAGTACCTGGCCATGGTCGAGCGTTACCGGGTGACCCACTCCCAGGTCGTGCCGACGATGTTCTCCCGCCTCCTCAAGCTGCCCGAGGAGGTGCGCAGACGCTACGACGTGTCCTCACTCGAGAGCGTGGTGCACGCCGCCGCCCCGTGCCCGGTCCCGGTGAAGGAGGCCATGATCGACTGGTGGGGCCCGATCCTCCTCGAGTACTACGGCGCCACCGAGGCCAACGGCTTCACCTTCTGCAACTCGGAGGAGTGGCTGGCCCACAAGGGCACGGTCGGGCGCTGCGTCCTAGGGGAGCTGCTGATCCTCGACGACGAGGGCAACGAGCTGCCCCCCGGCCGGGAGGGAACGGTCTGGTTCCGGGGCGCCACCAACTTCGAGTACTTCAACGATCCGGCCAAGACCGCCGAGTCGCGCGATGCCTCGGGGACCGCCAGCACCGTCGGTGACGTGGGCCGGGTCGACGACGACGGCTTCCTCTATCTCACCGACCGCAAGACCTACATGATCATCTCGGGCGGGGTGAACATCTACCCTCAGGAGACCGAGAACCTCCTCGTGACCCATCCCCAGGTGCTCGACGCCGCCGTGATCGGCGTGCCCAACGACGATCTCGGGGAGGAGGTGAAGGCGGTCGTGCAGCCCGCCCCGGGCGTCGACCCCGGGCCCGAACTGGAGAGGGAGCTGATGGCGTTCTGCCGCGACCACCTGGCCCACTTCAAGTGCCCGCGCTCGATCGACTTCACCGACGAGCTGCCCCGGCTGCCCACCGGCAAGCTGTACAAGCGGCTGCTGCGTGACCGCTACTGGGGTGGCCACTCCACCCGGATCGTCTGAGCGCAGCCGTGGGACGGGCCGCCGAGCGCCTGCGTTTCTCGCGCGAGGACCCCGCCGAGGTGGTCGAGCTCATGGCCCGGTTGACCGCCGGCCGCCGGGGCTGGGCCAACTTCGAGCCCGAGGTGCCCGACGACGCCGAGGTTCCCGCTCCGGGCCTGTTCGGGTTCTTCGCCGCCCGGGGCCCGGCCGTACCGCTGTGCACGTGGGTGGTCGAGACCGAGAAGAAGGGCCGGCGCCGGCCTCCCTCTCTCGGCATCCAGCACGCCACCGGCACCAAGGCGGCCCGGAGGCTGGCCGACCACGGCTGTCCCGTCCCGTCGGGTTGGCGGGTCACCCAGGACCACCCCCGGCGCGGCCTCGTCGTCGAAGTGATCCCCGAGGAGGAGCCGGGCGTGATCCTCGCCTGGCTGCTCGACGCCGGCTGGGTCCTGTGCCCGGCCGAGACCACCGGGTGGTGGAACGTCGTGGTCCACGACGACCGGGCCTGAACCACCGGCCCCCCTCTAGATCCGGTAGGCCCCGGTCTGCTCGAAGGCGTGGGCGGCGCGCAGGACCACGTCGTCCTCGAACCGCCGTCCCACCAGCATCATCCCGACCGGCAGGCCGTCGACGCGCCCGCACGGCACGCTCATGGCGGGGTGGCCGGTGAGGTCGAACTGGGCGGTGTTGGCGGCGTGGCCGAACGAGGCGGCCAGCGACTCGGTCACCGAGGGATCGGGTCCCGGCAGCAGCGGGGCCACCGCCGGCTCGGTCGGCATGAGCAGGACGTCGAAGCGCACAAGGGCGTCGTCGTAGGCGGCGCGCAGCGCCGGCACCTGGTTGCGGGCCCGGGCGTAGTGGCCGCTCCCGTAGGTGTCGCTGGCGTACTGGCCCACCAGCGCCATCAGCTTCACCGTCGGGGAGAACAGATGTCCCCGCTCCCGGCGTGCGGAGAAGAACCAGTCGGCCATGGCGTCGGGGTACCACCCCTCCCAGCCCGTGCCCACGCCGTCGGCCTGCACGACCCAGTGCAGCATCCCGGTCCCGAGGATGGCGCCGAGCAGGCCCAGCGCCTGGCGGTGCCAGGGGATCGAGACCTCCGCGACCGTGGCCCCCAGCCCGCCGAACGCCGCCGCCGCCTCCCGGACGACAGCGTCCACCTCGGTGTCCGACCCGCCCGCGGCGAAGCCCTCGGTCACGAGGCCGATGCGCAGCCCCTCGGCCGCCGACCCCGATCCCGACGAAGCCGCGAGGGCCGCCGCGTAGGGGCGGACGTTTGCCTCCACGCCGTGCTGGCGGGGATCGAGGCCGTCGGGCCCGGCGATCACGTCGAGCAGCAGGGCCACGTCGGCCGTGGAGCGGCCGATCGGCCCGAGGTGGTCGATGGTCGGGTCGATCGGGAAGGCGCCGGTGTAGGGGACGAGGCCGTGGGTCGGCTTGATCCCGTACGTTCCGCACAGGGCGCTGGGAATGCGGATGGAGCCGCCCTGGTCCCCGCCGATCGCGAGGTCGCACGCCCCGGCCGCCACCAGGGCGGCGGAGCCGCTCGACGAGCCCCCGGTCGTCCGGCTCGGGTCGTGGGGGTTGCGGACCGGGCCCGTGGCGGCGGTGTGGCTGGCCGCCGACAGGCACATGTCCTCGCAGGCCGACTTCCCGGTGATCCGCCCGCCGGCGTCGAGGATCCGGGTCACGACGGTGGCGTCGTAGTCGGGGATGAACGGGCCCATCACCGCCGAGCCGTTGGTCATCGGCACGCCGGCCACCGCCACGTTGTCCTTGATGGCGACGGTGCGCCCCGCCAGGGGGCCGTCGGGCGCGCCGGCAATGTCGACGCGCCACGCCCACGCCCCGTACGGGTTCTCCTCGGCCGTCGGGGCCCGGCCCCCGTCACGGGGCCAGCGCGCCGCCGCCGCGACCGGACCGGGTCGCTCCCCGGCGCCGCCGCCTGCAGGGCCCGCGCCTCCCGCCGCCACCCCGCCGGCGAACACGGACACGAACGGCAGGTACTCCTCCAGCTCGCCGTCGTCCATGTCGAGGCGGAGAGCGGCGCCGGCTCTGCGGAGATCTTCAAGGGTGGGGGTGTCGTCGGGCACCCCCAACCATTAGCTCACGATGGCGGGGTACACCAGCGCCTTGAGCTGGCTGCGGAAGTTGAACGTCCCCGACGGCATCAGCTGGGTCATGAACACGACGACCATCGCCTCGGCGGGGTCCACCCAGAAGATGGTGGAGGCCGCACCGCCCCACATGTACTCGCCGGCCGACCCGATGACGCCCGTGCGGGCCGGACCCAGGCCCACCGCCATGGTCAGCCCGAAGCCCATCCCGTCGAAGCCGACCTCCCCGTAGGCGCCCGGCACGGCAAACTCCCGCAGCTCTCCGCCGCCGGGGAGGTGGTTGACGGTCATCAGCTCGACGGTCTTGGGCCCGAGGATGCGCGTGCCGTCCAGCTCCCCGCCGTTGCACAGCATCCGGGAAAAGCGCACGTAGTCCGCCGTGGTCGACACGAGCCCGCCACCGCCGGAGAGGAACGAGCGCTCCTTCCGGTAGCCGCTGCGCTCCGGGTCCTCGACGAGCACCAGCTTCTTGTCGGCGTTGCGGGCGTAGTTGGCGGCAAAGCGGTCGATCTTGTCGTCGGGCACCGTGAAGCCGGTGTCGACCATGCCCAGCGGCTCGAAGATCTCCGTCCGGAGGTAGTCGTCGAAGCGCCGGCCCGACATGATCTCCACCAGCCGGGCACACACGTCGGTCGACACCGAGTACAGCCACTGCGTGCCGGGATGAAAGCGCAGCGGGCGCTCGGCCAGGTACGACGTCATGGTCTCGAGGGTCCACGGGGCGTCCATGGCCGCCCCGAAGTCGGCGAGTGACGCCGCCCCGTCGGCGTTCCCCAGCTCCTCGGCCAGCGGTGCGGCCCGCTCCGCTGCCGGCAGGGCGCCCGCCCCCCGCCGGCGCATGGCGCTGTAGCCCAGCCCCGACATGTGCATCATCACGTCGCGCACGCTCATCGGCCGCTGCGGGTCGACCAGCCGGCGCCCGGGGCTTCCGCCCGGCCCTGTTCCGGCCGGCTCTGCGACCTTGAGGTCGCGCCACTCCGGGATGAAGCGGTGCACGGGGTCGTCGAGCTGGAAGTGGCCCCGCTCGTACAGGGTCATGAGGGCCACGCCGGTGATCGGCTTGGTCATCGAGTAGATGCGCCAGATGGTGTCGTCCTCGACGGGCCGGTTCCGCTCCCGGTCGGCCAGGCCGAACGAGGCGAAGTACGCGGTCTCCCCGTGGCGCACCACGGCCACCTGGCAGCCGGCAATGCGACCGGCGTCGATGTACCGCTGCTGCAGGTGCTCGGCTATCCGCTCGAGGCGGCGCCCGTCCATGCCCGCCGCGTCAGGGTTCAGCTTCATCGTCCCCCCCAGGAACTGTTAGAGGATCGAACGATATCCCGGGCGGGGCTAGCTTGCCCCCATGCGCATCGGGCTGACGGGAGGCGGGTCC
>DASSEU010000042.1:0-39439 GCA_035695125.1 Acidimicrobiales bacterium
CCGCTTCCGGGGTTCGGCGGGTCGGGGCGAGGAGCCCGGAGGACGGGCACGGACGGAAGAAGAGGACGGGCACGGACGGAAGAAACGGTCAAGCCCGGCCCGCCGCCCTGCCGATCATCACCATGAGTGGCAGCTCACCGCGGCGTGGCCGCCTTAGCCGTTTCGCTCTGCGCCGGGCTCGGCGCCGCCGCGGTCGCGCCCGCGGCGTGGGCTGCGACCACGACGAGCGCCGGGACGGGCGGCGGCACCCCCACCGCGGCCCCGCCCTCCGCCGGCTTCTGGCTGGTCGACGCGGCCGGCCGGGTGGGAGCGGTCGGCACCGTGCCCTTCGGGGGGGCGGAGCCGGCCGGACCGTCCAGCGCTCCTGTCGTGGCGCTCGTGCCCACGTCGGACGACGCCGGTTACTGGGTGGTGGCCGCCGACGGCGGGGTGTTCACCTACGGGGACGCCCGGTTCTACGGCTCGACCGGGAACCTCCACCTCAACAAGCCGATCGTCACCGCCGCCGCCACCCCCGACGGGGGCGGCTACTGGCTGGTGGCGTCCGACGGTGGCGTCTTCACGTTCGGGGACGCCCGCTTCTACGGCTCGACCGGGTCGCTCCGCCTCAACCGCCCGATCCTGTCGGCGGCGGCCACGGCCGACGGCCGGGGCTACTGGCTCATGGCCTCGGACGGGGGGATCTTCACGTTCGGGGACGCCCGCTTCTACGGCTCGACCGGCAGCCTGCACCTCGACCACCCAGTCGTGGGCGCGGCCACCACCCCGGACGGGGCCGGCTACTGGATGGTGACGAGCGGAGGCCGGGTCTTCGGGTTCGGGGACGCCGCCCTCCACGGCGATCTCACGATCGCGACAGGCGCGCCGAGCTCACCGGTGGTCGGGATGGCCGCCACCCCCGACGGGGCCGGCTACTGGCTCGCCACCTCGACGGGCTCGACCTTCGGCTTCGGGGACGCCGCTCTGGGCGGTGCGGCCCAGCCAGCGGATGCCCCCTCTCCGGTCGCGGGACCGGTCACCACGCCGGACGGGACCACCCTCGGCCCGATCGTGGCCGTGGCCGCCCCCGGCCCCCCGCCGGCGGCGGGACGCGCCGTCCAGTGGGCGCTGTCCCAGGTCGGCACGCCCTACGTCTACGGAGGCGTCGGCCCCGACGGCTACGACTGCTCGGGCCTGGTGATGAAGGCGTTCGCATCCGTTGGGGTGACTCTGCCTCGGGTGGCCCAGGACCAGTACGACGCCGGTCCGCTCGTGCCCACCGGGGCCCCCCTCGAGCCGGGGGACGTCGTGTTCTTCGGCACGCCCCAGGCGATCACCCACGACGGCATCTACATCGGCAACGGGATGATGGTCGACGCCCCCCACACCGGCGCCGTGGTGCGGGTGGAGGCGTACCAGTGGCCCGACTACGTCGGCGCCACCCGGCCGGTCACCGGCTGACCGTCCGAGCCCGGAGCCTCAGGGCGTCTACCAGCGGAAGCCGCTGACCGCCGACCACTCCTCGGAGTCGATCGACTGCCAGCTCCAGAACGAGGCTCCCACCGCTCCCGCCTGACGGGCGGCCAGCATGAAGGCGTCGAGCTCGCGGGCGGGAGGCGCCCCCCGGCGCCCCCCGTACGGTGCCATGTCGTAGGCCTGGCCGATCACGTGCACCTCCGGCCCGAGGGGCCGCAGCCGGGAGAGGGCCTGCTGCACGTCGAGCACGGGCTGGGTGCAGCCCCAGTAGAGCATCGGCGCGTAGGCGTCGACGTAGGGAGCCATGGTGCCGAACGGGTACCTGGCCTGCTGCTGGTCGGTCGGTGGAAAGACGGTGGCCACGAGGACGGTGTGGGGATCGGCGGCCCGGACCCGGCCGAGGTACACCGACACCCGCTGGGGGGACAGGGCCACGCCCTCGGCCGCCGTTTCTATGTCCGCGCTCCAGCCGTCGAGTCCCTGGCCGTCCGCCGTCCGCCACGCGATGGCGGCCTTGGTCCACTCGGCGTCAGCCACCGGGTCGAACAGGTAGGGGAAGCCCCAGCCGATGACCCTGAGGCCGGCCCGGTGGGCCGCCGGCACCAGTCGGCTCAGCGCCTCTGCTCCGTAGAAGCCGTCGGGGGAGTCACCGACGCGCAGCCAGATCTGGTGCAGCCCGGCGGCCACGGCGTCCGAGACGATGGCGGAGGGGTCCCCGTGGTCGATGGCCGCCAGCTGCCAGATCCACATGCCCTTGCCGCTGATGGCGGCGGTGGGGTTGCGCCCCGGCGGGGCGGCCGGGGCCGGGGGCAGCTGGGAGTCCGGGACCAGGTGGGCCGGATGCCAGGGCGGCGCCGCCGGGGGGCCCGTGTACGGCGGGGGCGGGCAGCCGGGCAGAGGGAGGTTGGTCGGCGCCACCGTGACCGGAGGGGCCGGCGGCGGCGCCGGGGCCGGGGCGGGAGGGGTCGCCGCCGGGGCCGGATGCACGATGATGCCGGCCACCGGGCCCGGAGGGGCGGCCGGGGCGTGCCGGTGGACGGCCGCGGCCGGACGGGCCGGGCCGGACCCGCCCGCCACCGCCAGGGCACCGGCGGCGGCCGCCAGTCCGAGGACCGCGGCGGCCCCCGCCAGGGCCAGCGTCGGTCGCCACCTACTCCGCAGCGCCCACCGGTCCGCCGTCGATCAACTGGTCGAGGTACTCGGACAGCCCGTAGCCGACCCGGCCGTCCCCGGTCGTCCAGCAGGTGAGACCCTCCGAGATCCGGGTCACCATCTCCTCCCGGCGATTGCGCAGGGGGATCAGCGACATCACCTTCCCGTCCACGGTCCACTCCTGGTCCCCGCTGCGCAGGAGGGCGTGGATGGTGTCGTGGTAGCGGTCGTCTCCGAGCCAGCCCGTCGAGACCTCGACGTGATCACACAGGTGCAGGGCGGTCCCGTCCCACACGAAACCGCCGCGGGTGCCCGGTCCGTCGCGTCGGGCGATGCGCGAGGCCATGAAGCCGAACGAGGGGCCGCAGTTGCCGGTGAGCCAGCGGTAGTACCAGGGCGCCTGCCACGAGCGCGGGCCCCACGAGTGGTCGCGGAGGCCGTACCCGTCGACGTTCCAGGTCTGGTCCCCGACCGTCACCGTGCCCAGACCGGCGGTGAGCTGCTCGTAGTGACCGCGCGCGAACTCCTCCCCGGGTGTCTCACGCCGCTCCTCGGGCTCCCCGCCGAACATCGGCGCCACCCCCGTGAAGGTGAGGCTCACCGCGCCCTCGCTCGTCGGGTTCGACGCGAACGCGGCCTTGGGATCGGCCATCTCCAAGGGGTCGTCGAGAAGGAGCAGCCGGCCCCGGTAGGCCACGTGGAGCTCCTCGAATGGGCGGATCACGTCGAAGCGCAGGCCTCCCGCCTCGAAGGCGGAGTTGTCGGATATCGGCGGCCGGGAGAACATGAACGCCACCCGACCGTCGGGCAGGTACAGGCACACCGTCATCTCGGCGTAGCCCTCGTTGGCACGGTTCCCCAGCCGGACGAATCCGCCCACCCGCGACGAGGGGTCGAACACGTTGAAGTACATGCTCTCGTTGAAGTTCGGCTCGGAGCCGAGCTCGTGCATGTACTCGTCCTGCGGCTCGAGGCGCAGCGCCATGCCCTCGATGGTATTGGTCCGGTCAGGCCCCGCCGCGCGCCTCCCGCAGCCGGGCCCACTGCCGACGCATCCCGGCCAGCCACCGGTCGGGGTCCCCGGCCTTGCGCTTCACGTACTCGGCCACCTCGGCGTGGGTGAGGATCAGGAAGCGCTCCTCGGCCAGGCCGGCGATCACGGCATCAGCCACCTCCTCGGGCTCGACCAGGCCCCCCGCCGCCAGCACGGCCGATCCGGCCGGGTCCCGGTCCTCGAGACCCCCCATCAGCATCGGGGTCCGTACGCCCTGGGGGCACAGGCACGACACCTTGATCCCCTGGTCGGCGTAGGTGATGGCCATCCACTCGGCCAGGCCCACGGCGGCGTGCTTGGTGACCGAGTACGGGGCCGCGCCGAGGTTGGTGAGCAGGCCGGCGGCCGAGGCCGTGTTCAGCAGGTAGCCCCCGCCCCTGGCGGCCATGCGCGGGATCAGGGCCCGGGCGGCGTAGACGTGGGCCATCACGTTCACCGCCCAGATCCGGTCCCAGTCGGCATTCGGTGCGTCCACTCCACCGCCGAGGGCTATGCCGGCGTTGGAGCAGAACAGGTCCACGGGCCCGAGGTCGGCCTCGACCCGGTCGACCAGCGCCACGACCTCCGGCTCCCTCGTCACGTCTGTGGTCACCCCGAGGGCCCGGGCGCCGGCCTGCTCGACCTGGCGCGCCGCCGCCTCCGCCCCCGCCCCGTCCACGTCGGCCACGGCCACCGCCGCCGCCCCCTCGGCGGCGAAGCGCAGGGCCAGGGCCCGACCGATCCCGCTGGCCCCGCCGGTGACGACAACGACCCGGCCCCCGACCTCCACTCAGGCCGCCGCGGGGGCGCCGGTGAGAGCCGAGAACTCCTCCTCGATGCATCTCCTGAGCAGTCCCGGGTCCTCGACGGCGGCCACGTCCACGACCAGGCCCATGTCGAGCCGGTCCATGTACGACAGCACCGTGGCGTTGAACGCCACGCCGGCGGTGGGGCCCATCGGGTAGTTGGCCTCCACCCGGCCGCCCGCCATGTAGAGCTCGACCGGGGAGCCGCGCAGGTTCGACGCCGCCAGGTCGACGCTGGCCACCTGCTGGCGGGCTATCGGCGTGAGGACGGCGGGAGGCAGGGTCAGGATGACCGACGCCAGGGCGTCGACCATGCCCAGCGCCCGCTCCGAGCGGGCCGCCGACAGCGCCTCGTGCACCTGGCGGAAGCGGGACACGGGATCGGCGTCACCGACCGGCACCGTCACCCGGGCCGGGGCGAAGGAGTTCCCCCCGAAGGACTTGTCGACGCGGGTGCTCACCGGCATGGCCACCCGCAGGCGCTCGACCGGGTGGCCGAGGGCGCGGTGGTAGGCGGCGGCCCCGCCGCTCACGCCGGTGACGAAGTAGTCGTTGACGGTTCCGCCGAGCGCCTTGGCGGTGCGCCGGGCATCGTCCAGGCCGAGGTCCACGGTGTCGAGACGCCGGCCCATCGACCGCCGGTCCCGCCACAGCTCGGAGCCGGACGGGGAGCCGACGCTCTGGCGCGCGACCGACGCGACCGTGTCGACCACTTCGCGCGCGCTGCGCACCAGCATGTCGGGGCGGGCCAGCCCGGCGGCCCGCCGGCCCAGGCGGGCGGCGGTGGCCACGGCGGACGGCCCGCCTTCCCGCTCGCTGCTGTCCGGCCCGGCGGGCACCGCCACCCGGACGGGGCTGTCACCGTCGGGGTCGAAGTCGAGGAAGCTGGACGAGAGGCGCAGGCCCCCCACCCCGTCGGTGATCGTGTGGTGCATCTTGGCCAGGAGGGCGGCACGGCCGTCGTTCAGCCCCTCCACGACCGTCAGCTGCCACAGCGGCCGTACCGGGTCGAAGGCGTCTTCGAGCCAAAGCCCGGCCAGGTCCAGCAGGCTGCGCATGGTCCCGGGCGGCGGGAGCGCCACGTGCCGGAGGTGGTAGCGCAGGTCGAAGGAGGCGTCCTCGATCCACGCCGGGCGCTCCCAGGGGACCGTCGCGCCGCGCACCCGTTGGCGCATCCGCGGGAAGGCGCCGATGGTCTCGTCGATGCGCCGGGTGAGCCGCGCCATGTCCGGGGGCCGGTCGAGAACGGTGATGTTGAGGAAGGTCGAGCGCAGCACCGGGTCGCGCTCGATGGCCCACATGAGGGCCTCGGATGCCGTCATCACGGGTGAGTCGCCCACGCGCGCACCCTAATGGGAATGGCCGAGCGCCCTACCGGGACAGCGCCTTATCGGGACAGCGTGGTGTGTTTCAGCTCGTTGAGCTCGGCCCAGCCGCCGACGGCGTCGACGACCCGTTCGACGAGCGCGACCGACGCCGCCCCGTCCCCCTCCGGCCGGGTCATCAGCCGGACGAACGCGGCCCGGTCCCCGACCACGAACGTGGGCACGCCCCAGATCCCGTTCTCGTCGGCCGACGCCTCGTGCTCCTTGCGGAACCCGTCCAGGGCCGCCCCCTCGTCGAGGGCGGCCATCACCGACGCCGCGTCCGCTCCCGCCTCGGCCAGGACGGCGCGCACCACGTCCGGGTCCCGCAGATCGCGGCCCTGGTCGTGGCGGGCTGAGAACAGCGCCATGTGCACGTCGGGGAAGCGCTCGGGCTGGGTGTCCCTGACAACCAGCCCGGCCCGCATGGCCAGCAGGTCCCGCGCCTTGGCGGGGTCCTCCCACACGGGGGTGCCCCCCTCGTCGACGTGGACCTGGGAGAGCGAGAACGGGACGAAGTCGACGTCCCAGTCGGCGCCGGCCCTGAGGCCGGCCACCACGTGCTCGTGGGCGTTGCGGGCGAACGGGCAGCGGTAGTCCCAGTTGACGGAGAACGATCGGGTCATACCCGCCTGAACACCGCGACCCGGGGCCGGGATTCCCCCCGGGGCCAGATCCGGCGGGCCAGCCGGCCGACCACCGTCCCGAGGGCGACCCCGGCCACCACGTCCGAGGCGTGGTGGATGCGAACGTGGACGCGGCTGGCCGCCACGACCGCGGCCAGGGCGTAGTAGGCGGGCCCGGCGGGGCTCCCCTCGGAGAGGACGGCGGCGGCGCAGAACGCCGAGGTGGCGTGCCCGCTCGGGAAGCTGCTCGTCAGCGGGATCCGCAGATGGTAGGGACGGGGCACGTCGACGACGGGCCGGCGCCGGCGGAACAGGCTCTTGACGCCGAGGTTCACGAAGACCGACTCGGCCGCCATCACGGCCACCATCCGGACCAGCTCCCCCCGTTCGCGCTCCCGCGCCGCCCGCAGTGCCGCCAGGCCCACCCACAGCATCCCGTGGTCCCCGACCGCCGAGGCCCCGTACATGACCGCGTCGGCCACGCCGTTGCCGCGGATGCGGTCGAAGGCGGCGTCGACGGCCCGGTCGAAGCGCTCCGGGCCGGGCCCGGCTAGGAAAGCGCCGGCTGAGCGCAAGCGGTCTCGGCCACCGGGCGGGCGGCGGCGGGGTCCCCGCCCCAGGCCGGGCAGAACGCCTTGTAGGCGCACCAGTCGCAGAGCGCCGAGGGCCGGGGTCGGAAGTCCTCCAGCCGACAGGCCCGCTCGACCGCGGCCCAGACGGCTCCGGCGCGCACGGCCAGGCCCCGGATCGACTGGTCGGAAGGGACGGTGGAGATCGAGACCGGCTCGGCCAGGTAGTGCAGCTGGACCACGTCGGGGCGCACGCCCAGGGCCTTCTCGCACAGGTAGGCGTAGAAGTGGACCCCGCCGAGGCGGGACTGCTCGTGCGACCGGGGCGGGACCCGGCCCGTCTTGTAGTCCGTGACCACCAGCCGGCCCTCGGCGTCGCGCTCCAGGCGGTCGATGATGCCCCGCAGGCGGACCGGGCCGAGGGCCGCCTCCACCATCAGCTCGGTGCCGAGGACCGTCACCCCGTCGGGGTCCTCCAGGCGGAACAGGGCGGCCACCAGCTCCCCGGCTTCGGCGCGCATCCGGTCGGCGTCCTCGGTGCTGAGCCCGAGGTCGAGGATCTCCTGGGTCCCGGACAGCTCGGCCCAGGCGCGCTCGACGCAGCCGGCCGCGGCCGCCTCCGTGCGGCCCCCCTGCGGGTGGTCCCAGAACAGCAGCTCGAGAGCCTTGTGGACGAGGGTGCCCTTGGCGGCGGGGGCCGAGGGCAGCTCGGGCAGCCGGTCGATGGCCGAGAAGCGGAAGGCCAGGGCGCAGTCCTTGAACGAGGACACCTTCGAGGGGGAGAGGGTGGACGGCAGCGGCAGGCTCATGCTGGGGCCCAGGGTAGGCCCGGCATGTGACTACGAGGTGGAACCGAGGGCGCTCCGGATGCTCCGCGCCACCGCGACGGGGTCCTCCAGGGGGCCGAAGTGGCCGAGCCGGGGCGCCGCCTCCACCCGGCCCGCCGCCAGCCGGGCCGCCAGGGCCTCGAGGGTGGCGGAGCCGAAGGGGCTGTCGGTCGCCTCCCCCCAGACGAGGGTGACCGGGCAGCGGACCCGTCCCAGCCGGGCGTAGGCGTCGTGGGTGCGGCTGTGAACGTAGGTCTCGGCCTCGTCGTCGGGCCGGCACTTGAGCACGACCGAGCCGTCGGCGTCCTCGGAGAAGCCGTGGTCGACGTAGGCGTGGAGAGCGGCGGGCGCCACCCGGTCGAAGGGGGGCTTGGCGGCGAAGTTCCGGTAGGCGTCGGTCCGGCTCGGGAAGCGCTCCCGGCGCCGGCGGGCGCCGGCGGCGAGGTCGTTGTCCCCGGTGGGGTCGGGCCCGGCCGGGGACCCGGGACCCACGTCCACCGGAAGCACGACCGGCTCGTAGCACCACAGCGCCGAGAAGGTGCCGGGCCGGTTCTCCTCCGCCAGCAGGAGGGCCGCCCCGCCGCACGAGTGGCCCACCCCGTAGGGGCGGTCGAGGCCGAGGGCGTCGACCACCGCCAGGGCGTCGGCGGCGAAGCCCCGCCAGTGGAAGTCCCCGCCCGGCGGCCGGCCCGAGTCCCCGTGGCCCCGCTCGTCGAAGCTGACGCAGCGGAACGACCGGGTGAGGTGCTCGACCACAGGGGCCCAGACCAGCCCGTGCAGGCCGGTGGCATGGGCCAGGAGCAGGTCGGGACCGTGGCCGCCGAAGTCGTGTACGGCCAGCGCCGGACCGTCGGAGGTGTGGACGACCTTCTCGGCGGGCAAGGTCTGCGAACTTAATGGGCATGGGTGGCGGTACCGATCCGGCGGCGTGGGGCATCGAGGCGGGCTACCTCGATGTGACCGGCGCGTGGCACGACGCCGATCCCGACGCCGTACGGGCCGCCCTCGAGGCCATGGGCGCCGACCCCGCGGACGAGACCGGCCGTCCCGGCTCGTCCGACGTCTGGGTGGTTCCGGCCGGCCAACCGGTGACCGTCGACGGGGGCTGGCTCCTGCGCCTGGAGGACGGGACCGAGCGCACGGGGCGGGGGCCGCTGCCCGAGAGCGTGCCGCTGGGCTACCACGACCTGCACCCCGAGGGCGGCCAGGGGGCAGTCCGCCTGATCGTCACGCCGCCGGAGTGCCACCTCCCCGCCGGTCTGCGCACGTGGGGGTGGGCGGCCCAGCTCTACGCCGTGCGCTCGGAGTCGAGCTGGGGGATCGGGGACCTGGCCGACCTGGCCGCCCTCGGCCGCTGGTCCCGCTCCCTCGGCGCCGGGGTGGTGCTGGTGAACCCGCTCCACGCCGTGGCGCCGGGAACTCCCCAGGAGGCCAGTCCTTACTACCCGAGCAGCCGCTCGTTCCGGAACCCGCTCTACCTCCGGGTCGAGGACGTTCCCGGTGCCCGGTCGACGCCCGAGGTCGAGGCGGCGGGGCGGGCGGGGCGGGCCCTCAACACCGCGCCCCTCATCGACCGGGACGCGGTGTGGGAGATCAAGTCCCGCGCCCTGGAGGCCGTCTGGCTGGCGTCGCGGGCTCGGCAGGGGAGAGAGGCGGGCTTCGCCCGGTTCAGCGCCGGGCGGGGGACCGCGCTGGAGCGCTTCGCCGCCTTCTGCGCCATCACCGAGGAACACGGCAGGGGCTGGGAGAGCTGGCCCGAGGAGCTCCAGAGGCCAGAATCCCCGGCGGTGGCGTCGTTCGTGGACGCCCACGCCGACCGGGTGCGCTTCCATGCCTGGCTCCAATGGCTGCTCGACGAGCAGCTGCAGCGGGCCGGAGCAACGGTGGGGGTCGTGACCGACCTGGCCATCGGCGCCGACCCGGGCGGGGCCGATGCCTGGATGTGGCAGGACAGCCTGGCCCTCGGGGTCCGGGTGGGGGCGCCCCCCGACGAGTTCAACCTGGCCGGCCAGGACTGGGGCTTTCCCCCGTTCGACCCGTGGCGGCTGCGGGCCGCCCGCTTCGACCCGTTCGTGGAGATCGTGCGCGCCGGACTGGCCCATGCCGGCGGCATACGCATCGACCATGTGGCCGGCCTGTTCCGGCTGTACTGGATCCCTCCCGGCATGGGATCCGACCGGGGCCTGTACGTCCGCTACCCGTGGGAGGAGCTGCTGGCCGTCCTGGCCCTCGAGAGCGTGCGGGCCGGGGCGTGGGTGGTGGGGGAGGACCTGGGGACCGTCGAGCCGTGGGTCCGCGAGGAGCTGGGCCGGCACCGGATCCTGTCCACGCGGGTGATGTGGTTCGAGGACGGGCCGCCGGCCGCCTACCCGGAGCGGTCGCTGGCAGTGGTGACGACCCACGACCTGCCCACGGTGACGGGGGCGTGGACCGGCGCCGACGTCGCCGACCAGCGGGAGTGCGGCGTCGAACCGGATCCGGCCGCGGCCGAGGCGATGAGGCAGCGCCTGCAGGAGCTGACCGGGCTGGCCGACGACGCTCCCGCCGCCGAGGTGGTCGTGCGCACCCACGGCCGTCTGGCCGAGGCCCCAAGCGCCGTGGTCCTGGCCACCCTCGACGACGCCCTGCTTGTGCCGTGGCGGCCCAACCTCCCGGGGACCGTGGCGGAGCGGCCCAACTGGTGCCGGGCCCTGCCCCAGCCGCTCGAGGCGCTGGTCGAGGACCCGCTGGCGCTCAAGGTGGCCGAGATCCTGAGGCCCGGACGGGATGCGCCGGCCGACGACCCGGCCCGGGACGGGAACGGGCCGCTGTCCGCCGGGGACTAGACCCCGAGCCGCTCCCGCGCCAGCTCGCGCAGCCGGCGGTAGTCGACCTTGCCGTTCGGCGCCCGGTTCACGCTGTCGATCGGCAGCACCCGGCGCGGCGCCTTGTAGGCGGCCAGCCGGGAGCGCACGTGGGTGACGATCTCGTCCTCACCGGCCTTCTGGCCGGGGTGCAGCTCGACGAGGGCGCAGATGGCCTCACCGAAGCGCTCGTCGGGCACACCGACGACCACGGCGTCGGCCACCGCCGGGTGCTCCTTCACGGCCTCCTCGACCTCCTCGGGGTAGACCTTCTCCCCGCCGGTGTTGATGCACACCGATCCCCGCCCGAGCAGCCGCAGCGTGCCGTCCGCCTCGACCATGGCGTAGTCACCGGGCACCGAGTAGCGCACACCGTCGACGACCCGGAACGTGGCCGCGCTCTTCTCGGGGTCCTTGTAGTACCCGATCGGCACCCTTCCCCTGAGCGCGACCATGCCGATCTCCCCCGACCCGGGCGTCACGTCGCGCCCGTCGTCGGTGAGCACGCGCGTGTTCTCTCCCACCGCGAACTTGGCCGTCTGCGACGTGGCGGCCGCGCTCGACACGGACGTTCCCATGCCGACCGCCTCGGACGATCCCAGCGAGTCGGCCAGGAGCATTCCGGCGTGGTGGCGGAGCAGGCCCTGCTTGGTCTGCTCACTCCACATCACACCCGACGAGATGATCACGAACAGCGAGGAGATGTCCCAGCGGCCCGGCTCGGCGTCGAGAGCGGCCAGCATCGGCTTGGCGAAGGCGTCCCCCACGATGGCGAGCACGTTCACCCGCTCGGCCTGGATGGCGTCGAGAAGCTCGGCCACGTCGAAGCGGCGCCCCTCGAGGGTGACGACCGACCCGCCGCTCGTGAGAGCGCTCATCGTCGTCAGGGCGCCGGTCCCGTGCATGAGCGGGCACGCCGGCAGGGTGACGCCCGCCGGGCCGTTGGCCAGCTCGGCCCGTACCGCGTCGAGACCCCCGTCCTCCGGCAGCTTGCGGGGAGAGCCGGCGTTGAGCAGGTAGAAGAGGTCGTCCTGGCGCCACATCACGCCCTTGGGCATCCCGGTGGTGCCGCCCGTGTAGAGCATGTAGATGTCGTCCCCGCTGCGGCCCCACGGCGCGACGACGCGCTCGGCATGACCGCCGGCAGCATCCTCGTAGGGAACGGCCCAGTCCGGGCACGGGCCGGAACCGTCGTCCACCCACAGCCAGCCCCGTATCCGCGGCAGCTTCCCGCGCAGCTCGTCCACGGTGTCGGCGAAGGCGCCGTGGAACACGCCGGCCACCGCGTCGGCGTTGTCCCACAGATAGTGGAGCTCGGTCGCGCCGTAGCGGTAGTTCGTGTTCACCGGCACCAGCCCCGCCTTGTACACGGCGAACATCGACTCCATGTACTCCGGGCAGTTGTACATGTACTGCACGACCTTGTCCTGGTGCTGCAGGCCGAGCCCCAGCAGCCACGACGCCACGCCGTTGGCCCGGCGGTCGGTCTCCGCCCACGTGAAGCGGCGCTTGCCCTGCACCTGTGACTGCGCCTCGGGCAGGACGTCGGCCACGACCTCCCAGACGTCGGCGAAGTTCCAACCCGTCGATCCCCCACTCATGGGGCGGGAAGGTTAACGAGCGCGGTCGGCCCCTCCACCCGGCCCGGTAAAGGCGCCCGGGGGGTGCAGCCCGCCCCGTCGCCACCGGCGCGGCGTGGTGAGCACGGCCCGGGGGTAGTCCTCCCACATCCAGCGGGCGAAGTTGGCCCGGGTCCATGCCGACAGCCCCGCCGCCCGCACGGCGGCACGGGCGCCGAGGGCGGAGCCGAGCTGGCGCGACAGAAGGTCGGCCAGGCGGTTGTCGCGCAGCAGGCCCGCCGCCAGCTCGGCCGTGTAGCGGGCACCGGCCAGCCCGGGATCCCCGGGGCCCGCCACGAGGATGCTGCGGGCGGCGGCCGTGCCGGTCTCCAGGGCCTGCCCGATGCCCTCCCCGGTCATGGGGTCGGTGGCCCGGGCGGCGTCACCGGCGAAGAGCACGCGCCCCCCCATGCCTGTGAGCAGCGACCGGTCCACGGCGGCGGGGATGGGCCAGGCCCGCACCGGGGCCTCGGGCCGGGCGGCGGGGCCGAGCACGGCGCGGATGTGGGGGCGGTCCAGCAGTGCCTCCCACAGGGCGCCCATCGGGCCCGACCGCACGCCCGGGCGCCGGGGCACGCCGTAGCCGACGTTGGCCCGCCCCCCGCCGAGCGGGAAGGACCAGGCGTATCCCGGCAGGAGGTCGGGCTCGAACCAGACCCACAGCCGCCGGGCCGCCTCCGCCCCCACGCCGGCCACGTACTGGCGCAGTGCGTGCCAGTCCCCGAGGTAGCGGCCGGCCGGGGCGGTCAGGCCCAGCAGCTTGCGGGTGGGGGACCATGCCCCGTCGGCGGCGATCACATAGCCCGGGGCGAAGGTCCCCCCGTTCCCCGTCGCCACCCTCAGCCCCGACCCGGCGCGCTCGACGGCGGTGACCGGCGCCTCCTCCAGGACGGCCGCACCGGCGGCCCGGGCCCGCTCGAGGAGGGCCAGGTCCAGGTCGCGGCGCCGGGCCACGGCGGCGTGGAGGCCGTCGGCGGGCAGACAGAGCTCGATGGTGCGCCCCGAAGGCGAGCGCACGGCCACGTCCCGGACCGGCGTCCAGGACGGCACAGTCGCCGGCTCGAGGCCCAGCTCCTCGAGATGACGGAGGGCCGACGCCGTCAGCCCGTCCCCGCAGCACTTGTCGCGGGGGAAGCGGGCCCGGTCCACGAGGACCACCCCCGCTCCGGCGCGGGCCAGCGTGATGGCGGCGGCGCAGCCGGCCGGCCCGGCGCCGACGACGACGACGTCGGGCCCGCTCACCGGTCGGACAGGGCGGCCCGCAGGGCGCCGGCCAGATCCGGGTCCCGGAAGGCGAACCCGGAGCCCTGCAGGCGGGTGGGGAGGGCGCGCTGGCTGGCCAGCAGGGTCTCGTCGGCCATCTCCCGTCCCAGCGCCAGGCGGAGGGCGGCGGCGGGGGCGGCCAGCCCGGCCGGCCGGTGCAGGGCCCGGCCCAGGGCGGCGGTGAGCTGGGCATTGGTGGCGGGCTCGGGCCCGGTCACGTTCACGGGGCCGTCGAGCGCGTCGGCGGACGCCAGGTGCACCAGCGCCGAGACGGCGTCCTCCCGGGTGATCCAGCTCAGGTACTGCCGGCCCGAGCCGAGGCGGGCCCCGAGGCCCAGCCGGAACGGCCGCAGCATGCGGCCGAGGACCCCACCCGCCGCCGTCAGGACCAGGCCCAGCCGGGGATGGACCACGCGCTGGCCCGCCGCCCGGGCCGGCCCGGCCGCCGCCTCCCACTCCGTGCACAGCCGGGCCAGGAAGTCGGTGCCGGCAGGGGAGTCCTCGGTCAGGAGCCGGTCCCCGGCGTCGGCGCCGTAGTAGCCCACCGCCGACACGGCCAGGAACGTCCGGGGGCGGCCGTCAGCGCCGGGGCCGAGACCGGCCAGGGCCTCCGCCAGGGCGGCGGTGCCGTCGACCCGGCTGGCCCGGACCAGCTCCTTGTAGCGGGGGTTCCACCTGCGGTCCCCGATCCCGGCCCCGGCCAGGTTGACCACGACATCGACGCCGGCCAGGGTGCCGGGCGCCACCCACCTGCGGGGAGGGTCCCAGTGCACGCCCCGCCGGAGGGTGGTCACCTCGTGTCCCTCCTGCTCCAGCCGGCGCACCAGAGCCGACCCGATCAGGCCACTGCTCCCGGCCACGGCCCAGTTCATGGCGGTGGGCACCCGGTTCCTTCGGAACACGCCCACCGCTGCCGGCGGGGGCCCCAGCCCCGCCGGCGACCTCGACACCGGGTCACTGCTTCCCTTCCATCAGAGTTGCCCGATCATCTTGTGGGTCTGGGGGACCACGCGCACGTCGGGGTGGAGGGCCAGGGCCCGCTCCTGCCAGGCCAGGACGTCGTCGGGCCCGGGGGCCCTGCTCACCGCCGCGAACGGCGTCACCGGCTGCAGGAACACGGCCGCGGCGGGGGCCACCTCGGCCACCATCGCCACGGCGGCCTCGAGCTCGGCGGGGTCGGTCCCTGGCCCGAGGACGATCTTGACCGCCACCGGGCCCGCAGCGGCCGCCAGCTCCAGGAATCGTCTCTGGGTGCCCGGATCCACGCCCTGGCCGTCCACGCTGTCCAGCTTGATGTCCATGCTGACCTCGTCGACCCATGGCGCGACCCGTCGCAGCCCGGCCACGAGGGTCCCGTTGGTCTCGAGGTGGACGCGGTGGCCCCGCGCCTTCATCAGGGGGAGGAGCTCGGCCAGCCGGCCGCTCTGGGCCAGGGGCTCCCCGCCGGTGACGCTGACCGAGTGGTGGGGCCCGGCCCGCCACAGCCGGTCGACGGCGGCGGCGGCGTCGGCCACCGGCAGGGGGCTCGGGACCACCCGCCAGTCGCGCTTCCCCGGGGTCAGCTCGAGCCGGCAGGGGCCGGAGCGCAGCTCCAGGGCCTCGGGCTGGTCGCAGTACCCGCACCGGATGTTGCAGCCCGACAGCCGGAGGAAGACCTGGCGGCGCCCCACGTGGGCCCCCTCCCCCTGGATGGCCGAGAAGACCTCGGACACGAGGACGCTCCCCGGCGGGTCCCCCGTCGGTCCCGGGGTCACGCCGGGTGGGCGGCGGAGAGGGCCGGATCCGGGATCCCGGCCGCGAGGAACCCTGCCGCCCTGATCCGGCACGAGTCGCACCCCCCGCACGGGGTGGGGCCGGGGCCGGGCTGGTAGCACGACCAGGTGAGCTCCAGGGGCGCGCCCAGCTCGGTCCCGATCCGCACGATCTGCGCCTTGGGCATGGCGATCAGCGGGGCCCGGATGTCGACCGGGCAGCCCTCCACGCCGCGCTTCTGTCCCACTGCCGCCACCTGCCGGAAGGCGGCCAGGAACTCGGGGCGGCAGTCCGGATAGCCGCTGTAGTCGACGGCGTTCACCCCGATGTGGACGCCGTCGGCGCCCCGCGCCTCGGCCACGCCCAGGGCCACGGCCAGGAAGATGATGTTCCGGGCGGGGACGTAGGTCACGGGGATCCCGGGGCCGGGCCCCTCCGTGGGGACGGCCATCCCCGGATCGGTGAGCGCCGACCCGCCCCAGGCCGAGGCATCCAGCTCCACGACCAGCTGCTCGGCGCCGTAGTGGGCGGCCACCGCCGCCGCCCGCTCGACCTCGAGGCGGTGGCGCTGCCCGTAGGCGAAGGTCAGGGCCAGGAGGTCCCCCGGTCGGCCCTCGGCGGCGGCCAGGGCCAGGCAGACGGTCGAGTCGAGGCCGCCGGAGAGGAGCACCACGTGCCCGCCGGCGCCGCTCACCGGTCGAGCAGCTCTACCGAGGAGTCCGGGGTCTCCCAGAGCCGGATCCGGACGGGGGTCAGGCCGGCGGCCTCCAGCCGCTTCCAGATGTCCCCGGCCAGCAGCTCGGCGGTGGGGTTGTCGATGAGGTCGTTCAGGTAGCGGTGGTCGTAGCGGGCCACGACCGCGTCCCCCACCCGGGTGTCCAGCTCGTCGAAGTCCACCACCATGCCGTCGGGGCCGACCGGGCCCTCGACGGTCACCTCGAAGCGGTAGTGGTGGCCGTGCAGCTCACGGCACCGGCCCGGGTGCCAGGGCAGGCGATGGGCGGCCTCGAACGTGAACGCCTTGGTGACCCGGACCCGCACGGCGGGCCAGGCTACTGCTCCCCCGGGGTCAGACGGCCGGGCCGTGGGGGGCGCCGGCGGCGTCATAGCAGGGCTCGTGGAAGTGCTCGACGCGGTCCCACACGCCCGTGACGTACACGTTGGCGATCACCTGCTTGAGCTGGGCCCGGGCCATGAACTTGACCGGGGCGCCGCAGTGGACGCACAGGGCGGTGTTGCCCGGATCGATGGTCCGGACCACGGCCCGGCTCTGGGTGATCGTCTGGCTCACGGAGTAGTTATCGGCGGCGGGATGGCCCGATCTGAGCCCTTTTTCGCGGCGGGTTGGGTGCACTTGCCATTGACTGGGAGGGTTAGAAGGTGTGATCTTTTGGGGGCGCCGGGGCCCGGGTGCGTCCGCCGTGCACCCGACCCCGGCGCCCTATCGGCAACAGGCATTGCCGAAACGGGAGATTCGGGGCGAATCCCTCAGCCCCGGACCAGCGGCTTGTACCGGATGCGGTGGGGCTGGTCGGCCTCGGCTCCGAGCCGCTTCCGGCGGTCCGCCTCGTAGTCACTGAAGTTCCCCTCGAACCAGTGGACCCGGGAGTCCCCCTCGAAGGCGAGGACGTGGGTGCAGATCCGGTCGAGGAACCACCGGTCGTGGCTGATGATCACGGCGCAGCCGGCGAAGTCCTCGAGGGCGTCCTCGAGGGCCCGCAGGGTGTCGACGTCGAGGTCGTTGGTCGGCTCGTCGAGGAGCAGCACGTTGCCGCCCGATCGGAGGACCTTGGCGAGGTGGACCCGGTTGCGCTCACCGCCCGACAGCTGCCCCACCGGCTTCTGCTGGTCGGAGCCCTTGAAGTTGAACGACGCGACGTAGGCCCGCCCGTGGACCTCCCGGCCGCCCACCTGGAGGCGGTCCTGGCCGCCGGTGATCTCCTCGTAGACGGTGTGGGCGGGGTCGAGGGACTCGCGGGACTGGTCGACGTAGGCCAGCACGGCCGTGGAGCCCACTCGGAGCGTCCCGGCGTCGGGCTTCTCGGCACCGGTGATCATGCGGAAGAGGGTGGTCTTGCCCGCCCCGTTGGGACCGATGACCCCGACGATGCCGCCGGGCGGGAGGGAGAAGCCGAGGCCGTCGATCAGCAGCCGGTCCCCGTACCCCTTGACCAGGTCCTGGGCCTCGACCACCACGTCCCCCAGCCGGGGCCCGGGCGGGATCGAAAGCTCGAGCCGGTCGGGGCGGGTCTCGGCCGCCTCCGCCTCGGCCAGCATCCGCTCGTAGGCGGTGACCCGGGCCCGGCCCTTGGCCTGCCGGGCGCGGGGCGCCATGCGGATCCACTCCAGCTCCCGGGCCAGGGCGCGGCGGCGCGACGAGTCGGCCTTCTCCTCGGCGGCCAGCCGGGCCTCCTTCTGGGCCAGCCACGACGAGTAGTTCCCCTCCCAGGGGATTCCGTGGCCCCGGTCCAGCTCGAGGATCCACCCCGCCACGTTGTCGAGGAAGTAGCGGTCGTGGGTCACGGCGACCACCGTGCCGGGATACTCCTGCAGGTGCCGCTCGAGCCAGGCCACCGACTCGGCGTCGAGATGGTTGGTGGGCTCGTCGAGGAGCAGGAGGTCGGGCCGGGACAGCAGCAGCCGGCACAGGGCCACCCGCCGACGCTCCCCGCCGGAGAGGGTCCCCACGTCGGCGTCAGCGGGGGGTAGCCGGAGGGCGTCCATGGCCACTTCGAGCTGGCGGTCGAGGTCCCAGAGCCCCTGGGCGTCGATGCGGTCCTGGAGCTCCCCGTACTCGGCCAGCAGCTTCTCCATCTCGTCGGGGTCGGCCTGGCCGAGCAGGACCCCGATCTCCTCGAAGCGGTCGACGGCGGCCTTGGCGTCCGCCACGCCGTCGGTGACGTTGCCGAGGACGTCCTTGGCGGCGTCCAGCTCCGGCTCCTGCGCCAGGAAGCCGACGGAGAAGCCGGGGGTGAGGCGCGCCTCGCCCTGGAAGCCGTCGTCCTGGCCCGCCATGATCCGCAGCAGGGACGACTTCCCGGAGCCGTTGGCCCCGATCACTCCGATCTTGGCTCCGGGGTAGAACGACAGGTTGATCCCGCGCAGGACCTCGCGGTCGGGCGGATGGAAGCGCCGCAGACCGCGCATCGTGTAAATGAATTGCGCCGGCATCGGTGGGCACGGTAGCGCCGGTAGGATCGGTCGCGAGATGGCCCAACGACCAGCGGATCCCGATCAGTCCGTCGGGCCCAACGCCTGGCTCGTCGACGAGATGTACGACCGCTTCCGCGCCGATCCGGCGTCGGTGAGCGAGAACTGGCGGGATTTCTTCACGGCGGCGTCACCCGCTCCCGTTGCTGCTCCGGGCGCCGTGCCGGTTGCCGGCGCCGGCAACACGGGCGGCGTCAACAAGGTCCGGGAGAGCAGGGCGGGGGACGCCCAGGCGGGGGCCAACGGGGTCGGGGACAACGGGGACGGCAGCAACGAGCCGGCCCCCGCCGAGGACGCGCCGCCGACGCCGCTGCGGGGCGCCGCCGGCCGCGTCGTCGCCAACATGCGGGCCAGTCTCGAGGTGCCCACGGCCACGAGCGTGCGGGACGTCCCCGCCCGTCTGCTCGAGGTCAACCGCAAGATCCTCAACAACCACCTGGCTCGCGGGCGGGGTGGAAAGGTCAGCTTCACCCATCTCATCGCCTTCGCCATGGTGCGGGCGCTGGCCGACGTGCCGGTGATGAACTCGTCGTTCGTCGAGTCGGTCGACGAGCGAGGCACCCCGGGTGTGGTCCACCACCGTCACGTCGCTGTCGGCATAGCCGTGGACACGACCAAGCCCGACGGCTCCAGGACGCTCCTCGTGCCGTGCATCCGCGACGCCGACACCATGGATTTCCGCACCTTCTGGGCGGCCTACGAGGAGCTGGTCCGCAAGGTGCGCAACAACCGGATCACCGCCGACGACCTCACCGGCGCGACCGTGAGCATCACCAACCCGGGCACCCTCGGCACCGTCCACTCCGTGCCCCGTCTGATGCCCGGCCAGGGCGTGATCCTCGGTGTGGGGGCCATCGAGCACCCCGCCGAGTTCCAGGCCGCCGATCCGCGCATGCTGGCCGAGCTCGGCGTGTCCAAGGTCGTGACGCTGACGTCGACCTACGACCACCGCATCATCCAGGGCGCCGAGTCCGGTGAGTTCCTGGGCCGGATGCACGCTCTCCTGCTGGGTGAGGACGGCTTCTACGAGGGCGTGTTCCGGTCGATGGCCGTGCCGTACGAGCCTGTCGGCTGGCACGCCGACGTGAACCCGGTCGACCGGCAGCGGGGACGGCTGGAGAAGCAGGTTCACGTCCAGACCCTGATCAACATGTACCGGGTCCGCGGCCACCTCATCGCCGACCTCGACCCTTTGGCGGTCAAGGAGCCCCGCATGCACCCGGAGCTCGATCCGGTGACGTACGGGCTCACCCTGTGGGACCTCGACCGGGAGTTCCTCACGGACGGTCTGGCGGGTCGGGAGCAGATGACCCTCGGGGACATCCTCGGCGTGCTGCGCGACGCCTACTGCCGCACCATCGGCGTCGAGTACATGCACATCCAGGATCCCGACCAGAAGCGGTGGATCCAGCAGCACGTGGAGGGGGTTCCGAGCGAGCTATCTCCCGCCGAGCAGCGCCACGTCCTCGGTCGGCTGAACGCAGCGGAGGCCTTCGAGCGCTTCCTCCACACCAAGTACGTGGGCCAGAAACGCTTCGGGCTCGAGGGAGGGGAGTCGGCCATCCCGCTCCTCGACGCCCTGCTGGACGAGGCCGCCAAGCGGGGCCTGTCCGAGGCCGTGATGGGTATGGCCCACCGCGGCCGTCTGAACGTTCTCGCCAACATCATCGGCAAGTCCTACGCCGAGCTGTTCCGCGAGTTCGAGGGGGACATCGACCCCGACACCGTGCAGGGGTCCGGGGACGTGAAGTACCACAAGGGTGCCGCCGGGAAGTTCGTCGGCCTCTCGGGTGTCGAGCTGCCCGTCACGATGGCGTCGAACCCGTCGCATCTGGAGGCGGTGGACCCGGTCGTCGAGGGGATGTCCCGGGCCCGCCAGGACCAGACGGACGATCCGGCCAGCTTCCCGGTGCTCTCGGTGCTGGTGCACGGTGACGCCGCCTTTGCCGGCCAGGGCGTGGTGGCAGAGACCCTGAATCTCTCGCAGCTCCGCGGCTACCGGACCGGCGGGACCGTGCACGTGGTCATCAACAACCAGCTGGGATTCACCACCTCCCCCGAGGCGGCCCGGTCCTCGGTGTATCCCACCGACGTGGCCAAGATGATCCAGGCGCCGATCTTCCACGTGAACGGGGACGATCCCGAGGCGTGCGCGCGGGTGGCGCGCCTGGCGGTCGGGTTCCGCCAGGCGTTCCACAAGGACGTGGTCATCGACATGGTCTGCTACCGCCGCTACGGCCACAACGAGGGGGACGAGCCCAGCTACACCCAGCCCCGCATGTACGAGAAGATCGACCAGCACCGCTCGGTGCGCAAGCTCTACACCGAGACGCTGGTACGGCGCGGGGACATCACCATGGAGGAGGCCGAGAAGGCCCTGGAGGACTTCGGTTCCCGCCTCCAGGCCGCCCTCGACGAGACCCGTTCCTCGGCCCCGCCGCGCCCGACGGCGCTGCCCCCCCGTACGGCCCATCCGAAGCCCCTCCCCCCGGCCGCCACAGGCGTGGAGCGCGCCATCCTCGACCGGGTGGCGGCGGCGGTGACCGCCGCGCCCGAGGGCTTCACCGTCCACCCCAAGCTGGCCCGCCAGCTCGAGGTCCGGGCCCAGCTCTACGCCGGGGGGGAGGTCGACTGGTCGATGGCGGAGGCCATGGCAGTCGGATCTCTCCTGACCGAGGGCTACGACGTGCGGCTGTCGGGCCAGGACACCCGGCGGGGCACGTTCAGCCAGCGTCATTCCGTGCTGGTGGACTACCGCACCGGCGCCGAGCATGTCCCTCTCGCCAGCCTCTCCGGGCAGAACGGTCGGCAGGGTCGCTTCTTCGTCTACGACTCGCTGCTCAGCGAGTACGCCGCCCTCGGCTTCGAGTACGGCTACTCGGTGGTCCAGAAGGACGCCCTGGTGGTGTGGGAGGCCCAGTTCGGGGACTTCATCAACGGCGCCCAGATCGTGATCGACCAGTTCGTCGTGGCCGCCGAGGACAAGTGGGGCCAGACGTCCGGGCTGGTGCTGCTGCTGCCCCACGGCTACGAGGGCCAGGGCCCCGAGCACTCCTCGGCCCGCCTGGAGAGGTTCCTCACTCTGGCGGCGGGCGGGAACATCTGTGTCGTGTATCCGACAACGGCCGCCCAGTACTTCCACGTGCTGCGGGCCCAGGTCCACCGTCAGGCGAAGGTGCCCCTCGTCGTTATGACGCCGAAGTCGCTCCTGCGCGCCCGCCAGTCCCGCTCCCCGGTGGAGGAGCTGTCGGGAGGCTCCTTCTCGGTGGTGCTCGACGACGCGTCGGTCCCCGACCCCCAGGCGGTACGCCGGGTCATCCTGTGCTCGGGCAAGATCGCCTTCGAGGTCATGCAGCGCCGTGACAAGGCCGACCAGGGGGCCGGCACTGCGGTGGTGCGGGTGGAGCAGCTCTACCCGTGGCCCGAGGACCAGATAGCCGGGATCCTCAGTCGCTACCCGGCGGCGTCGGATGTCGTGTGGCTGCAGGAGGAGCCCGAGAACATGGGGGCGTGGACCTTCGTCCACGGCCGCCTCCACCGTCTGCTGCGCGACGACTACTCCCTCACGCATGTGAGCAGGCCGGAGTCGGCAAGCCCGGCCGTCGGTGTGACAGCTGTCCACCAGCTCGAGTCGGACGACCTGATGCGGCGCGCCCTCGGCCTGCCGGCGGCCTGAGCCTCTCGGCTCAGCTCAGCGGAGGGGGAAGCCCACGGCCTCCTCGAGCTCGGCCAGGGCCACGTCGGGGTCGTCGACCTTGATGGTGCGCATCCCGAGGGCCCGGGCCGGCTTCAGGTTCACGCCCAGGTCGTCCAGGAACACCGCTTCGGGCGGACTGATCTCGAGCAGGTCGCAGGCAATCTCGTAGAAGCGGGGATCAGGCTTCCGTACGCCGACCTTGCTCGACTCCACCACCACGTCGAACAGATCGAGCACCTGGAGGCGGTCGTCGCGCTCCGGGCCGCCACCGGACACGTCACGCACGAAGTTGTTGGTGAGGCAGGCCGTCTTGAGCCGGCTCCGGCACGTGCGGACCGCTTCCACCATGGCGGGACGCAGCTCACCGCTGAGCAGGCTCATCACCTCCCGGGCGTCGAGGTTGCCACCCGCGGCCTCGGCCTCCTTCTCGAACAGCTCGCAGAACTCGTCGAAGCCGACGTCCCCCCGCTCGAGGCGGGCCCAGGCGTTGGTGTCCGGGTTGGTCGCGTTGAGCGAGCGGATGAAGCCGGACGGGAGCCCGTTGGCCTCCTCGTAGCGGTCGAAAGCCTCGAACGGGCTGCTCAGGATCACCCCGCCGAAGTCGAACAGGGCCGCCCTGATCACCGCCGCCCCGGGGTCAAGACAGGAAGTCCTGCGCCAGGGCCTCCCAGAGGCCGACCGAGAGCTCGAGCGACTCGACGTCGACCCGCTCGTCGTCCCCGTGGAACATCGAGCTGTACTGCTCGAAGGACATGCGCTGGCTGAACAGGCCGAAGCCGTAGGACGTGGCTCCGAGCCGCCGGAAGAACCGGGCGTCGGTGGCCCCGACCATGAAGAACGGCACCACCTCGCTGTCCGGGTAGAACCCCGACACGACCCGGCTGATCGAATCCCACAGCGGTGTATCGGCCGGTGAGGTGGACGCCGGGTCGTCGGCCAGGCTCTCGATCTGCACCGAGCCGGCCAGGTCTCCGAGGGCCTCCTCGAGCATGGCCCGCACGTCTCCAGCCGTCTGGCCCGGGAGGGTCCGGATGTCGACCTCCAGCTCCACCCGGTCGGGGATCACGTTGGTCTTGGTGCCGCCGTGCATGATCGTGGGCGCGAAGGTCGTGTGGGTGCAGGCGTGCGCCTGGCGGGCCAGCCCGAGCATGGGGAGGGACTCGCAGACCTCCATGACCCGGGCGGGGTCGACGAGCGCCCCGGCTATGTCGGGCGGCAGCCCCAGGGCCGCCACGAACCGGCGCCAGGACTCCTCGATGCGGGCCTGAGGCCGGTAGGCGTCGATGCGCTTGACGACCTCGGCCGCCTTAACCAGGGCGTTGTCGGTGCGTAGGGGCTGGGAGGCGTGGCCGGGCGTGCCGGTCACGACGATGCGGCACCAGAACGCGCCCTTCTCTCCGACGATGACCGGGAGGCGCAGCCCTCCGGGGGTGGGTATGGGTATCCCGCCGGACTCGGTGATCACGTAGTCGGCGCGCACCGCGTCGGGGTGGCGGGTCGTGAGGAAGGCGGCCCCGTGAGTTCCCAGCGCCTCCTCGTCCGCCACCGCCAGGTAGACGAGGCTGCCGCGGGGGCGGAAGCCCGTGCCGGCCAGATGGCGGAAGGCCACGGCCATCGAGGCGGTCAGGTTGAGCATGTCCACGGCGCCCCGGCCCCAGACCTCCCCCTCGACGAGCTCGCCCCCGAATGGGTCCCGCTGCCAGCCGTCCTCGTTGACCGGCACCACGTCGGTGTGGCCCATGAGCAGCAGGGTCGGCGCCGTGGGATCGCTGCCCTCGATGCGCGCCACCAGGGATTCGCGGCCGGGCAGGGCCTCGTAGGTATCCAGGTCCAGGCCGCCCCGCCCGAGATACGAGCGCAGCGTCTCGACGCTGGCCGCCTCGTGGCCCGAACCGGCGGTTCCGTCGTTGACGCAGCGGTTGCGGATGAGCTGCTGGAGCAGCTCGACGACCTCCCCGCTGGCTGCCACGGCAGCCAATGGTAGGGCAGGCCAGTCACCCACCTCACCGGGGGTGGATGCTTGACTACCCGGAGCATGTCGTTCAGCCACGTCGTCGTCGACGGCTCCAACATCGCCACTGAGGGCCGCTCGACCCCGAGTCTGGCTCAGCTCGACGAGGCGGTACGGGAGTTCCGCGCCGAGTACCCGGACGCCGAGATCACGGTGGTGGTCGACGCGACCTTCGGCCACCGCATCGATGACTCCGAGCGACCCGCCTTCGACGAGGCCCAGGCCCACGGAGAGGTGGTCTCCCCGCCCGCCGGGGCGATCGGCCGGGGGGATGCCTTCCTCCTGCGGATAGCCGATCGCTCGGGTGCCACGGTCCTTTCCAACGACTCCTTCCAGGAGTTCCACGGTGAGTACGAGTGGCTGTTCACCAAGGGCAGACTGATCGGCGGCAAACCCGTTCCCGGGGTCGGCTGGATCTTCACCCCCCGCAATCCCGTCCGCGGGCCGAAGAGCCGTGAATCCATGCGGGAGGCCCGGCGGACCCGGGTGCGGATCGGCTCGAAGGAGGCCTCCCGGCCGATGCCGGTACCCAAGGCCCCCCCGCCCCGCCCGTCCTCGGGGCGCGGGAAGTCGGCGGTGTCTCCGGTGTCGGATGCCATCGCCGCCGCCACCGAGGAGGCGGTGTCCCCCAAGCCCACCGGCGGCTCCCGCCGGCGTCGGCGGCGGGGCGGCGGGCCGCCTGCCGAGGCGGTCAACGATCCCCTGACCTTCATCCAGTTCATAGCCGAGCACCCGCTCGGGGGTGAGGTCGAGGGGGAGGTGGAGAGCTTCGCGTCACACGGTGCGTTCGTGGTCGTGGGGGGGGCCCGCTGCTACATCCCCCTGTCCGCCATGGGGGACCCTCCGCCCCGGGCGGCGCGGGAGATCCTCGAGCGGGGCGCGCGGCTCAACTTCGTGCTCCAGGCCCTCGATGCCCAGCGGCGGGGGATCGAGCTGGCCCTGCCCGGCTTCGAGCACGTCTCGGGACGTCCACAGCAGGAGACGGTCGAGGCCGAGATCGCGGTTACGAGTGGCAAGAAGTCGGCGGCCGAGACGTCGAGCGCGGACGAGCTCTCGACCGCGAGGTCCACGTCGAGGAAGTCCACGTCGAGGAAGTCCACGTCGGGTAAGGCCGCGGCCAAGAAGACCCCCGCCAAGAAGGCGGCGGCCAAGGCGACGGCGGCCAAGAGCGCCATCAGGAAGACCACCGGGAATGCGGCCGTCGAGAAGGCCGTCACCAGGGCCACCAGGGCGGCGACCGCCAAGAAGACGACTACGACGGCCAAGAAATCCGCCGCCACCGAGAAGGCGGCACCCGAGATCGTGCCGGCTCGGAAGGCAGCGCCGGCCAAGAAGTCGTCGACGGCCAAGAAGGCAGCGCCGGCCAGGAAGACAGGGGCCGCAAAGAAGGCAGCGCCGGCCGAGAAGGCGGCGCCGGCCAGGAAGGCGACGGCCGCAAAGAAGGCAGCGCCGGCCAAGAAGGCAGCGCCGGCCAAGAAGGCGTCGACGGCCAAGTCCGCGGCCACGAAGAAGAGCGCCGCCACGACGGCAGCGGAGAAGGCTCCCGCCAAGAAAGCCAGGGTCAAGAAGACCGCAGCCAAGAAATCCGCCTCCAGCGACTAGAACAGGGACATGGCCGGTCCCTGGCGTCCCGAGGGCACCCTCCGTATCGCGACCTGGAACGTCAACTCTCTACGCGCTCGCCTTCCGCGGGTGGAGGAGTGGCTCGCCTACGCCGCCCCCGACGTGCTGTGCATGCAGGAGACCAAGATCGGGGACGCCGCCTTCCCGGTCATGGCGTTCGAGTCGCTCGGCTACGAAACCGCCTTCCACGGCGGCGCGGGACGCTGGAACGGCGTCGCCATCGCCAGCCGCGTCGGCCTCGACGACGTCATGGCCGGATTCGACGACGATCCCGAGGCCGAGTCGCGCGCCCTCGGCGCCTCCTGCGCCGGTGTCAGGGTGTGGTCGGTCTACGTGCCGAACGGACGCTCAGTGGGCAGTGAGCACTACGAGGCGAAGCTGGAGTGGTTGGGACGGCTCCACGACCACCTGCTCAGCAGCTGTGACCCCGCCTCGAAGCTGGTGGTCTGCGGGGACTTCAACGTGGCCAGGGAGGACCGGGACGTCTACGACCCGTCGAAGTACGTCGGCGCCACCCACGTGAGCGAACCCGAGCGCAAGGCTGTCGACCGCCTCCTGGACTGGGGTCTCGAGGACGTGTTCCGCAGGTGCCGGCCCGAGGAGAAGCTGTTCACGTGGTGGGACTACCGCGCCGGGGACTTCCACCAGCACCGCGGCATGCGGATCGACCTCATCCTGGCCACCCGGAGCCTCGCCGAGCGCGCCCTGCTGGCCGTGATCGACCGGAGCGCCCGCAAGGGCAAGCTGCCGTCGGACCACGCCCCGATGTTCGTCGACTTCGCGGCGTAGGAGTCCTTCGTCCGACGCGGAGCAGGAAGCTCCGGGACAGCGGGAGGGTCAGGCCAACTGGCGGCGCAGCTTGGCCAGCCCCGACCCCATGACGTCGAGAGCCCGGGCCGGCGGGAGGCCGGTCGTGGCCTGGATCTGCTCGAAGGAGCGGGCGCCCCGGCCGTCGAGGCCGAAGCGCGCCGTGATCACCTGGCGCTCCACGGCGTCGAGGCTCCCTATGAGCCTGCGACCCGAGGTCCGCAGCGAGAGGAGGTCCTCGTCGACCGCGTCGGTCGGATCGACCAGGTCGAGATCACCGTCGGGATACGGCCAACCGTCCTCGGACGGCCACATGAAGGTGCCCACCACACCGTTGTCGCGCTCCCGCCGGCGGGAGTCAACCGGTCCAAGGTCCCCAGTTACACGGCCGGGTGCTCGGCCAGCAGAGCCAGCAGCTCCGGTCCGTAACGCGACACCTTCACCGGCCCCACCCCGGGCAGGTCCAGCAGCTGCGCCTGGGTCCGGGGCCGGGCGGCCGCCACCGCGGCCAGGGTGGAGTCGTGGAAGATGACATAGGCGGGCACCCCCGAGGCCCGGGCCACCGACGCCCGCCACTTGCGCAGAGCGGCCATCACCGCCGGGTCGGCATCCGCCGCGATCTCCTCGGAGGGGCGCCGGGGCACCCGCTCCAGGCGGGCCCGGGCCGCCCGGAGACCCGAGCCGGAGCGAACCGGAGGGGCCCCGCCCGCCATCTCGGCGCAGGCGGCCTCGATGGGGTCCAGGAACGGCGAAGGCGTCCGCGCCATCGGCTTGGTCCCGAAGCTCCGGCGCTCGGCCCACGTGCAGACCAGACGCTCGGCGGCCCGGGTGACCGCCACATAGAGGAGGCGGCGCTCCTCGGCCTCGGCCGCCGGACCGGTGGCCCGGCCGATGGGAACCAGGCCGCGCTCGAGCCCGACCAGGAAGACCACCGGCCATTCCAGCCCCTTGGCCCGGTGGAAGGTGGCGAGGGTGACGGCGTCGGCGCGCTGGTCGCTCCCCCCGTCCGCCAGCGAGGCCGCCAGCCAGGCCCGGAATCCGGAGGCGCTGGGGGCGGGGTCCATGGCGGCGTACTCCCGGCCCAGCTCCACCAGGTGGGCCAGCTGGAGCCGGCGCTCCTCCACCGCCGAGCCGTCGGCCGGGCCGTCCCCCGATTCGGCCAGGTGGGCCGCGTCCGCCAGGTCGGCCAGCGAGGAGCGGAAGTCCGACCCGGGTGGAGCCGCGGCCAGGGACTGGAGGGCGTCCCGGATCTCGGGCTGACCGAGGAAGCCGCCGCCACCCGCCACCCGGTACGGGACCTGGGCGGCGCGGAGGGCCCGCTCGATCACGGGGAGCTGGGCGTTGGTACGGGCCAGCACGGCCAGATCGGACCAGGAGGCGCCGGGGCGCCGGGCCTGGCGCACGAGCCGGGCCACACCGTGGGCCTCCTTCTCCTCGGTCGGGAAGCTGCGGATCTCCGGGAGGGGGCCGTCGGGGCGGTTGGGTTCCAGGGCCGGGCCGGCCAGGACCGCCCCGGCGACGCCGAGGACCTGGGGTGAGGACCGGTAGTTCTGGTCCAGGGTGACCACCTCGGCGCTCGGATAGAGCTTCGGGAAGCGGGTGAGCAGGGTGGGATCGGCGCCGTTCCACGAGTAGATGGCCTGCCGGGGGTCCCCGACGACGCAGAGATCGACCGAGTCCCCGAGCCAGGCCGAGAGCAGCCGGTACTGGGCCGGGTTGACGTCCTGGAACTCGTCGACGAACACGTGGCGGAACCGCCAGCGCTGGGCGGCGGCGAAGGCGGGGTCCTCCTCCATGGCGCCCGCGCACAGGGCCAGGAGATCGTCGAAGTCGACCAGTCCCCGCCGGCGCTTCTCCTCCTCGTAGCGGGCGTACAGGGCGGCCATGGCCGACGGCGGCAGGGGAGGGCGCCGGCCGGCACCCTCGGCCTCGGCGGCGTACTCGTCCGGTGCGACCATCCGGGCCTTGGCCCACTCGATCTCACCCGCCACGTCGGCGGGCTGGACGGCGGCCCCCCCGGCCCCGGCGCTCCCGGTCCCGCCGCCCCGGCTGCGGGGCAGCAGCTGGGCCAGGACCTTGACCTTGCGGTCGAGGAGCGCCGGCGGCTGCCGGCCCTCGTCCGCCCACCGCCGGCGCAACTGGGCGTAGGCCACGGCGTGGAAGGTGCCGGCGGCCACCTGGTCCCGGATCCCGAGGACCCGCAGCCGCTCGGCCAGCTCCCCCGCCGCCTTGCGGGTGAAGGTCAGGGCCAGGACGTGGGCCGCCTGCGCGTCCCCGGTGGCCAGCCGCCAGGCGATCCGCCTGGTCAGGACCCGGGTCTTCCCCGAGCCGGCGCCGGCCAGCACGCACAGGGGGGAGGCCGTGCTGGTGACCGCGGCGCGCTGGGCGGGATCGAGGCCGTCGAGGAGGTCCACCGGGCGAACGTAACGACCGGGTGTGACGCGCCGGTGGATCCCCGGCCGGGGTCGGCGCCCGGGGGCGCGGGACGGTCAGCCGGCCAGTAGCGCCTCCGCCACCCGGCCCAGGTCGGCGACCCGGCTGGCCTTGACCAGCACGGCGTCCCCCTGGCCGAGCGGACCCAGAGCCGCGAGGGCGGCGACGGCGCCGCCGGCGTCGGGGACCGTCCAGGGGACGCCGTAGTTGTCGGTGCCCACCGCCAGGACCTCGATGCCGAGGGTCGCGGCCAGCCCGGCCAGCCGGCGGTGCTCGGCGGGCCCGTCGGCGCCGAGCTCGGCCATCACCCCGAGGACCGCCACCCGTCGGCCGGCGGGCAACCGGGCCAGGGCCCGCAGGCCGGCCTCCAGCGACAGGGGGTTGGAGTTGTACGAGTCGTCGACGACCACCAGCCCGGACGGCGCCCGCTGCAGGTCCATGCGGGACGGGGAACCCGTCGCGCTCTCGAGCCCGGCCGCCACGTCCTCCAGGGGGACGCCGGAGGCCAGGCCGGCGGCCGCCGCCGCCAGCGCGTTGACGACGTTGTGCTCCCCGCGCACCGGCAGGCGCACGGGGACGGCGCCCCACGGCGTGTGTAGGCGGAACGAGGCGAGCAGGTCGTCGTCGACGCGCACCTCGGCGGCCGTCACGTCCGCCCCCGACCCCGCCCCGGATCCGCCTTCGGCCGGATCGTGGGCGAAGGTCAGCACGGCCGCGGCCGTCACCCGGCGCATGCCCAGCACCCGCCGGTCCCCGGCGTTGAGCACGGCCGTGCCGGAGGCGGGCAGGGCGGCCACCAGCTCGGACTTGGCCCTGGCGACCTCGTCCAGCGACCCGAACATCTCTGTGTGGGCCGCCGCCACGACCGTGACGACTCCGATGGCGGGAGCGGCGATCTCGCACAGCAGGGCGATGTGGCCCGGTCCCCGGGCCCCCATCTCGACGACGAGCGCCTCGGTGTCGGCCGGGGCGTTGGCCACGGTGAGCGGGACGCCGAGCTCGTTGTTGAACGACCGGGCGCTGGCCCAGGTGCGGAACCGGGCGCCGAGCGCCCCCGCCGTCAGGTCCTTCACCGTCGTCTTTCCGACCGAGCCCGTGATCCCCACGACCCGGTCGGGCAGGTGGCGGCGGGCCTCCCGCCCCACGGCCAGCAGGGCCCGGGCCGTGTCGTCGACCTCGATCCACGGTGCGGCGGCGTCGAGGGGACCGCGGGCGGACAGGTAGGCGGCGGCGCCCCCGGTCACGGCCGCGCCTACGAAGTCATGGCCGTCGCGCTCGGCCACGATGGGCACGAACAGCTCTCCGCCGTGCACGGCGCGGGAGTCGATCGCGACCCCGTGCAGCTCCACGTCCGGACCGTGCAGGCGGCCGCCGAGCGCGCCGGCCAACTCGCTGGCGCGTAGGCGCATCAGAGGAGTCTTACAGTTGGCTGCCGTGGCGCCGCCCGAGCGGATCAGGCTGGTCGTGCTGTTCGGCGGGCGCTCCGCCGAGCACGAGGTGTCGTGCGTGTCGGCCCTGCACGTCCTGCAGGCCGCCGACCCCGCCCGTTACGACGTCGTGCCGGTCGGTATAGCCCGGGACGGCCGGTGGTTGGCGGCCGGGGACGCCGTGGCGGCGCTCGCGCAGGGGGCCCGCGCCCTGCCGTCACCCGACGAGAGCCAAGGGCCCGAGCTCGATCCGCTGCCGGTGGTGGCGCGCCCCGAGGACGGCCGCCAGGTGGTCGTCCTCCCGTTGCTCCACGGGCCGATGGGGGAGGACGGGACGGTCCAGGGGCTGCTCGAGCTGGCCGGGGTCCCCTACGTCGGGGCGGGGGTCACGGCGTCGGCGGTGTGCATGGACAAGGGGCTGTCCAAGCGCCTGCTGGCCGGCACCGGCCTGCCCGTAGCCCGCTGGATCGACCTGCGCCGCCACGAGCTGGGGGAGGGCTTCCAGGCGCGCGTGGCCGACGAGCTGGGCTTCCCGGTGTTCGTGAAGCCGGCCAACATGGGCTCCTCCGTCGGCGTCAGCAAGGTTGTGGGGCCGGAAGGGCTCGAGGCGGCCCTGGCCGAGGCGCTGCGCTACGACGAGTACGTGGTGGTCGAGGAGGCGGTGAGGGGCCGCGAGATCGAGGTGGCGGTGATCGGTGACGAGTCCCCCCGGGCCTCGGTGCCCGGAGAGATCGCTCCCAGCCACGAGTTCTACGACTACGAGGACAAGTACGTCGACGGAGCGGCCGGCCTCGTCGTGCCGGCCGGGATCGACGGGGCCCGGACGAGGGAGGTCCAGGAGCTGGCCGTGCGGGCCTACCGGGCCCTCCGCGTCGACGGGATGGCGCGGGTCGACTTCTTCCTCGAGGAGGACGGGCGCGGGTTCCTGGTCAACGAGCTAAACACCATCCCCGGTTTCACGCCGGTGTCGATGTTCCCGCAACTGTGGGAGGCCAGCGGCCTTCCGTACGCCGAGCTCGTCGACGAGCTGGTTCGGCTGGCCGTCGAGCGCCATCGGCGGCGCTCGCGGTTCCAGACAACGCGATGAGGCGGGACCGTCCGGCACGGCCGGGCCACCCGATGGGCGCAGACCGGTGAGCGGGCGCCACTTCGCCGTGTCGGCGGTGGGCGCCGATCGTCCCGGCATCGTGGCCGGGGTCACCGGGGCCCTCGTCGAGCTCGGCTGCAACCTCGAGGACACGTCGATGACCGTGCTCCGGGGCCGCTTCGCCATGGTGCTGATCGTGGCCGGCCCCGAGGACCTGCAGGCGGAGGCTGTAGAGGCGGCGCTGGGCCCGGTCGGCGCCGATCTCGGCCTGGCGGTGTGGGTGCACGACGTGGCCGAGCTGGAGCCGGCCGCCACGGAAGGCGAGAGCTGGGCCGTGGCGGTGCACGGCGCCGACCGACCCGGGATAGTCCACGACGTGGCGGCGGTGCTGGCCGGGGCCGGCGTCAACATCGTCGACCTGTCCACGCGGGTGCTCTCGGGGGATCAGCCCGTCTACGCCATGATCCTCGAGATCGTCCTGCCCCCCGGGAGCGACCCGGATGCCCTCGACAGGGAGCTGGCCGGCCTCTCGGCGCGCATCGGCGTGGCGTGCTCGATGCATCCGTCGGGCGCCGACATCCTCTGAAGCCCGACGGCTTCCCACGAGACCGCGCATGGCCGTCCTGCCCGTCGTCCGCCTGCCCGATCCGGTCCTCAGCCACCCGGCCCGTGCCGTCGGGCGGATCGACGACGAGGCCCGGCGGCTGGCCGCCGACCTGGTCGACACCATGCGCGCCAGCCCGGCGTGCGTCGGGCTGGCCGCCCCGCAGATCGGGGTCCCGCTGCGTGCGTTCGTCGTGGACGTGACCGGCCATCGCAAGACCCGGTCCTGCCACGGAACCGTGGTGATGATCGACCCCGAGCTCGTCTCCTACGAGGGCGCCGAGCTGGCCCGGGAGGGCTGCATGAGCGTTCCCGACCTGACCGGGGACGTGGCCAGGCCCACGCGGGTGGTGGTGCGGGGGCTGGCGCCGGACGGGTCGGAGGTGGTCGTCGACGCCGACGCCTTCGAGGCCCGGGCCTTCCTGCACGAGCTCGACCACCTCGACGGACGGCTGTTCCTCGACCGGGTCCCGGGCCCGGCCGCCGTCTTCCAGCGCCGGGTCTACCGCTAGGCCACCCGCCGCGCCGACGGGCCCGGCCCGAAGGGCTGACCCGAGGCGCTACTCGAGCACCTCGACCATGGCCCCGCCGGCCGCCCGCACCCGCCACGCCGGCCCGGGCAGGGCCGTGGCGTCGAGACGCTCCAGGGTGCCGGCGTCGGCCAGGGCCACCACGCAGCCTCCGAAGCCGGCCCCGGTGAGCCGGGCACCGTGCACGCCCGGGGTGGCCTCGAGGACCGCCACCACGGCGTCGAGCTCGGGGGTCGAGACGTCGAAGTCGTCCCGGAGGCTGCGGTGGCTGTCCGCCATCAGCCGGCCCGCCTCGGCGAGGTCCCCCCGTTCGAGGGCGGCGGCGCAGTCGAGAACCCGGTGGTTCTCGGTGACGACGTGGCGGGCCCGCCGGACCAGGAGGGGGTCGGTCAGGGCCTCGGCCTCCGTGACCGACGCGTCCCGGAGCGGGCCGAGGAGAGCGGCGGCCCGGTCGCAGTCGGCCCGGCGCTCGGCGTAGGCGGAGCCCACGAGGGCCCGCTCGGTGCCGGAGTGGGCCACGAGGACCTCGGCGCCGGCCGGGAGCGGGACCGGTCGCAGCACCAGGCTCGTGCAGTCGATGAGCAGGGCCGTGCCCTCGACGGCCGCCGCCGAGCAGAGCTGGTCCATGATCCCCCCCGGAACGCCCGAACCGAGCTGCTCGGCCCGCTGGCAGGCGACGGCCAGGTCCCGGGCGGGCCCGGAGAACCCGAGCGCCAGCGCCACGGCCACCGTCAAGGCCGAGCTCGAGGAGAGCCCCGCCCCGATCGGCACCGTCGTCGAGACGACGCCGCTTCCGCCCTGGGCCGGCCGGAGGGCGGCCACCACCCCGGCCACGTAGCGGGCCCACCCCGGTCCGGCCGGAGCCTCGCCCGTTGCCACGTCCAGGTCCACCACCGCCGCCCGCGGGGAGGCGGTGGAGACCAGCTCCACGACCCGGCCGTGGCGGCGCAGCTCCACGGTCGTGGCCCGGTCCACCGCCATGGGCAGAACCAGGCCGCCGGTGTAGTCGGTGTGGTCCCCGATCAGGTTCACCCTCCCGGGCGCGACCGCCCGGACGAGCAGGTCCTCCCCGGCGACGCCCGTGGGCCGGGCGCCGGGATCGGTCACCGGGCCAACGATCGCAGGGCGGCGGCGGCCTCCTCCGGCCCGACCGGGTTGAACATGACGCCGCCGCCCACCTCCGCCGCCGCGACGTACCGGACCAGCCCCGGTCCCCGCAGGACGGGCGCCAGGTGGGCGTGGACGTGGGCTGCGGGCCAGCTTCCACCGTCGGTGGGACGCTGGTGGAACCACAGCATGTACGGCATGGGTGCGGAGAACAGGCCGTCCAGGCGTCCGACAGCGTCCGCCAGGGACTCGGCCAGACCGGAGCGCAGCCCCGGGTCGGCCGCCACCGCGGGCAGGTCCGGGACGTGGCCGTCGGGCGCCAGGAGGAGCTCGTAGGGCCAGCCCGGCGCCGCCGCCGCCGTCAGCGACCATCCCCCATGGGCGGCCACCAGGAGGGGGGAGGGGGGCGGGGTGCAGAGGGGGCAGCCTTGGCCCGAGCGGGCGAGCTCGCCGGTCGGGACCGGGGGGATCCCCGGGTAGGCGTAGATCTGCCCGTGGGGGTGGTCGATCGTGGCCCCGACCTCCCGCCCCCGGTTCTCGAACACCAGCACGTAGCCCACGTCTGGGCGGGCACCGAGGGCGGCGGTGCGCGCTGCCCAGAGGTCGACGACCCGGGCCGCCCCCTCCGGCCCGAGCGAGGCCAGCGAGGCGTCGTGGAGAGGGGTGTACAGCACGACCTCGCAGCGGCCGTCCGGCAGGGCCGGCCAGCGGTTGGGGAACCAGCGGACCTCGTAGGTCTCCGGTGCCTCGAGCCCGCCCGGGCAGAACGGGCAGCCCTCCGAGGGGAGGTGGGGCCGGTCCTGGCGCCCGGCCACGACCGCGACCGGCGCGCCGGTGAGCGGGTCCTCCCTCCACAGGGTCACGCCCGGAGCTTCGCAGGCGGCGCTTGACCCCCCGAGACACCGGCGGCCAGCATCCCCGGCATGCCGAGCGGGAGCGGGCCCCTTTCCGGGGTGAGGGTGATCGAGGTGGCGGGGATCGGGCCGGGGCCCTTCGCCGGGATGATGCTGGCCGACATGGGGGCCGATGTGATCCGCGTCGACCGGGCCCAGTCCGTGCGGGGTGGGGATCCGCAGCACCCCCCGCTCGACCTCCTGGCCCGGGGCCGGCGTTCGGTCGGGATCGACCTCAAGAACCCGGCCGGGGCCGAGACCGTCCTGCGGATGGTGGAGGGGTCCGACGCCCTGATCGAGGGCTTCCGCCCCGGCGTGGCGGAGCGCCTCGGGATCGGGCCCAAGGAGTGCCTGGAGCGCAATCCGGCCCTCGTCTACGGCCGCATGACCGGGTGGGGCCAGGACGGCCCCTACGCCGCCTCGGCGGGCCACGACATCAACTACATCGCCCTGTCGGGCACCCTGCACCCGATCGGGCGCGCCGGCGGGCCCCCCGTCCCGCCGCTCAACCTGGTCGGGGACTTCGGCGGGGGCGGCATGCTGCTGGCCTTCGGGGTGGTGTGCGCGCTGCTGGAGGCGGCCAACTCGGGGGAGGGCCAGGTCGTCGACGCCGCCATGGTCGACGGAGCGGCGGTGCTGGCCACCATGATCCACGGCATCCAGGCCGCCGGCCTGTGGACCGAGGAGCGGGGCACCAACATGCTCGACACCGGCGCCCACTTCTACGACGTCTACGAGACGGCCGACGGCCGCTACGTGTCGGTGGGGTCGATCGAGCCCCAGTTCTACGCCGAGCTGCTGCGGCTCACCGGCCTGGACCAGGAGGACCTTCCCGGCCAGATGGACCGGGCGCAGTGGCCCGCGCTCAAGGCCCGTCTGGCCGAGGTGTTCCGGACCCGCACCCGGGACGAGTGGTGCGAGGTGATGGAGGGCACCGACGTGTGCTTCGCCCCCGTGCTGTCGATGTCGGAGGCCTCTGGGCACCCCCACAACCGCCACCGGGGGACTTTCGTCGAGGTGGCCGGCGTGGTCCAGCCCGGGCCCGCCCCCCGGTTCAGCCGGACCCCCGGGGCCGTCTCCCGGCCGCCGGTCCACCCCGGCCAGGACACCGAGGCGGTCCTGAGCGAGCTCGGGTTCGGCCCGGAAGAGGTGGCCGAGCTGCGGGCCTCCGGGGCGGTCCGCTAGCCGCGGCCCGGCCGTCCGCCAGGTGCACCTGGGCCGGGCCCCGGGTATGACCTAGAATTGAACGGAGGCGTCAGTGACTGCCGTCAGGCGCCGACAGCTCATCAGTCCAGAAGGGGGCTTCGGATGAAGCGGATGCTTTCGGTCGACGACCTGGCCCGGGATGCCCGGTTCACCCGGACCCGCATCGAGGACACGATCTTCGACCCGCGCAACGCCGCCGCGCTCGACAACCGGGACAACCCGTTCAAGCCGGGAGATCCCGACTCCCCCGACTCGGCCCGCCAGCTGATGCACGGGATCTTCATGGGTGAGATCCAGGCCCTGGAGGGCGCAGGGCGCACCTGCTACGACTTCGAGGTCGGATCGGGGTCCGAGGAGGTTCCCTACGCCCTCAAGCTCGACATGGCCCGGCAGTGCTGGGACGAGGCCCGTCACACCGAGATCTCGGTGAAGCTGGTGGAGCACATGGGGTCGTCGGTGGGTGAGTTCGCCGAGCAGACCTTCCTGTTCGAGGCGTCGTGCAACGCCGATCCCGTCCTGCGCCTGACCGGAGTCAACCGGGCCCTGGAGGGCCTGGCCATCGACGTGTTCAACACCATGCGCGACTTCGGCAAGGCCATGTCGGACCCGGTGCTGTTCTTCTGCGAGGACTGGATGCTGGCCGACGAGGTCACCCACGTGAAGATGGGCTCGGACTGGCTGCGCCGGATCACCGAGAACGACAAGGAGCGCCAGAAGCGGGCGCTCGAGTTCCAGCGCACCGTCGACAAGCTGTTCAGCCTCGGTGGCTTCCGCGGGGAGGGGGACGAGAACCCCATCCACCTGGCGCGCAAGTTCCGGGACATGGCCGGATTCAGCGAGGACGAGATCCGGGAGCTCGTGGACGTGGCCGCCGAGGCCCAGGCCGAGGTGATGGCCATGGCCGCCGCGGCCCAGGAGGCGCAGGCCGCCGCCGATTAGCCCTGCATTCTGCTCTTCGGCTGACGCCTCATCGCGGTGTCGGCGGGGACCCCAGCCCCGCCGACCTTGAGATGACCGGTCCTACAGATTCACCACCGGGCAGGTGAGCGTGCGGGTGATCCCGTTGACCATCTGCACCTTGCTCACGACCATCCGACCCAGCTCGTCCACCGAGTCAGCCTCGGCGCGCACGATCACGTCGTAGGGGCCGGTCACGTCCTCGGCCGACACCACGCCGGGGATCCCCGAGACCTCGGAGGCCACCTGGGCCGCCTTTCCGACCTCGGTCTGGATGAGCACGTAGGCGGAAACGGCCAACGGGGTACCTCCTAGGTCGGGCGAGCGGACGGGAGACTAACCGTCCAGGCGCTTGGCGAGGGCGTCCAGCTCGTCCCGGAGCTCGGGGGGGACCCGATCCCCGAAGCGGTCGTAGTGCTCGGAGATCAGCGGCAGCTCCCGGCGCCACTCCTCGGGGTCGACCCCGAGGAGTTCGGCCATGTCCTCGTCGGACACGTCGAGGCCGGTCGTGTCGATGGCCCCCGGGGCGGGGACCCGGCCGATCGGTGTGTCGACGGCCTCACCGCCGCCCGCCACCCGCTCGAAGATCCACTCGAGAACCCGGCTGTTCTCCCCGTAGCCCGGCCACAGCCACCGCCCGTCGGCGCCCTTGCGGAACCAGTTCACATAGAAGATGCGGGGCAGCCTGCCGGGGTCGGACGCGCCCGCCCCGATCCGCAACCAGTGGGTGAAGTAGTCGGCCATGTTGTAACCGCAGAACGGCAGCATGGCGAAGGGATCCCGCCGCAGGTTCCCCACCGCGCCCGCCGCCGCCGCCGTGGTCTCCGAGGCCATGATCGAGCCGAGGAACACGCCGTGCTGCCAGTCGTAGGCCTCGAACACGAGAGGGACCACCGAACCCCGCCGGCCGCCGAACAGGATGGCGGAGATCGGAACCCCCTCGGGGCTCTCCCACTCCGGGGCGATGGCCGGGTCCTGACGGGCGGGGGCGGTGAAGCGGGAGTTGGGATGGGCGGCGGGAGTGCCGCTGGCCGGCGTCCAGTCGTTGCCCTTCCAGTCGGTGAGGTGCGTGGGCGGCTCCTCAGTGAGCCCCTCCCACCACACGTCCCCGTCGTCGGTGAGGGCGGTGTTGGTGAAGATGCAGTTCCCGTCGAGGGTCAGGAGGGCGTTGGGGTTGGTCTTCTCGGACGTTCCCGGTGCCACTCCGAAGAAGCCGGCCTCGGGGTTGATGGCATACAGCCGACCGTCGGGGCCGAACTTCATCCAGCAGATGTCGTCCCCGACCGTCTCCACCTTCCATCCCGGGAGGGTCGGCACGAGCATGGCCAGGTTGGTCTTGCCGCACGCCGAGGGGAAGGCGCCGGTGACGTAGCGGGTCTCGCCTGCCGGCGAGGTGAGCTTGACGATGAGCATGTGCTCGGCCAGCCAGCCGTCGTCCCGGGCCATGACGCTCGCGATCCGCAGGGCGAAGCACTTCTTCCCCAACAGCGCGTTCCCGCCGTAGCCGGACCCGTACGACCAGATCTCTCTCGTCTCCGGGAAGTGGACGATGTACTTGTGCTCGTTGTTGCACGGCCAGGCCACGTCGGCCTGGCCCGGCCCCAGGGGCGCGCCCACCGAGTGCATGCAGGGAACGAACTCCCCGTCCTCGCCCAGCACCTCCAGGGCGCCCGCGCCCATGCGGGTCATGATCCGCAGGCTCACCGCCACGTACGGCGAGTCGGTGATCTCCACGCCGATGTGGGCGATGGGGGAGCCCAGTGGGCCCATGGAGAACGGGACCACGTACATGGTCCGGCCCTTCATCGACCCTCTGAACAGCCCGCGCAACGTCTCCCTCATCTCCGCCGGATCCCGCCAGTTGTTGGTCGGGCCGGCGTCCTCGGCGCGCGCCGAGCAGATGAACGTCCGGTCCTCGACCCGGGCCACGTCGGCGGGATCGGACCGGGCCCAGTAGCTGTTGGGGCGCTTGGCGTCGGAGAGCCGGGTGAAGGTCCCCGAGTCCACCAGCAGCTGGGCCAGCCGGTCGTACTCCTCGGCCGAGCCGTCGCACCACTCCACCCGGTCGGGGGTGGTCAGCTCGGCCATCTCCTCCACCCACCGGAGGAGACCGGCGTGCCTGGTCGGGGCCTTCGTGCTGGACAACTGAACACCTCGTGTCTCGTCCCGCGCTCCGTTGCGGGGGCTGATCCGTTGCTCAGATCGTACGGCCGCCGCTTCGTCGCGCCCCAATCGGCGGCCGGGGCGAGGACCTACGCTGGCCGGGGTGGGCCCGGCGCGGGGTGAGCTGGAGATGGTGGCCCTCCTGGCGGCCCGCCTCCCTTCGCCGCCGGCGGGAGAGGTCTGGATCGGTGACGACGCCGCCGTGTTTTCGGCGCCGGACGGCTCAATCCTCCTGACGACCGACACCGTGGTGGACGGCGTCCACTTCCGCCGGGACCTGGTGGGCCTGGACGACGCCGGGTGGAAGGCCCTGACCACCAGCGTCAGCGACGTGGCGGCCATGGGCGGGCGGCCCCTGCGGGCGGTCGTGGCCGCC
>DASSEU010000043.1:0-38587 GCA_035695125.1 Acidimicrobiales bacterium
GCCCTCGTGCTGAACCTGTTCGGCCACACCGTGACCGAGGGCGTGAGCAACGTGAAGGCGGCGTCCAGCCAGCTGGCCGACGCCCTCGGCATCGGCGCCGTCGTCGACGGGACCATCTACTCCCAGGAGCACGCCGCCGCCACCGCCGCCGGACAGGCCCAGACCCTGCCCGAGCAGTGCGCCACCCCGACCCTGCCCTCCCTGCCCGCCCCGCTGCCCCAGGCCACCGTCGGGCTGGCCTGCGCGTCGGGCGCCGCCAACACCAAGGACTCCACGCCGTGGGCGGCCGCCGTGGGCCGGGTGGCCAACCTCGACCTGAACGCCGCCGGCCTGGTGAGCACCCTCACCCAGACCCTGCAGCCGGTGCTGAACCAGCTCCAGCCCGTGTTCGGGACCCTGCAGCAGATCCAGCAGATAGCCCCCCAGATCAACGTCCAGAACACGATCGGCCAGCTGCTCCAGGCCGTCGGTACCCAGAACACCCTCCATCTCGGCCTCGGAAACACGACCTCGTTCGTGCGCACCGACGCCTCGACGGTCACCTCGAACTCGGCGGCGTCGGGCGGGGACATCCAGATCCTCGGCCTCGACGCCCTCCCGAACAGCGCCCCCCTGGCCGAGATCCAGGTCGGCTCGTCGAGCGCCCAGGTCGTCTACAACCGCAGGACCGGCGTGGCCACGCCCACCTTCGATCCCGCCCTGGTGCGGGTGATCGTGAACCCGCTGCCGTCCACCGGGCTCGGCCGGCAGACCCTGACGGTGGCGCCGGGCCAGAGCCTCACCATCCTCCAGGGCACGCCGCTCGAGTCGACGATCACCGTGGCCGACGGGTCGTCGACCAGGAACGCCGACGGTTCGGTGACCGCCACCGCCGCGGCCGTGGAGCTCCACCTGCTCAAGGGCGTGGGTGCGTCGAGCGCCACCGCCACCGACGGCGGCCTCGACCTGGCCCTCGCCAAGACGACCGCGACCGGCGGCGGCACCCCGGCCGTGGCGGCGGTGGCGGCGGCGGCCGTCCCGGCCCGCACCACGTCCCTCCCGTTCACGGGCGGCAACCCGGTCCTCCCCCTGGCGGGCGCCGGCGCTCTCAGCGCGGCCCTGGTCGGGCGCCGCATCCGGAGGATGTTCCGCTAACCGCCCCACGGCCCGAGTACCCGGGGCTCCTCTCCGCCCCCGCGCCTAACTATCTCGTGTCCCGGACCGATAGGGGATACGAGGAGAACGACCGGCCCGGCCGCTACCGTCAGGAGAGGGGCGGTGGCCCGGGCCGGTCCTCCCTCACGGAGTGATGACGATGCAAAACCTGCAGGACCGGATCGTCACCTTCCTGCGGGGCCACCGCGCCGCCCGGTTCGGGATCTCGGCCCTGACCGGCGTGCTGCTGCTCGGCGCCGTGGCCCTGCTCGGGTACCCGTTCTTCACGAACATCTGGCAGTCGCGGCTGCAGTCCCGTCTGGCCCACCAGCTGGCCAGCGACCCCGCCCTGTCCCAGGAGTTCCGCACCGATGCGGTGCCGATCGGGGACAGCCTCACCCGCCTCGAGATCCCCGCCATCGGGGTGGACGTCGTCGTCGTCGAGGGCACGACGGACGAGGCCCTTAAGGCGGGGGCCGGCCACTACCCGTCCACGCCGCTGCCGTGCGAGGAGGGGGACGTGGCCATAGCCGGCCACCGCACGACCTACGGACGCCCCTTCGCCGACGTCGACCGGCTCCGGACCGGTGACCGCATCGTGCTGACCACGCCCGTCGGGCGCTGCGTGTACCAGGTGTCCCAGGCCCCGTTCGTGGTCCTGCCCGCCGACACCGCGGTCGTGGCCGACACCCCGGGCCGCTACACCCTGACGCTGACGTCGTGCACCCCCAAGGGCTCGGCCAGCCACCGCATCATCGTCAAGGCCACGATGGTGAGCGGGCCGGCGTCGGCCGGGCCCCAGCCCCAGGCATGAGGGCCCGCACCGCGGTGGCGGCGGGGGCCCTGGCGGCGGGGCTGGTCCTGGTGGTGGGCACGGGCCCGGCCCGCGCCGGCGCCCCGGACATCAACATGAGCTCCCCCACCGGGGGCGGGGTCGTCGACACGGCCACCCCGACCATCGCCGGCACCGCCGCCGCCACCTCCCCGGACGGGACCGTGACGGGGACCCTGCAGGTGGCGGTGACCTCGGCCGCCGGCCACCCGGGATGGAGCGCCACGACGCCGGCGTGCGGGCAGTCCTCGTGCAGCTTCTCGCTGCCCGTGTCCCCGGCCCTCGTCTGGAACGGCGCCTACACGCTGTCGGTGCAGGCCACCGAGACCGACCCGGGGGGACAGAGCCAGCCGGTCAGCTACGAGGCCAGCTTCTCGGTGGCCGCCCCGCCCGCCGCCCCGTCCGGGCTGACAGCCACCCCTTCGGCCGACGGCCGCTCGGTGAGCCTGGCGTGGTCGGAGCCGTCCTATCCCGACCTCGTGGGGTACCAGGTGACCCGCAGCCCGTCCGGCTCCGGCTTCCCCGCCCGGGTGGGCGCGACCGGCTGGGTCGACCACTCGACGACGACAGGGACGGCGTACACCTACCAGGTGACCGCCCTGCGCCAGGGCGCCACCAGCCGGACGACCGTGTCCTCCGCCCCGGGGGAGGCCTCGGTCGGAGGGCCCTCGGGCGCTGCATCGTCCGGCCCGGCCGGGTCGGCGCGGGGAGCCCAGGCCGCCGGGTCCCCGGGCGCGGGCGCGCCGGCGGGAGGCGGCGTCGGCACCTACAGCTCGGCCGGGGCCGCCCCGGCGGGTGCCGGTGCCACCGGGCTCGGGGCCCTCCTCGACCCGTCGGCCTCGGGATCGCTCCCCGCCCAGGCCGCGCCGGCCGTCCCGGGCCTGCCCTCCGACAGCGCCGAGCCCGGGCCCGACCTTCCGGCCGTTGCCCCGTACAGCGCGTCCACCCCGGGGCGCCCGGGGGGCCGCCGCCCCGTCACGGTCGTGTACGGCGGCGTGCCGGTCTCCGGTCGCTCCGCCCTGGTGCGGAACCTGGCCGCCGTGGGCCTGGCCGCCCTCCTGCTGGCCGTGGTGGCCCACCTGCTGTGGCTGCGGCGCGTGGTCGAGGCCGGCCCGGTCCTGGTGGCGGCCGAGCCCGAGTAGCCGCTCAGGTCGGCGCGAGGACCTCGCGCAGGAGGGCTGTGGCCCCCGCCTTGTCCAGGGGCTCGTTGAGGTTCCCGCACTTCGGGGACTGGACGCACGACGGGCAGCCCGCCTCGCACGGGCAGGTGGCGATGGACTCCAGCGTGGCCCCGAGATGGGTGTGGGCGGCCCCGAAGCCGAGCTCGGCTATCCCCGCTCCGCCCGGGTAGCCGTCGTAGATCAGGACGGTCGCGGCGCCCGAGTCGGGATGCCAGGCCGTGGACACGCCGCCGACGTCCCAGCGGTCGCAGATGGCGAACAGGGGCAGGATCCCGATGCCGGCGTGCTCGGCGGCGTGCAGCGCACCCGGCAGGGCGTCGTCGGGGCACTGGGTGAGCCCGGCCCGGGCCAGCAGCCGCTCGTCGAAGCGGTACCAGAAGCCCCGCGTCTGCAGGGTGGTCGGGGGCAGGTCGAGGACCTCGTCCCCCAGCACCTGACCCGTCGCCAGGTCCCGCCGGCGGTAGCCGGTGACGTGCTCGGTGACCTCGACCGGGCCGATCGAGATGACGGCCCGGCCCACCTCGCTCGTCCGCTCGATCCCGAGGATGCGGAAGTCGGTGGCGCTGCGGGCCTGGGTGAGCTCCCCGGGGTCGACGGCGCCGACCCACGCCTCGTTGTCGTCGAGGTCGAGCCGCTCCACCCGGTAGTGTTGTCCCTGGTGCAGGTACACGGCGCCGGGATGGACCGTGGCGAAGGCCCGGTCCCGCTCGATCGTCCCCACCAGGTCCCCCTGCTCGTCGACGATGCGGATCTGGTCCGACGACCCGCTGCGCAGGCCGACCTCCCGGGCCGGGTTGCGGCGGGTGGCCGGGACGGCCCGGCCCCGGCGCACCACCAGGCGGTCGGAGATCACGAGGTCGCGCACGGCGTCCTCGAAGGCGCCCTCGGGAAGCCCGGGCGGCCCCCACCACCCCTCGTCGTCCGGGACCAGCGGACGCTCGAAGGCGGCGCACGCCAGATGGGGGTGGAGCACGAAGGGGTTGGCGGGGTTCACCACCGCCGGCTCGGGGGGCCGGGTGAGCAGCTCGTCGGGATGGGCCATCAGCCACTGGTCGAGGGCGTCGTCGCCGGCCACCAGCACGGCCAGGCTGCGGTTCCGGGTCCGGCCCGCCCGACCGATCTGCTGCCAGAACGAGGCGATGGTGCCGGGGAAGCCGTTGAGCACGCACGCGTCGAGACCGCCCACGTCCACGCCCAGCTCGAGGGCGTTGGTGGCCGCCACGCCGAGGAGGCGCCCCGAGAACAGCTCGGCCTCGATCTCCCTGCGCTCCGCAGCCAGGAAGCCGCCGCGGTAGGGGCGGACCTTCCCGGCCAGCTCCTCGGGCAGACGGCGCCTGGTGCCGGCCGCCACCAGCTCGGCCGCCTTGCGGCTGCGGGTGAACGCGATGCTCCGCCGCCCCGAGGCCACCAGCGCGGCCAGGAGGGCCGCCGTCTCGCTGTTCGAAGAGGCGCGCACCCCCGCGGCGCGGTCCCACAGGGGCGGGTTCCACAGGGCCAGGAGCCGCTCCCCCGAAGGGGAGCCGTCCTCGTCGATCTCGGCCACCGGCAGCCCGCACAGCGCCGACGCCAGCCGGGCGGGGCGCCCGACCGTGGCCGACGTGAACACGAACGAGGGGTTGGCCCCGTAGGCGGCGGCCAGCCGCCGCAGCCGGCGCACGACGTGGGCCACGTGGCTGCCGAAGATCCCCCGCAGGGTGTGCAGCTCGTCGAGGACCACGAAGCGCAGCCGCATGAGGAACGTGGCCCAGCGCGGGTGGTTGGGCAGGATGCCGACGTGGAGCATGTCGGGGTTGGTGAGCACGACGTTGGCGTGGCGGCGGGCCCAGGTGCGCTCGTCGGGGCCGGCGTCCCCGTCGTAGGTGGCGGCCACCAGCCCCGGGATCTCGAGCTCCCCGAGAGCCCGCAGCTGGTCCTGGGCCAGCGCCTTGGTCGGGAACACCATGAGGGCGGTGGCGGGGTCCTGGCCCCGGGCCGGGCCGGTCACCGCCTCCGCGATCGGCAGCTGGTAGCAGAGGGACTTGCCCGACCCCGTCCCGGTGGCCACCGCCACCGAGCGCCCGTCTCGCGCCAGGTCGATGGCCGCGGCCTGATGGGACCACAGCCCCCCGACCGGCATCCGGTCGACCAGCCCCGGCGGGAGGGGGCGGGCCAGGGCGCGGACGGTCCCGCACCGGGCCGGGAGCCGGTGGAGGTGCACGAGCTGGCCATGTTGGGAACAGACCCGCAGGACCTCTTCGAGGTCCGTCATGTGCTGAACCTAACCGGCAGGGGGTAGCGTGACCGACCGGACGACCGCCGAAGGAGTAGGGATGGACCTGGGTCTCGACGTCACCGAACGCAACGGCTACGCCGTGCTGGCGGTGAACGGTGAGGTCGACGTGTACACCGCCCCCCGGCTCCGGGAGCGGCTGGTCGAGCTGGTGAGCCAGGGCCACCACCACGTGGTGGTCGATCTGGAGGGTGTGGACTTCCTCGACTCCACCGGCCTCGGCGTGCTGGTCGGCGGCCTCAAGCGGCTGCGCAGCCACGAGGGGGACCTGACCCTCGTGTGCACCCAGCGCCGGATCCTCAAGGTGTTCGAGATCACCGGGCTCACCAAGGTCTTCGAGATCTTCGACGACGTGGACTCGGCCACCAAGAACGCCCCGTCCGCCTGAGCCCGAAGGCCGGACCGGTGCCCATCACCCCCGGCGTCCTCGACTTCGTCGAGCGAACCAGCGGGGTCCACGTAGAGCTTCCCTCCGACTCCAACGGGCTCGGGGTGGCGCGCATGCTGGTCCACACACTGGCCCAGCGGCGCGACCTCGACGACGAGCGCATCGAGGACCTGGTGCTGGCCGCCTCCGAGGCGGTGACCGAGGCCATGGAGCACGGGGACCAGGTGGTGGTGCGCTGGCACGAGGCGCCCGACCGCTGCGTGGTGGCGGTCATCTCCCAGGGCGCCTTCCTGTCGCCTCCGCCCGACATCCCCACCGACCCCGGCCGCGCCGCCGTCGAGGGACAGCTGCGCCTGCCGCTCATCCGGGCCCTCGTCGACGAGGTTGGCGTCGAGGGCGGCGCCCTCACCCTCACCGTCAAGTGCGGGCCCTGGGACGAGCTCGACGACTGACCCATTACCCCTGACCGCCTGACGACAGGCGGCCGGGCCTAGCCGGCCTCGTCGTCCCGGTCGGTCCTGACGCTTCCGGGTTTGCGCCCGTCGGGGCCCGCGATCAGCAGCGTGCGCACCTCGTCCAGCGAGCGCGGAGTGACCAGGGCCAGCACCTCGTCCCCGGCCACCAGCACCGTGTCCCCGCGCGGCACGACGACGTGGCCGCCTCTGATCACCGCCACCACCGTCGCGTCCCGGGGCATGGCCAGATCGGCGATGCTGCGCCCGTCGGCAGGCGAGTCGTCGGCCAGCGTGACCTCCACGAGGTTGGCCTCCCCCTGCTCGAGCTGCAGCAGGCGCACCAGGGAGCCGACGCTCACCGCCTCCTCGACGACGCCGGTCAGCAGGTGCGGCGTCGACACCGCCACGTCCACGCCCCACGCCTCGTTGAACAGCCAGTGGTTCTTGGGGTGGTTCACCCTGGCGACCACACGCGGCACGGCGAACTCCTGCTTGGCCAGCAGCGACACGACCAGGTTGTCCTCGTCGTCCCCGGTGGCGGCCACGACCACGTCGGCATCGCCCACCTCGGCCCGCTGGAGGTTGCTCACCTCGCACGCGTCGGCGGCCAGGATCTTCACCGGGAGCGTCGGGGCCAGCCGCTTGGCCAGCTCGTAGTCCTTCTCCATCAGCGTCACGTCGTGGCCGTTGGCCTGCAGGTCGGTGGAGATGAACGTCCCGACGTTGCCGGCCCCGACGATCACGACCTTCACAGCTCCGCCGCCCTCACAGGTCGGGCGCCTTCAGGCGCCGCTCCAGGTCCTCCAGCGCCGGGCGCTGCACGGCGATGTGGAGGATGTCACCCTCCTGGCCGATCTCGTCGGTGGCCAGGCGGGCCTCCTCGGCCCGGGTGATCCCGACCACCTGGATCTGGCCCGGGGCGTCGAGCTGCTTGATCTTGCGCCCCGCCCACCCCGGCGGCAGGGCCCGCTCGATGAGGCACAGCTCCCCGGCCGGGCTCGACCACTCCACCTCGGCGCGCTCGGGGAACAGCCGGCGCAGCACCTGGTCGGTGGTCCAGGTCACCGTGGCCACGGTGGGGATGCCCAGGCGGCGGTAGATCGTGGCCCGCCGGGGGTCGTAGATGCGCGCCACCACGCTCTCGACCTCGTAGGTCTCCCGGGCGATGCGCGCCGAGAGGATGTTCGAGTTGTCCCCGTTGGTCACCGCCGCCAGCGCGCCGGCCCTGCGGATGCCCGCCTCCTCCAGGGTCTCCCGGTCGAAGCCGAACCCGCTCAGGGTCTGTCCGCCCCAGCCCTCGGGGAGCCGGCGGAAGGCCGAGGAGCGCTTGTCGATGATCGCCACGCTGTGGCCGTCGGCCACCAGGGAGATCCCGAGGCCCGAGCCCACCCGCCCGCACCCGACGATCACCACGTGCACGGGGCCTATTGCTACTACAGGCGATTTGCTCCGACCGACGACCGACGCCGACTGCCGCCCCGGGCCGCGCCGGTCGTACGCTGACGCGGTGAGCGCAACGGGGGTTCCGGCCGTGCCCGAGTCGGCCGGCTACCGGGTGAAGAGGCTGCTGCTCGGGCCGCCTCTCGTCACCGAGCAGCTGGCCAGCGAGCGCCTGGGCAAGCCCACGGCGCTGGCGGTGCTCTCCTCCGACGTCATGTCCTCCTCGGCCTACGCCACCGAGGAGATCCTGGTCGTGCTGTTCCCCTACATCGGCCTGGCCGCGTTCAGCCTCCTCGTGCCGATCACGCTGGCCATTATCGGCGTGCTGGTCCTCGTGACCCTCCTCTACCGGCAGGTCGTGCACGCGTACCCGAAGGCCGGGGGCGCCTACGTCGTCAGCCGCGAGAACCTCGGACCCCTCGTGTCCCAGGTGGCGGCGGCCGCCCTCCTCATCGACTACACGCTGACCGTGGCGGTGTCGGTGGCGGCGGGCACGGCGGCCATCACCTCGGCGGTCCCGGCGCTCAGCCGGGCCACCACGGCCATCGGGATCGGCTTCGTGCTGCTGCTCGCCTACGGGAACCTGCGGGGCATCAGGGAGGCGGGGCGAAGCTTCGCCGTACCCACCTTCTTCTTCATCGCCAACATGGCCGTGCTCGCGCTCGTGGGAACCGTCCGGGCGGCCCTCGGGCATCTGCACGAGCACTCCGTGCACCTGGCCGGTGCCGTGCGCCCCGGTCACGCCGGGTCGGGGCTGTTCCTCGGCGCCACGCTGTTCATCGTCCTCAAGGCCTACGCCAGCGGCGGGTCGGCCCTCACCGGCACCGAGGCCATCTCCAACGGGGTCAGCGTCTTCCGGTCCCCCCAGGCCCGCAACGCCCGCCAGACCCTCGTCTGGATGGCCGTGATCCTCGGCAGCATGTTCGTGGTGGTCTCGGTGTTCGCGGCGCTGACCCACCCCGTGCCGTACGAGTCGGGCACCCCGACTGTGATCTCCCAGGTCGGGCAGTACGTCTACGGCAGCACCGGGGCCGGCCACTTCCTCTACTACATGCTGCAGGTGGGAACGGCGGGCATCCTCATCCTGGCCGCCAACACCAGCTTCACCGGCTTCCCGTTCCTGGCCAGCTTCGCCGCCGAGGACTCGTTCCTCCCCCGCCAGCTGATGCGCCGGGGCCACCGCCTGGTGTTCTCCAACGGGATCGTCGTGCTCACGGTCGTGGCGGTGGGCCTGCTGCTCGCCACCAACTCCAACGTGAACTCGCTGATAGCCCTCTACGCCATCGGGGTCTTCACCGGCTTCACGCTGTCGGGGGCGGGCATGGTCCGCCACCACTGGGTCGAGCGGGGGCGGCGCTGGCGGCGCAACCTGGCCGTCTGCGCCGGGGCCGGAGTGCTCTCGGCCATCGTCGATTTCGTCTTCGTGGTCACCAAGTTCACGGAGGGGGCGTGGGTAGTCGTGGTCCTGCTCCCGCTCCTGGTGGCGGCGTTCAGCCGGCTCAACCGCCGCTACGGGCTCGAGGCGGCGGTGCTGGGCGAGGGGGTGGCCGCCCGCGCCGCCGAGGCCCCGACCCTGCGCCGGCACACGGTCCTGGTGCTGGTCGACCGGCTCGACCTGGCCACGGCGCGGGCCATCCAGTACGCCCGCACCCTCAACCCCGACGAGCTGCGGGCCGTGCACTTCGTGCTGGACACCTCCCACGCCGCCGACCTGTCGGAGCGCTGGACGCGCCTCGGCCTCTCCCGGCTCCCGCTCGAGCTGGTCGAGTGCCGGGACCGCCGCCTGACCCGGGCCGTCCTCGAGCTGGCGGCCGAGGCGGCGGCGGACGGTGAGACCGAGGTCAGCGTGCTGCTGCCCCGGCGTGCCTTCCGCGGCCCCCTGGGACGGGTGCTGCACGACCAGACCGCCGACCGGATCGTGGAGGTCGTCTCCCAGCTTCCCCACGTCACCGCCACGATCGTGCCGTTCCCGGTCGACGTGGCCCTGGAGCGCATCCACCGCCGGCGCCGGCAGGCCGCCGCCCCCGCCCCGGCCCGGGCCGCCGGCCCCGCCGGTGCCCCGGAGCGGTCCCCGCGGGAGCGTACGCCGGGCCCGGTCCCGTCCGGGCCGGGGGTCCCCGGCACCGTCGCCATCTCCGAGGTGCAGCCCCGCCGCCCGGCCAAGGTGGCGGGCCGGATCCGGGCCGTGCGGGTCCAGCCCTTCGCCGGGGTGCCCAGCCTGGAGTGCACCCTCGACGATGACTCGGGCCGCCTGCTGATCACGTTCATGGGCCGCCGGCGGGTGCCGGGCATCGAGCCCGGGGCCCGCCTCCTGGCCGAGGGCGTGGTCGGGACCCACCGGGGCCAGCCCGCCATCCTCAACCCGATCTACGAGATCCTGGCGCCCGCCGAGCCGGCCGAGGTGACCTGACCGGGGAATTGCACATTTCGAGGGTCGGAAACTAGGTTCACCGCCTCGAAAACCCATGGAACTGGTCCTGTCAAAGTCCGAACGTGAGGCCCTGAAGGCCCTTTACCGCCTCACCAAGGCGGGGACCGACGCCCATACCGGGGCGCTGGCCGAAGCGCTGGGCATCAGCCCCGGCACGGCCACCACCACGGTCAAGCGCCTGGCCGACCGGGCCCTGGTCGACCACCGCCCCTACCGGGGCGTCGAGCTCACCGTCCTCGGGCGCCGGGCGGCGGTGGCCGCCATCCGCCGGCACCGCATCGTCGAGCGGTTCCTCTCGGACATGCTCGGCTACGCCTGGAACGAGGCGGACCGCTTCGCCGGCTCCTTCGAGCACGACCTGCCCCAGGAGGTCGAGGAGCGCCTGTACGTGGCCCTCCACCGCCCCGCCACCTGCCCCCACGGGTTCCCGATCCCGGAGGCCCAGGAGGGGGAGATCGACGAGCTCCCCGTCCTCTACGCCCTGGAGCCCGGGGACGTGGCCACGGTGGCGGTGCCGGGCTCGACCGACCCCGAGGTGATCGCCTTCCTCGACACCCTCGGGCTGCGTCCCGGCGTCCGGGTCGAGGTGCGCGAGAAGCACCCGTTCGACGGGCCGCTCGTGCTGCGCGTGTCGGGGGAGGACCGCACCGTGGGCGAGAAGCTGGCCCGCCAGCTGTTCGTGAGCAAGGCGTCAGTAAGCAAGGAGTCAGTAAGCAAGGAGCCGGCCCCTTCCGGGCACGGCGCCCGTAAGAGGGAACGACCCGACAGAAGGGAGCACTCGGCATGATCACGCTGGCCGCCCAGGGGGGCTACCAGCCGTTCCTGCTCCGCAGCACGGAGAAGGAATGGTTGGTCTTCGCCCTCATCACGGGGGTCGTGGCGCTGCTCGCGGCCTTCGTCCTGATGCGCAACGTGCTGGCCGAGGAGACCGGCACGACCGCCATGCAGGAGATAGCCGCCGCCATCCAGGAGGGGGCCGAGGCGTTCCTCCGGCGGCAGTTCCGCACCATCGGGATCGTCGTGGTCCCGCTGGCCGTGCTGGTTTTCATCACCGCCGTCAAAGTCGGTGGTCCCCACGATCCCCACCACCTCAGCTTCGTGGGCTCGGGGATCGCGCGCGCCGTGGCGTTCCTCGTCGGCGCCCTGTTCTCCGGGCTCACCGGGACCATCGGGATGAGCCTGGCGGTGCGCGGCAACGTGCGCACCGCCGCCGCCGCCCGCCGGGGCACGCTGCCCCCGGCCCTGCGCATCGCCTTCCGCACGGGCGGGATCACGGGTCTGTTCTGTGTCGGCCTCGGGCTGATCGGGGCGTCGGTGATCACGCTGATCTTCCAGAACTCCGTCACCAACGTCCTCGAGGGCTTCGGGTTCGGCGGGTCGCTGCTGGCCCTGTTCATGCGAGTCGGGGGCGGCATCTTCACCAAGGCCGCCGACGTCGGCGCCGACCTGGTGGGCAAGGTCGAGGTGGGCATCCCCGAGGACGATCCCCGCAACGCCGCCACCATCGCCGACAACGTGGGGGACAACGTCGGGGACTGCGCCGGGATGGCCGCCGACCTCTTCGAGTCCTACGCGGTCACGATCGTCGCCTCGCTCATCCTCGGCTACGCCGCCTTCAACGCCTCCGGTGGCAACTCGGCCAAGGGCCTGATCTTCCCCATCGTCGTGGCCGGCTTCGGGATCCTCGCCTCGATCATCGGCATCTACGCCGTGCGGGCCTCGGATTCGGACCGGACCGCCATGGCGCCGATCAACCGGGCCTACCGGCTCTCCGGCCTGCTCACCCTCGTAGCCGCCGCCCTCGTGGCCCACTTCTATGTGCACAGCTGGAAGGTGTTCTTCGCCGTGCTGGTCGGGGTGCTGCTCGGCCAGGCCGCCAGCGCCATCACCGAGTACTTCACGTCGACGGAGACGGCCCCGGTGCAGGAGATATCCGAGGCGGCCCGGACCGGGCCGGCCACGACGGTGCTGGCGGGCATCGCCTCGGGCCTCGAGTCGTCGGTGTGGGCCATCATCGCCATCGCCATCTCGTTGGCCGTGGCCATCGCCATGGGCTACGAGCACGGTCGGCTGAACATCGAGTTCACCCTCTACCTGGTGGCGCTTACCGGTATCGGTCTGCTGTCGACGGCCGGGATGGTGGTCTCCGAGGACAGCTTCGGCCCCGTGTCCGACAACGCCGCCGGCATCGCCGAGATGGCGGGTGAGTTCGAGGGTGAGCCGCAGCGCATCATGGTCAGCCTCGACGCCGTCGGCAACACCACCAAGGCCATCACCAAGGGGGTGGCCATCGCCTCGGCCGTCATCGCGACCGTGGCCCTTTTCGCCTCGTTCGTCGAGACCATCGGGAACCAGCCCGAGGCCGGCGTGGTGATCCCCAAGGGCCAGACGATCTTCCAGGCCACCGCCACCCAGATCAACGTGGCCAACCCGGTGATCTTCGTCGGCCTGCTCATCGGCGGCTCCATCGCCTTCCTCTTCTCCGGCCTGGCCATCCGCGCCGTGGGCCGGTCGGCCGGGACGGTGGTGCAGGAGGTGCGCCGGCAGTTCCGCGAGCACCCCGGGATCATGGACCGCACCGAGCGTCCCGAGTACGGCCGGGTCATCGCCATCTGCACGGCCGCCTCGCAGCGGGAGCTGGTCACGCCGGCGCTGCTGGCGGTGCTGTCCCCGGTGATCATCGGCTTCGGGATCAGCTACTTCGCCCTCGGCGCCTTCCTGGCCGCCGCCATCCTCACCGGGCAGCTGATGGCGGTGTTCCTCTCCAACTCCGGTGGGGCGTGGGACAACGCCAAGAAGTACATCGAGGACGGCCACGAGGGGGGCAAGGGCTCCGAGGCCCACAAGGCCGCCGTCATCGGGGACACCGTCGGGGATCCGTTCAAGGACACCGCCGGACCGGCCCTGAACCCGCTCATCAAGGTCATGAACCTGGTGTCGCTGCTGATCCTCCCGGAGGTCATCAAGCTGCACACCCACGCCGCCCAGCGCTACACGGTGGCCGGCGTATCCCTGGCCGTTCTGCTCGGCTCGATCGCCTTCTCGAAGCGGGCCACCGAGTCCATCGGGGCCGACCCGGTCCCGAACGAGGAGACCGTGGGGGCGGGCGTATAGCCCGAGGGGCGCGACCTAGGCCCGGGCCTGCCGCCGGGGGCGGGGTTGGCGGCGGCTCCGGGCCTGTGTCGCTCCGCCCGCCGGCTGGCCGGTAGGCGTTCTCCACCACCATCGGCGCGAGGGGCGGTGGTCTTGACCACTTTCCGTGCGCGGATCGGAAGGGCGCCAGTGGGGGCGTTGCGGCGGGTGGCCGCTCCGCCCCCCGGTCCGGCTGCTCCACGGCCCGGAGTCCTCCGGTCTTCAAAAAACGGGAGTTTGCGGGCGTATCTGAATGTTCTCATACGCCCGGCCAAATGGGACATAGCGTGACAGGGCGGCCACTCCGCAAGTCGACTGACGCCTCGACTGACGCCCGGTTAGGTACGCTGCGTGGCCGGGCCACCACGCAACCGGCCGGATCAGCGGGCGTATCTAAATGTTCTTATACGCCCGCCCCTTCTGCATTTGGGAGTAACCGGAGCTCCCTCGGGATGCCCGGGAAACCCACAGACGTTTGACACCGGCCGGAACCGCCGCGCACCCTGCTCATTCGAAATGGCCAAGCCCCTAGTGATCGTGGAGAGCCCCGCCAAGGCCCGGACCATCGCCGGGTTCCTCGGGCGCGACTACGTGGTCGAGTCGTCGATCGGCCACATCCGGGACCTGCCGCGCAACGCCGCCGAGGTGCCGGCCGCCTACAAGGGAGAGGCCTGGGCCCGCCTCGGCGTCGACACCGAGAACGACTTCAAGCCCCTGTACGTGGTGGCCCGGGAGAAGAAGGCCCAGGTGGCCAAGCTGAAGTCGCTCCTGAAGGACGCCGACGAGCTCTTCCTCGCCACCGACGAGGACCGCGAGGGGGAGTCGATCGCCTGGCACCTGATCGAGGTGCTCGGGCCCCGGGTGCCGGTCCGGCGGATGGTCTTCCACGAGATCACCCGGTCGGCCATCGAGCGGGCCGTGCGGGAGGGACGGGACCTCGACCGCCGCCTGGTCGACGCCCAGGAGGCCCGCCGGATCCTCGACCGTCTCTACGGCTACGAGGTGAGCCCCGTCCTCTGGAAGAAGGTCATGCCCCGGCTGTCGGCGGGCCGGGTCCAGAGCGTGGCCACCCGGATGCTCGTGGACCGGGAGCGGGCCCGGATGCGGTTCCGCTCGGCCGAGTGGTGGGACATCGAGGCCCTCTTCGACGCCGGCGCCGGTGACCCCCCGACCTTCTCCGCCACCCTCTCCGCCCTCGACGGCCGGCGCCTGGCCGGCGGCCGCGACTTCAGCGCCGAGGGCCGCCTCGAGGGTGGGGCCGACGGGAGCGGCCCGGTGCTGCTCGGTGAGGCCGAGGCCGGGAACCTGGCCGGGCGGCTCCGGGACGCGCCGTTCCGGGTGGAGTCGGTGGAGGAGAAGCCGTTCACCCGCCGGCCCTACGCCCCGTTCATCACGTCGACACTGCAGCAGGAGTCCGGGCGCAAGCTGCGCTTCAGCTCGGCCCGGACCATGCAGGTGGCCCAGCGGCTCTACGAGAACGGCTACATCACCTACATGCGCACCGACTCGACCACCCTGGCCGAGTCGGCGGTGACGGCGGCACGGGAGCGGATCGCCCGCATGTACGGAGACGAGTACCTGCCCGCCCAGCCCCGCCGGTACGAGAAGAAGGTGAAGAACGCCCAGGAGGCCCACGAGGCCATCCGGCCGGCGGGTGACGAGATGCGCACGCCCGACGAGCTGTCGGGGGAGCTGCACGGGGACGACCTGCGCCTCTACGACCTCATCTGGAAGCGGACGATCGCCTCGCAGATGGCCGACGCGCGCGGCACCAGCGCCCAGGTGCGGATCACCGGCACCGCCGCGCCGGCGGCCGACGCCCCCGAGGCGTTCCGCCACGCCGTCGAGGCGACCTTCAGCGCCAGCGGCAAGGTCATCGTGTTCCCGGGGTTCATGCGGGCCTACGTCGAGGGCGCCGACGATCCCGACGCCGAGCTCGAGGACCGGGAGGTGCGCCTGCCCCCGCTGCAGGCCGGAGACGCCCTGGGCGTCGAGGGGATGGACCCTCGCTCCCACGCCACGCAACCGCCCGCCCGCTACACCGAGGCGTCGCTCGTGAAGGCCCTGGAGGAGATGGGGGTGGGGCGGCCCTCGACGTACGCGTCGATCATCTCGACGATCCAGGACCGCGGCTACGTGTGGAAGAAGGGAACGGCACTGGTGCCGTCGTTCGTGGCCTTCGCCGTCGTGGCGCTGCTCGAGTCCCACTTCCCGGCGCTGGTGGACTACGGGTTCACCGCCGCCATGGAGGACGACCTCGACGAGATCGCGGGCGGATCCCAGGAGTCGGTGCCGTGGCTGCGCCGCTTCTACTTCGGGAACGGGAACCCGGGTCTCAAGACGGTGGTGTCCGAGCACCTCGATCGCATCGACGCCCGCGAGGTCAACTCCATCACGGTCGGGAAGGACTCCGAGGGCCGGGAGCTGGTCGTGCGGGTGGGCCGGTACGGCCCCTACGTGCAGCGCGGCGAGGAGCGGGCGTCGATCCCAGAGGACCTGGCGCCCGACGAGCTCACCGTGGAGAGGATCGAGGAGCTCCTGTCCGCTCCCAGCGGGGACCGGGTGCTCGGTGAGGACCCGGCCACCGGACTGGCGGTGGTGGCCAAGGCGGGTCGGTACGGGCCCTACGTCCAGCTGGGCCAGCCCGAGCCGGACTCCAAGGAGCGGCCGCCGACGGCGTCGCTGTTCAAGTCGATGTCGCTCGACACGGTGACGCTCGAGGACGCCCTCCGGCTGCTGTCGCTGCCGCGCGTCGTCGGCGCGGACCCCGCCGACGGAGAGGAGATCGTGGCCCTCAACGGTCGCTTCGGGCCCTACCTGAAGAAGGGGACCGATACCCGTTCGGTCGACAGCGAGGAGTCCCTGTTCACGGTGGGGTTGGACGAGGCGGTGGCGCTCTTCGCCCAGCCCAAGACCAGACGGGGTGCCCGCGCCGCCGCCCCGCTCAAGGAGCTGGGCCCGGACCCCGCCACGGGAGCGCCCATGGTCGTGAAGAGCGGCCGTTTCGGTCCCTACGTCACCGACGGGGAGACCAACGCCTCCCTCCGCAAGGGGGACGATCCGGAGACCATCACCGCCGAGAGGGGGGCCGAGCTGCTGGCCGACCGGCGGGCGGCGGGGCCGGCCAAGCCCCGCCGCACGACGAAGAAGGCCGGCGGGGCCAAGAAGGCCGGGGCAACCAAGGCGGCCACCAAGAAGGCCGGCACGAAGAAGGCGGCGGCCACCAAGAAGGCCGGCACCAAGAAGGCGGCGGCCACGAAGGCCGCCGACGAGAAGTCCGACTCGACAAAGGGCTGACGTGGCCCGGGGCCGGCTCATCGCCTTCGAGGGCGGGGAGGCCTGCGGGAAGTCGACCCAGGCGGCGCGGCTGGCCGCCCGCACCGGTGCGCTGCTCACGCGTGAACCGGGGGGCACCCCCCTCGGGGAGGCGTTGCGCCACCTCGTCCTCGACCACGGGGCAGGCGCGGCCTTCGACATCCGGGCCGAGACTCTCGTGATGCTGGCGGCGCGGGCCCAGCACGTGGCCGAGGTGGTGGCGCCGGCGCTCGACGACGGACGGGACGTGGTCACCGACCGCTTCAGCCACTCCACCCTCGCCTACCAGGGCTACGGCCGGGGCCTGGACGTTGAGGAGCTGCGCCTCATGTGCACGTGGGCGGCCCATGGCATCTGGCCCGACGCGGTGGTGCTGCTCGACGTTCCGCCCGAGGTGGCCGACACGCGCCGGGACCGCGAGGCCGACCGCCTGGAGAGCGCCGGACGCGACTTCCACGACCGCGTGGCCGCCGGCTTCCGGGACCTGGCCGGGCGCGAGCCCGACCGCTGGGTGGTGGCCGACGGCACCGGCACGATCGGGGAGGTGGAGGCCAGGGTGGCGGCCGGGTTGGCGCGGATGGGGATCGGATGAGGACGGCCGCCGTCACGATCCCGGCGGTGCTCGGCGCCGTGAGCGGCCAGGACCGGGCGGTCGCGGCCCTGGCGGCGGCGGCGCGCTCACCCGTCCACGCCTACCTCCTGCTGGGGCCGCCCGGGGCGGGGAAGCGGGACACGGCCGTGGCCTTCGCCGCCGCCCTCCTGTGCCCGGACGGGGGGTGCGGGACCTGTGAGACGTGCCGGCGGGTGCTGGCCGGCGTGCACCCCGACGTCGTGGTGCGCGAGCGCACCGGGGCCTCGATCACGGTGGGCGAGGCGCGTGAGGTCGTCCGCCTGTCGGCGCGCAGCCCGAGCGAGGCGGCGCGCAAGGTGCTGATCCTCACCGAGCTGCACCTGGTGGGCCCAGCGGCTCCGGCCCTGCTGAAGACCATCGAGGAGCCCGCCCCGGGGACCGTGTTCGTGCTCACGGCCGAGACCGTCTCGCCCGAGATGGTGACGATCGCCAGCCGGTGCGTGCGGGTGGACCTCGCTCCCCGGACGGCCGAGGCGCCCGAGGCCGAGGCGTGGCGGCGGGCCTGGACGCAGGTGCCGGCGCGCCTGGACGGCACCGGCGCCACCGTGGCCCGGATGGCGGCGGAGCTGCTGGAGGGATGCGAGTCGACGCTCGAGCCCCTGCGCCGGCGCCAGGCCGACGAGCTGGCCGCCGCCACCGCCCGCGCCAAGGAGCTGGGAGAGCGGGGGGCGGGTCTGCGCGACCTGGAGGAGCGCCACCGTCGTCAGCAGCGCCGGGTCCGCACCGACGAGCTCCGGGCCGGGCTGGCCGCTCTCGCCGCCGAGTACCGGAACCGGATGGTGGCCGCCCGGTCGGAAGGGGAGGCGCGGGCGGCGGCGGCCGCCGTCGCCGCCATCGACGAGGCGGGGCGGGAGCTGGTCCGCAACCCCAACGAGTCGCTGATGCTCCAGGCCCTGCTGGTCAGACTGGGAAGGGCGGAGTGAGGGCCGTTGGTAGGGTGTCCGCTTCGCCCGAGTAGCTCAGCCGGCAGAGCAGCTCACTCGTAATGAGCAGGTCAGCGGTTCGATTCCGCTCTCGGGCTCCGCAGATCGGCAGGCCGGCGCCGTGACGCTGTCCGGCCCGACGGTCCCGTGAGTCGGAGGTCCCGTGTACGCCGCTGAGCACGCCCGGACGCATCCGGACCAGCCCGCGTTCATCATGGGCACGACCGGCGAGACGGTGACGTACGCGGAGTACGAAGCCCGGGCCAACCGGCTGGCCCACCTCTTTCGCGCCCAGGGCCTCGAGCGCGGGGACCACGTGGCCGTCTTCATGGAGAACAACCCGCGCTACCTCGAGACCGAGGCGGCCGCCGACCGGACGGGGCTCTACTACACCCTTGTCAACTCGTACCTGTCCGGGGAGGAGCTGGCCTACATCCTCGACGACTGCCGGGCCCGGATACTCATCACCTCTTCGGCCAAGCGTGACGCCGCCCTCGAGGCCGCCAGGCGCTCCCCCAAGGTGGAGCGCCTCCTCATGGTCGGGGCGCCGGACGAGGGTGACGGGCCGTTCGAGAGCTACGAGCGGGCCGTGTCGGAGTTCCCCGTCGAGCCGGTCGACGACGAGCAGCAGGGCGCGGCGATGCTCTACTCGTCGGGCACGACCGGTCGCCCCAAGGGCATATGGAGGCCGCTCCCCGACGCCAAGCCGGGAGCGGTCAGCAGCCCGTTGGGCGCGGCGTGGCGGCTACGGGAGGGCCTCGTCTACCTGTCCCCGGCGCCTCTCTACCACTCCGCTCCCACCGGCGGCGTCAGCCTCACGATCCGCCTCTCCGGCACCGTGATCATCATGGAGCGCTTCGATCCCGAGCAGTTCCTCCGGCTGGTCGAGCGCTACCGCGTGACCCACACCCAGATGGTCCCGACCATGTTCTCGCGACTCCTCAAGCTGCCCGAGGCGGTCCGCACGGCCTACGACCTGTCCTCCCTCGAGTGCGTCATCCACGCCGCCGCCCCCTGCCCGATCCCGGTCAAGGAGGAGATGATCGAGTGGATGGGTCCCATCCTCCTCGAGTACTACGCCGCCACCGAGGGCATCGGAATGACCCTGTGCGACTCCCACGAGTGGCTGGCCCACAAGGGAACGGTGGGCCGCCCCGTGGCCGGCCAGCTCGTGGTGCTCGACGAGGACGGCCGGGAGGTCTCCCCGGGCGAGGAGGGGACCGTCTGGTTCAAGGGCGAGGCCAACTTCGAGTACTTCAACGACCCGGCCAAGACGGCACAGGCCCGCGACCGTACGCGGGGTCTGAGCACGGTGGGAGACGTCGGTCGGGTCGACGGGGACGGCTATCTGTACCTGACCGACCGCAAGTCCCACATGATCATCTCGGGAGGGGTCAACATCTACCCCCAGGAGACCGAGAACCTCCTCGTCACCCATCCGAGCGTCCTCGACGTCGCTGTCATCGGCGTGCCCAACCAGGATCTCGGGGAGGAGGTCAAGGCGGTCGTGCAGCCGGCGCCGGGCGTGGAACCCGGGCCCGGGCTCGAGCGGGAGCTCATCGCCTTCTGCCGCGCCCATCTGGCCCACTTCAAGTGCCCGCGCAGCGTCGACTTCACCGACGAGCTGCCTCGGCTCCCCACGGGCAAGCTCTACAAGCGCCTGCTGCGGGACCGCTACTGGGGGGACCACACCAGCCGGATCGTCTAGGTCAGCCGGCCGGGCGGAAGCCATACTGGCCCGGAGCTCGGCGCGTCCCCGGGGGTGAGCATCGATGAGCGACGGAACCGCCCTGTCGTACGACCACGGGGCCAGCGCCCTGCCGCTGCTGGGAGAGACCATCGGTGCCAACACCCGACGGACGGTCGAGCGTGTGCCCGATCAGGAGGCGCTGGTCGTCCGCCATCAGGGTTTCCGGGCCACCTACCGCGAGCTGTGGGAGCTGACGTCGCGCTGCGCCCGGGGCCTGCTGGCCCGGGGGGTGCGGCGCGGCGACCGGGTGGGGATCTGGGCCCCCAACCGGTACGAGTGGGTCGTGGTCCAGTACGCCACGGCGCGCATCGGGGCGGTTCTCGTGAACATCAACCCCGCCTACAAGACCGCCGAGCTCGCCTACGCACTGAACCGCTGCGGCGTCTCGGTCCTGATCCACGCCCGCTCGTTCCGGACCAGCGACTACGTGGCGATGCTGGCCGAGGTGAGAGAGGGGTGCCCGGCCCTGCGGGAGGCGGTGGTGCTCGAGGAGGACTGGGAGGCTCTTCTCGAGGCCGGAGACGGTGTGGAGGAGTCGGAGCTGGCCCGGCTGGAGGGCCGACTCCAGTTCGACGACGCCATCAACATCCAGTACACGTCGGGAACCACCGGCTTCCCGAAGGGTGCCACGCTGTCCCATCACAACATCCTGAACAACGGCTTCTCCATCGGGGAGGGCCTGCACTACACCGAGGCCGACCGGGTGTGCATCCCCGTGCCCTTCTACCACTGCTTCGGCATGGTGCTCGGGAACCTGGCGTGCACCAGCCATGGCTCGACCATGGTCATCCCCGCCGAGTCCTACGACCCGGTTGCCACGCTGGAGTGTGTGCAGGCGGAGCGCTGCACGTCGCTCTACGGCACGCCGACCATGTTCATCGGGGAGCTTGACAGCCCCCGGTTCGGTGACTTCGACCTCGGCACCCTGCGTACCGGCGTCATGGCGGGCGCCCCCTGCCCGGTCGAGGTCATGCGGAAGGTGCTCACCACCATGCACATGCCCGAGGTCACGATCATGTACGGGATGACGGAGACGTCTCCCGTTTCCACCCAGTCCCTGATCGGGGACCCGATCGAGAAGCAGACCGGCACGGTGGGCAGGGTCTACCCGCACGTCGAGATCAAGATCGTCGACCCGGCCAGCGGGGAGACCGTGCCCCGGGGCACCGCCGGGGAGTTCTGCACCCGGGGTTACAGCGTGATGCTCGGCTACTGGAACGACCCCGGGGCCACCGCCGAGGCCATCGACTCCGCCCGCTGGATGCACACCGGGGACCTGGCCGTGATGGACGACGACGGGTACGTCAGCATCGTGGGCCGCCTCAAGGACCTGATCATCAGGGGCGGGGAGAACATCTACCCCCGGGAGATCGAGGAGTTCCTGTACACCCATCCCGCCGTCAACGACGTGCAGGTGATCGGTGTTCCGAGCCGGCGCTACGGGGAGGAGGTCATGGCCTGGGTGAAGCTGCGGGACGGGGTGTCGGCCGACGAGGAGGAGCTGGCGTCGTACTGCCGCGGCCGGATCGCCACCTACAAGATCCCCCGCTACTGGAAGTTCGTCGATGCCTTCCCGATGACGGTGACGGGGAAGATCCGCAAGATCGAGATGCGCGAGCTGTCGACGCGGGAGCTCGGACTGGTCGAGGAGGCGGCCGTGCCCACGGCCTGAGCCATAGCCGCCCGGGCCTACGGTCACCCGGCCCGACCCCCGGACGCGGCATCATCGGCACATGGCTCCAGAGCTCCTGTCCTTCACCTGTCCCCGGTGTCAGCGGGCCGCCGAGGCTGCGACCTACGGGCCCTGTCCCGACTGCCGTTCGGAGTTGCGGGCCCGCTTCCAGTCCGAGGGCCGCGAGATCGAGGTGGCCCAGTACGAGCCGAAGATGAACGTGGTCCCGAACCAGGTGGCGCAGAAGGAGTGAGGGGGGTAGGCCGGGCCCCCTATGCTCGTCCCGACCGGGAGGGGGGGCGCCGTGCCCAGGATCGAGCCCATACCGCTTGACGAGCTGGCCGAGGAGCCCCGGCGGATCATCGAGGAAGGGATGGCGCGGGGCCTGTACGCCACTCCGGTCCCGCTGCAGGTCTTCGCCTACCAGACGGCGCGGCTGCAGGCGACCGACGCCGCCCGGCAGGTTCTGGGCCGGGGCACGTTGCTGGGCGGCCGCATCCACGAGCTGATCAGGATCCGCAGCGCCCAGCTCGGGGAGTGCCAGCCGTGCATGCAGTCGCGCAAGCACGACTCGATCACAGACGACGACGTGGCGTGCCTGCTGGCACCCGGCCACGACCGGCTCGACGCCCAGGAGCAGCTGGCCGTCGAGTTCCTCGATCTGCTGTCCGCCGACCATCACGCCATCGACGACGCCTTCTACGCCCGGCTCGGCCAGGTGTTCACCGCCGCCCAGGTCGTCGAGCTCGGGTTCACCTGCGCCCAGACCATGGGCCTGCACCGCTTCCTCCACACCCTCGACATCTACGGCACCGACCCTCCGGTGATCACCTACTCGGCGGACCAGGTCGACGCCGTCAAGGAGAACACCCCCGTCTGACCGTTGGTTGCCGCGCCGAGGCGGCGGCGCGCACGAGGGCCGCGATCCTCCTGATCTCCTGATCCCCGCGCCTGAGTGTGCGCTGAGTGCCGGCCGGCCGGTGTGTTTCGAATACACGACGGGAAGAAATCCGTGGCACGACCGGGCGGACGGGCGGCCTGCGTCCGAACCGGTCGGCAGTACATTCAGTATCAATGAGGCCGTCCTGACCGCAAGATCGGCGGACCGAGGGCGTTTAAGAGTGATAGGTCGGAATTCGGCGGAATGACCGAAAAGGAGGCACCAGCGGCGGTGTCGAAGTGGCTCCAGGTGACGGCGCAGACTCGGGACACATCGGATTCATCCACGCGGGCGAGCGGCCCGGGCCGGCCCGGCCCGTGGCGCCGCCGACTGCGATGGGGCCTGGCCGCGGGGTCGAGCGCATTGCTGGCATCGGGCGGACTGGCCCTCGCCAATGGGGCAACGGCCTCGGCCGCGGTGTCCCCGGGTCAGGGCAGCTCCTACGCCCAGGCTCTTCAGGTCACCCCCCACGAGGGGTCGCTGGCCATCGGCCCCGTCTTCGGGGAGGCGCTGGCCGGACACACCAACAACTACTCACGGGCCCAGTCCCAGGGCCTCGACCTCGGTGCCATCGGCACCTCGATGAAGTCCTACAACTGCGGCTCGGCCCCGCAGCCGGCGGTGGCCGGGGCCGTGCCCTCCCCGCTAGAGGTCGAGGCCGGCCAGCCCGGCGCCGACCAGGGCCAGACCCGGAGCAACCCCCAGCAGACCTACGGCGCGACCGAGTTCGGCCGGGCCAGCGCCACGCCCTACGCCGAGGCCGACACGACGCTGGCGCCCCTCCCCGCCGGCGTGCTCAGCGTCACCGGCGCGCAGTCGAAGGCCTGGTCCGGACTGGTTAAGGGCCAGCGGGTGGCCGGCGCCACCTCGGACATCGGGTCGCTCTCGCTGGCGGGCGGCGCCGTCGTGCTCTCCGGCCTGCATTGGGATGTCGCCTATCCCTCGTCCGGCTCGGCCAAGCCCTCGGGCTCGTTCGGCGTCAGCAAGGCGGCGGTCAACGGCACGCCGGTCCCGACAGGGGATCTGGGGGCGCTGGCGTCGGCGGCCAACAAGGTCCTCGGCAACTTCGGCATGAAGCTGGTTCTGCCGCGGATCACCGATCAGCAGGGCATCGAGAGCGTTACCCCGCTCGAGCTCGATGTGGTGCCGAACCAGAATCGTGACAGCCTGGTGGACGCCGGTCTCAACGCCATCGGGCCGGCCTACCAGACCGTGACCCACGGTCTGGAGAGCGGGTTCGGGTCCTGGGAGCCGAGCCAGCTCGAGCAGGCCCTGTGCCAGTCGGACACCCCGATCACCGTGGCCGACATCACTCTCGCCTCGATCAGCGGAGCCGGGTTCTTCAACGCCGCCTTCGGCGGCGTCAACGCCACCAGCAAGGACCTTCCCGCCAACGCCTTCAACCTGAGCCTGCCGTCGTTCTCCCTCGGCGGCGGCAGCCAGTTCGTGCCGGGTACGGCCGGGACACCCGGAACAGCCGGATCGTCCTTCGGCAGCGCCCTCTCGTCCGGAGCGGCGCTGTCCTCGGGGAGTGCTCCGTCCCCGGCCGGTACGTCGTCGGCCGCCCCCACCCCGGGTCCGGGCGTTCTGGCGGCGGCGCGGTCCGGCGCCGGCGGGCCTCTGCTGGCGCTCGGCCTGGCCGGCCTGGCGGGAGTCCTGGCCCTGGCCGAGGCCGACCGCCGCGCCATGCGCCCGGCTCGCCGGGCGCACTTCCAGGACTGACCCCCGATGGCTGCCCCCGTCTCACCCGAACCCTCCGACCGCGCCCCCGGTCCGGGTGTTCCCAACCGGCTGCTGCGCGGCTACGGGCCCGTGGCCCTCTTCGCCGTCCTCATGGTGCTGGTCGCCTGGCTGGTGCCGAGCAAGGTCCAGAGCAGCGCCGGCGCGTCGTCGGGGGGCAGCGGCGCGAGCGGCGGCCCTCTCCCCGGCACGACCGGTGCCAACGGCCCCGCATCGGCGTCCGGCCAGCCCGGCTCGGCCACGGCCGCCCCGGGGAGCGGCGGGGGCCTGCCCGGCACCTCCGGATCGTCCGGCTCGGCGGGCCACACCGTCACCACGCCGGCCAACGTCGGTCAGTGCGGCGGGCAGACCGAGCAGATCCCCGGTGATCCCTACTCCCCGCCGTGCATGACGTTCTCGGGCAGCAACGGCGGGGGAACCTCGACCGGGGTGACGGCCAACGCCGTCAACGTGTCGTTCCGGGTGACGAGTGACCAGAGCTTCCAGCAGACCCTGGCCCAGCTGGCGGGGGCGCAGCTGGCCGACACCAACGCCGACACCGAGCGGACCATCCAGGTGCTGGCCCAGTACTTCAACAGCCACTTCCAGTTCTACGGCCGCAAGCTCGCCTTCCACTTCTACAACGGCCAGGGCTCGCTCTCGAACGAGCTGCTGGGCCAGGGCCAGGCCCAGGCCGAGGCCGACGCCCTCACCGCCAAGCAGATGGGTGTGTTCGCCGACATGTCGGCGGAGTCGGAGCCCTACGCCGCCGATCTGGCCGCCCAGAAGATCATGGCCTTCGGGGACCCCTACCTCTCCCGGGACTGGCACCAGCAGCACGCCCCCTACGGCTGGTCGGTCGCCACCGACGGTACCGACGTGGCCCAGATCGCGGCCGACTACACCGTCCAGAAGCTGTGCCCCAACGGCAAGCCCGCCTCCTTTGCCGGGGGGAACCTCAAGAACGCGCCCCGGAAGTTTGCCCTCCTGGCCCCCGAGAACTCCTGGTACCAGGTCTCGGTCGACGTGGCCCAGTCCTACGGGAACCAGCACCACTGCGCCGGGACCAAGTACACCTACAGCCTCGATCTCGGCACCATGTCCCAGCAGGCCGCCAATCTGATCTCCAAGCTGAAGGCCGACGGGGTCACCACGATCGAATGCGGCTGCGACCCCATCTTCCCCGTCTACCTGTCCGGCCAGGGCGCCCAGCAGGGCTACTTCCCCGAGTTCGTGGTCGTGGGCACGGCCCTCACCGACCAGGACTACGTAGGGCAGCTGTACAACCAGCAGTTCCAGTCCCACGCCTTCGGCATCAGTCCCAACGGCCCGACCGTCCCCTACACCCAGACCATCGGTTACGCCGCCTACAAGAGCATCGACCCCAAGACCGAGCCGGCGTTCTTCGTGAACCTCATCTACGCCCAGATGGACATGCTGGCCATCGGCATCCAGATGGCCGGTCCCCAGTTGACGCCGCAGAGCTTCCAGCAGGGCATGTTCCACTACCCGCCCAAGGAGGGCCCGATGGGCCTCTGGGGCTGGGACGGCCAGCAGTTCACCGTACCCAACGACGTGCGGGAGATCTGCTGGAACCCGTCGACGATCTCCGCTTACAACAACAAGGCCGGTGCCTACGTCGGTACGTCCAACCAGCGCTGGACGTTCGGCTCGGTGCCGGGAGGACCGCCGGGCTGCCCGGCGGGCTTCCCCTTCTCCCCCTCGTCGTGACCTCCACCCTCGAGGAACGGGTCGACCGGCTCCCCCTGCCCGGGTTCCTCAAGAGCCCGGGCCGGCTGGCGGTTACGACGGTCATGGTCCTGTACCTGCTGGCCTGGGCGGCCACCGGCTCCCACGGGTACGTCCACCAGAAGGCGCCGATCGGGATCATCCTCGTCGGGGTCGTGTACGGGTCGGTCACGGCCCTCGGGGCCTTCGGCCTCATCCTCGTCTACCGGGCCAACCGCTTCATCTTCTTCGCCAACGGGGCCCTCGGCAGCATGGTCGGGGTGCTGGCCATCGGCCTGGTGAAGGTGCACGGCCTCAACTACTGGCTGGCGCTGCCCGGGGCGGTGATCATCGGGGCCCTCGTGGGAGGGGGGACGGAGCTCTCGACCATCCGCCGCTTCGGCAAGGCCCCGCGGCTGCTCGTGACGGTGGCCAGCATCGGCCTGGCCCAGCTGTTCGGGGCGATCGAGCTGATTGGCTCCACCCACGAGCACTTCGTGTCGCTCAGCGGGTCCTTCTCCCCCCCGTTGAGCATGTCGCTGCGGATCGACGTCTACACGTTCCACAGCTCCGCCCTGCTGATCGTGGCCGTGGTCCCCGTCGTCATCGCCTTTCTCAGCTGGTTCCTCCTGCGCACCGACGCCGGCATCGCCGTGCGGGCCGCGGCCGAGAACGAGGACCGGGCCCTGCTGCTCGGGATACCCGTGCGCCGCCTGTCCACGATCGTGTGGGTCGTGGCCGGCGCCCTCACCACGCTGGCCTTCATGCTCCAGGCGCCCTTCGAGGGCGTGAAGCCGGGGGCGCTGTCGAACGGACCGACCGTCCTGCTACCGATGCTGGCCGCCGCCGTGGTGGCGCGGATGGAGTCGCTGCCGATCGCGTTCGTTGCCTCGATCGGGCTCGGCATCATGGATCAGCTGGTGCGGTGGAACACGTCCAGCAGCCCGTCGATCGTCTGGGTCTTCTACCTGGCCGTCATCGTCGTGGCCCTGCTGGCCCAGAGCGGGAAGCTGTCCCGCGCCGAGGAGTCGGGAGCCTCCACCTGGACCGCCATCAGCGTGCTCAAGCCCGTCCCTGACGAGCTCAAGCGCCTCCCGGAGGTGCTGTGGTCGCGCCGGGCGGTGATGCTCGTCGTCTGTGCCGGATTCGTCCTCGTCCCCTACACGTGGTCACCGAGCCAGCAGCTGCTGGCCGGCTTCGCCATGGTGTGGGCCCTGATCGGAGTCTCACTGGTCGTGCTGACCGGCTGGGGCGGCCACATCAGCCTCGGCCAGTTCGGCATAGCCGGGGTGGCGGCCATGGTGGCGGGCAATCTGGTGGCCCACTTCAACCTCGACTTCTTCCTGGTCATGCTGATCTCCGGCGTGGTCGGGGCGGCGGTGGCCCTCCTCGTCGGACTGCCGGCCCTGCGCATCAAGGGCCAGTTCCTGGCCGTGACCACGCTGGCCATGGCGGTGGCGCTCGACCAGTACTTCCTCAACACCGACACCTTCCCGCGGTTCATCCCCCAGAACGGGGTGGCCCGCCCGCTCCTGTTACAGCGCTTCGACCTCAACAACTTCTACGAGCTCTACCTGACCTGTCTGGCGTTCCTGGCTCTGGCCATTCTCGTCACCCGCGGCCTGCGCAAGGCCCGCGGGGGCCGCGTACTGATCGGGACCAGGGACAACGAGCGGGCCGCCCAGTCGGCCGGCGTGCCGACGACCCGCGTGAAGCTGGCCGGGTTCGTGGTGGCCGGGATCATCGCCGGTGTGGCGGGAGCCTTCGACGTGCTGCTCCTGGGGTCTCTGAACCCCGGCAGCTTCCCCGCCCTCGACTCCATGACCGCCCTCGTCTACGCGGTCATCGGAGGCCTGGGTTCGGTGACCGGCACGCTGATCGGCGTGCTGTTCTTCAAGTTCCTGGAGACCCAGACCTGGCTCGGGCAGTTCCGCCAGGCGGTCCCCGGGATCATCGTGCTCTACGTCCTCATCGCCTTCCCCGGCGGTATCGGAGAGGTCGTATACAAGGTGCGGGACCGCCTGCTGCGCGTGGTGGCCGGGCGTCGGGGCCTCGTCGTGCCGAGCCTGCTGGCCGACAAGCGTCAGGGCGCGGCCACGGCGGAGGAGCAGGACGACCTCCTCACCGCCATAGCCGCCGGGCGGGAGGGCGGGAACGGGGGTGGTCCGGCCGCCTTCGAGGAGCCGGTGCCGGAGGAGGCGCGCACGTGACCGTGCTGCACCCGCCGGAGCCGGGCACCTCGACGTCCCCTGCAGCGGGAGGCGACGGGGGAGCGCTGCTCTCCTGTCGTGGCATCGACATGGCCTACGGCTCGGTCCAGATCCTCTTCCGCGTGGACTTCGACGTCCACGACGGCGAGATCGTTGCTCTGCTCGGCACCAACGGGGCCGGCAAGTCGACCCTCCTCAAGGGAATCTGTGGCCTGGTCCGGCCCCGCCGGGGAACGGTCACCTTCAAGGGCGAGGACATCACCAAGCTCTCGGCCGACATGACCGCCCGCCGCGGCATCTCGCTGATGCCCGGCGGCAAGGGCGTCTTCCCGACCCTGAGCGTGGCCGAGAACCTCCGTATGGCCGGTTGGCTCGTCCGGGACGAGCCTGAGCGCGTCGAGGCGGCCCGGGAGGAGGTGTTCTCCCTCTTCCCGGTGCTGGCGGAGCGGCACAACCAGATGGCCGGGAACCTCTCGGGTGGGGAGCAGCAGATGCTGGCCCTCGGCGGGGCGCTCATGACCAGGCCCGAGCTCCTGATGATCGACGAGCTGTCCCTCGGCCTGGCGCCGACGATCGTCGGGCGCCTGCTCGAGGTCGTGCAGGAGGTCCACCGCCGGGGGACCACCATCGTCATCGTCGAACAGTCGGTGAACGTGGCCCTCAACCTGGCCGAGCGGGCCGTGTTCATGGAGAAGGGTGAGGTGCGCTTCGAGGGACCGGCCGTGGAGCTGCTCGAGCGCCCCGACATCCTGCGGTCGGTGTTCATCGCCGGCGCCGGGGGCCAGGAGGCCGCCCCCGAGCCGGAGCCGGCCGAGAAGCCCCGCCGCTCCCGCCGCACCCGGAAGCAGCCGGAGTCGCGCATTCCGGCCGACGCCAAGGTGGTGCTGTCGTGCCGGGAGGTGGCCAAGCGTTTCGGAGGCATCACCGCCGTCGACCGTGTCGACCTCGACGTCCGCCAGGGTGAGATCGTGGGCCTCATCGGCCACAACGGGGCGGGCAAGACCACGCTGATGGACTGCATCTCCGGCTTCCTGCCCCTGGACGGTGGGCGGATCCGGCTGCGGGGCGTGGACATCACCGAGTGGCCCCCGTACATGCGGGCCCACGGCGCCATGGGTCGCTCCTTCCAGGATGCGCTCCTGTTCCCGTCCCTCACCGTGGCCGAGACCATCTCGGTGGCGCGCGAGCGGCATCTGGCGTCGCGGGACCTCTTTGCCGCCGCCCTCCAGCTCCCGGCGTCGTTCGAGTCCGAGCTCCTGGTGGCCCTCGAGGTCGACGACCTCATCGAGCTGATGGGCCTGGGCGCCTACCGGCAGAAGCTCACGGGCGAGCTGTCCACCGGCACCCGACGCATCGTCGACCTGGCCTGCATCCTGGCCCAGGAGCCGCGGATCCTCCTGCTCGACGAGCCCTCCGGGGGCGTGGCCCAGAAGGAGACCGAGGCCCTGGGCCCGCTTCTGCGCCAGATCGCCGCCCGAACGGGATGCTCGATCCTCATCATCGAGCACGACATGCCGCTGGTGAGCGGCCTCTGCGACCGTCTGGTGGCACTCGAGCTGGGCCAGGTGATAGCCGAGGGGGCGCCGAAGGAGGTCCTGGAGCACCCCGCCGTGATCGCCTCCTACCTCGGCACCGACGAGGCGGCCATAGCCCGGTCAGGGGCCGTCAGCGCGACGGCGGCACCGCGTCGATAGCCCCGTCTCGGCCCGGGCTCACCACTGCAACGGAAGGGCCACGCCCCCGCTCGTCGGGGTGACGCCGGAGCGGACCACAGGAAGCGACTCATAGGGCAGCAGGGGAAGGCTGAGGACCGTCGGATAGCGCCCGCCGGCCTCGAGGGTGTAGGTCCCGCCGGCCAGCCGGCCCAGGATCGACGGGCGGGGCTTGCAGCCCAAGACGGGCCAGACGATCTTTTCCATGGCGGTCATGCAGGCCCGCTCGTCGGCCTGGGTGGACAGGCGGAGCTGCAGGCGGTGGCCGGGGGCCAGCTCCCACACCTTCGGGTAGAGCGGTACCTCGTACTCGGTGACTGCACCCGTCGGCACGTACGTGTCGCGCTGGAGCGACAGGAACGGACGTACAGGCAGCCCGGCGGCGTCGGTCCAGGAGCGGGAGCGATCGAGGTCGTGGAGGCTGCCCAGGATCCCGCCGTGGGTGATGGCCGTGGCGGTGCCGTCGGGGGCGAGGTCGTACAGGTCGGCCATGAGCTCGAGCTCGGTGTTGTCCGATGACGCCCAGATCCGCAGCGCCGCCGGGCCGGCCAGCATGGCCCCCCGGGTAAGGGGCCCGCTGGTGAAGCTGGTCGTGCTGCCGGCCACCGTGGGCTGGGCCCAGACAAGGGTCTCCGAACCGGCACTGGATACAGGCGCGGAACCCAGAGTCCCGTCTGCTCCCAGGTAGTACGGCCGGTAGCGGTTGGTCAGCGGGTAGGAGGCCACGTTCACCCACCGGGTCGAGGCCGTACCCAGCTCCTGTAGGTGAACGGGGGTGCGGGTCCCGGTCGACATTCCGGTGCGCGCACCCTTGAGCCAGGTGTCGTACCACTCGAGCATGATCCCGTTGTCGAGACCGCCTCCGTGGGTCCAGTTGCCGACGATCAGCTGGTAGCGCGCCGTCACCGGCTGGCCCGGAAGCAGCGGCGCGTACGGGGAGCGTCCCATGGCGGCGTTCTCCAGCGCCGCCCACAGCTCCTGGGCGCCGAAGCCGGGCTCGACCCAGCCGTCCCACATGAGGGCCGGGATTCCGGTGGCGGCCACCGCCCGGGCCTGGGCTATGTGGTCCCGCTCCAGCCAGAAGGTCCTGTCGTAGGCGGTGTCACCGGCCTGGCCCGAGGCGTCGTCGACCTGGGACGCGAGGTACTGCGGGACCATGTAGGCCTCGATGGTGGGTCCGAGCAGCGCCCCGGCCGCCAGCCCCGCTCCGTCCCAGGCAGGGGACGGGATCCCGTTCTCCAGGTAGGTGTCCCGGTAGACGTCGCCGGACACACAGGCGGGGACCATGGCCTTGACCGGGGAACGGGGGCCGAGCAGGGCCGCGGTGTACAGCTGGGTCTGGCCCAGGTACGAGCACCCGGTGAGCCCGACCACCCCGTTGGACCCCGCCAGCCGGTGTGCCACCCAGTCGACGAGGTCGACGCCGTCGCGGGCGTCCCGCGGACTGAAGAAGCCACCGTTTCCTCCGGAGCGCCCGGTGCCCCGCACGTCGACCGAGACGAAGATGTAGCCGCGCTCGACGAAGTAGTCCCCGGGCCCGGTGCTGCTGGTGCTGGTCGCGAGCCCGGTCGAGTTCGTATAGGGCGTCTGGGTGAGAAGGACCGGGAAGCGACCGGCGGCCCGTTGGCCGGTCCCCGGGTCGGCCGGGTAGTACACGTCGGCCACCAGGTCGACGCCGTCGTCCATGGGCACCGAGACGTTCTTGACAGCGAGGACGCCGTAGGAAGGGGCCGGCGGGCGCCATGTCCCTCCGGGGTAGGGCGTCGGCGCCTTGGCGTCGGCGGCGTGCGTCGCCGCCGGGAGCCCGAGCGCCAGGGCGCCTGCACCTACACCCGCCATCCAGCGTCGAAAGCTCATCCCCGCTCCCCAGCGATCCCCGTCCCCGTATGGAGGCACTCGAAGGATCGCACGCGGTGCCCGGGGGGCGCCAGGGGGGCCACAACCGGCGACAGCGTGGCGTACGGTGCCCCCTCCGACGCGGAGGTGTTTCCATGGTCCTGCTCAGCGGCTATCTCGAGTACCGGCCCGAGGAGCGCGCCGAGGTTCTGGCCGGGCTGGTCGAGGTCAGCCGCCGCAGCCGCGAGGACGCCGGATGCGTCGAGTACTGGTGGGCGGAGGACCTCGAGGTGCCCGGCCGGTTCCGCTTCTTCGAGTGCTGGGAGACCGAGGAGCAGTTCGCCGCTCACCGGGACCGGCCCTACGAGCACGAATTCATGGACCGATTCGTCAACGGGCGGATAACCGGCGCCGACGCGTGGTCGTACGCGACGACGGGGCGCAGTCCGGCCATGGGTGCCTGAGCGGCGGGCCGGCCGGCGTTCCGCTGGGTGTAAGAGAAGCCGAGTGCCCTGCGGACGGATCGGCATCGTGGCGGTGGTCTGCTGCGCCGTCGTTGCTCCGTCCGTACGAGCGGCGGCGCAGGCGGGCCCGTCATCCCCGGGCTCTCCGTCAGCATCGGCTCCCATCACAGGTCAGGTCGTCGGCTACACGACGGCCGCCGGCGTGTTCGAGGTCTCGGCCGACGGCGTCCGCGCCCGCCAGTTGCCGGGTACCGACGCCGGCTCCGGGTCCCCGGCGTGGTCGCACGACGGGAACGTGGTCGCGTTCACCGAGGCTGTCCATCCCGGCAGCACGTCCAGCGATGTCGGGCTGGACACGATCGTTGCAGACGGCACCTGCCGGGTGGCGTTTCCCAATGACGCACACGGCGTCTACTCGGGCCCCTCGTGGTCGAGGGACGGCTCCCATCTGGCGTTCGTCCGTTCCGACCCGGCTCCGGGTCCGACCCAGCTGGAGGCGGCGCGCTCGGACGGCACCGGAGCCGTGGGACTGCCGGCTACGACCCCCGGGCAATGGGCTCCCGACGGCTCGCCGCGGCTCCTGGTATCGGCCGGCGGGATCCAGATCCTCGATGTCGCCACCGGCGGGGTCCTGGTGCTCGACCCGACCGACGACGCCGAGTTCCCGACCTGGTCCCCGGATGCCCGCCACGTCGTTTACAGCATCAGCACCCAACCTGCCGTCTGGGTGGTCGGCGCCGGCGGGACCGGGAAGCACAGGCTCACGCCGGTCGACCCGGGCAACAGCGAGGACTTCTTCCCGGCCTGGTCCCCGGATGGCTCGCGGATCGCGTTCCAGCGCTCGGGGCCGTCCGGTATCGACGTCTGGGTGGTCAACGCCGACGGCACCGGCGCCCATCCCGTGACCGCCTCTCACACGATCGGGTCGGGTGGCCCTCTGTGGTCTCCTGACGGGACCATGCTGGCCTACAACCAGCAGGCCGGGGCCGGCCCGCAGCCGCCCGAGGACGTATGGGTCGTGAACCTCGACGGAAGCGATCCCCACCGGGTCGCGCAGAACGCGCAGGTGGCCGGGTTCTTCTCCCGCTCGCTTCCGATCAGCGAAGCCGGCTACCGCCTCGTCTCCGCCACGGGCAGGGTGTCCGGCTTCGGGACCGAGTGCAGCGTGGGGTCGGCCCCGGTCATCGCTCCGGTCGTCGTGCCGCCGGCGCCCCCGCCGACCCCCCCGCGGGAGGTCGCCATGGCCACCACGCCCGATGGGGACGGCTACTGGTTGGCGGCCGCCGACGGCACCGTCTTCGACTTCGGGAAAGCGGCGGCCCTCGGCTCGCTGTCCCGCCCACCCGGCCGCCCGGTCGTGGCAATGGCCGCCACTCCCGACGGAGGCGGGTACTGGCTGGCGACCTCGGCGGGCGGGGTATTCAGCTTCGGGGACGCCGGGTTCCATGGCTCGGCGGCCGGCAGGCCTCTCAACGGTCCCATCGTCGGCATGGCCACCACTCCCGACGGTGGCGGCTACTGGCTCGTCGGCGCCGACGGCGGCGTGTTCAGCTTCGGGGACGCCCAGTTCGAGGGCTCGGCGTACACGGCCACCCCCGTGGCCGCGCCGCTGGCGGGGCGGTTGGCCACCCCCGTCGTGGGGATGGCTCCGACCGCCGACGGTCACGGCTACTGGCTCGTGGCGTCGGGCGGAGGGGTGTTCACCTACGGCCGCGCCGCCTATCTCGGCTCCATGGGTGGACGGCGCCTGTCCGGAGCTGTCGTGGCCATCACCCCCACCCGGGACCACGCCGGGTACTGGCTCGCCGGCTCGGATGGCGGGGTCTTCACGTTCGGCGGCGCCGTGTTCCGGGGAGCCGGACCGGCGGGGGCAGCTCCGGTCGTGGCCGTGAGCCGCTGAGCCGTGTCCGAACAGCAGCCGGATCCGACCTCGCTATTCGCCCGACTCGTCTGGGGCCGGGACGACGCCCTGCACCTCGACGAGGCCTGTCTGCTCGTGTCGGCCCACGCCCGGCCCGGGCTCGACGTCGGAACCGCCCTCGGTACGCTCGACCGGCTGGCCGAGGGGATCGACTCGTTCGCGGCCTGGCACGCCCGGTTGTTCACCGAGTCCGGCTTCGCGGGAGACGCCGAGGACTACCACGCCGCCGAGAACTCCCTCCTCGACCGGGTCCTGGCGCGCCGGCGCGGAATGCCCATCACGCTCGCCGTCGTCGGCATCGAAGTGGCGCGCCGCGCCGGGGTGCCGATGGCGGGGATCGGGATGCCCGGCCACTTCCTTCTGCGCCACACCGGGGAGCCGGCGTGGTTCGTGGACCCCTTCGCCGGCGGTGAGCTGCTCGACGCAGCGGGGTGCGAGGCACTGTTCCGCAAGATCGCCGACCCCGGGGTGCCCTTCCGCCCCGACTACCTGGCGCCGGTCACCAACCGCCAGATCGTGGGCCGCATCCTCGCCAACCTGCGCAACACGTACGCGACGGCCGGTGACGGCGCCAACCTGGCGTGGGTGCTGCGGCTGCAGCTGCTCCTGCCCGACCCGGCCTTGACCGAGCGCAGCCGGTTCAACTGACCGACGCGCGGCCCCCTCGAGGACCCGGAGCCCGGCCCGGGCCCGTCAGTCCAGGGTGAGGTAGCGGGCCCAACGGAGGCTGTCGGGCGCGGCGAACGAGATGAACCGCTGGGCCACCGGTGACTCTCTGGTCAGCCCGTGGTAGGCCTCGGCCTGCTCCGGGGCCCACCACAGGGTCACCACGATCCACTCGCCGTCGGGGCCGCGCGCCGTCGTGCGCCGGGCGAAGCCCTCCTGGTTCGGGATCAGCTCGGTCTGGACCGCCCGGTCGGCGGCGACGAACTCGTGCTCGTCGGCGCCGGTCACCAGGCGGAAGGTCAGGGTCTCGACAACCATCGGGCCAGTCTTCACCGCCTACCGCCTATCGTCCCGGCGATGTCACCCGACACCAAGACACCGGACGCCCAGGCGCCGGGCGCCAGGGCGGCCGACTGGCCCCGTCCCGTCGTCCACTGGCAGATCGACGCCCGGGACCCCGAGCGGCTGCGGGAGTTCTACGGCCGGATGTTCAACTGGCGTATCGGCTCCGGGCCGATCATGGAGATCCCGGCCGGTATCGGCGGCCCCGAGCCCGGCCCCGCCGGCCACCTCATGCCGAGCGAACGGAGCGGGGTGACCCTGTACGTCCAGGTCCGGGATCTGCGCGAGTCGCTGGCCCGGGCCGCCGAGCTGGGAGGAACAGTCGTGGCCGAGCCCTTCGACCTGCCCAACACCCCCACCCTGGCATCCATCACCGACCCGGAGGGCAACGCGGTGATGCTGGTGCAGGCATGAGGAAACTGACCCGCACGGCCCTCGGGGTGGTGGCGCTGGGGACGCTGGCGGCCGGCTGCGGGAGCAGCGGGTCGGCCTCGGCGGGCTCGGCGGGCTCGACCACCACCACCGCCGGCGCCACTTCGACCAGCGGGGGGACCCCGGCCACGACAGCCATCACCCTCGTCACCAGCGGCCTGCCGGCCGTCAGCAACGCCAAGAACATGAGCGCCGCCCCGGCGCCCGCGGCCGGGAGCCCGCCGGCGCCGACCACGCTCCAGGCGGAGGACCTCGTGGTCGGGACGGGAGCGGCCGCCGCCGACGGCATGACCGTCAAGGTCCAGTACGTCGGCGCCAACTACGCCGACGGGAAGGTCTTCGACTCGTCCTGGTCCCGGGGCCAGCCCGCCTCCTTCCCCCTGTCGGGGGTCATCGAGGGGTTCAAGGACGCCATCATCGGCATGAAGGTCGGCGGCCGGCGCGAGGTCGTCATCCCGCCGAACCTGGGCTACGGCCCCCAGGGCCAGCCCCCGACCATCCAGCCCAACGAGACCCTGGTGTTCGTGATCGACCTGCTCGGGGTGCAGTAAGGGACAAATCGGGGCAATCCGCCCTCCCACCTCAGCCGACCGGTTCTCTCAAGTCGGCGGTCGCCGTGTGCCGATGAAGTCGACACGCAAGCGCTCGACGCGCGCCATGCGCTCGGGCACACATGGCTATCGGGACGAGGAACATGACACCACGAGGGCTCCGCCAGTGGGGATCCCCCCGCGCGCGCGTCGTGGCCCTCTCGGTGGCCCTCGTCGCCATCGGAGTCCTGGCACTGGTAGGGGTCTCGGCCAACCGGACGCCCCTGAACCCGCCCCTCACCGTTCCGTGGTGGGCCTTCGTGCCGGCGTTCATGCTCACCGAGGCGCTGATCTTCCACCTCGAGATCAGGGACGAGGCCCATTCGTTCAGCCTGAGTGAGCTGCCGCTCGTCATCGGCTTCTTCTTCGCGTCCCCTTGGGCCATCGTCCTCGGCCGGGTGCTGGGGGAACTGCTCTACCTCACGATCGCCCGCCGTCAGGCCCTGCTCAAGCTGACGTTCAACCTCGCCATGCACATGGGCGAGGTGTCGGTGGCGGTGCTGGTCTTCCACCTCCTCTCCCCCGGGGAGTCTCCGCTGCAGCCGAGCAGCTGGGTGGCGGTCGTGGTCGGGGTCCTCACCGCCGACCTCATCAGCATGGCGGCGGTCACCGCCGCCATCCGCTGGCACGGGGGCCAGGCCAAGCTCACCTCGGTGATGATGACCGGAGGCGTCACCGCCTGCGCCAACATCAGCCTGTCGATCCTGGCCGCCGTCATCCTGTGGGTGAGCCCCTGGGCCATGACGCTGTTCGCCCTGGTGGCGATGATGGTCGCGCTCGGCTACCGCGGCTACGCCGCCCTGTCCCAGCGCTACTCGAGCCTCCAGCTGCTGTACGACTTCACCCGCATGGTCGGGGCGTCGGTGCGCGCCGAGGCGGTGATGGACGAGGTGCTGGCCGAGGCCCGGAAGCTGCTGCGGGCGGCCCGGGCCGAGGTGGTCCTCGTCGACCGCGCCACCGGAGCCGCCGGCCACCGGCTGCGCAACGAGGAGCCCAGCGACCGCTCCGTCCTCCCGCCGGACGCCCCGCTGCCCGGGGAGCTCCTCACCGAGCGCGGTACCGGCCTCGAGGACCAGTGGGTCTGGCGGGAGGTGGTGGAGTACGGCCGTCCCGTCGTCATCGCCCGCACCACGAGGGACCGGCGGAGGCTCGACTACCTCGAGAAGCTGCAGGTGAGGGACTGCATAGCCGCACCGCTGCGTGCCGAGGACGGGGTCGTCGGCATCATCATGGTGGCCGACCGCCTCGGTGAGGTCAGCACCTTCGACGACGAGGACCTCCAGCTCTTCGCCACTCTGGCCAACCACGCCAGCGTGGCCTTCGAGAACGGGCGGCTGGTCGAGCAGCTGCGTCGCGAGGCCGACGAGCGGCGCCACGAGGCGCTGCACGACCCGCTCACCGGCCTTCCCAACCGCTCCCTGTTCATCCAGCGGGTGGCCGAAGCCACCCGTCCTGCCGCTCAGGGCCACGAGGAGCGGACGGCGGCGGTGATGCTGATGGACCTCGACCGCTTCAAGGAGGTCAACGACACCCTCGGCCACCACAACGGGGATCTCCTTCTCCGCGAGGTGGCCGTGCGCCTCACCCAGGTGCTGCGCCGGCGTGACACCGTGGCCCGCCTCGGAGGCGACGAGTTTGCCGTACTGCTCCCCGACCTGGGCTCGCTCGAAGAAGCCACCAACACGGCCCTGCGCATAGCCGAAGCCCTGCGCCGCCCGTTCACGGTCGACGAGCTGTCGCTCGACGTCGGGGTCAGCATCGGCATCGCCATCTGCCCCGAGCACGGTGACGATGCCGCCACGCTGCTTCAGCGTGCCGACGTGGCCATGTACGAGGCCAAGGCGGGGCGGGACGCGGTCGCGCTCTACTCGCCCGAGCGGGACAACTACAGCCCGAAGCGCCTGGCCCTGGCGGCCGAGCTGCGCCACTTCGTCGAGCGCGGCGAGCTCCTCGTCTACCACCAGCCCAAGGCACGGCTGTCCGACGGAGTGGTTACCGGCACGGAGGCCCTCGTGCGGTGGCGCCATCCCGAGCACGGCCTGCTCGGTCCTGACGAGTTCATCCCGATGGCCGAGCACAGCGGCCTCATCTCCCCGCTCACCACCCACGTCCTGCGGGTGTCCCTGGCCCAGTGCCGGGAGTGGAACGACGCCGGCCACCACATCGGTGTCTCGGTCAACCTGGCTGTGCGCAGCCTGCTCGACTCCGAGCTGCCCTCCGACATCGAGTCCCTGCTGGCCGAGGCCGGCGTGCGCCCGGAGCTGCTGACCCTGGAGATCACCGAGTCCGGCGTCATGGCCGACCCGTCGCGCACGATCAAGGTGCTGGAACGGCTCTCGACCATCGGCGTCAAGCTGTCGGTGGACGACTTCGGCACCGGTTACTCCTCGCTGTCCTACCTGCAGCGCCTCCCGGTGCAGGAGGTCAAGATCGACCGCTCGTTCGTGTTCCGGATGGCGACGGACCCGAACGAC
>DASSEU010000044.1:0-24898 GCA_035695125.1 Acidimicrobiales bacterium
CGGGCGCGCAGCACGGTCCCGGCGCTCCCACCGAGGGCGTGGAGCCCGTCGGCGTCGACCAGCACCGGGACGGGGGCGGCGGCCACAAGGGACCGGACCGCCTCCACGGTTCCCGGGGCCCGGCCCAGGCCGGGACCGACCACGACGGCCCCGCAGCGCTGCACCCACTCCGCCGCGGCCGGGCCCCAGCCCTCGGCGGGGAGTCCGGCCGCCACCGCCTCGGAGGAGGGGAGGTCGGCAGGCCCGGCACCCGGCACGCCGAGACGCACCATGCCGGCGCCGGCGCGCAGGGCCCCTCTGGCGCAGAATCCCGCCGCCCCCATCATCCCCGGCGCCCCCGCCACCACCCCGACCGCCGTCTTCCACTTGTGCCACTCGCGGGAGCGCCGGGGGAGCCGGCCCGCCACGTCGTCGGGGCCGACCAGGCCGGCCCGGGCCCCTGAGCAGTCGAGGCCGATGTCCGCCACCCGCACCCGCCCGGCCCGCTCGGGCCCGTCCCCCAGCAGCAGACCCGGCTTCCACGCCGCGAACGTGATCGTGGCGGCGGCGCGTACCGCCCCGGCCCCGGCCTCTCCCGTGTCCCCGCCCACGCCGGAGGGAATGTCGACGGCCAGCACGGGGGCGTCGGTGCGGGGGGCGTCGTACTGGCCCCGGAAGCCGGTGCCGAACGCGGCGTCGACCACGAGATCGGCGGGGGGCAGCGTCAGCGGCGCCGAGGCCACGTCGATCACCTCCACCCTGGCTCCCCGCGCCCGCAGGTGCCGGGCCGCCACCCGGCCGTCGTCCCCGTTGTGGCCCTTGCCGGCCACCACCACGACCCGCCTGCCGTAGGCGCCGCCGAGCATCGCGAGGGCGGCATGGGCGGCGGCGGCCCCCGCCCTCTCGATCAGGGTCTCGACCGGGATGTGGCGCTGGGCGGCGGCGTCGATGGCGCGCATCTCCTCGACGGTCACCACGGGCTGCACCACGCCCAACGCTACGGGCCGGGCGCCCCCAGGGCCACGACTGTGCCTATGGCGTGCCGAGCGCCACGACTGTGCCTACGGCGTGCCGAGCGCCACGACTATGGCCGCGGCGATGAGCTCGCTGTGGGTGAGCGAGATCCGCCACTCGACCACGCCCCGCTCCTCGGCCAGGGCGGCGGCCTTGCCGTGCAGCAGGAGCCCGGGCGCCCCGCTGCGCGCCCGCACCACCTCGACGTCGCGGAACGGGAACCGGCCGAGTCCCACGCCCAGGGCCTTCATCACCGCCTCCTTGGCGGCGAAGCGCGCCGCGAACCGCTCGGTCGGGTCCCGCTTGCGCATCGCGTAGGCCCGCTCGGCGTCGGTGAAGACGCGCTCCGCCAGGCGGGGGCGGCGGGCCAGGACGGTGCGGAAGCGCGGCACCTCGGCCACGTCGATCCCGATCTGGACGATCGGGCCGGTCACTCGACCGTGACGGTCTTGGCCAGGTTGCGGGGGCGGTCGACGTCGGTGCCGCGCATCTTGGCCAGGTGGTAGGCGAACAGCTGCAGCGGGACCACGGCCACCACCGGGGCGAACAGCTCGTGGGTCTCGGGCACCACCAATGCATGGTCGGCCTGGGCGGCGGTGGCCTCGTCCCCCTCGTTCACCACGAGCACGACCGTGGCTCCCCGGGCCCGGATCTCGGCGATGTTCGAGAGCATCTTGTCGAGCAGGTGCCCGCGCGTCGCCACGCCCACCGCGACCGTTCCCGGCTCGATGAGGGCGATAGGCCCGTGCTTGAGCTCCCCGGCCGGATAGCCCTCGGCGCGCAGGTAGGCGATCTCCTTGAGCTTGAGCGCTCCCTCGAGCGCCACCGGATAGCCGACATGGCGGCCCACGAAGAAGAAGTCGCGAACCTCCGTGCAGGCGCCGGCCACCTTCTCGACGTCGGCCGCGCACTCGAGGGCGGCCTCGACGCGATCCGGGAGCTGCTTGAGCTCCTCGACGAGGCGGGCCACCTCCTCGGGATAGAGGGTCCCGCGCAGCTGGCTGAGGTACAGCGCCAGCACCTGCATCACCACCAGCTGGGCCAGATGGGTCTTGGTGGCGGCCACCCCGATCTCGGGACCGGCGCGGGTGTACAGCACGGCGTCGGCCTCCCGCGCCATCGACGAGTCGACCACGTTGGTGATCACCAGGACCTTGGCCTTGCCGAGGCGGGCGTGGCGCATGGCCTGCATGGTGTCGACGGTCTCCCCCGACTGGCTCACGCCGACGACCAGAGTGTTGGCGTCGAGCACGGGATCCCGGTAGCGGAACTCGCTGGCGATGTCGATCTCGACCGGCAGACGGGCCCAGTGCTCGATGGCGTACTTGGCCGCCAGTCCGGCGTAGTAGCTGGTACCGCAGCCGACCACGAAGACCTTGTCGATCTTGCGCAGGTCGTCGTCGGTGAGCCGGCTCTCGTCGAGGCGCAGCGTGCCGTCGGGCTGCAGGCGCCCCACGAGCGTGTCGGTCACGGCGCGGGGCTGCTCGTGGATCTCCTTGAGCATGAAGTCGGCATAGCCGCCCTTCTCCGCCTGCTCGAGGTCCCAGTCGACCTGCAGGCGCCGGGCCGTCACATCGCTTCCGTCGAGGGCGGTCACCCGGATGCGGCCCGGACGCACCTCGGCCACCTGGTCGTCGTCGATCGCGTAGATCTCGCGCGTCTGGCCGAGCACGGCCGGGATGTCCGAGCCCACCAGGCCCATCTCCGGGGTCTGGCCCACGATCAGCGGGCTGACCCGGCGGGCGGCCACGATCAGGTCGGGCTCGTCGGCATGGACCACCGCCAGGGCGAAGGCCCCGTCGACCCGGGCCATGGTGGCGCGCACCGCCTCCACCAGCCCGATGCCCGTGGCCGCGTACGACTCGATGAGGTGGGCCAGCATCTCGGTGTCGGTGTCCGAGACGACCGAGTGCCCACCGGCCTCCAGCTCGGCCCGCAGGGCCAGGTGGTTCTCGATGATCCCGTTGTGGACCAGCGCCAGGCGGCCGGAGCAGTCCCGGTGGGGATGGGCGTTGTGGTCGTCGGGGCGCCCGTGGGTGGCCCAGCGGGTGTGGCCGATGCCGGCGGGGGTCCCGGCCGGGGCGTCGCCGACGGCGCCGGCCAGCTCCGAGAGCTTCCCGGCCCGTCTCCGCACCCAGACCTGGCCGTCGGCCTGGAGGGCCACTCCCGCTGAGTCGTAACCCCGGTACTCGAGGCGGGCCAGGCCCTCCATGATGATCGGCAGCGCGTCGGTGCAGCCGGTGACCCCGATGATCCCGCACATGGTGAACCAGGCTACGCCCGGCCCCGCCCCGCTCGGTCAGGCCGGCCCCAGGGCCTCCTCGACGACCTGGCAGAGCCGGTCGACCGCGGCGGCGGCCGTACCCGGGTCGTCGGCCTCCACCATCACCCGCACCACCGGCTCGGTCCCGCTGGCCCGCAGGACCACCCGGCCCCGGTGGCCGAGGGACCGCTCCGTCTCGGCCACGGCGTCCCAGACAGACGGGGCCTCGCCCAGCCCGGCCAGGTCGGCCACCCGCACGCTGCGCAGCTCCTGGGGCATCCGGGTCATGGCCGTGGCGGCCAGATCACCCAGGGTGCGCCCGGTCCGCCGCATGAGGTCCAGGACCTGCAGGCCCGTCAGCATGCCGTCCCCGGTGGAGGCGAGATGGCGGAAGATGATGTGGCCGGACTGCTCGCCCCCCAGCACCCAGCCGTGGGCCTCCATGGCGGCCAGCACGTGACGGTCCCCGACCGGGGTCTCGTGCACGGCCACACCGGCCTCCTCCATGGCCAGGCGGAAGCCGAGGTTGCTCATCACGGTCACCGCCACCGTGTTGCCCGCCAGCAGGCCCCGCCCCCGCAGGTCCAGGGCGCACATGGCCATCAGATGGTCCCCGTCGACGAGGCACCCCCGCTCGTCGACGGCCACGACCCGGTCGGCGTCCCCGTCGAGCGCCAGCCCGACGTCGGCGCCGGTCCTTACGACCGCCTCCTGCAGGGCCTGGGGGTGGGTCGACCCGCAGCCGGCGTTGATGTTGATCCCGTCGGGCTCGGCGCTGAGAACGGTGAGCTCGGCCCCGAGAGACTCGAGAAGCGGGGGCGCCAGGGCGCTGGCCGCTCCGTTGGCGCAGTCGACGACGACCCGCAGCCCGCCGAGCGTGCGCCCGGCCAGCCCCTCCCGCAGCCGGTCGAGGTAGCGGGAACCGGCGCCGGTGTCCCCGGTGATGCGCCCGACGGCGTCCCCGGACGGCGCCTCGTGGGCTCCCGCCGGTCCGGCCAGGACCGCCCCGAGCTCGGCCTCGATGCGCCGCTCGACGTCGTCGTCGAGCTTGGTCCCGCCCCGGGCGAACAGCTTGATGCCGTTGTCGGCGAAGGGATTGTGCGAGGCCGACACCACCGCGGCCGGGAGAGCCCGCTCAGCGGCCACCACCGCCACGCCCGGGGTGGGCAGGACACCGAGGTCGGTCACGTCGGCGCCCTCGGCCGCGAGTCCGGCCGCCAGGGCCGACACGAGGAGCGGCCCCGAGATCCGGGTGTCCCGGCCCACCACGAACCCGTCCCGCCCGAGGACCCGGGCGGCGGCCCGGCCCAGGGCCAGGACCAGCTCGGCCGAGAGCTCGGAGTTGGCGACGCCGCGGACCCCGTCGGTGCCGAAGGTGAGGCGCACGGCGCCCCCTCCTAGCGCTTGGAGTACTGGGGGGCCTTGCGGGCCTTCTTGAGCCCGTACTTCTTGGACTCCTTCTCCCGGGCGTCCCGCGTCAGCAGCCCGGCCCGCTTCAGCGGCACCCGGAGGTCCGGGTCGACCTCGGCCAGGGCCCGGGCTATCCCGAGGCGCAGCGCCCCGGCCTGCCCGGAGACGCCGCCACCGTCGATAGACGCCTCGACGAGGTAGCGCCCGGCCGTGTCGGTGAGACGCAGCGGCTCGGTCACGACCATGCGGTGGGTGGCGGACGGGAAGTACCGCTCGATGGGGCGGCCGTTGATGACCACCCGGGCCTGGCCGGCCGCCTCCGCCGCCGCCTCACCGGCCGACACGCCGTCGGCGCCACCCGGAGCCGGGGCGGTGCCGGGGGCACCGGCCGCCGGGGCGGAGGGGGCGGGAGCGGAGGGGGCGGGAGCGGAGGGGGCGGGGGCGGAGGGGGCGGGAGCGGTGGGGGCGGGAGCGGTGGGGGGAGGGGAAGCGGGGGCCTCCGCCTCGGAGGGCGCGGCGGCCTCGGCCTCGGTCCCCTCCTGGAAGGGGCGCAGGCGCACCCGGGCCACGGCGGCCTTCCGGCGGCCGGTCGTCTGGGTCAGCGGTCTCGGCATCAGCGTCCCTCCCGGCGGGCGCCGGCAATCTCGAGCGGCGCCGGCTGCTGGGCGGCGTGCGGGTGGTCGGGGCCGGCGTAGACCTTCAGCTTGCGCAGCATGTGGGCGCCCAGCGGGCCCCGGGGCAGCATCCCCTTGACCGCCTTGCGCACGACCTCCTCGGGCCGGGTGGCCAGCAGGTCGGCGTAGGTCCGGGTGCGCAGCCCGCCCGGGTAGCCGCTGTGGCGGTAGGCGAGCTTCTTCTCGGCCTTGTCCGACGTCAGCACGACCTTGGAGGCGTTCACGACCACGACGTGGTCCCCCATGTCCATGTGGGGGGCGAACATCGGGTTGCGCTTGCCCCGCAGTATCGACGCCACCTCGGTAGCCAGGCGCCCCAGCACCAGGCCGTCGGCGTCGACGACGTGCCAGGCACGGTGGATGTCGGAAGGCTTCGGGGAGAACGTGGGCACGGACCGGTCCTGTTTGTGTTGCGGAAAGGGATCTGCAGCTGCGGCCCGAGCCCGTGGTAGGCGGGCGGGGCCACCGACGCTTCCGGGCCGGAGACCGGCGGAAGGCCGACCCAAGAGGATATGACGCCGGGGCCCTACGCTCAAATGGTGCGCCCGGACCCCCCCGCCCGATGATCGGCCCGCGGGAGGTCGAAGGGGCCGTCGAGCGCCTCGAGGGAGTCGTGCGGGCCACCCCGCTGACGCCCAGCGAGACGATCTCCCGGCTGGCGGGCCGGCCCGTCCTGTTCAAGCCCGAGCACCTGCAGCGAACCGGTTCGTTCAAGATCCGGGGGGCCTACAACCGCATAGCCCGGCTGCCCGCCGGCGCCCGGGTCGTGGCCGCCTCGGCCGGCAACCACGCCCAGGGAGTGGCCCTGGCCGCCCGGCTGAACGGCCTCGACGCCACGATCTTCATGCCGGTCAACGCCGCCCTGCCCAAGGTGGAGGCCACGCGGGGCTACGGGGCCGAGGTCCGCCTCGAGGGAGGCGGGGTGGACGACTGCATCGAGCTGGCCCGCCGCTTCGCGGAGGAGGCCGGTTCGGTCTACGTCCCTCCCTTCGACGATCCCGACGTGGTGGCGGGGCAGGCCACCGTCGGATGGGAGCTGGCCCGGGAGGCCCCGGACGGGGCCACGGTCGTGGTCCCGGTGGGGGGCGGCGGGCTGGTGGGCGGCACGGCGGCGGCCCTGGCCCGATGGGCCCCGGGCGTGAAGGTCGTCGGCGTGGAGGCGGAGGGGGCGGCCTCGATGCGGGCGGCCCTGGCCGCCGGGCGCCCCGTCCGACTCGAGGCGGTGGCGACGATCGCCGACGGGATCGCGGTACGCGAGGTGTCCCCGCTCACCCTGGACCACGTCCGCGCCTACGTCGACGACGTCGTGACCGTGTCGGACGAGGAGATCAGCCGGGCCATGCTGCTGCTGCTCGAGCGGGCCAAGTGGCTGGTCGAGCCGGCCGGGGCGGCCGGGCTGGCGGCGGTCCTGGGCGGGCGGTTGCCGGCGGGTCGGGGCCCGGTGGTCGTGGTCCTGTCCGGCGGCAACGTCGACCCGCTGCTGCTCACCCGGCTGGTCGAACACGGCCTCACGGCGGCCGGGCGCTACCTGCGGCTGCGCGTCCTACTCCGCGACCACCCCGGCGCCCTGGCCGGGCTGGCGGCGGCGCTGGCCGACCTCGGCCTCAACGTCCTCGACGTGGCCCACCACCGCTCGGGCGGAACGACGGCCGCCCCCGACGAGGTCGAGGTCCTGGTGACCGTCGAGACCCGGGACCCGGCCCACCGGGACCAGACGGTGGCCGACCTGCGCGACCGGGGCTTCCGGATCGAGAGGAGTTGAGGGCAGGTGTCCGGGCCGGCGGGGCTGGGGTCCCCGCCGGCAGCGGCGGGCGTGGTCCGCAGGACCCGGGTGCCCGCCGCCATGAGTCAATACCCCACTTCGATCAGGCAGAGGCCGCGCGGTGGGGCCACCACCCCGGCCTCGGCCCGGCTGCCGGAGCGGAGGATGGCGCTCATGTCCCCCGCCTTGAGGCGCCCCCTCCCGACGTCGACCATGGTGCCGACGAGGGACCGCACCATCTGGTGGCAGAAGGCGCTGGCGCGGATGTCGAACGCGAGGAGCTCGGGGGCGGGCGGCTCCGGCACCCGGCCCGACGACGGCCGCCCCCCTCGGGCCGCCCAGGCGTCGCACCACTCGGCCTCGAGCACCCGGCGCACGGTGCTGCCCGCACCGTCGGGGCGCTGCCGGCAGAAGGCGGAGAAGTCGTGCTCCCCGTAGATGGCGTCGCACGACAGCTGCATGGCCCGCAGGTCGAGCGGCTCGTCGACGTGCCAGGCGGTGCGGGCCAGGAAGGGGTCGGGATCGGGGCGGTTGAGCACCGTGTAGCGGTAACGGCGCCAGCGGGCGGAGCGGCGGGCGTCGAAGCCGGGGGCCGCCAGATCGGCATCCCGGACGACGATCCGGGGGCCGAGCATGCGGTTGAGGGCACGGCGGAGGGGTTGGAGGGAGGGGGGAGCTTCGCCCTGGAGGAGGGCGGCCAGCGGCGGGCGGGCCCTCTCGGCAGAGACGTCGAAGTGGACGATCTGGCCCATGGCGTGGACGCCCGCGTCGGTGCGCCCGGCGCACACGAGATCGACGGGGTGGCCGACGGCGGTGTGCAGCGCCTGGGTCAGCGCTCCCGCGACCGTGGCCACACCGGGCTGGAGGGCGAAGCCGTGGAAGTCCGTTCCGTCGTACGCCACGGTCATCCGGATGCGAACGGCACCCGGAGCCAGGGGCACCGGCCGCCGGGGCCCGGGGCCCGGGGCGGCTGCGCCCGACCCCGGGGCTGGCGGGGCGGCGCCGGCCTCGGGATCGAAGAGCGTCAAACCAGCTCGATGCGCGCCATGGGCGCGTTGTCCCCGTGCCGGGGGCCGAGCTTGAGGATGCGGGTGTAGCCGCCCGGGCGGTCGACATAGCGGGGGCCGATGTCCTCGAACAGCTTGTGGGCCATGTCCTTGTCCCGGATGAACGAGACCACCTGGCGATGGTTGTGCACGCCGCCCTTGCGCGCCTTGGTGATCATCTTCTCCATGACGGGGCGCAGCGCCTTGGCCTTGGCCTCGGTCGTCACCAGCGTCTCGGCGGCGATCAGCGACGCCACCAGGTTGCCCATCATCGCCTTCTGGTGGGCGGCGTCACCGCCGAAGCGGGGCCCCTTCTTCGGTGTGGCGGGCACGGCTCAGCCGTCCTTGTTGCGCAGGGCCAGACCCCGCTCGTCCAGCTTCTGAAGTACCTCGTCGAGCGACTTCTGGCCGAAGTTGGTGATGGCCAGCAGGTCCTCCTCGGTGCGCTCCACCAGCTCTCCGACCGTGTTGATCTGGGCCCGCTTCAGGCAGTTGCGGGGCCGCTCGGAGAGGTCGAGATCCTCGATGAGCAGGTCGAGGTCGGGAGAGCCGCTCGAGATCGACCCGACGTCCCCGAGCTCGAGGCCCTGGGGGTTCTCGCTCATGTCCGCCACCAGGCCGGCCAGCGAACGCAGGGTGTCCCCCGCCGAGGCCAGGGCCTCCCGCGGCGAGATCGAGCCGTCGGTCTCGATGTCGAGGACCAGCCGGTCGTAGTTGGTGGACTGCTCGACGCGGGTGGGCTCGACCGTGAACGCCACCCGGCGCACGGGGGAGAAGATCGAGTCGACCGGGATGACGCCGATCACCGACGAGCGCTTGTTCCGGTCCGCCGAGACGTACCCCCGCCCCCGCTCGACGGTGATGTCGACCGCCAGACGACCCTTGTTGTTGAGCGTGGCGATGTGCAGGTCGGGGTTCAGGACCTCGACATTCGACGGCAGCTGGATGTCCCGGGCGCTGACAGTGGCCGGGCCCCGCACGTCCAACCGGACGGTGACCGGGTCGTCGGACTCGACACTCAGCACCAGGTCCTTGAGATTGAGGATGAGGTCGGTGACGTCCTCCTTCACCCCCGGAAGGGTGGTGAACTCGTGGAGGGCGTCGTCGAAGCGGAGCTGGGTCACGGCGGCGCCGGGGATCGACGACAGGAGCGTGCGGCGCAGCGAGTTGCCGAGCGTGTGGCCGAAGCCGGGCTCGAGGGGGCTGATGGCGAACCGCTGCCGGTTGCCGATCTCCTCGTCTACCGGCTCGACGGTCGGGCGTTGGATGATGAGCATCGGTGGTTCCTTGCGGATAGGTCCCGCGGCCCCGGCGGCCGCGGGAGGGGTGCTGCAGGACTACTTGGAGTACAGCTCGACGATCAGCTGCTCACGGAGGGGGGCGTCGATGTGCTCGCGGAGGGGCAGGGTGCGGACGGTGACGCCGAGACCGCCCTCGGAGGCCTCCAGCCACGGAGGGACCTGACGGTCGAGGGTGTCCATGTTGTGGCGGATCAGGATCATCTCGTGGGCCCGGTTCCTGAGGGTCACCACGTCCCCCTGGCGCACCCGGTAGCTGGGGATGGTCACGCGGCGGCCGTTCACCTCGACCAGGCCGTGGCGCACGAACTGGCGGGCCTGGTTGCGGCTCGATCCCCAACCGGCCCGGAAGGCCACGTTGTCGAGGCGCAGCTCGAGCATCCGGAGCAGGTTCTCGCCGGTGATGCCGGACTGGCGGGACGCCTCCACGTAGAGGTTGGCGAACTGCTTCTCGAGCAGGCCGTATATCCGGCGGGCCTTCTGCTTCTCCCGGAGCTGGACCAGGTACTCGGAGCCCTGGCGCATGCGGTCCCGGCCGTGCTCCCCGGGCGGGTAGGGCCGGCGCTCGATCGGGCACTTCATCGAGTCGCACTTGGCACCCTTCAGGTACAGCTTCATCTTCTCCCGCCGGCACAGCCGGCAGACAGGGCCTGTGTAACGAGCCATCGCTAGACCCTCCGCCGCTTCTTGGGCCGGCAGCCGTTGTGCGGGATCGGGGTGACGTCTTTGATCCCGGACACCTCGATGCCGGAGTTCTGGAGGGAGCGGATGGCGGTCTCCCGGCCCGAGCCGGGGCCCTTCACCAGCACGTCGACCTTGCGCACGCCGTGCTCCATGGCCCGCCGGGCGCAGGCCTCGGCGGCCAGCTGGGCGGCGAAGGGCGTGGACTTCCGGGAGCCCTTGAAGCCGACGTTGCCGGCCGAGGCCCAGGCCAGGACGTTGCCCTCGGGGTCGGTGATCGACACGATCGTGTTGTTGAACGAGCTCTTGATGTGGGCCACCCCGTAGGCGATGTTCTTCCGCTCGCGGCGGCGGGGGCGGCGGCCCCCGGGCTTGGGCTTGGCCATCAGTTGCTGCCTGCCATCGGTGCGTGCATCAGTGCTTGCGAACCTTCTTCTTGCCGGCCACGGTCTTCTTCGGGCCCTTGCGGGTGCGGGCGTTGGTGTGGGTGCGCTGGCCGTGGACGGGCAGTCCACGCCGATGGCGCAGCCCCTGGTAGGAGCCGATCTCCATCTTGCGCTTGATGTCCTGGGCCACGTCCCGGCGCAGGTCACCCTCGACCTTGAGGTTGGAATCGATCCAGGAGCGGAGGCGGGCCACCTCCTCGTCGGTGAGGTCCCGGACCCGGGTGTCGGGATCGATGCTGGTCTGGCTGCAGACGAGCTTCGAGGTGGTCCGCCCGATCCCGTAGATGTAGGTGAGGGAGATCTCCAGGCGCTTCTCCCTCGGGATGTCGACTCCGGATATGCGCGCCACGGCTAACCCTGCCTCTGCTTGTGGCGGGGGTTGTCGCAGATCACCATCACCCGGCCGTGCCGGCGGATGACCTTGCACTTCTCACACATCGTCTTGACGCTCGGTCTCACCTTCATGGCTCTCCCACCTCGTGGCCATCCCCTACTTGTACCGGTAGGTGATGCGGCCCCTGGTCAGGTCGTAGGGGGTGATCTCGACCTGGACCTTGTCCCCCGGGAGGATGCGGATCCGGTGCATCCGCATCTTGCCGGAGCTGTGGGCCAGGACCTTGTGGCCGTTCTCCAGCTCGACGCGGAACATGGCGTTGGGCAGGGGCTCGATGACCGTCCCTTCCAGCACGATCGCGTCCTCTTTGGGTTTGGGCAGCGTCCTCTCCTGGGTGAATCTCGACTTGTCGGCCTCAACCGCGCACGGTGCCGCCGCTGTCACACGGGGCACCGCTATGTTTCTGGATCTGGTGGTCTCGGCCTGGCCGGCCGGCGCCCCACCGGTAGCCCCGGGCAAGCCGGGGACGGGGCGCGTCGGACCGAGCGAATAGTTTAACGCGTCAAGGAAGCGTCAGCACCTCGGGGCCGTCGTCGGTGATGGCGATGGTGTGCTCGAAGTGGGCCGAGAGGCTCCCGTCGGCGGTCACCACGCTCCAGCCGTCCTCGAGCTGGCGGGTCTCCGGTCCACCTGCGTTGACCATGGGCTCGACGGCGAAGACGTGCCCGGGGCGGAGCCGGGGGCCCCTCCCGGCCGGCCCGTAGTTGGGGACCTGGGGCTCCTCGTGCATGGCCGTGCCGATGGCGTGGCCCACGTACTCCCTCACCACCGAGAACCCGGCCCCCTCGGCCACGGTCTGGACGGCGTGCCCGATGTCGGAGAGGCGGTTGGTGGGGCGCATCTGCTCGATGGCGGCCCAGAGGCTGGCCTCGGTGACCTCGAGCAGGCGGGCCGCCTCCGGGGTCACCTCCCCCACGGGGGCGGTGTAGGCGGCGTCCCCGTGGTAGCCCTCGATGATGGCGCCGCAGTCGATCGAGATGATGTCCCCATCCGCCAGGCGGTAGGAGCCGGGGATGCCGTGGACGATCATGTCGTTGGGGGAGGTGCAGATCACGGCCGGGAAGCCGTGGTAGCCGAGGAAGTTCGACCGGGCCCCGCGGCGCTCCAGCACCTCCCGGGCCACCTGGTCCAGCTCGGCCGTGGAGATCCCGGGGCGGATGGCGGCCCTGGTCCTCTCGTGCATCTCGGCCACGACCCGGCCCGCCCGGCGCATCCGGGCCAGCTCGTCTCTGGTGCGGACCATTACAGCGGGGTCTCCCGCCTCCGATCGACGGCCCGGATCAGCCGGGCGCTCACCTCGTCGGGATGGCCCAGGCCGTCCACAGCGATGAGCTGGCGGCGCTGCTCGTACCAGGCGATGAGCGGGGCGGTCTGCTCCTCGTAGAGGGACAGGCGCCGGCGGATGGCCTCCTCGGTGTCGTCCTCCCGCTGGACCACCTCCCCTCCGCAGACGTCGCAGATCCACTCCACCCGGGGCGGGGCCGAGGTGCTGTAGTTGGCGCCGCAGTCCCCGCAGACGCGCCGGTCGGCCAGGCGCCGGAGCACGACCTCGGTCGGGACCTCGAGGTCGACCACGAGGGGCTGCTGGTCCTCGGGCAGCATCCGGGCCAGCTCCTCGGCCTGGTGGACGGTGCGGGGGAAACCGTCCAGCACGTAGCCCCGGCCCTGGGCGTCGCGCTGGTCGAGACGCTCGCGGACCAGCCCGATGACGATGTCGTCGGGGATCAGCTCCCCCCGCTCCATGTACAGGGCGGCCTTGAGCCCGAACGGGGTCCCGGACTTGGCCGCGGCGCGCAGCATGTCCCCCGTCGAGACATGCGGGACCACGTAGTGGCGGGCCAGGCGTACCGCCTGCGTCCCCTTACCGGCTCCCTGCTTGCCCAGGATCACCAACCTGACGCCGGGAACCACTTACCGCAAGAAGCCCTCGTAGTTGCGCATCATGAGCTGGCTGTCGATCTGCCGCATGGTCTCGAGGGAGACCCCGACGGCGATCAGGAGGGTCACACCGGCGAACGGATAGCTGGTGTTGAGGTGCCACAACGCCAGGATGATCGAGGGCAGGAGGGCCACCGCGGCCAGGAAGGTCGAGCCCGGGATCGTGATGCGATTGAGGATTCCCGCCAGGTACCGCTCGGTGGGCGGCCCGGGCCGGATGCCCGGGATGTAGCCGCCCTGCTTGCGGATGATGTCGGCCTGCTGGTGGGGGTCGAACTGGATGGCCGTGTAGAAGAACGCGAACAGGATGATCAGCACGCCGTACAGCAGGATGTAGGTCAGGCTGGTGGGCTGGGCCAGATCGTTGTTGATGAAGTTCTGGAAGCTCTTCCAGGGGATCACATTGGACAGGAGCACCGGGAAGTACAGGACCGAGCTGGCGAAGATGATCGGGATGACGCCGGCCTGGTTCACCTTGAGCGGTATGTAGGTGCTCTGGCCGCCGTACATCCGTCGGCCCACCACCCGTTTGGCGAACTGGACGGGGATCCGGCGCTGGCCCAGCTCGACGAACACGATGGCCACCACCAGGATGATGGTGACGCCGAGCACCACCCCGAACTTGAGGTTGCCGCCCTCGGCCCGGATGTTGGCCCCCCCCGACGGCATGCCCGCCACCACGTTGGTGAAGATCAGGATCGACATCCCCTGACCGATCCCCCGCTGGGTGATGAGCTCGGCCAGCCACATGACGAAGGCGGTGCCGGCGGTCAGGGTGAGCACGATCAGGAGGACCCGAGGCACGGTGAACTTGGGGATCAGGTCGACGTTGAGGTTGCCCCCTAGGAAGCTGGAGCCGCCGTTGTGGAACACGAAGGCCAGCCCCGTCGACTGCATGAGGGCCAGGCCCACCGTCAGATAGCGGGTGGCCTGGGTGAGCTTCTTCTGGCCGACGGCCCCCTCGTCCCGCCACTTCTCGAACTTGGGGATCACCACCCCCAGCAGCTGGATGATGATCGAGCTGGTGATGTAGGGCATGATCCCCAGCCCGAACACGGCGAAGCGGGTGAGGGCGCCCCCGGAGAACAGGTTGAGGAATCCCAGCACGCCCGCCGCCTTGGCCTGCTGCTGGAGGCGCTGCACCGCCGCCAGATCGATCCCGGGGGTGGGGATGTTGGCCCCGAACGCGTAGAGAGCGATGATCGTCAGCGTGAACAGGATCTTGTTCCGGAGGTCCGGAACCCGAAACATGTTCGACAGGCTCGACAGCACGTGCGCTCCCGCGGAACCGGGGCCCCGAGCGGGGCCGGCTGTGGACGGAGAAGATTACCCGGCCCGGGCAGCCCGGGGGGCCCGCTCTTAACGGTTCGTTAGGGCGTTGCCCTTGGCGGGGGGCCGGCCGTGGCCGAACGGCGGGGGGAGGATCCGGACGGTGCCCCCGGCCTCGGTGATGGCCCGCTCGGCCGAGCGGGACACGGCGTGGGCGTCCACGCTCACCCGCCGGCTGAGCTGGCCCCGGCCGAGGATCTTCACCAGGCCGTGCTTGTGAACCAGCCCGGCGGCCCGGAGGCTGTCGGGGGTGATCACGACCTCACCGAGGCGCTCCAGGGCGTCGAGGTTGACGACGTTGTACTCGACCCGGAACGGGTTCTTGAAGCCCTTGAGCTTCGGCACCCGCTGGGTCAGGGGGAGCTGGCCCCCCTCGAAGCCGGGCTTCACCGTGTCACGGGCCTTCTGGCCCTTCATGCCCCGCCCCGCCGTCTTGCCCCCCTTGCCGGCGATGCCGCGCCCCACCCTCCGGCGGGGGCGGGTGGCGCCCTCGGCGGGCTTCAGATCGTGGACCTTCACTTGGACTCCTCGCCGCTCGCCTGAACGCCCTCTTCCACCCGGACCAGGTGGGGCACCCGGGCCACCATGCCCCTGACCTCGGGGCGGTCGGGCAGGACGTTGGACTTGCCTATGCGGCCCAGACCCAGCGCCCGCAGGGTGCCGCGGTGCTTGGGCTTGGTCCCGATGGCGGAGCGGACCTGGGTGACCCGCAGGGAACCGGCCACGGTCACGCCACCTCCGTCGGCACGTGTACGCCGCGCTCCCGCTCCCGGTACGCCTCCAGGACCCGGCGGGGCGTGACCTCCTCGGGGGACTTGCCCCGGATCGCCGCGATCTGGTCGGGGCGCTTCAGGGCCTTGAGCCCGGCGATGGTGGCGTGGGCAACGTTGATCCCGTTGGAGGAGCCGAGCGATTTGGTGAGGATGTCGTGGATGCCGGCCATCTCCAGGATGGCCCGGGCGGCGCCGCCGGCGATGACCCCGGTCCCGGGGGCGGCCGGCTTCAACAGGACCCGGCCGGCCCCGCTCTCGCCGATGATGGGATGGGTGATGGTCGAGCCGGCCAGCGGGACGTTGAAGAGGTTCTTCTTGGCCTCTTCGATGCCCTTCTGCACCGCCAGGCCGGCCTCCTTGGCCTTGCCGTAGCCGAGGCCCACCCGGCCGTTGCCGTCACCGACGACCATGAGGGCGGTGAAGGAGAAGCGGCGGCCGCCCTTCACGACCTTCGCCACCCGGTTGACCTTGATGGTGCGCTCTTCGAACTGTCCGTCGGGCATGGTGACTCAGAACTCCAATCCGGCTTCGCGGGCCGCGTCGGCCAGGGCGGCCACCCGACCGTGGTAGAGGAACCCGCCGCGGTCGAACACCACGCGGGTTATGCCGGCCGCCCGGGCCCGCTCCGCCACCAGGCGGCCGACCGAGGCGGAGGACGTCTTGTTCCCGGTCGGGCCGGTACGCAGGTCCGACTCGAGCGTCGACGCCGCCGCCAGGGTGCGCCCGGTGCTGTCGTCGATGACCTGGGCCACGATGTGGCGGTTGGAGCGGAACACGGCCAGGCGGGGGCGCTGCTCGGTCCCGGCCAGCTTGCGGCGCACCCGGGCGTGGCGGCGGCGGCGCAGTCCGGCCCGGGTGCTGGTGTCGTAGCGGACGCTCACTTGGCCGCCTTCCCCGCCTTGCGGAGCACGCGCTCGCCGGCGTAGCGGACGCCCTTGCCCTTGTAGGGCTCGGGCTTGCGGATCTTGCGGATGTTGGCCGCCACCTGGCCGACGAGCTCCTTGTCGATCCCCCGCACGATGATGCGGGTCGGCACGGGCACCTCGAAGCTGATGCCGCCGGGGGCGTCGACGGTGACGGGATGGCTGAACCCGAGGGCCAGCTCGAGCTGGTTCGGCCCCCGGGCGGTGGCGCGGTAGCCGACCCCGACGATCTCGAGCTCCTTGGTGAACCCGTTGGTGACCCCGGCGACCATGTTGGCGACGAGCGAGCGGGTCAGGCCGTGCAGGGCGCGGTTGTGGCGCTCGTCGTTGGGCCTCTCCACGAGGAGGGTGCCGTCGTCCTGGCGGACGGTGATCTCCCCGGGCAGGTCGCGCTCGAGGGTCCCCTGGGGGCCCTTGACCGTGACGTGGCGGTCGGCCACCGCCACCTCCACGCCGGAGGGCACCGGGATGGGTGATCTTCCGATTCGTGACACGTCAGCTCCTCCGGGCCCTGCTCACCACACGAAGCACAGGACCTCTCCACCGATCCTCTGCCGGCGGGCCTCCCGGTCGGTCATCAGGCCCTTGCTGGTCGACACCACCGCCACGCCCAGCCCTCCGAGGACCCGGGGCAGGCGGTCGGCGTTGCTGTACACGCGGAGCCCCGGCTTGGAGACCCGGCGCAGACCCGAGATCGTACGGGCCCGCTCGGGGGTGTACTTCATGGATATCTCGAGGACCCGTCCCGGGCGCCCCGGGGAGTCCTCGACGTGGTACTCGGCGATGTAGCCCTCCCGCTGGAGGATGGCGGCCAGGGCCTCCTTCAGCTTGGAGCTGGGCATGCGCACGGTGTCCTTCATGGCCACGTTGGCGTTGCGCAGGCGGGTGAGCATGTCCGCCAGGGGATCGGTCATCGTCATGAGTGCCTCACCCCCTCACCAGCTGGCCTTGGTGACACCGGGGATCTCCCCGGCATGGACCAGCTCCCGGAGGCAGATCCGGCACAGGCCGAACTTGCGGTACACCGACTTCGGGCGCCCGCAACGCCGGCACCTGGTGTAGGCGCGGACGCGGAACTTCGGCTTGCGCTGCTGCTTCTCGATGAGAGCCTTCTTGGCCATATCCTCGCTATTGCCCTTCGCGTCGGAACGGGAAGCCGAAGGCGGACAACAGCGCCCGGCCTTCGTCGTCGGTTCGTGCCGTGGTGACGATCGTGATGTCCATGCCCCGGGTGGTGTCGATCTTGTCGTAGTCGATCTCCGGGAAGATCAGCTGCTCGGTGACCCCGAACGTGTAGTTGCCCCGACCGTCGAAGGCGTTCGGGGGCAGGCCCCGGAAGTCCCGGATGCGGGGGATGGCCAGCGAGATGAGCCGGTCGAGGAACTCCCACATCCGGTCCCCCCGCAGGGTGACCTTGGCGCCGATGGCGTTGTTCTCCCGCAGCTTGAAGCCGGCGATCGACTTCTTGGCCCTCGTGACCAGCGCCTTCTGGCCGCTGATCGCCTCCAGATCCCGGACCGCCCCCTCGAGGAGCGACGGCTGCTGGGTGGCGCGGCCCACCCCCATGTTGATCACGATCTTCTCGAGACGGGGGACCTGCATGATGTTGGCCAGCCCGAGCTGGGAGCGCAGGGCAGCGCGGACCTCGCCGTCGTAGCGCTGCCGGAGCCGGGGACGGGTGGCGGGCGCCGGGGCGGTGGTGCTCACAGGTCACCCCCGCACTTGCGGCACACCCGCTGTTTCATGCCCTGGTCGTCGATGCGGATGCCGATACGGGTGGGTCCGCACTGCGGGCACACCACCGCCACCGACGAGGCGGGCAGCGGCAGGTCCTTGTCGATGATCCCGCCCTGCATGGTGGCGCGGGTGGCCCGCTGGTGGCGCTTGACCTGGTTGACCCCGTCGACGATGACCCGGCCCTGCTTCGGCAGGACGCGCATCACCGTGCCCTCGCGGCCCCGGTCCTTGCCCTGGAGCACGCGCACGCGGTCACCCTTCTTGATCCGCACGGCTACAGCACCTCCGGCGCGAGCGAGACGATCCTCATGAAGCGCTTGTCGCGCAGCTCCCGTCCCACCGGGCCGAAGATGCGGGTGCCCCGGGGCTGCTGCTGGTCGTTGATGAGCACGGCGGCGTTCTCGTCGAAGCGGATGTAGCTGCCGTCGGGACGGCGCTTCTCCTTCTTGGTGCGGACGACGACGCACTTCACGACATCGCCCTTCTTCACGGCCGCGCCCGGGATGGCCTCCTTGACGGTCGCCACGAAGACGTCCCCGATCGAGGCGTAGCGCCGGCGGGAACCGCCGAGGACCTTGATGCAGAGCACCTCACGGGCCCCGGAGTTGTCGGCCACCCGCAGGCGGGACTCCTGCTGGATCACTTGGCACGCTCCAGGACCTCGACGATCCGCCACCGCTTGAGCTTGGACAGGGGACGGGTCTCGGAGACCCGTACGCGGTCACCCACCCGGACGTCGTTGACCTCGTCGTGGGCGTACAGGCGCTTGGTGCGCTGCACGGTCTTGTCGTAGCGGGGATGCCGCACCCGCTCGATCACGGCCACGATGGCGGTCTTCTCCATCTTGTTGGAGACCACAATCCCCTCACGCACCTTGCGGCGGTTGGGCCGGCCGGCCGGCGCGGCGGCCCGGGCCGCTGGAGCCGGGGCCCGTGCGGCGGCGGGGGCGGGCGTCTCCGGGGACGCCGACGGATCAGACATCGTTCACCTCTCCCTGGTCGGCCCCGGCGGAAACGCCGGCGGGTCGCGGGGCCACCGCCTCGGGGGCGGCCGCCCCTGCCGGGGCCAGGGCCTCGGCGGCGGCGATCTCGCGCTCCCGCATCACGGTCATGATCCGGGCCACGTCCCTACGCACGTGGCCCAGGCGCGACGAGTTGTCCAGCCGGCCGGTGACCAGCTGGAAGCGCAGGTTGAACAGCTCCTGCTTGGCCTGACCGAGGCGGCCGTAGAGCTCCTCCTCGTCCATCTGCCGGTACTCCTCGACGTGGGAGGCCATCAGACCTCCACCTCCTCGGATCGCACCACGAACCGGGCCTTGATCGGCAGCTTCTGGATGGCGCGCTCCATGGCGGAGCGGGCCAGCTCCTCGTTGACGCCGGCCAGCTCGAACATGATGCGGCCGGGCTTGACCACGGCGACCCAGTGCTCGGGGTTGCCCTTTCCGGAGCCCATGCGCGTCTCGGCCGGCTTCTGGGTCACGGGCTTGTCGGGGAAGACCCGGATCCACACCTTGCCGCCGCGGCGCACGTGGCGGGTCATGGCGATTCGGGCCGCCTCGATCTGACGGGCGGTGATCCATCCCGGCTCGAGGGCCTGGATGCCGTAGTCCCCGAAGCCGACCACGGTGCCGCCCTTGGCGTTGCCGGTCAGGCGGCCGCGCTGCTGCTTGCGGTGCTTGACCTTGCGCGGCATCAGCATGGCGTCAATCACTCTCCTTGCGGAAGTGCGGCGCCTCGTGGTGCTCGTCCCGGGTGCGGCGCTCGATCTCCTCCTCCTCGGCCAGGATGCGCTCGAGGTCGGGATCGATGGTGGCGCCCACCGGCGCCGCCTCCTCGGTCTCGGCTGCCTCGGTGGCCTCGGTCGCCTCCCCGGGCTCCCCCTGCTCGGGGCGACGACGGCCGCCGCCGGCGGAGATGACCCGGCGGGGACGGGCCTGGCCCGACGTCTCCCCGACGGCCATGGCGGCCTCCCTGGAGATCTTGTCCTCGGCCGAGGTGCGGTACGGGAGGATGTCCCCCTTGTAGATCCAGACCTTCACCCCGATGCGCCCGAAGGTCGTCTTGGCCTCGCGGAAGCCGTAGTCGATGTCGGCCCGCAGCGTGTGGAGGGGCACCCGGCCCTCGCGGTAGGACTCCCGGCGCGACATCTCCGAGCCGCCGAGGCGGCCGGCGCACTGCACCCTGATCCCCTGGGCCCCCGCCTTCTGGACGGTCTGGATGGCCCGCTTCATGGCCCGGCGGAAGCTGACCCGGCCCGCCAGCTGGTCGGCGATGCCCTGGGCGATGAGGGCGGCGTCGAGCTCGGGCTGCTTGATCTCCTGGATGTTCAGCTGGATCTTGGGGTTGTGGGTCATCTTGGCCAGATCCGTGCGCAGGCGGTCGGCCTCGGCGCCGCGGCGGCCGATCACGATCCCCGGCCGGGAGGTGTGCACATCCACCCGGAGCCGGTCCCGCGTGCGCTCGACCTCGATCCGGCTCACCGCCGCCCGCTCGAGCTGCTTGGTGAGGTAGTTGCGGATCTTCCAGTCCTCGATGACGTAGTCCTGGTAGTCCCGGTCGGTGAACCACCGCGACTTCCAGTCGGTGGTCACGCCGAGGCGGAACCCGTAGGGGTTGACCTTCTGGCCCATCAGCTGCCTTCTTCCTCTGTCGTCTCCTCCGGCGCCTCGGCCTGGGCGGCCTCGACGGCGGGGGCCTGCTGGTCGACGATCCCGGCCTCCTCGGCCGCCTCGGCGGCGTCGGCTGGCTGCTCGGCGGTGTCCGTTGACTCTTCGGGTGACTCTTCGGGGGCGCCCACCGGCTCCGCGGTGGCGGCTGCGTCCACGGCGCCGGTCTCGGCCGCCTCTACCGCCGCGGCCTGCTGGTCGACGATCCCGGCCTCCTCGGCCGCCTCGGCGGCGCCGTCGACCTGGTCGCTGATCTCCTCACCGCCGGCCTCGGCCGGACCGCCCCGGCGGCGCCGTCGGGCCTCGGACTGGCGCTGACCCGCCACCCGGCGGGCCCGCCGCTCGGCCAGCTCGGCCGCCTGGTGGGCCCGCATCCGGGCCAGGCGGTCCTCCGGCAGCCGGCTGACGATCACGGTCACGTGGCAGGTGCGCTTGCGGATCCGGGTGGCCCGCCCCCGCGCCCGGGGCCGCCATCTCTTGATGGTGGCGCCCTCGTCGGCGTAGCAGGTCGAGACGTACAGCTCGTCGGGGTCCATCTCGTCGTTGTGCTGGGCGTTGGCGACGGCCGACGCCAGCAGCTTGGCCACCGGGATGGCGGCGTCCCGCTCGCTGAAGCGCAGGACCTCGGCGGCCCGCACCACGTCCTGGCCGCGGATCAGGTCGAGCACCTCACGCACCTTGTAGGCCGACATGCGGCTGTAGCGCAGAACGGCGCGGGTGCCCTCGATCTCGTTGGTCTTGAGGCCGGGCATCAGCGCCTCCCGGCCCGTTCCTGGCCGGCGTGGTAGCGGAAGGTGCGGGTGGGGGCGAACTCCCCGAGCTTGTGGCCCACCATCGACTCGGTGATGTAGACGGGGACGTGCTTGCGCCCGTCATGGACGGCGATGGTGTGGCCCACCATGTCGGGGATGATCGTGGAGCGGCGCGACCAGGTCTTGATCACGCGCTTCTCGTTCCGGGAGTTGAGATCGTCGACCTTCTTGAGCAGGTGGTCGTCGACGAAGGGACCCTTCTTCAGGCTGCGGGGCATGGCGTCTCCTGCACCTACTGCCGACGGGCGCCGCGCGTGCGGCGGCGCCGGACGATCAGCTTGTCGGACTCCTTGTGGCGGGCCCGGGTGCGGCCCTCGGGCTTGCCCCACGGGCTGACGGGGTGCCGGCCTCCGGAGCTCTTGCCCTCGCCGCCGCCGAGGGGGTGGTCGACCGGGTTCATGGCCACGCCCCGGGTCTGGGGCCGCACACCGCGCCAGCGGTTGCGGCCCGCCTTCCCGAGCGAGACCAGGCTGGCCTCGGCGTTGCCCACCTCGCCGAGGGTGGCCCGGCAGTCGATCGAGACCCGGCGCATCTCGGTGGAAGGGAGCCGCAGGGTGGCGAAGGCGCCCTCCTTGGCGACTAGCTGCACGCTCATGCCCGCTCCCCGGGCGATCTTGCCCCCGGCGCCGGGCTTCAGCTCGACGTTGTGCACGGTCGAGCCGACCGGGATGTAACGCAGGGGCATGGCGTTGCCGGGGCGGATGTCCGCCCCGTGCCCGCTCTGCAGGACATCTCCCACCGCCACCCGGGCCGGGGCCAGGATGTAGCGCTTCTCCCCGTCGTAGTAGTGCAGCAGGGCTATGCGGGCGTTGCGGTTCGGGTCGTACTCGATGGCGGCAACCTTGGCGGGCACGCCGTCCTTGTTCCGCTTGAAGTCGACCAGGCGGTAGCGCTGCTTGTGGCCGCCGCCGCGGTGGCGGGCGGTCTTGCGGCCGTAGCTGTTGCGCCCGCCCGTCGACGGCTTGGGTTCGACCAAGCTCCGCTCGGGGCGCGACCGGGTGATCTCGGAGAAGTCCGAGACGGTCTGGAAGCGGCGACCGGGGCTGGTTGGCTTGCGTTTGCGCAGGGGCATGGCTCTGGATCCGTCAGCTCTCGAACAGCTCGATGCGGTCGTCTCCGACCAGGGTCACGATGGCGCGCTTGGTGTCGGCTCGCTTGCCGAAGGTGGACTGCTTTCGGTTCCGCTTGCGCTTCCCCTTGCGGTTCAGCGTGTTCACCTTCCCCACCCGCACGCTGAAGACGCTCTCCACGGCCTGGCGGACCTGGGTCCGGTTGGCGTCGGGATGGACCTCGAACACGTACACGCCGCGGTCCAGAAGGGCGTAGGACTTCTCGGACACGACCGGGCGCAGGAGCACGTCGCGGGGATCGGCCAGGTTGCTCACTCGGACGACTCCTTCTCGGCTCCGGCGGCATCGGTCTCAGCGACCTCGGCCGCCTGTGCCGGTGCCGGCTGCGCCGCTTGTGCGGGCTGGGCCGCTTCTGCCGGTGCCGGCTGCGCCGCTTGTGCCGGTGCGGCGGCGGAGGTGCCGTCCCCCAGGCCGCCGGGGAGGGTGGCGGCGCTGAACACGACCCAGTCGGCGCAGAGCACGTCGTAGGCGTTCAGCTCGGCCGCGGCCAGCACGTGCACGTGGGGCAGGTTCCGGAACGACAGCGTGGCCACGTGGTCCTCGGGAGCCACCACGACGAGGACCTTGCCGTCCCCGATGCCGAGGGCGGCCAACAGGCCCAGGGCGTCCTTGGTGCGGGCCTGCTCGATACCCCAGGACTCCACCACCGCCACCCGGCCCTGGGCGGCCCGGTCCGACAGGGCCGAGCGGAGGGCCAGCGCCACCATCTTCTTGGGGGTCTTCTGCTTGTAGGACCGGGGCTTGGGCCCGAGAGCCACGCCTCCGCCCGCCCAGTGGGGGGCCCGGGATGATCCCTGGCGGGCCCGCCCGGTGCCCTTCTGGCGCCATGGCTTGGCCCCGCCGCCGTTGACCTCGGCGCGGGTCTTGGTGCTCTGGGTCCCCGACCGGGCCGCCGCCAGCTGGGCGGTCACCACCTGGTGCATGACCGGCACGTTCGGCTTGATCCCGAAGGTCTGGGCGTCGAGGGCACGGGAGGCCACGACCGTTCCGTCGGGCCTGCGGACGTCCACCGCCGGGCTGGACACGGGGCTGCTTGCCACGCTCAGGCCCCCTTCACGGCGTCACGAATGAGGATCAGTCCGCCCCGCGGTCCGGGAACCGAACCCTTGAGGAGCAGAAGGTCACGCTCGGCGTCGGCCTGGACCACCTGCAGGCCGAGGGTGGTCACCCGCTGGGCGCCCATCCGGCCCGCCATCCGGGTGCCCTTGAAGACCCGGGCCGGGGTGGCGCAGGCCCCGACGGATCCGGGGGCGCGGTGCTTCTTGTGGTTCCCGTGGGAGGCGCCCTGGCCCTTGAAGTTGTGGCGCTTCATCCCGCCGGCGAAGCCCTTGCCCTTGCTCACCGCCGTCACGTCGATGCGGTCCCCGGCGGCCAGCAGATCCACCTTCAGCTCCTGGCCGACCTCGAAGCCGCTCACGTCGGCCAGGCGCAGCTCGACCAGACGCCGGCCGGGCTCGACCCCGGCCCGCCTGAGGTGGCCCGTCTCCGGCTTGTTCACGGTGTTGGCCCGGCGGGTGCCGTAGGTGACCTGGAGGGCGGCGTAGCCGTCCGTCTCCGGGGTCTTGACCTGGACCACCCGCAGCGGGGAGACGCGGACGACCGTGACCGGGATGGCCCGGTTCTGGTCGTCCCAGACCTGGGTCATGCCGATCTTCTCGCCGACGATCGCCTTGGTTGCCATCTCGAAGGGGCCTTCTCGTCCTGCCTGCAGTCAGTGGTCCGTTGCACACAAAACTCCGCTCGGGCGGGCCCGAGCGGAGCGCTCGTCTGGTTGCCGGGCCGTGCCCACGCGGGGCGGTACCCGGACGTCTCTTGAGCCGGATTGCGGAGCCCCGGAGGGCCGCCGCGGAACCGGAGGATTATAACGAGTCGAACAGGGGCCGGTCGAAGCCGGCTCCGGCGGAGCGGGCTCCGAAACCCGACCACATCAGTCGGCTTTATCCGGACCTCGGGGCCCGGGTCGGCCGATGCGGCGGACCGGGCCGGCTACGCCTGCTGGATCTTGATCTCGATGTCGACGCCGGCGGGAAGGTCGAGGCGCTGGAGCGAGTCCACGGTCTTGGGGGTGTGGTCGACGATGTCGAGCAGGCGCTTGTGGATCCGCATCTCGAAGTGCTCCCGGGAGTCCTTGTACTTGTGCGGGGAGCGGATCACCGTGTAGCGGTGCTTCTCGGTCGGAAGCGGGACCGGGCCGCGGATCTTGGCCTGGGTGCGCAGGACCGTCTCGACGATCTTCTTGGTCGACTGGTCGATGACCTCGTGGTCATAGGCCTTGAGCCGGATCCTGATCCTCTGCTTCGCACCGTCGGCCATGCTCTGCCCCCGTCTACTTGATGATCTTGGTGACCACGCCGGAGGCCACGGTACGGCCACCCTCACGGATGGCGAAGCGCAGGCCCTCGTCCATGGCGATGGGCTTCTGCAGCTCCACGGTGATGGTGGTGTTGTCCCCGGGCATGACCATCTCGGTGCCCTCGGGCAGGACGATGGAGCCGGTGACGTCGGTGGTGCGGAAGTAGAACTGGGGCCGGTAGTTGTTGAAGAAGGGCTTGTGGCGGCCCCCCTCCTCCTTGGTCAGCACCAGGATCTGGCCCTCGAAGTTGGTGTGGGGGGTGATCGAGCCG
>DASSEU010000045.1:0-39105 GCA_035695125.1 Acidimicrobiales bacterium
GACTCCACCTTCCCCCACTCCCGGGAGACCCTCCAGAAGATCTCGGCCGAAGCGGGCCTTTCCGACGAGGAGATCTACAAGCTGGCCCGGGGCAACGCCATCAAGGCCTTCGGGCTGGAGCGCTTCGGGATCACCAGCTGACGGCAGGCGAGCCCACCGGGGAGCTCTGGTCGCGGACCCTCGACTCCCGCTCGACGCGCGCCCACGGCCGGCGCACGCTCGCCAAGCTGCTCGACGCCGCCGTCACCGAGTTTGCCGCCTACGGGTGGCACGGGGCGCGCATGGCCCGCATCGCCAAGCGGGCCGGGACGGCGCACGGGACCGTGTACGTGTACTTCTCGGACAAGGACGACCTCCTGGCCGCCGTGTACGAGGACGTGGGCGCCGAGTTCCGCGCCGTGGCGGAGGCCATGCCCCCGCTCGAGCCCGGCGCGGCCGGCTTCTCCGCCATCCGGGAGTGGATGACCGTGGTGTGCGCCGCCCTGCAGCGCCACGGCGCCGTGTTCCAGGCCCTCGCCGAGGCACTGAGCGACGAAGAGGACAGCCGGGCCGGGCGGGCGGCGCTGCGCGACCAGGGCCGCGCCTTGACGGCGTGGGCCGACCGCATCCGCGCCGCCGGCGCCACCGGGTTCGACCCGATGATCGCCGCCCTGTGCATCTACGCCCTGGTCGAGGGCTCGAACCGCTCGGTGCTCCGCGGGGAGCTGATCCTCTCCGAGGAGGAGCTCGTGGACGGCCTGTCCGAGTTCGTCCACCGTTCCGTGTTCGGGGCCGGCGCCGACGCCTGACCTGTACGCTGCCCGGGACGCTGCGGGCAGGGAGGGGACATGGCTGAGTGGGAGTCGGCGTGGCTGCGCCGCCCGGACTACCGGATCGACGTCATCCCCCAGCGCCGCAAGGTGCGGGCCTGGCTCGGTGACCTGCTGCTGGCCGAGAGCGACTCGTGCCTTCTGGTCGACGAGCAGGATCATGTGGCCCGGATGTACTTCCCGCAGTCGGACGTCCGCCTCGACCTGTTCAGCCCTACCGAGCACCACAGCGTCTGCCCGTTCAAGGGAGAGGCCGACTACTGGACTCTCACCGCGTCCGATCCGCCCATGGAGAACGTGGTGTGGTCCTATCCGACCCCGTTGCCACAGATGGAGGCCATCACCGGCCACCTCTGTTTCTACGAGGACCGGGTCCATGTCGAGCTGGTCGACGAGTGGCCCGACGGGACGGTGTCGGCCAACCGCTTCCCGGCCTGGGGGGACGCCGCCGACCTGTTGGCGCTGATCGACGTCGAGCCGGCGGGGGAGGGCCGCTTCTCCGGGCCCGCCTACCCGACGCCGCGCAACGTGGTCGAGGGGAGCCAGATGCTGGCCCAGGCCATCGTCGCCGCGTCGAAGAGCGTCCCGGGCCAGCGGGTGACGTCGGCATTCATGACCTATCCCAAGTCGGCGTCGTTCGACTCCCCCCTCGACTTCCAGGTCGAGGCGCTGCGGCGGGGCCGGACCTTCTCGACGCTCGAGGTGCGTACCTACCAGGACGGCGTGCTGCGGGCGCCGGGGCTTCTCCTGGCCGACTCCGGTGCTCCCGACGTCATAAGGGGCAGCGCCGAGATGCCGAAGGTGCCCGGTCCCGAGGACTCGGAGCCCTACGACATGCGCGTGACGGGTCGCGACCTGCGCATCGTCGACGGCGCCTACTCACCCGACCCCGACCGGGTGGGCCCGCCCGAGATCCACGCCTGGATGCGCTTCCGCCACGATCCGGGCCAGCAGTACCTGCGCGACGCCCTGGTGGCCCAGGCCACCGGGCACTGGACCATCGCCGCCGCCATGCTGCCCCATCCCGGGTTCGGGGAGGCCGACGCCCACGTCACCCTCTCGACGGGGATCATGTCGATCTCGATCGCCTTCCACGAGCCCGCCCCGATCGACCAGTGGTTCCTCTACACCAACCCCGCCATCTACGCCGGCGCCGGGCTGGCCCAGGGGGACGGGCGGGTGTTCAGCCAGGACGGGCGGCTGATGGCCTCGTACTCGGTGCAGGCGATGATCCGCCCCTTCCGCAGGGACCCCTCCGCCATGGGGCTCGACGAGAGCAACGCCATGTGAGCACCTTCGTCGACGGTCCCGGCGCCCTCCTCGAGGGCCGCACGGCGGTGGTCACCGGCGGCGGGGCGGGAATCGGCGCCGCCACCTCCCGGCTCCTGGCCCGCCACGGGGCCCGCGTGTTCGTGGTGGACGTCGACCCCGGACGTGCCGCCGCCACGGTGGCAGAGATCACGGCGGCGGGGGGCGCCGCCGACCCGGTGGCGTGCGACGTCACCGACGCCGCCCGCGTCGACGAGCTGCGCAGCACGGTGCTGCAGGACGGGGGTCGGCTCGACGTTCTGGTGAACAACGTCGGGGACTGGATCCGCAACGTCGGTGATTTTGCCGACGGCGCTCCCGACCACTGGGAGGACCTGCACCGCATCAACCTGCTCCACATTCTGCTGGTGACCCGCGCCTTCCTGCCGGCCATGACGGCGGCGGGGCGGGGATCGATCGTGAACGTCTCCTCGGTCGAGGGGCTGCGGGGCTATCCGGTCGACCCCGTCTACGCCGCCTACAAGGCGGCGGCGGTCCATTTCACCCGCAGCCTGGCGGTGCAGGTGGGCAGCCACGGCGTGAGGGTCAACGGCATCGGCCCCGACGTCACCGAGAGCCTGCAGGTCCCGTACTCCCAGTGGATCCCGGCCGAACAGCGGCACATGTGGCCCCAGTGGGTGCCGGTGGGGCGGATGGGCCACCCCGACGACCAGGCCCGGGCCGTGCTGTTCCTCGCGTCGGATCTGTCGTCCTTCGTGACGGGCCACACCATCCCAACCGACGGGGGCACACTGGCGGGCGGGGGCTGGTACCGCTCCGCCCGGGTGGCGCGGGGCTGGACCAACCGTCCCGTCGATCCGTAAGGGGGCGCCGTGAGGGCGGGTAACGAGGTCGGGATGTGCACCGCGGCGCTGCTGGTCGATCCGTTCACGGCATCGGACGACGACCTCCGGGCAGCCGTGCAGGCGGCGGCGGAGGCGGGCTGCTCGGCCCTGTCGGTCTGGTCGCACCAGCTGGAGGCACTGGATGACCCGGCGCAGCTGGCCGTGCCCGTTGGCGTGGTCGAGGGCGCCCTGTTGTGGTCCGGCCCCGACGCCGGGGCGGCCGACACCGAGGCCCGGACCCTGGCGGCCCAGGCCGCCCGGTACGGGGCCGGGCTGGTGCTGGCCGTGGTGCTCGACGCCGTTCCGCCCGACGCGGCGCGGGCGCGGGCCGGCCTGGCGCGGCTGGCCGAGCAGGTGGGGGAGGCGGGGGCCCGGGTTTGCGTCGAGTTCCTGCCGTGGAGCGGCCTGCCGTCGCTGGCGGCGGCGTGGGAGCTGGTCGGCCCGCTGTCCGCCGACGTCGGGATCGTGCTCGACGCCTGGCACTGGCAGCGCCAGCCCGGGGGCCCCTGTCCCGACCTCCTGGGCCGGATACCGGGCGAGCGCATCGCCTACCTCCAGCTGTGCGACGCCGCCGCCGATCCCGGCTCCGACCCGATGGACGAGACCATGAACGGGCGCCTCCTCCCCGGTGACGGCATGGTCGACTTCGACAGCCTGCTGACCGGGCTCGAGGCCATCGGAGCCGAGCCCTTCGTCGCCACCGAGGTGTTCAACCCGGGCATCGTGCGCGAGCGCGGTGGGACCGGCGCCGCCGGTGCCATGGTGGCCGCCGCCCGGCGGGTCCTGGCGGCGGGGCGGTGATCATCGACACCCACGTCCACGTGGTGGACGCGTCCCGCTTCCCGCTGCGGCCCACGGGGGTGGGCAGCACGTGGTGGGACGCCCCCGATCGGGACGTCGGCGCCTTCCGGGCCCTCATGGCGCGCCACCACGTCACCGCCGCCGTCCTGGTCCAGCCCGTCGGCGCCTACGGCTACGACAACCGCTGTCTCCTGGAGGCGCTGGTCGAGGCGGGACCGGCGCTGCGGGGCGTGGCGGCGGTGGACCTGAACGACGGCTCGCGTACCGGCGCCGAGCTGGCGGCCGAGGTGGGCGCCGTCGCCCGACGTGAAGGAGTGTGCGGGATCCGGCTGTTCGCGGTGGCCCCGGGCACGGCGTGGGCGGAGGGGGAAGCGGTGGCTAACCCCCGGTCGGCGTCGGGCTCCCGCGTACGGGCGGTGCTGGCGGCGGCGCGCGACGCGGGACTGGTCGTGGTGCTCACCGTGTTCGCCCCCCAGCTGGCGGGCCTGGCCGGGGTGCTGGCGGAGTTCCCCGAGCTGGTCGTGGCCGTCGACCACTGCGCCTTCCCCGAGCTCGATGGTGCGCAGCTGGCCGCCGGGTCACCGCTGCTGGCGGTGCGCGACCTCGGCCACGTCGTGCTCAAGGTGAGCTCCCACCTGCTGGAGGAGGCGGAGGCGGTCGGGGACCCGGCCGACCTGGTCAGCCAGCTCTCCGAGCTGTTCGGCCCCGGCCGGTTGGTGTGGGGATCCGACTACCCCCAGACCGGGGACGACTACACGGCCCTGCTGGCCCTGGCGGAGAGCGCCACCCGTCACCTGGATCCGGAGGCGCGGCGGGCCTTCATCGGGGTCCGGGCCGCCGACCTGTTCGGCTTTCAGCCCCTGGTGCCCACCAGCGGGGCCACCTCCTCGGAGAACGCCGCCATCTGATCGAGCAGCTCGTCACAGGTCCGCGACGGAAAGCTGACCTGCAGGTGGGTGACTCCGACGGCGGCGTCGGCGGCCACCGCCTCGGCCACGGCGTCGGGCTTGCCGGTGACGCACCAGGCCCCGACGTCCCACCCCGGGTCCCCGACATAGATCCTCATGGTTCCGCCCATGGCGAAGGGCCGGTCGGCGCGTCCGGCCGCGTCGCGGAGGCGGTTGATCTCCGTCACCGCCGCCGCCATCCCCTCCGCCGGCGGCCCCTGGGGGAGCCAGCCGTCCCCGAGGGTGGCGGCCCTCCGCTTGGCGGGGGCGGTCGAGCCGCCCACCCAGATCGGCGGTCCGCCGGGCTGCACGGGGCGCGGGGTCTGGCCGAGGTCCCCCACCCACTCGTCGGCGAAGGCGGCCCGCAGGGTCGTGATGGCGTCGTCGGTCAGGCGGCCCCGCCGGTGGAAGTCGACTCCCAGCGCCGAGAACTCCGCCTCGACATGGCCGGCTCCCACCCCGAGAACGGCCCGGCCGCCCGACAGGGCGTCGAGCGTCGAGAACGCCTTGGCGGTGAGCAGAGGATTGCGGTAGGCGAGGATGTAGACCGTCGATGCCAGCCGGACGTTCTCGGTCATTCCGGCCAGCCACGACAGGGTGGCCACCGTGTCGTACCAGGTCGTGGTCATGCGCGGCGCGAGGTCGCGGGGGATGGCCACGTGATCACAGACGCTCACGTAGTCGAATCCGTGGGAGTCGGCGGCGCGGGCTACGGCGGCCAGCTCGGCGGGCCCGGCCTCGGGCTCCCACGGCTGCGCCATCAGCTTGGACTGGGCCTGCACCGGCAGCTGCATCCCGAACACGACGTCACCCATGCCGCTTGGACCTCCTGACCGACCGGGCCCGCACCGTAGCCCGGGGCCCGGGTCACCGCCGCCGGTGTGCGGGCGCCCTCTACGGGCGCAGCCGGGGGAGGACGTCGGCGGCCAGCGCCGAGATCTGCTCGCGCACAGCACCGGGCGCCATGCCGGGCAGATGGATGCGCAGGTTGAGGGCGTCGGCACCGGTGGAGCGCAGCAGGTCGGCCAGGATCCCCGCCATCTCCACGGGATCGGTGGTCGTGACGGTCTGGTCGGCCGGCATCGGGCGCGCCCCTTCCCGCGCCCGGTCGTAGAACCGGCGCTGGCGCGCCACCAGGTCGGGCTGCGGCGGTCCCAGCCACACCCGCCGGATGAGCACCTTGGTACCGGTGCCGCCGGCGTCTTCGTAGGCGGCGCACAGCTCCCGGAGGCGGGCCGGCGCCGACATGCCCTCGAGCAGGATCCCGGCGGCGCAACGCGCCGCCCGGCGGGCGGCGGTCGGTGAGACGGCGGCGCTGAGCACGGGGATCGGGTTGTCGGCGCACGCCTGCAGGGCCCGGTCCCCGTCCAGACCGCGCAGGTCCCGGCCCCGGAGCATGTCGACGATGCGGGGCAGCTCGGCCCGGAAGACAGCAGTCGAGTCGGCCACGTCCAGTCCCATGGCCGAGAAGTCGAGCTCCATCGCCCCCGAGGCCACGCCCAGGCCGACGCGGCCGGGATGCCGGGCGGCCAGCCAGGCCACCTCCTCCGCCACCAGGGCCGTGGGCCGCAGCGGCAGCAGCAGGGGGCACGGGGCGGCCCAGCCCGCCACCGTCTCCTCCAGCACGAACCCGGCCAGCTGGAGGGGGTTCGGCAGGTAACCGCCCACCCCGCCGTGGTGCTCACTGGTCATGAGACCGTCGAAGCCGGACTCGAGCGCCATCCGGGCCTGCGCACAGAGCTCGGCCAGGGCCCCGCTCGCGTCGAGATCGTCGTGGGGATAGAGCCGGATCGACACCGAGCCCCTCTCGAACGGTGCACCGGCCACGACCGTAGGATCGCCGCATGGACCCCGCTCCCGCCAGCCGCCGTTTCGAGGGGAAGGTGGCGATAGTCACCGGTTCGTCCGCCAATCCGAGCATTGGGCGCTCCACGGCGCGCCGCCTGGCGCGCGAAGGGGCCGCCGTCGTGATCAACGGGCGCGACGAGACCCAACTGACGGCGGCCGAGAAGGAATTGCGCGACGAGGGGCTGACCGTGACGGCGGTGTGCGGATCGGCCGAGAGCGACGACCTGCCCGCCCGGCTGGTCGACGCCGCCCTCCACAGCTTCGGCCGGCTGGACCTGCTGGCCAACACCGTCGGCGGCGCGCCCTACAGCGGTCCCTGGGAGGAGCTGGACCGCGAGACGCTGCTGGCCACCGTCTCCCTCAACACCTGGCCCACCCTGGCCCTGATCCAGGAGGCGGTGCGCCGGGGGCTCGGGGACGGCGGGGGAGCGGTCGTGAACATCTCGAGCGGCTCCCCCAAGAAGACGACCCCGGCCATGCTCTCCTACGCCGCCGCCAAGTCCGCGCTGGAGGCGATGACCCGGACCCTCGCCCGGGACCTCGGCCCCCGGAACATCAGGGTCAACGCCGTGGCCCCCGGACTCACCCGCACCACCGCCACCCGCAACATCTGGGGGGGCGACGACGGGGTGGCGGCCGGGCGCAACCTGGTCCTCGGGCGCCTCACCGACGCCGAGGACATCGCCAACGCCATCGTGTTCCTGCTCTCCGAGGAGGCGGCCTCCATCACCGGCGTGATCATCGATGTCGACGGGGGGAACCACCTGGAGAGGGGATGGTCCCCGTTCCTTCCCGAAGAGCTGGCCCGGAGGGGCTAGCGGTGGCCATCAGCATCGATCTGTCCGGCCGCGCCTGTGTGGTCGTCGGGGGCGGGGGTGGCGGGATCGGCACCGCCATGGCGGAGGCGGCGGCGGAGGCGGGCGCCGACCTCGGCGTGGTGACGAACGTGGCCGACCACGCCGCCGACACCGCGCGCCGGGTCGGTGACGCCGGGAGGCGCTGCGCCACGGCCGTGGCCGACGCCACCGACGAGGACGCCCTCGTGGAGGCCCTGGCCCGTATCTCCGCGGACCTGGGACCGGTGCGCCACCTGGTCAACGTGGTGGGCGGCAACCTGGCCGAGGACTGGTTCCGCGCGGCCGAGTTCGACATGGACGCCTTCGACCGGGTGGTGGCGCGCAACCTGCGCTACGCGGTCGTGTCGTGCCGCGAGGTGGCCCGCGGCCTGTTGGCCGCCGGCATGCCCGGCAGCATCGTCAACATCTCGTCGATCGCGGCCCGGGGCACGCCCCTGCTGGCCGCCTACGGCGCGGCCAAGGCGGGCCTGGAGTCGTTCAGCCGGACCATGGCCATGGAGTGGGGCCCCCGGGGGATCAGGGTGAACCTGGTGGCACCGGGCACGATCAAGACGCCGCGCGCCGGCCAGGACGACATGGAGGAGGCGGCCCGGGCCATCCCGCTGCGGCGGAGGGGGGAGGCCCGCGACATCGCGGACGCGGCCATGTTCCTTTTGTCGGACCTGTCCGGCTACGTGACCGGCCAGACGCTCGTGGTCGACGGAGGGAGCAGCCTGGGCCACCCCGGCGGGGACGAGCTGCCGGTGTTCGTCACCAACCCCGCCATCCGGGCCCGCTTCGGGCGGTGACGGCGGGACCGGGGATCAGTGCCCGGCCGGTCAGTGCACGGCCACCGTCTCGGTGTCGCGTCCGGAGCGCAGGACCCGGCCCGGTAGGGCCCCTGCCGGCTGGCCCTCCTCGATCGTGGGCGTCCCATTGACGAAGACCCGCTCGACGCCGGTGGACTCGGCGGTCAGGCGCAGGCTGTTGCCGGGCAGGTCGTAGACCCGCCGGGCCGGACCGCTGTCGACCGTCTCGGGATCGAACACGACCACATCGGCCAAGCGGCCCTCCTCCAGCCGGCCCCGGTCGGTCAGCCCGAACAGGCGGGCGGGAACGTCGGTCATCAGATGCACGGCCCGTTCGAGCGACACCAGCTTGCGGCCCCGCAGGGTGTCGGCCAGGAAGCGAGTGGGGTACGGGGACCCGAGCATGCGGTCGAGGTGGGCCCCGGCATCGGAGCCGCCGAGCATCACGTCCGCGTTCCCCCACAGCTCCCGGCGGGCGGCCCAGTCCTCCGCCCCGTCCCCCGCCGGCAGGGGCCACAGCACGGTCCTGAAGTCGTCGGCGCTGGTGATCTCCACGAGGGCGTCGGCGGGGTCGACACCGAGCTCGGAGGCGATGTCGGTGATCAACCGGCCCTCGTAGCGCTTGTTCTCCGGCACCACCGTGTCCCCGATGCGGTAGTTGGAGAAGTCGGCCAGGCGCTCGAACGCCGTTCCCCTGGCGGCACCCACCATCTGCTCGCGCACGGCCGGATCGTGCAGCTTGGCGACCTTCTCCTCCTTGGGCAGCGACAGGATGTCGTGCCACCCCGGGATCAGCCACAGGGCGCAGAACGTCCCCAGGCTCATGTTGTTGTCGGCGAAGATCGGCATGGTGAGCGCCACCACCCGTCCACCGATCTCGCGGGCCCGCTGCGACGGCAGCAGCTGGTGGGCCACCCGCTTCTCCATGCCCGCCGCGATGGTGAGGACGTTCCAGTTGAGTGGGCGGTTGGCCTGGGCGCTCATCTGCGCCATGAGCTCGATCTCCTCGTCGGAGAATCCCTTCAGGCACCCCTCCACGATGGCCTCGAGGGTCGTGCCCGGGTGGCGGCTCACGACCCGGCACAGGGTGAGCAGCTCCTCCTCCGACGCCACCCGGCTCGGCACCGGGTTGTTGTCACCGTCGTTGTGTGTGGACGAGCGCGTGGTGGACAGCCCGAGGCCTCCTGCCGCCAGGCACTCGGCCAGCAGGTCGGCGAGGACCTCCACCTCCTTCTCGGTGGACTGCCTTTCGGTGGCCTCGGCGCCGAGGACGTAGCGGCGCAGGGCGCAGTGGCCGACGAGGAACCCGGCGTTCACCGCGATCCGCCCCTCGAGGCCGTCGAGGTACTGGCCGAACGTCTCCCACGACCAGTCCACCCCGTTCTCGAGAGCCTCGAGCGGCATGCCCTCGACCTTGGCCATCATCCGGCGCGTGTAGTCGGCGTCCGAGGCCTTCAGGGGAGCCAGGGTGAAGCCGCAGTTGCCACCGAGCACCGAGGTGACACCGTGCACAGACGACGGCGTCGCGTACCCGTCCCAGTACAGCTGGGCGTCGTAGTGGGTGTGCGGGTCCACGAAGCCCGGTGTCACCACGAGCCCGTCGGCGTCGATGGTCTGGCGCGCCTGCTCGTCGACCTTGCCAACGGCCACCACGCGGTCCCCACGAATGCCGACATCGCCGCGCCGGGGCTCCGCTCCCGTCCCGTCGACGATCGTGCCGCCCCTGATCAGATAGTCGAGCATGATCCCTCCGCGGTAGCGCCGGGTGGCGGACAGTACCAGCACGGGGCAAGATGGGCCGCCGCCCCCGGGACCACCATGACCTCCTTCTTCGATGTGATCGCGTCGCATGCCGACGCCACGCCGGACGCCCTCGCTCTCCTAACCGAGGAGGACGGCACGCGCAGCTACGCGGAGCTGGTGCAGCGCTCGGCCGCCCTGGCCGCCGCCCTCGGAAAGGGACTCGGAGTGGGGACTGCCGAGCGCCTGTGCGTCTGGGCGGTGAACCAGCCGGCGTGGGCCGAGACCTACCTGGCGGCCAGCGCCGGGCTGTTCGCGACGGTGGCCGCCAACCCGGAGTGGACCGACGAGGAGATGGCGTTCATCCTCGAGCACTCCGAGACGGCGGTCGTGATCTGCGACGCCCCCCTGGCCGAGCGGGCCGTGGCCCTGTCCCGGCGTCTAGGCGGCGTGCGCCATGTCGTCGCCATCGAATCCGGCGGTGGCGGCGTGCCGTCCGGGGCGGTGGCGTACGAGGAGCTGCTGGCGACGGCCCCACCCGATCCCCGGGCCGTTCTGCCCGAGGGTGACGATGTGGAGCTGCCCGCTCACATCATGTACACCTCGGGCACCACCGCCGGCCGCCCCAAGGCGGTGGTCGGCCACATCACCGGCTCGTCTCCGATCGACTACCAGGAGATGCTCGGCCTCGGCCCGGCCGAGCGCGGCATCGTCGTGACCCCTTTCTTCCACGGCAACGGGATGGGAGCGCTCACGTCGGCCCTCCTGTACGGCGCCAGCGTGGTCTTCCCCCGGAGGTTCTCGGCCCGCCGCTTCTGGCGGCTGGTGGACCTGTACCGCCCCACGTACCTGTGGACGCTGGCCCCGATCGTCAACATCCTCCTCGGCCTGCCCCCCGGGCCCCACGAGCGCCGCCACGGCATGCGCGCCGGGGTCGTCCTCGGCGCCGCCTCCGCCGCCGGGCTGATCGAGGAGCGCTTCGGCTTCGCGGTCATCGACTGGTACGGGATGACGGAGGCGGGCATGGGCACCTACACCCGGCTCGGGGAGGAGCGACGGCCGGGGTCGGCCGGGCGCCGCTTCCCCGACTCGACGATGACGATCCTGCGCGACGACGGCACCGAGGCCGCTCCGGGAGAGGTGGGGGAGGTCGGCTTCCGGCTGGGGACCATCACCTTCGACGGCTACCTCAAGGACGACGACGCCACCGCCTCCGCGGTCGACGGTCAGTTCTTCCGCACCGGTGACCTCGGCTACTTCGACGCCGACGGCTACTTCTTCTTCGTCGACCGTAAGAAGGACATCGTGCGCAGGGGCGGGGAGAACATCTCCTCGATCGAGATCGAGACGGTCATGCGGACCTTTCCGGGGGTGGGGGACGCCGCCGTGGTGGGCAGGCCCGACCCCGTGCTGGGCGAGCGGGTGGTGGCCTTCGTCGTCCCGGGCGCCGACGTCCTACCCGAACCGGACGGCGTTCGGGCGCACGTGGCCGCCCACCTGGCGCAGTTCAAGGTGCCCGAGGAGATCGTGTTCGTCGACGAGCTCCCCCGCACCGCCACCGGCAAGATCATCAAGAAGCAGCTGCGCGAGCTGCTTCCTCCCGAGGCGGCGGGTCCGCGTGGCTGACGAGGAGCCGGCGGCGGCGGGACAGCGGGGGCTCGACCGCACCCTGTCTCCGGCGTCGATAGCAATGGTCGGCGCGTCCAACAACGTGGCCGGCATCGGCGGCCAGGTCTTCGCCAACCTGGCCCGGGCCTTCTCGGGTCGCCTCTACCCCGTCCACCCTCGTGACGCCGAGGTGCAGGGCCGGGCCGCCTTCGCGTCGGTGGCCGACCTGCCCGAGCCCGTGGACCTGGCGGTCATCGTCGTGCCGGCGGCGGGGGTGCCGGCGGTGGTCGAGGCATGCGCGGCCAAGGGCGTCGGGGGTGCCCTCGTGATCACGTCGGGCTTTGCCGAGGTGGGGGAAGAGGGGGCGGCCCTGCAGGAACAGGTGCGCGCCGTTGCCGCCGGCAGCGGTGTCCGGGTGATCGGGCCCAACTGCATCGGGTTCATGAACCTGTTCGGCGGGGTGATGGCCAACTTCGCCCTGCCGCCGACGGCGCCGCTGCCCGAGGCGGGCCCGGTGGCCCTCGTGTCCCAGAGCGGGGGGTTCGGCTCCTACATCACCAACAAGGCATTGCTGGCCGGTCTCCGCCTGGGGTGGTTCGTGAGCACCGGGAACGAGGTCGACGTCAACATCGCCGGGGTGCTGCGCCACCTCGTCGAGCGCGACGAGACGCGGGTGCTGATGCTGTTCAGCGAGACGCTCCGGGATCCCGATGTGTTCGTCGACGCCGCCTGCCGGGCCGCCGAGCTGGACAAGCCGATCATCCTGCTCAAGGCGGGCCGGTCGGACGCGGCCGCCAAGGCGGCCATGAGCCATACGGCGTCGATCGTGGGATCGGCCCGCGTGTTCGACGCCGTGGCCCGCCAGTACGGGGTGTTCGTGGTCGAGACCATGGAGGAGATGCTCGACCTCGGGATGATCTTCCAGGACGGCCGTCGCGTCCGGGGCCGGAACGTCGGCATCCTGACGACGTCGGGTGGGGCCGGTGTGCTGCTGGCCGATGCGTGCACGGCGGCCGGTCTGGTCGTCCCCGAGCTGCCCGCCGACGAGCAGGCGGCCATGCGCGACCTCATGCCCACCCCGTTCTACGGCAGCACCGCCAACCCGGTGGACACCACCGCCCAGGTCGTCAGCCATCCGGGGGCCTTCCGCAACGTCCTGTTCTCCGTCGGCGGCAGCCGGGTCCTCGACATGGTGGTGGCGGTCACGTGGGCGGTGCCCGGGCCCGCCACCGATGCCCTCGTGGAGTTCTACCAGGAGGGCCGCAAGCCGCTGGCGGTCACCTCCACGGCCTGGCTGGACGAGTTCCAGGTGGCCGGCGTGCCCACCTACACCGATCCGCGCCGGGCCGCCAACGCCCTGGGCGCGGTGGCGGCGCAGTCCCTGCGGCCCTTCCGCCCTCTGGCGCCGTCGGAGTGGAAGCCCGACCGCGACCGCGTGGAGCGGGTCGAGCGGTTGCTGGCTGCCGCACCCGGACGCCGGGCCCTCCTGGAGTCCACCTCCAAGCAGCTGCTGGCGGCCTACGGCGTACCGGTGACGCGCGAGGAGCTGGTGGCCGACGCCGACGGCGCCGTGGCGGCGGCTGGGCGTATCGGCGGGCCGGTGGCCCTCAAGGTCATGTCCTACGACCTGCCCCACAAGACCGAGGCCGGGGCCATCCGGCTGGGCGTGCGGGGCCCCGAAGCCGTGGACGCCCAGTACGGGGAGCTGCTGGCCGAGGTGCGGCGGCGGGCTCCCGACGCCGTGGTCGAAGGCGTGCTCGTGCAGGAGATGGTGCCGGCCCGCCTCGAGCTGACGTGCGGCCTGAAGAGGGACCCCGTGTTCGGCCCGGTCGTGGCCGTGGGGCTGGGCGGGGTGATGGTGGAGATCCTCAGCGAGGCCGCCCTGCTCCGGCCGCCGTTCGGCCCCGAGGAGGCCAAGGCCGCCCTGGCCGGTCTCCTCGGGGGCCGCCTGGTCGGGACGGGGCGCGGTCTCGACGAGGCGGAGCAGGCCGAGGTGGCCAGGGTGATGGTGAGCCTCGGCCAGCTGGCTCTCGAGCTCGACGGGGTGGCCGAGGTGGACGTCAACCCCATCCGGGTGGCCGACGGGGTGGTGCGGGCGGCCGACGCCCTGGTGGTGCTGGCCGGAGCCGGCTGACGGCGCGTCACGGTGGACGAGGCGACGCACATCTCGGATGCCATGCGCGCCAGCGTCGGCCGTGAGCTGTCGCGCCTGGTCTCGTTCCCCGTGTCGGCGTCGGACATCCGGCGCTGGGCCCTGGCCGTGTACCACCCCGAGGAGCCCCCGCGTCTGTTCTGGGACGAGGCTTACGCCCGGGCCTCGGTTCACGGGGGGATCGTGGCTCCCGAGGAGTTCAACCCCTTCGCCTGGATGACGGCAGAGCCGGCCGGCCGGCGGCGGGCGCCCGACGGTGGCGTCGACGCCCTGGAGCGGGCCCTCGGGATCCGCGGGCCGGCGGTGCGCTTCCAGCTCAACGGCGGGCTCGAGGCGACCTACGGGGCACGCATCCGTCCGGGAGACGTCATAACGGGCGTGACCAGGCTGGCCGAGTACAGCGAGCGGCCCGGCCGCCTCGGGCTCATGCTGTTCACGGTCTCCGAGGCGACGTGGACCAACCAGCGCGACGAATGGGTCAAGACGTCCCGGAGCACCCTGATCCGGTACTGATGGCGTCCCCCGGCCCCGACCCCACCGGCCCGTACCCCGGGCAGAGCCTCCCGTCGTTCGCGCGCGGCACCGGCTTCGACCTGTGGAACCGCTTCGCGGCGGTGAACGACGAGTTCGTCCCCATCCACATGGACGACGAGGCCGGCCGGGAGGCGGGGTTCCCCGGCGCCTTCGGCATGGGCAACCTCCAGTGGTCGTTCCTGCACAGCGCCCTGCGCCAGTGGCTGGGTGACGACGGCCGGATCCTGCGGGTCAGCTGCCGGTTCCGGGCCCCGAACCTCAAGGGCCGGACCGTCAGCGCCGGTGGCCGGATCACGGCCGTGCGGCGGGAGGGAACGGAGGTGCTCGCCGACCTCGAGGTCTGGACGGTCGACGACCAGGGCCAGGTCCTTGCCCCCGGAACCGCCACCGTGGCGCTACCCGCCGGGGCGGAGAACAGCGGGCCCTGACCGGGTACTGTCGACGGATCGCGGGCCTCCCGCCGGGCCCGGTGCGGCCCGATCGGACCCGGAATCAGCCGGAACAGATCAGTTCGAACAGATCGGTCGGAACACAGATCGGTCGGGACGAGGACAGGAGTTGCAGCGTGGCCACAGCCGTGATCGACATCGACCGCGACTACCACCTGTGGATCGGCGGTGAACCGGTCAAGGGGTCGAAGGGCACCTACGAGATCGTGAACCCGGCCACCGAGGAGGTCGTGGGCCTGGCCCCCGAGGCGTCCGCCGACGATGCCAGGGCCGCCGCCGCGGCGGCGGCAGCCGCCTTCCCCTCCTGGTCCCAGACGACCCCCGAGGAGCGGGCGGCGCTGCTCAACCGGGCCGCCGACCTGGTGACCGAGCACTACGCCGAGCTCGTCCCGCTGGTTCAGGCCGAGACGGGATCGACCATGCAGCTGGCCCAGACCGCCCAGGTGGGCGGGACGATCGCCCGGATCCGCCGCTACGCCCGGGGGGCGCTGGAGCCGCTCGACGTGGGGTTCACGCCCGTACCGATCTTCGGCGGCGGGCCCGAGGGCGCCGGGGGAGGCATCGCCAACGCCGCCGCCGTCCGGCTGCCCGTCGGCGTGGTGGCGGCCATCAAGGCCTACAACGTGCCCATGAACAACGTCATGGGCACCCTCGGCCCGGCGCTGGCCACCGGCAACACCGTGGTCGTGAAGCCGGCGTCGCAGGATCCGCTCGGCGTGATCCGGCTGGTCGAGCTGTTCAACGAGGCCGGCTTCCCTCCGGGCGTCGTCAACCTGATCGTCGGGTCGAGTGCCGAGTCGTCCGAGGCCCTGGTCGCCGCGGCCGACGTCGACATGGTGAGCTTCACCGGCAGCACGGACGTGGGCCTGCGCATCGCCGAGGTCTGCGGCCGCGACCTCAAGCGGATGCTGATGGAGCTGGGCGGCAAGGGCGCCAGCGTGGTGTTCGACGGGGCCGACATCGACAAGGCGGCCCGGGGCACGGCCAGCACCTTCACGTACCACGCCGGCCAGATCTGCACCGCCCCCACCCGCCTCATCGCCCAGCGCAGCGTGTACGACGAGGTGGTGAGCAGGCTGGCCGAGATAGCCCGGGTGGTGAAGGTCGGGGACCCGACCGACCCGGCCACGATCGTCGGCCCGATGATCACTGGTGCTCACCGGGACCGCGTCGTCGGCTACATCCGATCGGGGTCCGAGGAAGGCGGAACGGTCGTGGCCGGCGGGGCTGATGCGCCCGTCGACCGTGGGTACTTCGTGCAGCCCACGCTGATAGCCGACTGCCGGCCCGGGATGAAGGCCGTGCAGGAGGAGATCTTCGGCCCCGTCGTCGTGGCCATGCCCTTCGACGACGAGGAGGAGGGGATCGCGCTGGCCAACGGCACCGACTTCGGGCTGTACAGCTACGTGTGGACGGGGGACACCGCCCAGGGGCTGCGGGTGGCCCGCCGCATCCGGGCCGGCAACGTCGGGATCAACACCGTGGCCCGGCACATGGAGACGCCTTTCGGAGGGTTCAAGAAGAGCGGCGTCGGCCGGGACGGGGGCTCGTACGGGCTGCTTGCCTACACCGAGCTGCAGAGCCAGGTGTGGCCGGGCTGATGGGACGCCTCGACGGGAAGGTCGCCTTCATCACGGGTGCGGCCCGCGGCCAGGGGCGGGCCCATGCCGTGCGGATGGCTCAGGAGGGCGCCGACGTGATCGCGGTGGACATCTGCGCCCAGATCTCCTCGGTCGGCTACCCCATGGCCACGCCGGAGGACCTCCGCGAGACCGAGGCTCTGGTCGAGAAGGAGGGCCGACGGATCGTGGCCCGCCAGGCCGACGTGCGCGACCTGGACGGCCTGCGGACCGCCTTCGAGGAGGGTACGGCCGAGCTCGGCCCCTGCCAGATCGTCGTGGCCAACGCCGGCATCCATCCCGTCGGCACCTTCGGTCCCGCCGCGCCCCAGGGTTGGCGGGACGCGGTCGACGTGATCCTCACCGGCACGTGGAACACCCTCCAGGTGTCGGTCCCGCAGATGGTCGAGGCGGGCGGGGGCTCGATCATCCTCATCAGCTCGTCCAACGGTCTCAAGGGCCACACGGACGGATCGGGTGGCTGGGACGGCTACACCGCCGCCAAACACGGAGTGGTCGGTCTGATGCGGTCGTACGCGTGGCTGCTCGGGCCGAAGAACATCCGGGTCAACAGCGTGCATCCCTCGGGGGTGCCGACCCAGATGACCATGAACCAGCTGTTCGCCGACTACGTCACGCAGTTCCCCCAGCATCTTCCCCGCCTGCAGAACGCCATGCCGGTGGAATGGATCGACCCCGAGGACATCGCCAATGCCGTGGCCTGGCTGGCCTCGGACGAGGCCCGCTACGTCTCGGGTGTGACGCTCTCGGTGGACGCCGGCTCCAACATCCTCTGACCGTCAGAGGGAAGGCAGCACCTCGGCCGCGAACCAGCGGAGGTAGTCGAGGTACTCGTCGGCCGACGTGGTGCGCGCCAGCGGTACGGGCGTCCGGGTGATCCCCATTGCGGCCAGAGCGGAGAAGCCCTCGAGCAGGCGGTCGCGCTGGGAACCGAGCTGGGCGGCCGACGCCCCCTTGAAGTCGAGGCTGAACACGGCGGGGTCCGGGAAACCCAGCCAGCACAGCTCGAAGGTGCTCTCCTTGCCCCGGTACTCGGGCTGCTCGCGTATGTAATCGAGCAGGGGAGGTATCTCGTCGACGGTGAAGTCGGTGGGATTGGGCTGCCAGCCCTCGTGGCGGGCGGCGCGGCGCAGCGCCGCCCTGGAGTTGCCCCCGACGTAGATGGGCGGGCGGGGCCGCTGGACCGGCTTGGGTTCGAAGGCCAGCCCCTCGATGGTGAAGAAGCGGCCGCGGAACACCGGCTCCTCGGCCGACCACAGCTCCTTCATGGCGTCGAGCATCTCGTCGGCGATGGCGCCCCGGTCGGGGAACGGCACCCGCAGGGCCTCGAACTCCGCCACGGCGTGGCCCACGCCCACCGAGACGTCGACCCGCCCCCCCGACAGGACGTCGAGGGTCGAGATGGCCTTGGCCAGCGCCAGGGGGTGGTGGTAGGGCAGGACCAGGACCGACGCGTCCACGCGCACCCGCCGGGTGGCCCCGGCCACGAACGCCAGGACGGTCAGGGCGTGGGTCCAGTACGGGCCCAGACGGGGCACCTCCCAGTAGGGCATGGCGAAGTGCTCCGACGTCGTGATGGCGTAGAAGCCGAGCTCGTCGACGACGGCGGCGATGCGCTGGTGCTCCGGCGCCTCCAGCCCGGTCATCCACTCCGGGGAGCCGGGCAGGTGGTTGTTCCCCGGGAGCCCGACCTGGATCTTCACGACGCGCCCCGCACCGCGGCAGCCTACCCAGGCCCCCGCCCGCGACCGATCGGCCGAGGTACGGTGCGCCCATGGTCGCCGCCGACGAGGAACTGCTGGCCCGCCTCCGGCGGCTGGAGGATCTCGAAGCCATCCGCCAGCTCTTCGTCGACTACGGGCACCACCTCGACCGCGGCGACCTCGACGCCTACGCCGAGCTGTTTGCCGAGGACGGGGAGCTGCTGCTCGGACCGATGGGCCGGGCGCGGGGGCGGGCGGAGATCCGCGAGCTGATGGGACGGGCCACCGCGGCCAGCGCCGGGCGCAGCTGGCACCTCATCACCAACCCGATCATCGAGCTCGACGGGGACCGGGCCAGGTCGGAGGTGATGTGGAGCGTGGTGGTGCGGGGCGAGGACGAGAAGGCCGTCCTCAGCATGCTGGGCCGCCATCGCGACGTGCTGGTGCGCCGCGACGGCCGCTGGCAGTTCCAGCGGCGCGAGGGCCACATCGACGTCCCGTCCCGGTATCCCGGAGGGGCGGCACGGGCGGGGGCGGGGGACTGATCGGCCCGGCCGGCCGCGTGCCGGCCGTCGACAAGGGAGCAGCCATGCGCGGGATCGTCTGGACGGGGGACCTCGAGGTCCACGACGACGTCGAGGTCCGCCCCCCGGGGGACCGGGAGGTCAGGGTCCGGGTCATGCGGGCCGGTCTCTGCCACAGCGACGTCTCGGTCATCAACGGGACGATTCCGTTCCCGACCCCGGTGGTCCTCGGTCACGAGGGCGCCGGCGTGGTCGAGGAGGTGGGCGCCGCCGTCACCAGCGTCAAGCCAGGGGACCACGTCGTGCTGACCACCCTCGGCAACTGCGGCCAGTGCGCCGCCTGCGACCGCGGCCTGCCCACCCACTGCCGGCGGTCGATCGGCGGCGGCGCCGGTGCGGGGCGTTTCCGGGTGGGGGGCGCCGACGCATTCCAGTTCGCCAACACCGGCGTCTTCAGTGAGCACACCGTCGTCTTCGAGACCCAGTGCGTGGTGATCGACGACCGGGTGCCGTTGGACTCGGCCTGCCTGATCGGCTGCGCCGTCCTCACCGGGACCGGCGCCGTGCTCAACCGGGCCCGGGTCCAGCCGGGCCAGACGGTCGCGGTGATCGGAGCAGGCGGGATCGGCCAGTCCGTGATCCAAGGGGCGCGGCTGTCCTCGGCGGGGCGCATCGTGGCCTTCGACGCCAACCCGGCCAAGGAGGAGGCGGCCCGGCAGATGGGGGCCACGGACTTCGTGGACGTCACTGCCGCGGGGGACCCGGTCGCTGCGCTCCGCGACCTCGGGCTGCCGAACGGCGTCGACTACGCGTTCGAGTGTGTCGGACATCCCACCCTGATCCGGCAGGCCGTCGAGATGCTCGACTGGGGTGGCTCGTGCGTGATGCTCGGCGTCCCGAAGCTGGGGACCGAGGCCAGCTTCGTCGTCAACTCCATGTATCAGGACAAATCGATCATGGGCTGCCGGTACGGGTCGGCACGGCCCCACCACGACATCCCGCTGGTCGTGGGCTTCTACCTCGACGGCCGGTTCCTGCTCGACGAGATGGTGACCCGCACCTACGACCTGGCCCAGATCGACCAGGCCCTCGAGGACCTCGAGGGGGGCCGGCTCAACCGGGGCGTTCTGACGCTCGACTGACGGAGGTCGGCAGCCCCCGGATCCTCACCAGGGTCGGGACTGGCCCCCGTTCACCCTGAAGATGTTCCCCGACACCCAGCGCGCCGCCGGCGAGACGAGGAAGAGGATCATCAGGGCCTGGTCCCGGGCCTCCCCCAGGAACCCGAGGGGCGTCATCTGGCGCATGCCCTCCTGGAAGGCGGCCTCCTGCTCGGGGTCCACCTTTCCGCCCGCATATCGGTAGGACGCGAAGTTGGTGGGGGTGGCCCCCGGAGCCAGGCAGTTCACCCTGATCCCGTGGGGGCCGGCCTCGGCCGCGAGGACGGCGGAGAGAAAGGCCACCCCGGACTTGGCCATGCCGTAGAGGGCCTGGCCGGGGAACGGGGAGTCGATCACCGTCGACGCCACGTTGACGATCGCTCCCGAGCGCTGGGGGGTCATCACCCGCAGGGCCGCCTGGCAGCCGAACAGCACACCCTTGAGATTGATCCCCATCAGCCGGTCGAAGTCGGCCTCGGTGATGTCGACGACGGGCTTGGCGTACCCGATGCCGGCCACGTTGCACATGACGTCGAGCCGGCCGAACTCGGACACGGCCCGGTCGACGAGGGCGTCGACGTCGGCCCGTTGCGACGTGTCGGCCCGTACGGCCACCGCCCGCCCGCCGTCGGCACCGATCTGCTTGGCGGTGCGGGCCGCACCATCCTCGTCGATGTCCCCGACCACCACCGCCGCCCCGGCGGCCGCCAGCACCTGCGCCGTCGCCTCTCCGATACCGCTGGCGCCGCCGGTGACCACGGCCACCTGACCGTCGATGTGGAACAGTTCGGGTACGTCGACCATGCTGTCCTCCGGGATCTCTACGCAGTCGGCCCGCCGACAGTACCCGCGTCTACCGTGGCCGGGTCGGGCGGCGCAGGGAGGCGTGGTGGCAGGAGACGAGGGTGGAGACCGGGTGGAGCTGATCGAGCTGGTGGGGCGCCACGCCCAGCTCACCGACGACGGTGACTGGGAGACGCGGGTGGGCCTCTACACCGAGGACGGGGAGTTCACGTCGCTCGATGGAGTCCTGCGCCGCGGCCGGGACGAGCTGCGGGAGGCCTTCTCGGCCACCGCGGGCCGGATGGCGGGCAAGCACATGACCGCCAACACCGTCATCACGATCGACGGGGACCGGGCGTCGGGACGCACCGACTACGCCTTCTTCATGGTGACCAGTGACGCCATCGTGCCGGCCAGCGTGGGCCGCTATCACGACGAGTTCGTCAAGGGGTCGGACGGCTGGCGCTTCCGATCGCGCCGGATCGTGCCCCTAACCGCCCCCACCTGAGCATCCCGGTCCCGGAGGGGGCGCGGGCCTCAGGGCCGGACGACGTCGGGGGGCTCGGCCGCCTCGAACTGATAGAGCCGCTCGGCGTTGCCGCGCAGGATCTTGAACTGCTGCTCGGGGGTGAGCCCGGCCGCGTTCAGACGCTCGTGGGCGAGCTTGAGCGAATGGGGCCACGTGGTGTCGGAATGCGGGTAGTCGACCTCGAGCATCACGTTGTCCTCCCCCACGACGTGCAGCATCGAGAGGCCGGTGGCGTCGTCGATGAAGCATCCGTAGAAGTGCTCGCGGTAGTCCCGGTAGACGTCGATGCTGTCCGTGTCGATCTGGGTGTCGTACTGCTGCACGGGTCCGACGTTCCCCAGTGCCTGGCCCTTGGCCACCCAGTAGCGCTGGGTCGTCCACACCTGCTGGGCCCGCTCGAGGACCCAGGGGATCCATCCGATCGACCCCTCCGAGAGGGCGATCTTGATGTTGGGGTACCGGTTGAACAGCCCGCTGAAGATCCAGTCCATCAGGCAGCCGGCAGGGCGGATCATCCCCAGCGAGAAGTTGGCCATGAAGGGGGAGTCGTTGGAGATGCGGTGGAACGTGGACGACGACCCGATGTGGATGGACAGGACCATGCGCAGCTCGTTGGCGGTGCGCAGGACCGGGTCCCAGTGGCCGGTGTGGATGGTCGGCAGGCCGAGCGGCTCGAAGTTCTCCGAGAAGCAGAACGACCGGCATCCCTTGGCGTAGACCCGCTCCAGCTCCTGGGCGGCGAGGTCGGGGTCCCACAGCGGGATGATGGCCAGGGGGATGTAGCGGTGGGGGTCGGTCGCGCACCACTCGTCGATCATCCAGTCGTTGTAGGCCCGGACGCACAGCAGGGCCAGGTCCTTGTCCTTGGCCTCCCAGAAGGTCTGGCCGCAGAACCGGGGGAACGACGGGAAGTTGACCGACGCCAGCACGCCGGCGTCGTTCATGTCCTGGAGCCGCGCCTGGGGGTCGTAGCAGCCCGGGCGCATGTCGCTGTAGGGGAAGCCCACGGGTGTGATCTCCTCGGGGCGGCGCCCGGCGCTGGCGCCCAGCCCGCCGGTCGCCTGGCGGATGTCCTCGTAGGCCCACACCTCGGCGCCGCTGTCGTCGATGATGACCCGCGGGGCCACGTCCTTGTACTTCTGCGGCACGCGGTCCTGCCACACGTTCGGAGGCTCGATGATGTGGTCGTCGACCGACGTGATCCAGTTGAGGTCGTACTCGGCTGCCGCGCTCATGCATCCCCCCACTGATCAGTCCTAGGGTCCGTGGTCCGAGCCTATCCGGGCAGGTCCATTCGGGAGGGGCCGTGCAGGGCAAGCGGATCCTGGTGACGGGGCCGGCGGGCCACCTGGCCCTGCCCATCGTGCGGGAGCTGGTCCGGTCCAACGAGGTGTTCGGCCTCGCCCGGTTCAGCCGGGACGAGGACGTCTCGCGACTGGAGGCCCTGGGTGTCCGCTGCCTGCGGAGGGACATCGCCAGGGACGACCTGGCCGACCTGCCCCCGAACCTCGACTACGTCCTCCATGCCGGCGCCATGGTGGCCATGGCCTCGGAGGAGGACATGGCCTACACCTTCGAGGTCAATGTCCAGGGCACGGGCCGGCTCCTGGAGAGGTGCCGGGGGGTCAAGGGGTTCGTGTTCTGCTCGACCGGCGGGGTCTACGCCAAGCAGCCCCGGCCGGTGCGGGAGAGCGACGACTACGGCGCCCCGATCCCCGCCTACAGCCTCTCCAAGATCGCCGCCGAGCAGCTGGTCCGCTTCCTGGCCCCGCGCCTCGAGATCCCCACCATCATCCTGCGCATCGGGGCCGTGTACGGGCCCGATGCGTCCGGGCCCCTGGTGCGGATCCGACGCATGCTCCGGGGCAAGGAGGTGTGGGTGAACCCGGAGGAGCCCCGTAAGGGCTCGGTGATGTGGGTCGACGACGCCGTGCGGTTGGCGGTCGTGGCCCTGGAAAAGGGACAGATCCCCCCGATCACCGTGAACTTCGCCGGGGACGACCCGGTGTCGATCGAGGACTACTGCCGCTTCGCCGGCCGGCTACTCGGTGTAGAGCCCACCTTCCGCTACACGGACGAGACCTATCCCGCCAACCAGATGGACACCACGCTCATGCACGAGGTGCTGGGCCGCTGCGAGGTGGGTTGGCAGGAGGGCTTCCGGCGCCTGATCACGGCCTGCTTCCCCGACGTCCAGACCGACCGGGGCTGAACACCCCCCGGAGCGCCGGCGGGGAGGGCGTCAGGCCCCCCCGCGCTCGACCTCCTCCCAGAAGCGGCCCCACGACGGGTAGGCCTCCGGGAGCTGGTGGGTGGTCAGCGCCGACGACAGGCCCTCGTTGCCGGCGCCATGGTGCGGGCGGGTGAGCCAGTCGGTGATGTAGAGGCGGTGGAACCGCCGCCGCTCGAAGCACCACTCCCCGTCGACGCGCCGGTAGGTGTCCCAGTACTGGAGCTGGCCCTGGACCCACTGGCCCTCGTGGGGGTGGTCGAGCTCGTCATGGCAGTAGACGATCCCATGGGCGCGGTCGGCGTCGTCGAAGTCGACCACGTGGTTGCCGATGAAGTGGCAGGACGCCCGGGACAGGCTCATGGTCCGGGTGAACCACCGCTTGAGGGCGTCCCGCCCGACCTCGCCCCTGCCGACCCGGACGTCGGGGACGAACAGGTCGACCATCATGTCCATGTCCCGGGAGTCGATGGCCACCCCGTAGCGATGGGGGAGCTGTTGGATGGCCGCCAGCGACTCGAGCCGGTCGATGCGCTCCTCGAGCGTCCTGGGCTCCCAAGATCCGAGACGTGACATCGGGTCCTCCCCTGGTCGTCAGACGCGGGGGCGCCGCGGCGGCGCCCAGTCGGGCTCCCGGCGCTCGGCGAAGGCCCGGGCCCCCTCGACGTTGTCGGGGTGGTCCCAGAGGTCGCGCACGGCGTCGAGCCCGTAGGCCAGGGCCTTCTCCCGGCCCTGCTCGAGGCCGTACCAGATGGCCTTCTTGGACAGCATCATCGTCGAAGGGGAGTTCCGGGCCACCGTCTCGGCCAACGCCTGGACGTCGTCCTCGAACGTCTCGGCCTCGAAGATCTGGCTGATGAGGCCCAGCTCGTAGGCCCGCTCCGGGCCGAAGCGCTCGTGTCGGCCCATGAGGACCAGGCGCATGATGGCCTCGAACGGAATCCGGGCGATGAGCCCTATCGGCTCCAGGGCCGAGACCTGGCCCACCGAGACGTGGCTGTCGAGGAAGGTGGCGGCACGCGAGGCGACCACGATGTCGGCGTCGACCACGAAGTGGAAGCCACCTCCCACGCACAGGCCGTTGATGGCGCAGATGACCGGCTTCCAGACCTCGTTGGTCCGTGCCGTCATCCCACCCCGGGCCGGGGCGGCCCCCTTGTTGCGGTTGCCCATGCCACCGGCGTCGCTCACCTCCTGCACGTCCACCCCGGTCTGGAAGGCGCGCCCCCGGCCCGTGTTGACGATGACCCGAACGTCGTCGTCGGCGTCCATCTGGCGCCAGGCCTCGGACAGCTCCTCGTGCATCTTGAGGTTGAAGGCGTTGAGGGAGTCGGGGCGGTTGAAGATCAGCCAGCCCACATGACCGCGCTTCTCGACTATCAGCGTCTCGTAGGGCATGGACGGACCCTACCGAACGTGTGGCGCGACCGCCGGGGCCGCGCCACCATGAGACGGCAAGGAGGCACCGTGGACGATGCCCGTCACGCCGCCGACGACGCGGCCATCAGGACCCTTTTGGCGCGCGTCGCCCACTTTGCCGACTGGCAGGAGGACCTCGAGCGCTACCTCGACCTGTTCACCGACGACGCCGTGTGGGAGTTCCCCGGGGACCGGCGCCAGCAGGTCGAGCCCACGACGGTCCGGGGCCGGGACGCCATCCGGGCCGACCGGCGGGAGCGCCGCCGCAGCGGATTCCAGGGACCGGGTACGGACACCCACCACCTCGTCACGACGGTGGCGGTTGTGCTCGACGGGGACGTCGCCACCGCCGACTCGTACTGGCTCTTCGTGGGCGACACCACGACCGCCCCCGTCATCCGGTCCATCGGCCGCTACCAGGACCGCCTGCGGCGGACGGCGGACGGGTGGCGCCTGGCCCACCGGATCATCACGGTGGGCTGACCGAGGAGCCGCCGGTCGCTCCCCCGGCCGACGAGTCAGCTGATGAAGATGGGGTTCACCGGGCTTCCCGTGGCGCCGGTGACCTTGAGGGGGGCCACGGCCAGCAGCCCCTCCCACGCCTCGTCGCGGGCCGGCGCCGACAGGTCGAGGAACTCGAGCATGTAGATGCCCCTGCGCACGAGAAGCACCTTGTGCACGGCCAGGAAGTCGTTTCCGTCGAACGGGATGACCTCCACGGCGGCGTTGTCGCACCCGACCGCCACCACATCGCGCCCCGCCAGCCAGCCGGCCGCGTCCAGGCCGATCCCGGGCTGCTCGAACCCGACGTCGGGCTGGCGCTGGAACCACATGTCGAGGTAGCCGGTGCGCACGAGTACCACGTCACCGGCGCGGACCTCGACCCCCTGGGCTGCGGCCGCCCCGGCCAGGTCCTGCCCGCTGATGTTGCGGCCGGGCTCGACCCAGGCCTCGTCCCCGAAGTAGCGGGGCATGTCGAGAAGCACGGCGCGGGCGGCGAAGCCGCCCACCTTCTCGATCCCGAGCCGGGTGGCACCCGACAGCGCCCGCATGGCACCGGCCGGCACGCCGTTGTAGTGCTGACCGTCCTCGTAGACGTGGATCAGGGCGTCCATGTGCGAGGTGGTGTGGGACGCGAACACCATCACGTCCTCGTGCGCGCCCGTTCCCGGCTTGCACCCGTAGGCCTCGTAGATGCCCTCGTCGGTGCTGTCCTGCAGGGTCAGGCGCATCGGCTTGCCCCGGTAGTCGAGCAGCGGAACGCCCTCGGCCTGGATCGGGATGCCGAGGGGGTAGACCCGGCCGGTCCGGACCGATGCCGCCGCGGCCCGGACTACGTCAGGGCCGAGGAGGTTGAGGGCACCCCGCTCGTCCTCTGCCCCCCAGCGCCCCCAGTTGGTGGCGGACCGCTCCGCTTCGGTGGCGCTCATGTCCGCCCCCCTCAGACGGTGACGCCGAGGCCGAGCAGCTGGATCATGTTGCCGCCCATGACCTTGCGAATGTCCTCCTCGGGAAGTCCCTCGAGCTCGTCGACGTAGCTCAGGGGGTCGGACATCCCCTCGACGTGCGGATAGTCGGACCCGAAGCAGACGTGGTCCGCCCCCAGCTCCTTGATCAGGCCGACGGGGTCCTCCTCGTGGAAGGGGTGGATCCACACCTGGCGCTTGAACACCTCGACGGGGTGCTCGGGCCACCGACCCTTGGTCCGGTCGTGCACCCGGTCCAGCTGGTGCAGGACCGGCCGCACCCACTCGCTGCCGTTCTCGACGAAGACCACCTTCAGGTCGGGATGACGGCTCAGGCACCCGTGGGCGACCAGCGAGATGGCGGCGTCCTCCACCGCCCGGTGGCCCATGGCCGCGGCCTGGAACAGCGAGAGCTCCCCGAAGGCCTCCATCTCCCCCTGGCGTCCCTCCCACTCGTTTATGTACCGCTGGTACCCGCTGTCGGAGGCGTGCATCATCACCAGGACGCCCTTGTCCACCACGGCCTCCCAGAACGGGTCGAACTCGGGGAGGGCGAACGACCGCGGCCCGCGGTAGCCGGGGACAGGGGCAGGCCGGATCAGGACCATCTTGGCGCCGCGCTCGACGACCCACTCGAGCTCGGCGATGGCCTTGTCCACCACGGGCAGGGTGATGATCGGCACCGGGAACAGCCGGCCCTCGTAGTTGAAGGTCCAGTGCTCGTGCATCCACTCGTTGAGGGCGTGGATGATGATGTGGGTGAGGTCGGGGTCGTCCCGGAACCGCTCCTCGATGAGGCTGGCGAGGGTCGGATAGATCGTGCAGAAGTCGATCCCCAGCTCGTCGAGCAGCTCCAGGCGGGGACCCGGCTCGAAGAAGGCCGGGATCGACCGCATCGGCTTCATGATGTCCTTGCGGGAGGCACCCTCGGGTGCCCCGCTCTTGAAGTAGTCCTCCTGGGCCCCGGGGGACCCGACCACGCTGAAGGTGGGGTTCGGGATGTAGTTGCTGATCTGACCCCGCACGAGGATCTTGGTCCTGCCCTTGTACTCGATGTAGTCGATGACGCCCTTGTACTTCTCGGGCAGGAACTTGGTCAGGGCGTCGGTGGTCTCGTACAGGTGGTTGTCGACGTCGAAGACCGGGAAGTCGAGTCGTCTGGCCATGGGATCCCCCTCTGGTTCTCCGGCATTGGGAAACGGCGGCGGGCGGAAGGCCCGACCCGCCAAACATGATAACCCTGTCTACCGGAGGCCCCTCAAAACGCCGGGTCGGCGGTCAGGTGGCCGCCGCCACCAGGTCGGGGGGCGCGTTGTGGAAGTAGGCGCGCTCCTCGTAGCGGTCCTTGATCCGCCATCCCTGCGGCGTCCGGACCAGCACGTCCCGGTACCAGAGTCCGCAGAAGAAGACGTGGGTCTGGCCCTCCCCCCGGTCCAGGACCATGGGGTTGTGGCAGATGGTCCGGGCCCGGGCCGTGTCCCCGTCGAGCTCGAGGACGGTGTTGGCGATCATGTGCTGGAAGCTCGAGAACATCGGCATGGCCGACTCGAGGAAGGCCCGGGTCTCCTTAACCCCGCCGCGGGGGCCGCCCATCTCCGTGTAGTCGATCACGGCGTCCTCGGTGAACACGCGCTCGAAGGCGTCCCAGTCGCGGCTGTCGACGGCGTGGCTGTAGCGGACGAGCAGGTCCTGGATCTCGAGCCGGTCGGAGATCTCCTGCAGGGACAGCATCTCTGGCACCTCCGGATTCGGGCAGCGGCGGTCGAGAGTCTGCCCCCTAAACTCCGGCGGTGCCCGTCCCCTCCGTCGACCCGCGCCACCCGGTGATCGTGGGAGCGGGGCAGGTGCTGCAACGACCCGACCGCATCGAGGACGCGCTGGAGCCGGTGGCCCTCATGGGGGAAGCCGCCGCTTCCGCCGCCGCAGACTGCGGCGCCCCGGGGCTGGCCGCCGGCGCCGAGCTGGTCGTGGCCGTGCGGGGGGCGTGGGGGTATCCGGACCCCGCCCGCATCGTGGCCGGGCGCATCGGCGCCCGGCACGCCCGCACCGGCCTCACCGCCCACGGGGGGAACACCCCCCAGAGCGTGCTCAACGTCCTCGCCGGCCGCATCGCGGCGGGAGAGCTGGACCGGGCTGTGCTGGTAGGGGGGGAGACGATCTGGTCGCGGCGCCGGCTCCGGGAGCAGGGCATCCGGGCGCCGGTGACCGAGCAGGGGGACGCTGCCCCCGACGAGCTCCTCGGCTCGGAGCTCGGCATGGGTGAGGACTTCGAGAGGGCCGCCGGCGTCACCGCGCCCGTCCACTTCTATCCCGTGTTCGAGAGCGCCATCCGCCATGCCCGGGGAGAGAGCCTCGACGCCCACCGCGACCGGCTGGCCCGGATGTGGGAGCGGTTCAACCGGGTGGCGGTGGCCAACCCCTACGCCTGGTTCCGCCGGCCCATGACGGCGGCCGAGATCCGGGAGCCGACACCGGACAACCGCATGGTCGGATTCCCCTACACCAAGGCCATGAACTCGAACTGGGACCTCGACCAGGCCGCCGCGGTCGTGATCTGCTCGGCCGAGGCGGCCGCCGCCGCCGGGGTCCCCCGGGACCGCTGGGTGTTCCTGCACGCCGGCACCGACGCCCGGGAGGAGGCCTACGTCACCCGGCGCTGGTCGTTGGCCGAGTACCCCGGCCTCACCGCCGCCGGGCGCCGCCTGTGGGACCTGACCGGGATCGGCCCCGACGACGTGGCCCATGTCGACCTGTACAGCTGCTTCCCGTCGGCCGTCCAGGCCGCGGCGGCGGGGACGGGGGTGGGGGAGGACCGTCAACTTACGGTCACGGGCGGGCTGACCTTTGCCGGGGGTCCGCTCAACAACTACGTGACCCACTCGGTCGCCACCATGGTCGGGGTCCTGCGCGCCGAGCCCGGCAGCCGCGGGTTGGTCACGGCCAACGGGGGATTCATCAGCAAGCACGCCATGGGGGTGTACTCGACCGACCCCGCCTCCGGGCCGTTCCGGTGGGAGGACGCCACCCCCGACATGCGGTTGCGGGACCCGGCCGAGGGCTACGCCGGCCCGGTGAAAGTTGACGCCTACACGGTCATGCACGGTCGGGAGGGTCCCGAGGTGGCGCTGTTCTCCCTTCTGGACCCGCAGGGCCGCCGGGCCTGGGGCCGCAGCGACGACGCGCTGGTCATGAAGGCGGGAGTGACCGAGGAGCTGATCGGTCGGACCGCCCACATCGATCCCTCCCTGACCGTCACCCTCGAGTAGGAGGGGGCATGGACGACCGGGCCGCCATCACCAACCTCGTCTTCACCTACGCCGAGCGGATCGACGCGGGCGACTTCGAAGGGGTGGCCGACCTCCTGCGTGACGCGGCCGTGAGCGCCGAGGGCAGCGACGTCGTGTACCGCGGCTACGACGCCATCCTCGGCATGTACACGGCGGCCACCCGCCGCTATGAGGACGGCACCCCCCGGACCAAGCACGTCACCACCAACCTGACCGTCGACCTCGACGAGGCGGCGGGTACGGCCGCGGCCCGGTCCTACTTCACGGTCCTGCAGGCCGTTCCCGGCCAGCTGGCACTGCAGCCCGTGATAGCCGGGCGGTACCGCGACGGGTTCGAGCGCGTCGGCTCGGGGTGGCGTTTCGTGTCCCGTCATATGATCGTCGACCTCGTGGGAGACCTCAGCCACCACCTCCTGTACGAGCTGCCCGACGACAGCGGGCGGGCATGAACGCCGGGCCGACCAGCTACTCGGTGTCCCACGTCGGGATCTGCGTGTCCGACCTGGAAAGGTCGCTGCGGTTCTACTGCGAGGGGCTGGGTTTCACCCCGGCCGAGCAGCACGCCATCGGAAACGAGTTTGCCGACACCCTGGAGGTGCCGCCGGACGTGGTGCTGGCGTCACAGTTCATCCGGCGGGAGGGGCTGTCGATCGAGCTGCTGCACTACTCGTCCCCGGGGGCCACGGGCCGGCCCTCCGCCTCACGCAACCAGCTGGGCCTCACCCACCTCTCCTTCGTGGTCCCCGATCTCGACGCCGCCGCCGCCCGGCTCGAGGAGTGCGGGGGGACGGTCATCGAGTCGACCCGCACCAAGGGTGAGGGCATCTATCTCCTGTTCGTCGCCGATCCGGACGGGACCCGGGTCGAGCTGATGCAGTTCTGAGGAGAGGCGCCGTGGCCCTGTTCGGACTCCGCTTCGACTTCCGCAATCCGCCCGTGGCGGGCACCTCCATGGCGGAGCGCTACGCCGCCGCCCTCGACATGGCGGAGTGGGCGGACGGCCTCGGGGCGGTGGCCATCACCCTGTCCGAGCACCACGGCTCCGAGGACGGTTACCTGCCCACCGCCCTCACCATGGCGGCGGCCATGGCGGCGCGCACCCGCACCGCCCGGCTCACGATTGCCGCCATCGTCGCACCGCTCCACGACCCCATCCGCCTGGCGGAGGAAGCGGCGGTGGTGGACCTCCTCTCCGGCGGGCGGCTCGACCTGATACTGGTGAACGGCTACGTCGCCTCGGAGTTCGAGATGTTCGGCGTGCCCCTCGACGAGCGGGTGCGCCGCACGGTCGAGACCGTGAAGGTGCTCCGCCAGGCCTGGACCGGTGAGCCGTTCGACTACCGCGGGCGCACCGTGCGCGTGACCCCGCGACCCCATCAGGACGGCGGCCCGAAGATCGTGCTCGGAGGCACCAGCGATTCCGCGGCCCGGCGGGCGGCCCGGCTCGGGGACGGCTTCATGCCGTCGTCGGCGCAGTTCTGGGAGCCCTACCGGGAAGAGATGCTGAAGCTGGGCCGTCCCGATCCGGGCCCGTTCCTCGGAGGAGACACCAGCGTGACCTGCCTGGCGCGCGACGCCGAAGCCGGCTGGCGGGCCCACGCCCCGTTCTTCCTCCACGAGATGAACGCCTACGGCCGGTGGATGCAGGACGCCGGCGTGGGCGCCGAGGGTGGCTATGAACCGGTAGCCGACGCCGATGCCCTCCGTGGCACGGGCCAGTACCGCGTCGTGACTCCCGACGAGATGGTGGGCGAGCTCGGGGAGAAGGGCCCGTTCGGCTTCGTGATGTTCCATCCGCTTGTCGGCGGAACGCCCCCGGACCTGGCCTGGGAGGGCCTCCGGCTGTTCGAGCGCGAGGTGCTGCCCCGTCTGTGACCGTCCCGTCAGCGACCGCCGGTCACAGACGCAGGTACCAGCCCCCGCTCACGTTCATGGACTCCCCGGTCACCGACCCGGCTCGGTCCGAGGCGAGGAACGCCACCGCTTCGGCTATGTCCTCCACGGTGGCGTGGCGGCCGAGGGGGACCTCGGCCCGGAGGGCCTCGGTCTGCTCGGGCCGGCTGTCCACGAAGCGGGTGCCGGTGACCATGCCCATCACCACCTCGTTGCACCGGATGTTGAGCGGACCGCCGGCCTTGGCGATGCCGAGCATCAGCGCCCGCACCGCCGCCTTGGAGATGGCGTAGGGAGGCTCCCGGACCGTTGCCACCACGTCCGGAGCCACCGAGCCGATCATCACGATGCTCCCGCCACCCCGGCGCCTCATCATCTCCACCGCGCCGGCACACGAGTACCAGCAGTTGTTCACGTTGGCGTAGAGGATGCGGTCGAACAGCTCGGGGTCGTGCTCGAAGATCGGCTGCTGCAGGTTGAGGGCGGCGTTCCAGACATAGAGGTCCAGCCCGCCGCAGGTGGCCTCGATCTCGGAGAAGACCCGGTCGAAGTCGGCCCGCCGCTCGATGTCCAGCAGCGGGGCCAGGCCGACCGCCCCGGGGCGAACGCTCTCGACCTCGCCCGCCACCTCCCGGAGCCGTGCCTCGTGCCGGTCGGTCGGGACCACCGTGGCCCCGCCGGCGGCCAGGCGCCGGCAGATGGCCCGGCCGATTCCCGCCCCGGCGCCGGTGACCAGCGCCACCCTCCCGGCGAACTCCCGGGGCCCGGTGTCGTCGCTCGGGGCCACGGCGGCGGACAGTAGGTGCCGGCGCAGGCGGCGGAGCCCCCTCGGCGCCCTCCCCGGCCGGCCGGGTCCTGCGGGGAGCTACGCTCGTTCAACATGTGAACCAGATGTTCTAAATACCGAACGGAGGCCGATGAAGCTCGACCTGCTCTACGAGATCGACGTGCCCAAGCCCTGGCCCGGGCCCCACCCCCACGGCCAGCGCCGGGCCGAGCAGGCCGCCTACCGGGAGGCGCTGGAGCAGATCCGGCTGGCCGACCGCTTCGGGTTCAACACGACCTGGCACGTCGAGCACCACTTCCGGGAGGGCCGGTCCCACTCCCCGGCACCCGAGGTGATCCTCGGTGCCCTGTCCCAGTGCACGGAGAACCTGCGGCTGGGCTTCGGCGTCACCCTGATGCCGCACGCGTTCACCCCCCCGATGCGGGTGGCGGAGAAGGTGGCGACCGTCGACATCCTCTCGGGAGGCCGGGTCGAGTGGGGGACGGGCCGCTCCACGCCGATGGAGCAGACCGCGTTCGGCGTCGACCGCGACCACAGCCGGGAGCAGTGGCAGGAGGCCATCGAGGCCGTGGTGCGGATGTGGGAGGAGGAGTACTTCGAGTTCCACGGGAAGTACCTGGACTTTCCGCGCCGGATGGTGACGCCGAAGCCGGTGCAGGACCCACACCCGCCGTGCTGGATGGCAGCCACCAGCGACGGCAGCGCCGCCGTGGCCGGCGGCCTCGGGCTCGGGCTGCTGTCGTTCTCGATCATGCAGCCGCTGGACCGCATGGCCCGTCACATCGCCGAGTACCGGAAGGCCGCCGCCGATCCCACGCCTCTCACCCGCGTCACCAACAACCGCGTGGCGGCCTACACGCTCGTCCACTGCGCCGAGACCATGGCGCAGTGCGAGGCCAACGGGATCTGGGACTCGGTGTGGTGGTGGTACAAGAACCTGGCCGAGTTCACCCTCGAGTGGGAGCTGCCCCACTTCTCCGAGGAGCAGAAGGACCAGGCCTTCCCCCTGCTGCGCCAGAGCATGGAGGGGAATTTCGATCCCCGCTCGTTCAGCGAGGCGGACATGATCATCGTGGGTGATCCCGACCGCTGCTTCGAGAAGATGGTCCGTTACGCCGAGCTGGGTGTCGACCAGCTGATCTGCTACGTGCAGTTCGGCTACCTGTCGCACGAGTCGGTCATGCGCACCATCGAGCTGCTCGGCACCGAGGTGATCCCCCGGCTGGAGAAGCGGGACGTGTCAGTGTCCGGGACGGTGGTGCCCGCCTGACGCCGGACGCCTTCCTTCGCGGTCGGGCCTGGCCCTCGGGGGCCGGCGTGCCCTATCCCCGGGCCGATCCCGCCGACGCCGCCCGCCTGCCGGCCGACACCTGGGCCACGGCCCGCATCCCGGTGGGGGTCCGCCTCGAGCTGACCGGAGCCGCCTCCGCCGTCCGGATCGGCTACGAGACCGCCACCGACGACCTGGGCTACCGCGGCGCGGGGGCGGGGACGACGTTCGAGGCGTGGGACGGTGACAGCTGCGTCGACCGCCAGCCGGCGGTGTCGGGCCCCGGCACGGTGCAGCTCCGCACCGCCGGCCCGGGTCGGCGCACGATCGTGTACCTGCCCGAGGGCATGCGGCCCACGATCTCGGATCTGGACGGCGTGGACGGCGGTATCGAGCCGGCGCCGCCGCAGCCGCGCTGGCTGGCGTACGGGGACTCCATCGTCGAGGGTTGGGTCGCGTCGGCACCGGCCCGCGCCTGGCCGGCGGTGGCGGCGCGGCGCTTCAGGCTCGACGTTGTGAACGTGGGCTACGCCGGCGCGGCGCGGGGGGAGATCGCCAGCGCCGAGCAGCTGGCCGGGGTCGACGCCGCGGTCATATCCGTGAGCTACGGCACCAACTGCTGGAGGCTCATCCCCCACAGCGCCGCCATGCTGAGGGTCGGTGCGGCCGCCTTCCTCACCGTGGTCCGCCAGGGTCATCCGCACACGCCGATCGTCGTCACCAGCCCGGTGCTGCGGCCCGATGCCGAGGCCACCCCCAACCGCCTCGGCGCCACCCTCGGGGACCTGCGCCAGGCTGTCGAGGAGGCGACCAGGGAGCGCATCTCCGGCGGGGACTCCGGCCTGCACCTGATCCCGGGCCGGGGCGTGATCGGCGCCGACCTGCTCCCCGACGGGATCCACCCCGGGGACGAGGGCCACGAGGTCCTGGCGGGCGTGTTCGGAGCGGCGGTGGCGTCCGCCATCGGGGGCTGAGGTGGGGCGGCCCAATCCCGGCACCGAGCGGACGGTCGCCGTTCTCAACTATCTGGCGGCGCGGCCCCACGAGCGCTTCGGCCTGTCCGAGCTCTGCCGCCGCCTCGGCATGAGCAAGGCCACCGCCCACGCCCAGGTCGGCGCCCTGACCGAGGCCGGCTACCTGCTGCGCCATCCCGTCGAGAAGACCTACAGCCTGGGCCCGGCCCTGATCGGGCTCGGCAACGCCGCCGCCGCCCGGCAGTACGACGTCGTGGAGGAGGCCCGGGGGCCGATGGCGCGCCTGGCCGAGGAGCTCGACGTCCAGTGCGTGGCCAGCGCCGCCTACGGATGGGAGATGGTCATGCTGGCCCGGGCCGGGCGCACCGACCCCCTTGGCGTGACCGTCGAGGTGGGCGGGCGCATCCCGCTGGTGCCCCCGCTCGGGACGGTGTTCATGGCGTGGTCGGACGCCGACGACATCGACGCCTGGCTCCGTCGCCTCGGGCCCGACGCCGGTGAGCCTGAGCTGGACCGCTACCGGGAGGCCATCCTCACCGTGCGCCGGCGTGGCTTCTCACTGGGCCTGGACTCGGCCAGCCGGGCCCGCCTCCAGGCGGCGCGGGTGCCGGACCGGGCCCTGCCGGGTGTGGTGGACGAGCTCGGCCACGAGGAGTACATCCTCCTCGAGCTGGAGCAGTCGGCCTCCTACGACCTCAGCCTGGTGGCGGCGCCTGTCTTCGGCTCCGACGGGCGGGTGGTGCTGGCCGTCACGCTGTTCGGGTTCCGGGCCCCGCTGCGCGGCCGGGACGTGCCCGGCGTGGCCGCCCGGCTGTGCGAGGAGACGGGGTCCGTTACCAGGGCCATAGGAGGCGCGGAGCCGGCCCCGTCGACGACGCTGTAATCCCGCCGGCGCCCTGTCAGCCGGGGGATCAGCCGGCGCCGCTCGCGGCCCGCCCGTCGGTCGTCACCCGACGGAGGGAGAACAGCCAGCGGCCGCCGTGCATCTCGTACTCGTCGAGGTAGCGGCCCCAGTGGTCCAGGCCGTGGGCCATCAGCACCTGGAAGTAGCAGCGGCCGCGGGCGTGGGTGCGGTCGAGCAGGTCCACCTGGTGGGTGAACACACAGTGGCGGATGTAGGCGGGAGCCCCGCGGCGCTCGGCCGACGCCCCCCAGCGGTCCCTGGCCCCGGTGAAGACCGTGACGATCTCGTCCCGGCCCCGGTAGGCGGTCGTCTCCCCGTCGGCGCCGACGATCTCCATGACCGCGTCGGGGGCAAACAGCTCCAGCACCTGCGGGAACCGCCCGCTGTCACCGTTCGAGTTGTAGCGCGTCACGAGGTCGCGGATGCTCTCGCGGGCGTCGAGCTCCCACAGCTCCATCAACCCCTCCCCGTCGGGAGGTCCCGGGCGGAGGTGGGCGCGATGCCACGTTCCCGGAGCAGGCGGGCAAACCCGTCCGGGTCGGCCGGGACCGGGGTCTGGTCCCCGGCGTAGAACTCGAGCAGCTCGGTGCCCTCGGGGCCCGCCACCAGCGGCCCGAAGGTGGCCCCCTCCTCCAGCACCACCAGCATCCCGGGGGTGCAGCGGACCTCCCCGACGGCCAGGGATCCCTTCACCACGAAGATGGCGTGATCGCTGGCGTGGCCGTGGACCTCGATGGTCATCCCCGGGTCGTACCGGCAGTAGTTGAAGATCCGGGTGGGGGTGTTCTCGAGGAAGCGCAGATGGACGCCGACCCGGCGCTCACCGTGGAGCTGGGCCTTCACCTCGAGGGCCGGGAAGTCGTCGATATGGAGGAATTTGAGCTCGGCCATGCCCGCCCCGGGGAGACGACAGGCGGAGGCTACCGGAACCTGATAAACCCGTCTCGACATGGCCGACCCCGCCTACCGGACGATCACGGTGGACGTTGCCGACGGGGTGGCGCTGGTGACGCTGAACCGTCCCGAGCAGCTCAACGCCTTCACCCCGCGCATGGGCCGCGAGCTGGGCCACGCCTTCACCCACCTCGACCGGTCCGAGGAGGTGCGGGCCATCGTCGTGACGGGCGCGGGCCGGGCGTTCTGTGCGGGCGCCGCCCTCGACGACGAGGGCAGCACCTTCCGGCCGGGGGCGGCCCCGCAGGAGGAGCTCGGCCCTCCGATCTCGGACTTGTCCCCCTGGGAGATGGTCACCCCGGTCCTGGCCGCCATCAACGGCCCCGCCGTCGGGCTCGGCCTCACCTACCCGCTGCAATGGGACATCCGGATCGCGGCCGAGGACGCCAAGCTCGGTTTCGTGTTCACCCGCCGCGGCCTGATCCCGGAGGCCAACTCCATCTGGCTGCTGAGCCGGGCCATCGGCGCCTCGCGGGCCCTGGAGCTGCTGGTGACGGGCCGGACCTTCACTGGCGCCGACGCGGCCGAGATGGGACTGGTCTCGCGTGCCGTCCCGGCCGCCGACGTGCTCGAGGCGACCATGGAGGTGGCCCGCGACATCGCCCGCAACACCGCCCCCGCCTCGGTCGGGGCCACCAAGCGGCTCTTCTACGAGCAGCTCGCCTCCCCCCAGCGCGCCGAGGCCCGGGCCGTCGAGCGGGCGACCTTCGCGTGGTTGGCGGCCCAGCCCGACGCACGGGAGGGGATCACCTCGTTCCTCGAGCGGCGGGCGCCGGCCTGGACCATGTCGAAGCACGCCGGCCCCCCTCCGTAGCCAGCAGCGGAGGCGGCCGCACCCGTAGACACGACTGTCAACTACTGCTACCTTGACCCCGCCCGGGCGGTTCCGGGGCGAGGGGACGTGATGCTCGACTACGTCATCACCGGAGGCTCGGTCGTCGACGGTACGGGGGCCCCGGCGCGCACCGCCGACGTCGGCATCCGGGATGGGCGGATCGTCTCGGTCGGCCGCGTCGACGAGCCTGCCCGCCAGACCCTCGACGCCGCCGGGCTCCTCGTGACGCCCGGCTTCGTGGACCCCCACACCCACTATGACGCCCAGCTGCACTGGGACGGCTTCGCCACGCCGTCGGTGAACCACGGGGTCACGTCGGTGATCGGGGGGAACTGCGGGTTCACCCTGGCCCCGCTGCGCGGCGCCGACGCCGACTACACGATGCGGATGATGGCCCGCGTCGAGGGCATGCCGCTCGACGCCCTGCAGAACGGGGCGGACTGGAAGTGGGAGAGCTTCTCCGAATTCCTGGACGGGTTCGAGGGCCGGATCGGGGTCAACGCCGGCTTCCTGGTCGGCCACTGCGCCCTGCGCCGGTACGTGATGGGGGAGGCGGCCGTGGAACGCGCCGCCACCGACGCCGAGCTGGCCGCCATGGGGCGCCTGCTCGAGGAGTCGCTGGAGGCGGGCGGCCTGGGCCTGTCGACGAGCCGCTCGTCCACCCATTCCGACGGGGACGGGAACCCCGTCGCCAGCCGGGTGGCGACGGAGGAGGAGCTGCTCGAGCTGTGCGGCCTGGTGGCCCGCCACGAGGGCACCACCCTCGAGGCCATCGTCGAGGGGTGCCTGAAGGGCTTCAGCGACGAGGAGACCGAGCTGCTGGCCCGGATGAGCGCGGCGGGGCGCCGGCCGGTGAACTGGAACGTGCTGAACGCGGCGTCCGGTGACGACGCCTGGGTCGAGCGGCAGCTGCGCCCGTCCGAGCACGCCCGCCGCATCGGGGGCAGGGTGCTGGCGCTGACCATGCCGGTGTCCGCCGAGATGAACATGAGCCTCGGGACGTTCTGCGCCCTCTGGCTGATCCCGGGCTGGGAGGAGGTGCTGCGCCTTCCCGCCGCCGAGAAGGAGGCCCGGCTGCGCGACCCGCAGGTACGGGCCGAGATGCTGGACCGGGCCCGTCGCTCCCAGTTCTCGGCGCTGGCCGAGTTCGGCCGGTACCGCATCGGGGACACCATCGCCCCCGGGAACGCGGCGCTGGAGGGCAGGCTCGTCTCCGAGATCGCGGCCGAGCGCGGCCTCGACCCCTTCGCCTGCCTGGTCGACATAACCGCCGCCGACGAGTTCAGGACGGTGCTGTGGCCCCTGCCGGCCGCTGACAGCGACGAGGACTGGCGCTTCCGGGCCCGACTTTGGGAGCACCCCGACGTGCTGCTCGGCGGATCGGACGCCGGCGCCCACCTCGACCGGATGCTCGGCTCTCCCTATCCGACCCGGTTCCTGGCCGACACGCTGCGCGGCCGGCGCCTGGTTCCACTGGAGCGGGCGGTCGAGCTCATCACCGACATACCGGCGCGGCTGTTCGGCCTCCGAGAGCGGGGGCGGGTGGCGGAGGGCTTCCGCGCCGACGTCGTCGTGCTCGACCCGGACACCGTCGACAGTGGTCCGGCCCGGAGGGTGCACGACCTCCCCGGCGGCAGCATGCGCCTGACCTCCGGCTCGACCGGCGTCGTGCGCGTGCTCGTGAACGGGGTGGAGGCCGCCGTCGACGGAGCCCCGACCGGGGCGCTGGCGGGGACGGTGCTGAGATCGGGCCGGGACACCCAGACGGTGGCCACCGGGTAGTCGGACCGGACGAGCGGGCCCCACGGCCCGGGGAGGGAGGCGGTCATGCAGGACATCCCCCGGATCATCTCGGTCGACGACCACGTCGTCGAGCCCCCCGACCTTTGGACCTCCCGGGTCCCGGCCCGGTACGCCGACCGGGCCCCCCGCATCGTGCGCCAGAAGATCCGCTTCGTGGGCGACGGGGCCGGGGGCACCGGGGCGGTGGGCTGGGTGGAGGACGAGGCCGGGGAATGGTGCGACGTGTGGCACTACGACGACCTGGTCTCCCCGTTCATG
>DASSEU010000046.1:0-12695 GCA_035695125.1 Acidimicrobiales bacterium
CCCAACGGACGGTCAGCGGGTGGGCATCCGGTTGCGCAGAACCTGATCGAAGGGCTTGTCGCGGTCGGCGGCGTACTCGCGGGGCATGCCCAACACGCGCTCGCTGATGATGTTGCGCGCCATCTCGGTGCTGCCGCCGCCCAGGCACGAGCCCTGGCGCATGATGAAGAAGGTGCCGATGCCCTCCTCCGGCGAGTCGGCCTCCGCCCACGTCACCGCGTCGGCACCGGCTATGTCCAGGCCGATGCTCGAGCGCCGCACCGAGTTCATGCCGCCGTAGAGCCGGGGGATGGCACCTGCCGGCGGCGGCAGCACGCCGAGGCGGATGGAGGTGCCGATGCGCTCGATCAGCTGGCGCTGCACGGCGTCGTTGGCGTGGGCCTCCCCCACGAGCTGGCGCACCCGGGCGTCCCCGGCCCGACCCTTGGCGATGGCCAGGTCGGCCAGGTCGCGCTGCGGCCCGGAGCGGCTGCCGATGCTCATCCCGCTCACGTACTGCGAACCACCGCCGACCGCCTCCCGCTCGTGGTAGAGCAGGCGTGAGGCGACGGTCCAGCCGTCGTTGACCGTGCCGAGCACGCTGTCGGCCGGCAGCTGGACATCGGTGAAGAACTCCTGGCAGAACTCGCGCATCCCGTTGACCATCTGGATCTGCTGGATCTCGATGCCGGGCTGGTGGATCTTGACGATGAACATCGTCAGGCCGCGGTGCTTGGTGGCCTCCCAGTCGGTGCGGGCCAGGCACAGGGCGTAGTCCGAGCGGAAGGCGCCCGAGCTCCAGATCTTCGAGCCGTTGAGCACCCAGACGTCCCCGTCGCGCGTGGCGCGCGTCAACACCCCCGCCAGGTCCGATCCCCCCGTCGGCTCGGAGAGGAACTGCACCCACAGCTCCTCGCCGCGGAGGACGGCCGGCAGGTGGCGCTTCTTCTGCTCTTCGGTGCCGAAGTCGAGGATGGTCGGGGCCAGGATCGAGAGCGTGGGGATGTTGAAGACCAGCGGCATCTCGAACGGCGCCGACTCCTCGTTGAACACCCGCTGGTACTCGCGGGGCAGGCCCTGGCCCCCGTACTCCTTCGGGTAGCAGATCCCGGCGAAGCCGCCGTCGAACAGCTTGCGCTGCAGTTCCCGGGCCCGGGCCGGATCCTCCTGCTGAGACTCCTGGAGGTCCCAGGCCACGGTGCCGGCGGGCAGCCGGGGCATGTTGTCCGCCAGCCAGCTGCGGGCGCGCTGGCGGTAGGTATCCAGGTCCTCGAGGGTGGTCGTGTCCTGTGCCATCGTCTGTCTCCTACATCCCGAGGAGCGAGGCGAGCCGCTCCCGGTGGTCGGCGGGCGTTCCGTACATCTCGCGGTTCACGGTGGCGCGGCGGAGGTAGAGGTGGATGTCGTGCTCCCAGGTCACACCGATCCCTCCGTGCATCTGCACGCAGTCCTGGATGATCTCGACCGACCGCTCGCCGATGTACGACTTGGCCACGCTGGCGAGCTCACCGGCGTTGTCGGCCCCCTGCTGGACGGCGCGGGCGGCCGAGGTGGCGGTGGCGTGGCAGGCCTCCAGCCAGGTCTTCATGTCGGCGAAGCGGTGCTTGAGGGCCTGGTAGGACGCCAGCGGGCGTCCGAAGGAGAAGCGGTCGAAGACGTACTGGGTCGTGAACTCGAACACCTTGTCGACCGCGCCCACCGTCTCGGCGCATTGCAGAGCAGCGGCCAGCTGGATCTGGGCCTCGACGTCGACGGCCGCGCCGCCGACCGCCCCGACGGCGGCCGACTCGGGCACGCGGACGTCGTCGAAGCGCACGGTGGCGAACCGCCGGCAGAAGTCCAGGCCGCGCAGCGGAGTCACCGTGATCCCGGCGCTGTCGGCGGGGACGAGGAACTGGGAGAGCCCCTCCCCGGTCCGGGCGGTGACGAGGAGATGGTCGGCCTGGGCCGCCGCCTCGACCGGGGACTTGGTCCCCGCCAGCACGAACTCGGAGCCGTCGGCCCGGGCCGTCATCTGCACCCCGGCCGGGCCCCAGGGCGCTCCGGGCTCGTCGAGGCACCAGGCGGCGGTGGCCTCCCCGGCCACGACCGCGCCGAGCAGGTTCTTCTGCTGCTCGGCCGATCCCGACCGCGCCACGGCGCCCGCCACCACGTTGGTCGGCACGAACGGCCCCGGGGAGACCCACCGGCCCATCTCCTCGGCCACCAGGACCAGGTCGAGCAGCCCGTTACCGGAGACCGTGCCCCCGCCGTGCTCCTCCGGGACCAGCATCGACGTCCATCCCAGCTCGGCCACCTGCCGCCACCATCCCCGGTCGAAGCCGTCGGGGTCGTCGTAGAGCTGGCGGACGGTCGCGAGGGGGCAGGTGCTCTCGATGAACTTCCGGCTCGTCTCCCAGAACAGCTGCTGGTCGTGATCTAGCTCGAGCTCCACCCGATCTCCTTCTGTCCGTCGCGGGGCCGGTGGCGATGGTCGGCCACCGCGGCGAGCGACCGCCGGTGACACAATCTCGCACAATGGCGTCCGTCAGCTTCCACCTCTACCTGCCGCAGATGCGAATGAGCCTCGACACCATCGTCGAGCGCGCCCGGGCCGCCGAGGGTGCCGGCTTCGAGGGCATCGGGCTCATGGACCACCTGGCGCCGCCCATGGCGCTCGACCAGCCGATGTACGAGGCGATGGTCACCGCCACCTGGCTGGCCGCCCACACCACGACCCTGCGCATCGGCCACCTGGTGCTCTGCGACGCCTTCCGCCACCCGGCCGTGCTGGCCCGTGAGGCCGTGTCCGTCGACCACGCGTCGCGGGGGCGCTTCGAGCTCGGGATCGGCTGGGGCTCGGTTCCCGCCGAGATGGAGACCTTCGGCGTGGGCAGCACCGAGGCCTCCGAACGCGTGGACCGTCTGGCCGAGACCCTGGAGGTGATCCGGTCGCTGTGGTCCGGGGACACGGTGGACTTCTCCGGGCGCTTCCACCAGATCCGGGCCGGGGCCCAGAGGCCGACACCGCTCGGGGAGATCCCGATCGTGATCGGCGGGGCGGGGCCCCGCACCCTCGAGCTGGTGGCGGCCTACGCCGACTGGTGGAACCTGCCGATCTACGCCCTCGACCGGCTCGAGAAGCTGCGGCCCCGGACCGGGAAGGCCCGGACCTCCGTCCAGCAGATGGTGGCGTGGGTCCCCTCCGAGGACCAGCGCCCCGACGTGGAGGCCCTGGTGGCCCGCCGCTTCCCGAGCTGGGACGGTCTGGCCATCGGCACCGGCCCCGAGCTCGTCGAGCATTTCCGGGGCCTGCGGGACCGGGGCGTGGAGAGGTTCTACGTGTGGTTCACCGACTTTGCCGATCCCGCCACCGTCACCGCCTTCGGTGCCGACGTCGTGGCCCAGCTGGGCGGGGGCTGAGCGGTGCAGGTCTCCTTCGACTTCAGCGGGAGCGTGGTGCTCGTGACCGGCGGGACCCGAGGCGTGGGGCGGGGCATCACCGACAGCTTCCTGGCCACCGGCGCGGCGGTGGTCGTGTGCGGGAGAAAGGAGCCCGAGGCCGGCTCCCTCGGTGGTGCGGACTTCGTCGCGTGCGACGTCCGCGACTCCGAGCAGGTGGCGGCTCTGGTCGAGACCATCGTGGCGCGTCACGGCCGGCTGGACGTGGCCGTCAACAACGCCGGAGGCTCTCCCCCCGCTGACTCGGCCACGGCCTCCCCGCGTTTCTCGGAGTCGATCATCCGGCTCAACCTGCTGGCCGCCGTGTACGTCTCCCAGGCCGCCTACAAGGTGATGCACGAGCAGCCGGGCGGCGGCACGATCATCAACATCTGCAGCGTCAGCGGCATGCGCCCCACACCGCAGACGGCGGCCTACGGGGCGGCCAAGGCGGGACTTCTGAACCTCACCCAGACACTCGCCATGGAGTGGGCGCCGGAGGTCCGGGTCAACGCCGTCACCGCCGGTCTGGTCAAGACGGAGCAGTCCCACCTGTTCTACGGGGACGAGGTGGGCATTGCCCGGGTCGACGCCACCGTGCCGATGGGGCGGATGGCCGATCCCCGCGACGTCGGGGACGCGTGCGTGTTCCTGGCGTCCCCGGCCGCGGCCTACATCAGCGGCACCAACCTGATGGTGCACGGGGGAGGAGAGCGCCCCCCCTACATCGGCGCCGCCTCGGGGCAGTAGGCCCGCCGTCACGCCGGGCCCAGCCGGGCGTCGGCTATGCGGAGGAGCTGCTCCCCCTCGTTGCCGAGCAGCTCGCGATCGACCAGCGCCCGGCGGGTGTGGAGGTGGGCCACGTGCTCCCAGGTCTGGCCGATCCCGCCGAAGACCTGCATGACGGTCTCGGTGACGCCGCGCGCCACCTCCGAGGCCGCCGCCTTGGCGGTCCGCGCCGCGAGCAGGGCCTCACCGGCGTCCAGGGCGTCCACGGCCCACGCCGCGTACCGGGTCGTGGCGGCGGCCGCCTCGATCTGGACGAGGGCGTCGGCGCAGAGGTGTTGGATGGCCTGGAACGAGCCGATCTTGACCCCGTACTGGACCCGCTCCTTCGAGTACTCGACCGCCCTGGCCAGCGCCGACGCCATCACCCCGACCAGGTCGGCGGCCGCCGCGGCCAGGGCCAGGGCCAGCCAGGACTCGAGAGCGGCGCCGGCCAGCGCCACGCCCGAGTCCTCGGCGTCGGCCGGCGCGGACCCGGCGCGCACCATCGTCCTGGTCAGGTCGGCCGAGGCGGCCGTCTCGAAGCCGCGGCCCAGTCCCACCCGGGCCAGCGTCGGTGCCTCCCCGCTCCCGGCCAGGGCCAGGGCCCAGCCGGCTGAGTCCACGTCGAAGGCCACGGCCGACGGGTCCCCGGCGTGGGCCAGGCCGGAGAGGTCGGCGGTGAGCAGCAGGCCGTAGCGGGCCGTGCCGGCCGCGATCTCCTCGATCCAGGCCTCCGGCGCCCCTGCCGCCGCCAGCGCCTCGAGGGCCACCACCGTGCCGACGTAGGGCAGGGGCGCCAGGGCGGCGCCGAGGGCCTCGGCCACCAGGGCCACCTCGACGCCGGACGCCTGGGGGGACCCGTCGGCTCCCCGCACCCGCAGGCCGAGCAGGCCGGCGTCGGCCAGGGCCGCCCAGCCCTTGGCCCGCTCGACCGTGGCCAGGTCCCCCGGGTGGGCGACCGCGACCGACGCCGCGACCTGCCGGGCCAGGTCCTTCAGCATCTGCTGCTCCTCGTTCAGCACCGCCAGCACGGCGTCGTCACCCCCTCTTCGGTGCCACGTCGACGCCCGACCGGCTGAGCATGTCCCGGAGGCGGAGGCGGTCCGCCTTCCCCGATGCGAGCTGGGGCAGCTCGGCCTCTTCCAGCACCAGCACCCGCCGGGGCAGCTTGTAGGACGAGAGCTCCTTGTCGGCGCGCTGCAGCAGATCCACGGGATCCACGTGCGCCCCCGGCTTCGGGACCACGGCGGCCGCCACGATCTCCCCCCGCTCCTCGTCGGGCAGGCCGAGGACCACCGCCAGGCCGACCTCGGGGAAGCTCTCGAGGGTGAGCTCGACCTCCCGGGGCGCCACGTTGGAGCCGGCGGTCTTGATCATCTCGGACAGCCGGCCCGAGAAGTACAGGTAGCCGTCCTTGATCCATCCCCGGTCTCCCGTCGCGTACCAGCCGTCGTCGTCGAAGGCCTCGTGGCGCTCCTTCTTGTACAGACCGGTCATGAGGCTGTACCCGCGGATGCAGACCTGGCCGACCTCGCCCTCGGGCAGCGCGGCTCCGGTGGCGGGGTCGGCGATGCGGTGCTCCACATGGGGGACGAGGAGCCCGAACGAGCCGCGCATCTCCTCGGGCAGCGCCCGGTCGACCTCCGGCCCCGGCGCCGAGTGCGGGCCCACGGTCTCGGTCATCCCGAGGGAGTTGTGGCGCAGCTCGGGGTCCTCGACCGGCGGCCCGGCCAGCGCCGGGATGCGGCTGGTGTCGCGGCCGGTGGCGGCCACGTACTGGTTGAGGCGCTGGCGCAGCTGAGCCCACATGCCGATGTGGTTGGCCTGCTCGGCCTCCATCAGGTCGAGGGCGGCCTCCGGGGAGAAGCGCTCCTCGCAGCACAGGATCGTGCTGCCCCCCGCCAGCGCCATGTTGAGCGCCAGCCCGCAGCCCCCGATCCAGAAGAAGGGCATGCCGCAGAAGCTGCGGGTGTCGCGGTCGAAGCCGATGAAGCGGCCCAGGTTGGCGCCGTGGCGGAGGAAGTTGCCGTGGGTGTGGGTGACCGCCTTGGGCGTGGCGGTGGTGCCGGACGTGAACACGGTGATCAGCCAGTCGGCGGGGGTCACCTCCGACTCAACCTGGTCGAGCAGGTCCGCCGGCAGCGCCGGCTCCCCGGGCCCGGCGAAGTCGAGCGACAGCCGACGGGCCCAGCTCCGATCGGTCGGCCCCGTCACCCAGACCGACCGCAGGTAGGGCAGCTCGGCCCGGAACAGCGGCTCGGGCCCGGCGCCGGCCAGGCCGGGGACCGCCTCCTCGACGAAGGCGGTGTGGTCGGACCCGTTGAGCTCCGGTGGGATCAGGAGGCGCTCCACGTCCCCGAGGCGGAGGGCCCGGCGCAGCTCGGCCGGCTTGTACGCGGTGGAGAACGGCATGTAGACGGCGCCGATGCGGGTGATGGCCACAAAGGCCACCAGCCACTCCGGGCCGTAGCCGTACATGGCGCCGACGCGCGTGCCCTTGCCGACCCCGGTGGCCAGCAGCCGGCCGGCCACCACGCGCGACGCCCGCTCCAGGGCGGAGAAGCTCATCCGCCGCTCGGGGGTCACGATGAAGTCGGCGTCCCCGTAGAGCTCCGCCGCCCGGCGGGTAACCGCCGGCATGGTCGGGAGATGGTCGAGCTCGGGCAGTTGCATCAGGCCGGGGCCTCGTCTAGTTGTCTGCCGGGGACCGGACCGAGGAGGAACCGATGGGCACGGGGACAGGGGAGTTCCGCAACAGGGTGGTGGTCGTCACCGGCGCCGCCCACGGCATCGGCCGGGCCACCGCCCACCGCTACGCCGAGGAGGGCGCCCGGCTCGCCCTGGCCGACCTCGACATCGACGGGGCGGAGATCGTGGCCAAGGAGTGCGCCGAGCGGGGCGGAGAGGCCCTGGCCGTGCGCTTCGACCAGCGCTCCAGCGCCAGCGTGGCCGAGACGGTTGTGGCGGTCCACGAGCGCTTCGGGCCGGTGGACGTGCTCGCCAACGTGGCCGGCATCTACCCCGGCGCCCCGATCACGGAGACCAGCGACGAGCTGTGGGACGACGTGGTCCGCAACAACCTCACCGGCGTCTTCTACTGCTGCCGGGCCGTGCTCCCCGACATGCGCGAGCGGGGCGGGGCCATCGTCAGCGTGGCCTCGGGAGCGGCGGTGCGACCCATCGAGGGCATGGCGGCCTACGCCGCCAGCAAGGGGGGCCTGGCCGCCTTCAGCCGGGTGCTGGCCCTGGAGGCGGCGCCGCTCGTCCGCGTCAACGTGGTGGCGCCGGGCCCGACCGCGACCGACGGGGTCCGGGCCGCCTTCAGCGGCGGGGATACGCCCGACCCGGGGACGGAGCGGTCCCGTCTCGATGCGTCGATGCTGCTCGACCGCTGGGGCCGGCCCGAGGAGATCGCCGACGTGATCGTGTTCCTCACGTCCGACCGGGCGTCGTTCGTGACCGGGCAGATGATCCACGTGAACGGTGGCCGCACCATGATGTAGGACCCGCTGGTGCACCGGCTGACGGCGTAGCGACACGGGCGTCCTACCCGGCGCGCAGGTCGACGTTCGGAGCCGCCTGCTCGACCAGTCCCGGCACCACCTCGGTGAGCTCTCCCGGCTCCCAGCGTTCCTTCTTGTCCACGGTGGGGCCCTCGTGCCAGCCCTCCAGGACGCTGATGCGCCCGCCGTGCACGTTGAACACGCGCCCCGTCACGCCCGCCGAGTGCGGGCTGGCCAGCCATGCGGCCAGGGGAGCCACGTTGTCCGGGGCGTAGGCGTCGAAGCCCTCCTCCGGCGCGGCCATGCGCTCCTGACCCCGGGGCGTGATCATCCTCGTACGGGCGCTGGGGGACAGGGCGTTGACGGTCACGCCGTAGCGGCCCAGCTCCATGGCGGCGATGATCGTAAAGGCGGCTATGCCGGCCTTGGCCGCCCCGTAGTTGGACTGGCCCACGTTCCCGAACAGCCCTGAGACCGACGACGTGTTGATCACACGGGCGTCGTTCTCGTCCCCGGCCTTGGACCTCTCCCGCCACATGCGGGCGGCGGCACGGGTGGTGAGGAAGGTGCTGCGGAGATGGACGCCGAGCACCGCGTCCCAGTCCTCGTCCGTGAGGTTCACGATCATCTTGTCGCGCAGGATGCCGGCGTTGTTGAGCACGGCGTGCAGCGCACCGAAGGTGTCGAGAGCGGTCTGCACGAGCGAGTCGGCTCCCGCCGCGGTGGACACGTCCTCGCCGTGGGCCACGGCCTCGCCGCCCGCAGCTCTGATCTCGTCGACCACCTGCTGGGCGGCCGACACCGAGGCGCCGCTCCCGTCGACCGCGGCGCCCAGGTCGTTGACGACGACGCGGGCCCCCTGCCGGGCCAGCTCGAGGGCGTGGCCCCGGCCGATGCCCCGGCCGGCGCCTGTGACCACGGCCACGCGTCCCTCGCAGATCCGCTCCACCGAGCTCAACATAGCGATAACCTGACGACCCTGTCTCGCGGGAGGGGAGTGCGTGGACTACCGGGACACGCCTGAGGAGGCCGAGTTCCGCGCCGGCCTGCGGGCGTGGTTGGCGGAGAACGTGCCGCGGGGTTGGCGGGACATAACGGACCATGCCGAGCACGACCGCATGTACCGGGCCTGGCACCGCCGGCTGTACGCGGCCGGGTACATGGGCATGTCCTGGCCCAAGGAGTACGGGGGGCAGGACAGAAGCCCGGTGTTCGAGGCCATCCTCAACGACGAGGCGGGCAATGCCGACGCCCCGCCGATCCCGAGCGTCGGGTACATGGGCCGGGCCATCTTCACGTACGGGAACGAGGAGCAGAAGCAGCGCTTCCTCCCGCCGCTGCTGAACGGGGAGGTGCGGTGGTGCCAGGGATTCTCCGAGCCGGGGGCGGGGTCGGACCTGGCGTCGCTGCGGACCCGCGCCGAACGGGTCGACGGGCACTACGTGGTGAACGGCCAGAAGATGTGGAGCAGCGGGGGCCAGTACTCGGACTGGTGCATGCTCCTCGTGCGGACCAACCACGACGTCCCCCAGCACAAGGGCATCACCTGCCTGCTGGCGTCCATGCGCTCCCCGGGTGTCGAGGTCAGGCCGATCGTGCTGGCCAACGGCAACCCCGAGACCACCGAGGTCTTCTGGGACGAGGTCGAGGTCCCCGCCGAGAACCGCCTCGGGGAGGAGGGTGACGGCTGGCGGATAGCCATGACCACCGTGACCTACGAGCGCGGCCCGGCCGACGTCGGGATCATCGCCCACTTCCGGCGCAACCTCCGCCGGGTCGAGCGCCTGGCCGCCGAACGGGGGCGGGCGGGGGATCCCGAGGTCCGCAAGGCCCTGGCCCGGGCGTACGTGCTGGGGGAGGCGCAGCGCCTCAACGTCCTCGAGCAGCTGTCGATGCGGGTCAGCGGCCGCCCGCCGGGCCCGGAGAGCTCGGTCTCCAAGCAGCTCTGGACGGCGGCCGAGCAGTACCTCCAGCACGTCGCCATGGACCTGGTGGGGGCGGACGCCCTTACCGGCGCGGCCGAGGACCGGCTGGAGGAGTACTTCTACTCCCGGCCCATCAGCGTGTACGGAGGCTCGGCCCAGATCCAGCGCAACCTCCTGGCCCAGCGCGTTCTGGGCATGCCGCGGGCCTGAGCGGGCGCGATCGTGGATCCCGCCTCCGGGTACTACCGCTCGAGCCTGGCCGCCGCCATGGACCCCCCGGCGGATGCCCGGGCCGCGGTGCGCCTGGGTTCGGCGCTGCGCCGGGCGGCCCGCCTGGCCACGGCGTCGGCTGCGCCCCCCGAGCTGCTGGACCGGGTGGCCGACGAGGTGGAGCGACTGGCCGAGCTCCTGGCCCCCCACGCCGAGACCAGCCGTTACCCCCACGCCGAGCGCCTCGGTAGCCCGGGGGGCGGCTTCCTCACCCATCCGTTCACGGGTGCGGTGAATCCGGCCTCCCCGCCGCTGCGGCTGTCCCCCGAGGGGGAGACGCTGGTGGGCTCGGTCGCCTGGGGGCCGCAGTTCGAGGGCCCTCCCGGCTTCGCCCACGGCGGCCACATCTCGGGCTGCTTCGACGTCCTGCTCACCGCGACCGCCGGCATCAACGGCCGGGGCGGGCTCACCAGGTCCCTGGCCGTGCGCTACCGCCGGCCGGCGCCGCTCGACACGGAGCTGCGCTACGAGGCGGCCGTGGACTCCTTCGACGGGCGCACGACGGTTGTCCGGGGCCGACTCACCGACGGGGACCAGCTGTGCGCCGAGGCGACGGCGGAGATCGCCACCGGGCGGGGGCCGGCGGTGCCGGCCCCCACCGCCTGAACACGACTGTCATTCTGCGGGAGGAGCCAGCGGTTGTTCGACGGGGTGCGGGTTCTCGAGGTCGGCACATGGGTGATGGTGCCGGGCGCCGGCGTCCTGCTGGCCGATTTCGGGGCCGACGTGATCAAGGTCGAGCACGCCCGCAGCGGGGACCCGGCCCGGGGCCTGGTGACCGGGGGCATCACTCCGAACCAGGGCGGGGTCAACCTGATGGTCGAGCAGGTCAACCGGGCCAAGCGGTCCGTCGGCCTCGACCTCGGCCAGGACGCCGGGCGGGAGGTGCTGTACGAGCTGGCCCGGCGCGCCGACGTCTTCCTCACCAGCTTCCTGCCCGACGCCCGCGAGAAGCTGCGCATCGACGTGGCGGACATCCGCGCCGTGAACCCCGGCATCGTCTACGCCAAGGCCGACGCCGTGGGTCCGGCCGGCCCGGAGGGGGGCAAGCCCGGTTACGACGCCGCCGTCTTCTTCGGGCGGGGCGGCATCCTCAACTCCTTCTCCGTTCCGGACGGGCCGCTGCCCCGCCCCCGGCCCGGATTCGGGGACAAGACGGCGTCGCTGGCCATCGCCTACGGCATAGCCGCCGCCCTGTTCCGCCGGGAGCGCGAGGGCGTGGCCACGGTCGTCGACGTCTCGCTGCTCGGCAGCGCCATGTGGGTGGCCTCCTCCGACATCGTCTACTCGGCCGCTCTCGGTGCCGACTTCTCACGCGTCGAGCGTCCCGCCACCAATCCCATCGCCACCCACTACGCCACCTCCGACGGGCGCTGGATCATGCTGTCGATGCTCGAGTCCCAGCGGTGGTGGGCGCCGCTGTGCCAGGCGCTGGGCCGGGCCGACCTGATCGACGATGCCCGCTTCCGTGACGCGGCGTCGCGCGCCACCAACGCCGCCGAGTGTCGGACCGTGCTGGCCGAGACGTTCGCGGCCGCGCCCCTCGACGAGTGGCGCCGCCGCCTCGGATCCCTGCGGGCCCCGTGGGAGGTGGTGGCCGACTCGGCCGAGGTCTCGACCGACCCACAGGCGGAGGCCAACGGCTACATCGCGACCGTCGACCATCCCGCGGGGGAGGCCATCCGGGTCGTGCGGGCGCCGGTGACCTTCGACGGGAAGCCACCGGAGGTCGGTACCGCTCCCGAGTTCGCCCAGCACACCGAGGAGGTGCTGCTCGAGCTGGGCCACACGTGGGAACGCATAGCCGAGCTCAAGTCGGCGGGCGTCATACCGTGACGCGGGACGACCGGTCGAACGCCGGCACCGGGGAGGTCGAGGGCGCCCGCGCCGGGGAGCTCCGCGAGCGCCTGCTCGATGCCGCCCAGCGGGTGTTCGCAACCTCGGGCTACGCCAGCGCCACCGTCGACGACATCATCCGCGCCGCCACCACGTCGCGCGCCACCTTCTACCGCTACTTCCGCAGCAAGGAGGACCTCTTCGACGAGCTCTCCCGCGCCTGCTTCCGGGAGATGCGGGTGGTGGTGAAGGGGCTGGCCGGCTTCGACCCCGAGGAGGGGGGCAGGGAGGCGCTGGAGCAGCTGGTCGACACCTACCGCGAGCTGCAGGCCCGCCAGGGTGGCGTCATCCGGGCGTGGATGGAGCAGGTCGACCGCCCCGAGTCCGCCGTGCGTAAGGAGGCGGCCAGCACCTTTGCCGCCCTGCTGTCGGGGCTGGAGCGGCCGATCAGCGCGGTGGGGGCGCCGTCGCGCATCACGCCCGAGGTCCAGGCCGCCCTCCTGCTCGTCGTGCTGACCCGGGCCACCTTCTACGTCCTTCACCGCCACTCGCGCGTCGATCCCGACCGCCTGGCGCCCACGCTGGCAGCCATGATCCATCGCACCTACTTCGGGGCCGCGCCCCCCGGGCGTCGGGGCCGCCTGCGCGTGGCGTCCGAGGACTGAGACGGCGCCGGCGGGGCCGGGGCCCGCTCGGCGAGGAGCCGGGGTGCAGGGGACCCGGCGGGGTTAAAGACACGGGTGTCAGGTAGTCTGCCGGCATGACCGACATCCCCCGGATCATCTCGGTCGACGACCACGTCGTCGAGCCCCCCGACCTTTGGACCTCCCGGGTCCCGGCCCGGTACGCCGAGCGGGCCCCCCGCATCGTGCGCCAGAAGATCCGCTTCGTGGGCGACGGGGCCGGGGGCACCGGGGCGGTGGGCTGGGTGGAGGACGAGGCCGGGGAATGGTGCGACGTGTGGCACTACGACGACCTGGTCTCCCCGTTCATG
>DASSEU010000047.1:0-32635 GCA_035695125.1 Acidimicrobiales bacterium
GACACCAGGATGCCCCCGGGTCGCAGCGCCTCCTCCGCCGCTTTGACCAGCCGCCACGGCTCGGGCAGGTCCAGCACCATGCGGTCGAAGTCACGCTCGTCGATGCCGTCGTACGCGTCCCGGATGGACACGTGGTAGCGATCGAGCGCATGCGGCCCGAGGAACCCGGCGACGTTCGCCTTGGCTCTGGCCGCGAAATCCTCGCGGAGCTCGTAGCCGGTGATCTCGGCTCCGGCCCGCAGCAGGGTCATCGAGAGGGCCCCCGAGCCGAGCCCGGACTCGAAGACCCGGGCGCCGGGGAAGATGTCGGCCATGATCAGGATCGGCCCGAGGTCCTTCGGGTAGATGACCTGCGCCCCCCGGGGCATCTTCAGAACGACCTCGGCGAGGGTCGGCCGCACGGCCACGTACCGGGCGCCGCGGGTCGAACGCACCGTCACGCCTTCGGGCGCGCCTATCAGCTCGGAGTGCATGACCGGACCGGAGTGGGTGTGGAACTCCCCTCCCTCGGCCAGCGTCACCAGGTAGCGGCGACCCTTAGAGTCGAAGAGCAGGACCCTCTCACCCACCTGCAGGGGCCGGCTCAAGCGGGCCTCACGACCGGGCCGGGTGGTGGCCGCCGGCGCGGTCGACAAGCTTGCAGAAGGCGCAGACCTCGCTGACCGTGGGCGATCCGCATCCGGGGCAGGGATGGAGTCCCTCCCGCTCCTCCTCCGCGGTGCGCTGCACCAGTGGGGCGACACGGTCGAGAAAGCCGAACAGGAAGGCCGCCTTCGACCCGGGCGACTGCTCCTCGATCTCGTTCAGCGCGTTCTTGTAGCCGAGATGGCGGTTGCCCTCCGCCATAGGGCACTCCTCGACGATGTAGTCGATCCCCTCGAGAACGCAGTACGCCGCCATCTCCCGCTCCCCCAGCCGGATGAGGGGCTTCACCTTCCGGGCGAAGCCGGCCCCTCCCTCCAGCACCGGCTGCTGCCGTCCCAGGTACTCGGTCGACCAGCGCAGCACGTTCCCGAGCAGCACCGCCGCCTCGTCGTCGAGGTTGTGGCCCGTCGCCACCACGTCGTAGCCGCCGTCGACGGCGGCGCGGTTGAACAGATGGCGCTTGGACAGCCCGCACGCCGAGCACGGCACCCGCCGGGCGGCGGCGGCGCCGTCGGGGATGCCGAAGCCGTACTCGGACGGGATGTCGACCTCGACCAGCCTGGCCCCGCGCCCGGCGGCGAATGCCTTGGCCGCCTGCCCCGAATGGTCGCTGTAGTCACCGATGCCGAGGCCCAGGTACAGGCCGTCGGCGTCGTAGTCGAGGTCCAGCAGGAGGTCCCAGAGGGCCAGGGAGTCCTTGCCGCCCGAGACGGCCACGAGCACACGGTCCCCGGGGCGGATCATGTCGTGGTCGTGGACGGCCCGGCGCACCTGCTCGCGGCAATGGTGCAGAAAGCAGTCGGCGCAGAAGGCGGCGTTGTGCCGGCGCACCTCCAGCACCGCCGGGCCCCGGCACCGACGGCACTTCATGTGGCCCCGCCCGAGATCACGGGGCGGACCTCGACGTGGTCGGCATCCTCGAGCACGGCGTCGTCGGTCACCAGGGTGTCGCCGCGGATCACGAGCACCGACTCCCGGTTGAGCTCGAGGCGCTCGAGCAGCGCCCCCACCCGGAGGGGACCCGGAACCTCCACCTCCCGCCTGGGATTCCGGAGCAAGACCCGCATGGGGTCAGTCTCGCGGACCGTGCTCCATGTGGGTGATGGTGACGGTCTGGCCGGGCTCGAGGTCCTCGGTCCACACCGGCTTCGGGTCCCTGCCGCCGCCCGCCACCCGGCGGACCATCCACGCCGCCGCCCCGACCACGAGCCACGGGGTGCTGCCCCTCCGGCCCCGCCGGAACCCGTTGAGGACGAGCAGGTCGAGTAGCCGCTTCCTCAAGGCCGGTCCCTCAAGCCGGGACCCTCAAACCCGGCGCACCTCGACGACGGTGCGGCTCCTGCGACCCCGGCGCCGGCCGGCCAGGTAGACGAGCCCGACCACGAGCACCGCCGCCACCCCCGCGACCATCAGGGCCGCCGGCTTGGCCGCCTCGGCGGTGCTGTCGACCTCCTGGCGGATCTGGCGGAGCTTGGCCTCGATGTCCTGGCGGTCGACCCGCCCCGACACGGTCCTGCTCTCGGCGGCGCTCATCGGGCGCGCTCCGGCACCGCGCTCATCGGCGGGCCTTCCGGGAGGAGCCCGACACGATCGCCACGCCGGCCAGGGCGGCCACGGCGATGGCGGTGGCGGCGGTGATGACGTACGGGAGCGCGGTCAGGTTCCCCGTGAAGGTCGAACCGGTCCGGGTCTGCAGAACGCGCAGGACGGCCAGCAGGAGCACGGCCAGGCCCAGGGCCGAGAGGACGGCGCCCGGGATGCCCAGGGCCAGGAACTTCCCGATCCCCTTGAGGGGCTCGATGGTCTCCTGCTTGAGGTAGGCGACGACCAGCTCCCACAGCTCCCCCACCAGCTGGGGGACCCCCTGGTCGCGCCCGCCCTCCTTCTTGTCATCGCGGAGAGCGGCCACGGCGGCTGTCTATCGCCCGGAGAGTCGGTGCGCAAACAGCTCGGAGGCCTCGGCCGCCAGCGCGGCCAGCAGCTCGAGACGGCCCCCGACCCCCTCGGCCTCGAGCAGCCGCTGGCGGTCGACGGGCCCGAGCGGGGCCACGGCGCACAGCTGCCAGGCGGCCACGGCGGGGTCGGGATCGAGGTCCACGGTGGCGGGGGCGTGGCCGGGCAGGCCCAACTCGGAGGCCAGGGCCAGCCCGCGCCGGACCTCCCGCTCCGCCCGGGCCAGCCGGTCGAGCTCGGCCACCGCCTCCCCCGGGTCCTCCGCCACGGTCTCCACCAGCGCAACCGGGTACGGGTCGTCCGGGAGCCAGCTGACCACCCGGATGCGCCGCTCCCCCCTCGTCAGCAGCGCCCAGCGCCCGCCGGGGAGCTCGGCCTCGGCCACGATGCGGGCCACGGTGCCGGTACCGAACCGCGAGTCACCGCCGCCCACCTCGTGGCCCCGCTCGATGAGGACCACCCCGAACTCGCGCCCGTGGCGGAGGGTGTCCCGGACGAGGGCCTTGTAGCGGTCCTCGAAGACGTGCAGGGGCAGGGGCATGTGGGGGAACAGGACCGTCCCCAGCGGGAACATCGGCTGCGGCAGAGCCGGCTGGTCACCCATGCGGTCTCAGACGATATGGGCCTGTCCCCTACGATGAGCCGATGCTCCATCTCCTGCTGGCGGTCGTCGCGGGCCTCGCCCTGGCACAGTTCGCCAATCTGATCACGACGGTCTGGCTCCACCGGGCTCTGTCCCACAAGGCTCTGGTGGTCTCCGGTCCCGTGACCTGGGTGTTCCGCGTGGTCATCTGGATCACCACCGGCATCCGGCCGCGCCAGTGGGTGGCGGTGCACCGCAAGCACCACGCCTTCACCGACGTCCCCGGGGACCCCCACTCCCCCGTGCTCCTCGGCTACCGCAAGGTCCAGCTCGGCAACGTCGGCCTGTACCGCCGGGCCGCCAAGGACCCCGAGGTCGTGGGCCGCTATGCCCGGGACCTCCCGCCCGACCGCTGGGACCGGGTGCTGTTCGACCACGCCGTGATCGGCCTCGGCATCGGCGTCACCATCATCTGCCTGGTCCTCGGATGGCGGTGGGGGCTGGTGGCGGCCGGCATCCACGCCGTGACCTACCTCGGCCTGTCGGCCGCCGTGAACGCCGTGGGCCACACCTTCGGCCGCCGGACCTACGACAACCTGGCCCGCAACAACCAGTGGCTGGCGTGGATGACCGCCGGTGAGGGCCTGCACAACAACCACCATGCCGCTCCGACGTCGGCGCGTCTGGCCCACGCCGCGGGGGAGATCGACCCGGGGTGGTGGATGGTGCGCCTGCTCGCCAGCCGGGGCTGGGCCCGGGTGCGCCACAGCGAGGCCCGGGTGAAGGTGGAGGCGGCGGCCTAGGGCCGCGACGTCGGTGGCGGGCGCCTCGGTGGCGGGGCGGTCCGTCCTCCTCCCGGACGGGCGGCTGGTCCCCGCCGTCGTCGAGATCGACGGGGCCACGCTGGCCGGAGTCACCCCCGTGACCGGGGAGGGGGCCCGGGACCTCCCCGACCGGGTCGTCGCGCCGGGGTTCGTGGACCTCCAGGTGAACGGCCACGACGACGTGGACGTGGCCGGGGCCGAGGGAGCCGACTGGGACCGCCTCGACCAGCTGCTCCTGGCCCAGGGGGTCACGGCCTGGTGCCCCACGCTCGTCACCGCCCCACTGGGCTCCTACGGGCCGGCGCTGCGGAGGATCGAGGCCGCCGGCCGCCGGACCGGGCCCCGGCCGGCGGTGCTCGGGGCCCACCTCGAGGGGCCCTTCCTCGGGGGGCTCACCGGGGCCCACGACGTCAGCTGGGTCCGGCCCCTCGACCCGGACTGGCTGGCGGCCCTGCCCCCGTCGGTGCGGATCGTGACCCTCGGCCCCGAGCTGGCCGGGGCACCGGAGGCGGTGGCGCTCCTGGCCGACCGGGGGGTGGTGGTGGCGCTCGGGCACACCGCCGCCGGCTTCGACGAGGCGGGCCGGGCGGCGGCGGCGGGGGCCCGGATGGTCACCCACCTTTTCAACGCCATGTCCCCCCTCCACCACCGGGAGCCGGGCCTTGTCGGGGCGGCCCTGACCGACCCCCGGCTGACCCCGTCCCTCATCGCCGACCTGGTGCACGTCCATCCCGCCGTGGTGCTGGCCGCGTTCCGGGCCCGGGCCGGGCTCGGCCCCGGGCCGGGGGACCCGGGCGTGGCCCTGGTCACCGACGCCGTCGGCTGGCGCTCGGGGCACGTGGGTGGCATCGGGCTGCGGCGCCGGGAGGGGGACGCGCCCCGCCGCCCGGACGGGACCATTGCCGGGAGCGCCCTCACGATGGACCGGGCCGTGGCCAACTGCGTGGCGGTCGGCGTCTCCCCCGCCGCCGCCCTGGCGGCGGCGTCGCTGGTGCCCGCCCGCCTGGTCGGGGAGGTGGGCCGGGGCCGGATCGAGGCCGGGGCCCGGGCCGACCTGGTCGTGCTCTCCCCGGACCTCGGAGTGCTGGAGACGTGGGTCGGGGGGGACGTGGCCTGGAGGGCCGACGGGGGGTAGAACCGGGGGATTCCCTACTCCGCCGCCCTCTCGGAGCACCCCGTCACGGCCCACGCGACCGGGGAGGTGATCGGCCAGGTCCTCGAGCGGGCCGGGCCCCGGCCCGACCTGGCCCTCCTGTTCGTGACCCCGCCCCACGCCGGCGCCCTGGAGGACGCCGCCCGGGCCGTGGAGTCGACACTCGAGCCGCGGGTGCTGCTCGGGTGCGCCGCCGAGTCGGTGGCCGGGCCCAGGCGGGAGGTCGAGCAGGCGGCGGCGGTGGCGCTGTGGACGGGCGGGCCCATCGAGGCCGAGGCCCTGGTGCTCGGGCCGTCGGACGGAGAGGCGCCGGAGGGATGGCCGGCGGAGCTGTCCTTCGCCCCGGCCGGCCTCCTCCTCCTGGCCGACCCGTTCAGCTTCGACGCCGACTCGTTCTTCGGCTGGCTGGAGGGTCGTCTTCCCGGTCTCCCCGTGACGGGCGGCATGGCGTCGGCGGCGCGGGGCGCCGGAGGCAACCGGCTGGTGGCGGGGGGACGGGACCTGGCGAGGCGTCGGGCCGGCCCCGCCCGGGTCACGAGCCAGGGCGCGGTCGGCGCCCTTCTCGGCCCGGGCGTGAGGATGGAGACCGTGGTCTCCCAGGGCTGCCGTCCGGTGGGCCGGCCCTGGGCGGTCACGCGGTCCGAGAGGAACATCGTCTACGAGCTGGCCGGCCGGCCCGCCCTCGAGCGGCTCTTCGACCTGGCCCAGCGGGACCTCGACGACCACGAGGTCGCGACCATCAACGCCGGGGGCCTCCACCTGGGCCGGGTCATCGACGAGCACCGGGCCACGTTCGGGAGGGGGGACTTCCTCGTACGGAACGTGCTCGGGGCGGACCATGCCGTGGGCGCCATCGCCGTCAACGACACCATCGAGCTGGGCACGACCGTGCAGTTCCACCTCCGGGACGCCGCCACCGCCGACGAGGACCTGAAGGAGCTGGTGGCAGGACGCCGGGCCGAGGCGGCGCTGCTGTTCACGTGCAACGGCCGGGGCACCCGCCTCTTCCGCCGACCCGACCACGATGTGTCGGTGGTGGCCGACGCGCTGGGTGACCCTCCGGTGGCGGGATTCTTCGCCGCCGGGGAGTTCGGGCCGGTCGGGGGGCGGAACTTCCTGCACGGCTTCACGGCATCCCTCGCCCTGTTCGGAACCGGGCCCTCCGGGTAGGTTGCCGTCATGACCAACCTCATCCGCCTCTACCAGGAGCAGAGGCAGAGCCCCTGGTTGGACAACCTCCAGCGGTCGTTCCTCACGAGCGGGCGGCTGGTCGAGCTGCGCGACAAGGGAATCCGCGGGGTCACGTCCAACCCGACCATCTTCCAGAAGGCCATCGAGGCCAGCGCGGACTACGACGAGCAGTTCCGATCACTGCTGCAGAAGCACACCGTGGAGGACGCCTACTGGGAGATGGTGTTCTCCGACATCGAGGGGGCACTCGACGTCTTCGCCTCCGTGCACGAGGAGTCGGGGGGAGAGGACGGCTACGTCTCGCTCGAGCTGTCCCCCACCATGGCCAACGACACCGGATCATCGGAGCGTGCCGCCCGCCAGTTCCACGAGCGCATCGACCGTCCCAACCTGTACGTCAAGATTCCGGCCACCGCGGCCGGGGTCCCGGCCGTGCGCGCCATGGTGGCCGAGGGCCGCAACATCAACATCACCCTGATCTTCAGCATCGAGCGCTACGCCGACGTCGTCGAGGCCTATCTCTCGGGCCTCGAGGAGTTCGTGGCCGGAGGTGGGGATCCGTCCCGCGTCCGCAGCGTGGCGTCGTTCTTCGTGTCGCGTGTCGACACCGAGGCCGACCGCCGGCTGGAGGCGCGCGCCGCCGAGCTCGCGGGAGCGGCGGCCGAGGAGGTGTCGGCCCTGCGCGGCAAGCTGGCCGTGGCCCAGGCGAAGCTTGCCTACGAGCTGTTCCGCGAGCGCTTCAGTGGTCCCCGCTGGGCCGCCCTGGCGGCTCGGGGCGCCAACGTGCAACGTCCCTTGTGGGCGTCCACGTCGACGAAGAACAAGGCCTATCCCGACCTGCTGTACGTGGACACCCTGATCGGTCCCGACACCGTCAACACGATGCCGGACGCCACCATCGACGCCTTCATCGACCACGGCAAGGTGACGCGCACGATCGACTCCGGCGTCGACGACGCCCGTCGCGACATGGCGCGTGCCGGCGAGCTCGGCGTCGACATGGCCGAGGTCTCCCGCGTGCTGGAGGAAGAGGGGGTCGCGGCGTTCAGCAAGTCCTTCGAGGAGCTGATCCAGAGCCTCACCGACAAGGCCAACGCGCTCACCCGCTAGCCGGATGTCGACACTCGCCCAGCGGCTGCGGAGCCGGGACAGCTCACTCTGGCCCGACGGGAACGTGTCGGCCAACCGCCTCGGTTGGCTCGAGGTCCCCCGGCGCATGCACCGGGAGGCAAAGGAGCTGCGCCAGTGGGCGGAGGCGGTGCCCCAGACCCACGTCGTGCTCCTCGGGATGGGCGGCTCGTCGCTCGGCCCCGAGGTCCTGCGGGCGGCGCGCGACACCGTGGGAGCTCCCGGCCGGGCCGTCACGGTCCTCGACACGACCGATCCCACCACCATCGCCGCCACCGACCTCGACGACGCCTTCTTCCTCGTGTCGTCGAAGTCGGGGACGACCCTCGAGGTCGAGGTGCTGCTGGCCCACGTCTGGGACGCCTACCCGGACGGGTCCCGGTACGCCGCCATAACGGACCCGGGCACACCCCTCGAGTCCACCGCCACCGAGCGCGGCTTCAACCGGGTGTTCACCAACCCGGCCGACATCGGGGGCCGCTACTCGGTGCTGTCGTACTTCGGCATGGTGCCGGCGGTCCTGGCCGGGCTGGAGGTCGACGGGCTGTGCGAGCTGGCCCTCGACTCCGACTTCGAGGCCGCCGTCGAGCAGGGCGTGGCCATGGGACAGGCGGCGCGCTCGGGCCGGGACAAGGTGACGATCGTGCCGCCCGAGCGCTTCTCCGCCTTCGGGCTGTGGGTCGAGCAGCTGGTGGCCGAGTCGACCGGCAAGCACGGCACGGGCTGCGTGCCGGTGCCGACGACCGAGCCCGAGGACGGAGACGACCGCCACCTGGTCACCGTGGCCATCGACCAGGTGCTCGACCTCGGTCCGCTGTTCTACTCGTGGGAGGTGGCCACCGCCGTCTGCGGGCACGTCCTCGGCATCGATCCCTTCGACGAGCCGAACGTGGCCGAGTCCAAGGAGAACACCCGCCGGGTGCTGTCGTCGCTCCCCCTGCCCGCGTCCGATCCGGCCGCCCCGGCCGACCTGGCGGCCTGGCTCGAGGGTGAGTTCCGGCCCGGGGACTACGTGTCGCTGCAGGCCTACCTCCCCTACGGGCAGGACGCCGCCCTGGAGTCGGCCCGGCGCCGGGTGCGCGACCGCCTCGGCGGGGCGGCCGTCACGGCGGGCTACGGGCCCCGCTTCCTGCACTCGACGGGGCAGCTGCACAAGGGGGGCCCGGACACGGTCATAGCCGTGCAGCTGCTACCGGACGGGCAGCGGCCCGGGCTGGCCATACCGGGGCACGACTACGACTTCGGGACCCTGATCGCGGCGCAGGCCCTCGGGGACTTCCAGAGCCTGCGGCGCCACGACCGCCGGGTGACGCGGGTGGCGGTCGGGGACCTGGCTCAGGTCGGGGCCTGATGGCCAGCGCGACGGGACAGAGGAGGAGCCGATGAAGATCGGGATGGTCGGTCTGGGCCGCATGGGCGGGAACATGACCCAGCGGCTGCTGAAGGGCGGCCACGAGGTGGTGGCCTTCGACCTGTCGGACGCGGCCCGTCAGGACGCCGCCGCCAAGGGCGCCGCCACCGCCGCCAGCCTGCAGGAGCTGGTGGCCCAGCTCCAGCCGCCGCGCGTGGCGTGGGTGATGGTGCCGGCGGGACCGCCGACCGACCAGACGATCGACACGCTGGCCGCCGCCATGGAGGCGGGGGACGTCATCGTCGACGGCGGCAACTCGTACTACAAGGACGGCATCGCCGCCGCCGCCCGCCTCGGGGACCGGGGAATCCGGTTCGTCGACGCCGGGGTGTCGGGGGGCATCTGGGGACTGGAGAACGGCTACTGCCTGATGGTCGGCGGTGACCGGGAAGCGGTGGCGGTGGTGGAGCCGGCCTTTCTCACCCTGGCCCCCGAGGGCGGCTACTCCCACGTGGGTCCCGTGGGCGCCGGCCACTACGTGAAGATGGTCCACAACGGGATCGAGTACGGGATGATCCAGGCCTACGGGGAAGGCTTCGAGCTGATGCACGCCGCCACCGAGTTCGACCTCGATCTCCACGAGATCGCGGCGATCTGGCGGTACGGCTCGGTGGTGCGCTCGTGGCTGCTCGAGCTGGCCGAGGCGGCGCTGGCCGACCAGGCCTCGTTCGAGAAGATCCGCGGCGTGGTGGCCGATTCGGGCGAGGGACGCTGGACCGTCCAGGACGCCGTCGACCGCGCCGTCCCGCTGCCGGTGATCTCGGCCTCGCTCTTCGCCCGCTTCACGTCGCGCCAGGACGAGTCCTTTGCCGCCAAGCTGTCGGCGGCCCTGCGCAACCAGTTCGGCGGCCATCCCGTCGTGGCCGAAGGCGGCCCTGCCGTCGTGGCCGAGGGCTGATTCCCCCGGTGAGCGACACCGGGCCCAACCCGCTCGCCCTGGGGCTCGAGGCCGAGCGCAAAGCTCCGCCGGCGGCCTTGGTCGTGTTCGGCGCGTCGGGGGACCTCACCAGCCGCAAGCTCCTCCCCGCCCTGGCGGCCCTGGCCCGCAGGCGTCAGCTCTCCGACGCCTTCGCGGTCGTCGGTGTGGCCCGCTCTCCGCTCAGCGACGAGGACTTCCGGAAGGTGGCCGCCGACGCCGTCCCGGACGGAGGGCCGGAGTGGGACGACCTGGTGTCCGGGTTCCGCTTCGTCCAGGGGGAGTACGGGCACCCGGACACCTTCGACGCCCTGCAGACGACGCTGGCCGAGGTCGACGAGGCGCGCGGCACGGCGGGGAACCGGGTGTTCTACCTGGCGACCGTGCCCGACCAGTTCTCGGTGGTGGCGGGCGCCCTGGGCCGTCACGGGATGTCGCGCCCCGGGCCGGGCTCGTTCTGCCGGATCGTCGTCGAGAAGCCCTTCGGGCGCGACCCGGAGTCGGCCCGGGAGCTCGACGGCGCCATGCACGAGGCGTTCGACGAGGACCAGATCTACCGCATCGACCACTACCTCGGTAAGGAGACGGTGCAGAACGTACTGGCTCTGCGATTCGCCAACGCCATCTTCGAGCCGGTGTGGAACCGTCGCTACGTCGACCACGTGCAGATCACCGTGGCGGAGAGCCTGGGCGTCGAGCACCGGGGCGGCTTCTACGAGACGGCGGGGGCGCTGCGCGACATCGTGCAGAACCACATGATGCAGGTGCTGGGGCTGACCCTCCTCGAGCCGCCCGCCACCGTCGACGCCCAGGGCATCCGCGACGAGAAGGTGAAGGCGCTGCGCGCCGTCGAGATCATGCCGGTGGACGAGGTCGCCACCTCGGTCGTGCGGGGCCAGTACGACTCGGGCTGGGTCGAGGGCGTGGAGGTCCCGGGCTACCGTCACGAGGAGGGGGTTGCCCCCGACAGCCGCACCGACACCTTCGTGGCCATGGCGCTGAGCGTCGACAACTGGCGCTGGGCCGGCGTGCCCGTGTTCCTGCGCACCGGCAAGCGCCTCCCCAAGCGGGTGACCGAGGTGGCCATGACCTTCCACCGCGTGCCCCACCTGCCGTTCGCGTCGAAGCTGGCGCGCGACCTCGAGCCCAACTCGCTCGTCGTGCGGGTCCAGCCCGACGAGGGCGTCACGATGTCGTTCGGCTCCAAGGTCCCCGGCTCGCAGTTCCGCGTCCGCTCGGTGTCGATGGACTTCTCGTATGGCGCCGCCTTCCTCGAGGAGTCACCGGAGGCGTACGAGCGCCTGCTCCTCGATTCGATGATCGGGGACCCGACGCTGTTCATCCGGACCGACGAGGTCGAGCAGTCGTGGCGGATCGTGGCCCCGATTCAGGAGGCCTGGGCCCAGGACCTGGCGCCCCTTACGCGTTACTCGGCGGGCAGCTGGGGGCCACGGGAGGCGGACCGGCTGATCGAGTCCACCGGCCGGCGCTGGCGGCGGCCCTGACCGGCCCGTGCCGGCTTCCGCGTCCGTGACCGAGGGGCTGATCGGCAGCTGGTCCAGCGAGGACAGCAGCCTGCCCGAGGTGCTCGGCCGCCTGGAGCGGCTGCGGCGGGAGGCGGACCGCACCGCCAGCCGGGCCGCCGTCGTGAACCTGGTCGTGGTGGCGGCGGTCGATGCCGCCGCCGACCGGGTGGTCGCCTCGGTGGCCGGCCTCGGCGCCCACCACCCCGGTCGCATCGTGGTCCTGGTGCCCGAGAGCCCGGCGGGCCCGGACGGTTCAACCGGCACGGCCGGGGCGGCCCCGGAGCTGGCCGCCCGGATCGAGCTGCGGGAGAGCGACGCCACCGGGCGCCGGCTGTGGTGGGAGGTCGTCCTCCTGCGGGCCCGGGGCCCCGTGTGCGGCCACCTGGAGTCGCTCATGCAGCCCCTGCTGCTGCACGACCTGCCCGTGGCCCTGTGGCTGGCGGGAGGGGCCAGCACCGTCGACTCCCCCGCCGTCGTGGCGGGCGCCCACCACGTGATCGTGAGCGGGGAGCGGGCGGCGGCCACCGGCCGGAGCAGCGTGGCCGACGACCTGGCCGCCCTGGCCGCCCGGCGGCCGTTGGCGGACCTGGCGTGGCTGGCCATCGAGCCCGCCCGGCGCGCCGTGGCCCGGCTGTTCGACCCCCCGGAGCGGCGCGCCGGCCTGTCCGGAGCGTCGGTGGCGGTGACGGGGCCACCCTGGTCGTCGCGGCTGCTGGCGGCGTGGCTGGTCGAGCGGGCGGGCATCGATCCCCGCCTCGTCACCCTGGGCGCCGACCCCGAGGGGGCGGGCCGGCTCCGGGCCGAGATCGACCTGGAGGGGCGGGCCGCCGTCGTCGACGCCGGTGCGGTCTGGCCCGCCGGGGCGGGGGGCTCTGCCGGCCCCGGTGCGGCCCGGGCCTGGCTGGGCCCGGCCACGGTCGTGGTCCCCCACGGGGGCTCCGACACGCCCACGCTGCTGGCGGCGGCGCTCACGCACCCCGGTCGGGACCCCCGCTACGAGGCGGCTCTGGCCGTGGCCGCCGGGATGTTCTGACATCCTCTGGCACGTGAACGGCGAGCTGATCGTCACCCCGGACGTCCCCCGCGCCTTCGTGGACCATGTCCTGGAGTGCTACCGGAACCGGCCGCGGGAGGAGTTTGCCATCGCGCTCTCGGGAGGGGAGACGGCGCGGGCCTGCTACGAGCGGCTGGCGACCGAGGGGGCCGAGGAGATCGACTGGTGGAAGGTCGACGTGTACTGGGGCGACGAGCGCTGCGTCCCCCCCGACAGTCCCGACGCCAACCAGCTCCTCGGCCGCCAGGCGCTGCTCGAGCGCGTCGGGGCCGCCAACTCGATCCGGCCCATGCGCTGCGACGACGGTCCGGAGCCCTACCAGCTGATGCTGGGCGAGCTCGGGTTCTTCGACGTGGTGCACCTCGGCCTGGGGCCTGACGGGCACACCGCCTCGCTGTTCCCCGACTCCCCCGCCCTGGCCGCCGACCCGGGCCAGCTCGTGGCCCTCAACGAGGACCCCCACGGCCGCAACCCCCACCGGCGCATGACGCTTACGCTGCCCGGCATCGCCCGCTCCCGGATGGCGGTGTTCACGGTGGCCGGGGACGCCAAGGCCGACGCCATGCGGGCCGTCTACGAGGGCGCCGACCTGCCCGCCGCCCGGGTCACCTCGGAGCGGGTGGTGTGGCTGGTCGACCCGGCCGCCTCACCCCTCTGACGGTCATAGGGTGGGTGCTGTGATGGATCTCATGTCGGCGGGCCTGGACCGGCTGATGCAAGAGGCCGCCGCCCGGCGGGACCGCCTGTTCGGCGCCCGCATCACCTTCTCCCCGAAGGTCTTCATCCCGCTGACCCAGCTGTGCCGGGACCGGTGCGGGTACTGCACCTTCGCCCGGCCGCCGGCGCGCATGTCCTCCCCGTACCTGTCGCTCGACGAGGTGCTCGAGGTGGCCCGGGCGGGGGCGGCGCTGGGCTGCCACGAGGCCCTGTTCACCCTCGGGGAGCGCCCCGAGCTGCGCTACGAGGCGGCCCGCGGCTGGCTGGCCGAGCACGGCTACGAGTCCACCGTCGACTACCTGGTGGCGGCGTGCCGTGCCGTGGTCGACCAGACCGGCCTGCTCCCCCACGCCAACGCCGGCGCCCTCCACCGTGACGAGCTGGCTGCCCTGCGCCCCGTCAGCGCGTCGCAGGGGATGATGGTGGAGAGCCTCGACGCCGGCCTGGCGTGTCATCGCGGCAGCCCGGACAAGGACCCCGAGCGGCGCCTCGCCACGCTCGAGGAGGCGGGACGGCTCGCCATCCCGTTCACGACCGGGATCCTCGTCGGCATCGGCGAGGACCGGGCCGCACGCGTGGAGGCGCTGGCCGCGATAGCCGCTGCCCACCGCCGGCACGGCCACGTCCAGGAGGTGATCGTCCAGAACTTCCTGCCCAAGCCGGGAACGGCCATGCACTCCGCCCCGCCGTGCCCGCCCGAGGAGTACCTCTGGACGGTGGCGGTGGCCCGCCTGGTCCTCCCCGACGACGTGCACCTGCAGGCCCCGCCGAACCTCACCGACGACTTCGGCGTGCTGATCGACGCCGGCATCGACGACTGGGGCGGCGTGTCCCCGCTCACGATCGACCACGTGAACCCGGAGCGGGCCTGGCCCGCCCTCGACCGGCTGCGGGAGGTGACCGAGGCGCGCGGCTACTCGCTGGCGCCCCGGCTCACCGTGCATCCGGAATGGGCCGGCCGCCCCGACCGCTGGCTCGACGCCGCCATGCGCCGCCCCGTCCTCGACCGGGCCGACGCCGAGTGGCTGGGGCGGGACCACGCCTGGTCGTCGGGTGGTGACGACGCCCCGCCCGACCTGCTGGACGCTCCCCGCGGCAGTGGGGTGGCGGTGGCCGGCGCGGTGGGGGCCGCGGGCGCCCCCCCCGCCACCGTGCGCCGGCGGCCCGGCCTGACCCCGGTCGGTGAGGTCCTGGCCGGGGTGCTGGCGGGCCAGGAGGTGGGCGAGGACCAGATCGTCACGCTGTTCTCGGCGCGCGGCTCCGAGGTGGTCGAGGTGGCCGGCGTGGCCGACGACCTGCGACGGGAGGCGGTCGGGGACGTGGTCACCTGGGTGGCCAACCGCAACATCAACTACACCAACGTCTGCACGTTCAAGTGCCGGTTCTGCGCCTTCTCGAAGGGCCCGCTCTCGTTGAACCTCCGGGGTCAGCCCTACCTGCTGACCCTCGACGAGATCACCGACCGGGTGGCCGAGGCGGTCGAGGCCGGAGCAACCGAGGTCTGCCTGCAGGGCGGGATCCATCCCGACTTCGACGGCGAGTACTACGTCGAGGTCCTCCACGCCGTGCGCCGGGCGTCGGTCGACATCCACGTCCACGGCTTCACCGCCCTGGAGGTGACCGAGGGCGCCCGCCGCCTCGGCGAGCCGCTGGACATCTACCTGCGCCGGCTGATGGACGCCGGGCTGCGCACCCTGCCCGGAACCGCCGCCGAGATCCTCGACGACGAGGTCCGCGCCGTTCTGTGCCCTGACAAGGTCAACACCGAGGAGTGGCTGTACGCCCATCGCACCGCCCACTCGGTGGGCCTGCGCTCGAACATCACGATCATGTTCGGCGCCATCGAGGAGCCGAGGAGCTGGGGCCGCCACCTCGTCCGGACCCGTGATCTGCAGAAGGAGACCGGCGGGTTCACCGAGTTCGTGCCCCTGCCCTACGTGCACATGGCCGCGCCCCTTTACCTGCAGGGCCGCAGCCGCCGGGGCCCGACGTTCCGCGAGACGCTGCTGATGCACGCCGTGGGCCGCATCGCCTACCGCGGCTGGGTCGACAACGTGCAGGCCAGCTGGGTGAAGCTCGGCATGGCCGGCGCCGCCCAGGCCCTCCGGGCCGGGGCCAACGACCTCGGGGGCACGCTCATGGACGAGAACATCTCCCGCGCCGCCGGGGCCACACACGGCCAGCGGATGGACGAGGACGGCTTCACCCGGCTCGTGGCCGGCCTGGGCCGTCCCCTCGAGCAGCGCACGACGCTGTACGGCCGCCTCTCCCCCGCTTGAGCGCCGCCGCCCGGTCGATCACCGGGGACCCCGAGCTCGACGGCCTGGTGCGCCGGGTCCTCGACCGGGCGGGAGCGGACGCCAACCGGGACCAGCTCGAGGAGATCATGGCCACGGCGGTGCGGCTCGCCACCGGGCCCGCCGACCGCCTCGACCTCAAGATCGCCAACGCCGCCCTGCGCGAGATGGCCGACGCCTACGAGGTGTTCGCGCCGTACCGCGAGGTGCCGAAGGTGACGGTGTTCGGCTCGGCGCGCACCCTGCCCGACGCCCCGCTGTACGCACAGGCGCGCGAGGCGGCGCGGGCCCTGGCCGAGGCGGGGTGGATGGTCGTGACCGGGGCCGGGCCCGGGATCATGGCGGCGGCCCAGGAGGGCGCCGGACCGGGTCGGTCCTTCGGCGTGAACATCCGCCTGCCGTTCGAGCAGGGCGCCAACGCCTTCATCGCGTCCGACCCGAAGCTGGTCGAGATGAAGTACTTCTTCACCCGCAAGCTCATGCTGATGAAGGAGTCGTCGGGGTTCATCGTGCTGCCGGGCGGGTTCGGGACCCTCGACGAGGCCTTCGAGCTGCTGACCCTGCTGCAGACCGGCAAGTCGGTGCCGGCACCCATCGTCCTGCTCGACATGCCCGACGACTCGTACTGGGGGTGCTGGGACCGGTTCCTCGAGGAGGAGGTGGCCAAGCGCGGGCTGATCTCCCCCGACGACCGCCACCTGTTCACCGTGACCGACGACGCCCGGCGCGCCACCGAGGAGATCCTCGGCTTCTACCGCAACTACGACTCGGTGCGCTGGGTCGGGGACCGGCTGGTGCTGCGGGTGCAGCGGGCTCCGGGGCGCGAGGAGCTGGCCGAGCTGAGGGGCCGCTATTCCGATCTGTGCGAGTCGGGGACCCTCGACGTGACCGGCCCCTTCCCGGTCGAGAGGCGGGACGGGGACAAGCTCGACCTGCAGCGGATGGCGCTGCGCTTCAACCACCGCAGCTACGGGGAGCTGCGCCGCCTCATCGACGACCTGAACCAGCTGCCGCTCGACGCCCCCGGGCCGTAGCGGCGGCCGGGGTCTCCCTCAGCCGTCGTCAGCATCGCCGTCGGCGTCGGAGAGGATGGCGACGGCGCGCTCCACGGCCCTCCGGGCGCGCGTGATCCGGCGCTCGGCGGCGCCGGCCTCCTGCACCGCATCACCGTCTCCGTGCTCACGCGCCTCCGCCGCCGCCTCGCGCAGCCGGTCGAGTGCCAGGTCGGCCAGCTCCTCGGCCAGCTGCTCCAGCCGGGAGCGGATCTCCTCCAGATCCGCCATCAGTCCCGCCCGCCCGCGAGGGCCTGGTCGATGATCTCGACGGGATGGCGCACATCCAGGCCGGCGGCAGCCAGGTGCATGGCACAGCCGGGGTTGGCGCTCACCACCACGTCGGCGCCGGTGGCGGCTATGGCGGCCAGCTTGCGGTCGCGGATCCGTGCCGCCATCTCGGGATGCCACGCCGCGTAGGACCCGCCGGCGCCGCAGCACAGCCCGTCGTCACCGATCTCCACCAGCTCCGGGACGAAGGGGGCCAGCACCCGGCGCACCTCCTGGTGGGCCCGCTGCACGTGGCGCAGGTGGCAGGGATCCTGCACGGCGATGCGCCCCGGCACCGGCCTGCCGGCCGGCAGCGTCCGCGCCGCCAGCCACTCGTGCACGTCGCTGACCCGTGACGCGAACTCCTCACCGCCCGCTCCGAGCAGCCGGCCGTAGTCCTTCATGAACGCCCCGCACCCGGCCGAGTCCACGACGACGTCCTGCTGACCCGGGAGGCTGCGCACCACCTCCTGCGCCTGGCGGCGGGCCAGGTCCACGAGCCCGGCGTGGGCGGCCAGGGCCCCGCAGCAGGCCGCCCGGGGCGGGGTCGGGCGCACACCCGCGCCCGTCGCCGTCATCACCCGGACGGCGGCCTCGTGGACGGAGCGCATCCACGCGTCCATCACGCACCCGGTGAACAGCCACACGTCCGACCCGGTCGCGTCGAGGGATCGGCGCCGCAGCGGCAGCCGGGGCAGGCCCAGCCTCCGGGGCACGAGTCGGGCCCGCTGGACCAGAGCCAGGAGCAACGTGGCCGCCACCAGGAGGCGGTGGTGCCCGAGGACACGGAAGCCGAGGCGGCGCCACCACGGCTGGTAGCCCGCCCGCGTGGCCAGCGTGTGGCGGGTCCCCTCCATCAGCCGCCCGAACGGGACCGAGGACGGGCAGGCGGTCTCACAGCCCCGGCACTGCACGCACAGGTCCATGTACGTCACGAACTCGCTCGTCACCGGCGCCCCCGCCTGGACGGCGCGCATGGCGGCGATACGGCCCCGGGGCGAGGCCGACTCGTCTCCCGTGACCCGGAAGGTCGGGCAGTGCGGGAGGCAGAGCCCGCACGACACGCACAGGGCCAGCTCGTCGTCGTCGACACCGAGGATCACGGGACCGGCGTCCGCCCCGGGTTGAGCCGGCCCTCGGGGTCGAAGGCGGCCTTCACCCTCTGGTTGAGGTCGAGGACGGGACCGGCCGGTGGCGGGGAGGGCGGGACGGCGCCTCCGTCGACGAGGTGGACCACACCCACGCCGAGCTCGGCCACGAACGAACCGGAGGGCCGTTCCGCCGCCCACGCCAACACGGCGGTGGGATCGAGCGAGACCCGGGCCCCCGTCGGTAGGACGGGGGGTCCGGCGCACTCTTGCCACGCCCGGCCCAGCGCCGCCGCCTCGGCATCCACGTCGGAGGGGTGACCCTCCAGCAGGGCCCAGGCCCGGGCCCCGTCCCAGAGGAGCGAGGACGGCCGGAAGAGGGCGGCGGCCGCCCTCTCGACGGCACCGCCGTCGGCGTCGGCCGTCAACCACGCGGACGCGGCGGGCCGGGGGTGGGTGCGCAGCACCACCTCGGCCACAAGGCCGAGGGTGCCGAGGGAGCCCACCATCAGCCGGACCAGGTCGAACCCGCTGACGTTCTTCACCACGGGCGCCCCCGCCTTCACCAGCTCACCGGCGGCCGAGACGTAGCGGACCTCGAGGACGCAGTCGCGGACCGGCCCGTAGCGCAGGCGGCGGACCCCGCTGCGCCCGACGGCCAGGACCCCGCCCACCGTGGCCTCAAGGGGCCGGACCGGGTCGAGCGGCACCATCTGGCCGGCGTCGGCCAGAGCGGCGTCGAGCTGGCCGACCGGTGTGCCGGCGCGGACCCGCACGGTCATCTCGGCCGGCCGGTGCTCCACCACACCGCCGGGGGCGCGCACCATGCGGGCCGAAGGATCGCACCGCCCCCCGACCTCCCACTGCGTGCGCCCGCCGGCGACGGCAACCGGGCCCGTCCCACCCACCTCGGCGGCGAAGGCGGCCAGTGCCTCCCCCGTCACAGCCCCGCCGGGTCCCCTACGCCCCGGCTCCTCCGCCAGGCGGGGCCCCAGCCCCGCCGGCGGCCGTTCACATTTCCCGGCGGGTCCCCTACGCCCCGGCTCCTCCGCCAGGCGGGGCCCCAGCCCCGCCTGCGGCCGTTCACACCCACGCCCCGGCCGGGACCGACTGCAGGTCACCGCAGCGCGAGCCGGAGGGCAGCACCTTGTCGGGGTTGAACAGCCGCACCGGGTCGAACGCGTGGCGCACGGCGTCCTGGGCCCGGAGGTCGGCGGGCCCGAACAGCAGGGGCATGTGGTCGCGCTTCTCCAGGCCGATCCCGTGCTCCCCCGACAGCACGCCCCCGGCCGCGATGCACATGGCGATCAGCTCGTCCCCCGCCTGCTTCACGCGCTCCATCTCCCCGGGGCGGCGGCGGTCGAAGAGGAACAGCGGATGGAGGTTGCCGTCCCCGGCGTGGAAGACGTTCATGACGCCGACCCCGTGCCGGTCGGCGATCTCGTACACCCGACCGAGGATCTCGGCCAGCCGGGTGCGGGGCACGACGGTGTCGTGGAGGTAGTAGTCGGGCGCCACCCGGGCCACGGCCCCGAACGCCGACTTGCGCCCCTTCCACCACAGGTCCCGCTCCTCGGCCGACGCCGCGATCCGCACCGAGGTGGCCCCGCCGTCCCGGGACAGGTCGGCCACCCGCGTGGCGGCGGCCTCGGCGCCGGCCGGCAGGCCGTCGACCTCGACGAGCAGGACGGCGGCGGCGTCGGCGGGGAACCCGGCGTGCACGAACTCCTCGACCGCGGCCGTGATCCGGGCATCCATCATCTCCAGCGCCGCCGGCACGATCCCGGCCGCGATGACCGCGCTCACGGTCTCCGCCGCCGCATCCACCGACGGGAAGCCGACCAGCAGGGTGCGCACCGCCGGCGGCAGCGGCGTCAGGCGCACCAGCACCGCGGTGGCGACCCCCATGGTCCCCTCGCTCCCGACGAAGGCGCCACGCAGGTCGTAGCCGACGGGCTCGGGATCGGGCCCGCCCAGCACGGTCACGCTGGCGTCGGAGAGCACGACCTCGACGGCCAGCACGTGGGCCGTGGTCACCCCGTAGGCCAGACAGTGGGGACCGCCCGAGTTGTTGGCCACGTTGCCGCCGATCGAGCACGCCTGCTGCGAGGACGGGTCGGGGGCGAAGTGCAGCCCGTGCTCCGCCACCGCCCTCGACAGGTCCAGGTTGAGCACGCCTGGCTCCACCCAGGCGGTCCGCCCGGCCACGTCGACGCTGCGCACCCGGTTCATGCGCGTGGTGACGAGGACCACCGGCTCGCGTCCCGGCGGTCCCACCGGCACCGCCCCCCCGGCCAGGCCCGTCCCCGCCCCCCGGGGCACCACCGCCCGGCCGTGGGCGGCGGCGATGCGCACCGCGGCCTGCACGGCCGCCGTCGACTCCGGGAAGCACACCACCCCGGCCCGGCCCTCCAGGATCGAGGCGTCGTGGCCGTAGAGCGTGCGCTCGAGGTCCCCGCCGCGCACGTTGGCGGCGCCGATGGCGGCGGCGAGCTCGGCCGTCAGGGAGTCGACGGCGGAGCGATCACGCTCGAAAACGGCCCGGAAACGCACCTCGACAGTCTGCCCCGCCGGTAGCCTCCTGCGGATGCCGACGGCCCCCGACTCGGTACACGAGTGGGTCAGCATCCCCGATCCGGACGAGGAGCGGACGTGGATGTTCGACGTCACGTTCCTGCTCAGCAACTGGACCTGCATCTTCGGTCGCGGCTGCCAGGGGGTGCTGACCGAGCCCGCCCCCGAGCTGGTCCAGGGGTGCTGCTCCTACGGCGCCCACTTCACGGACCGCGCCGACGTGAAGCGGGTGGAGAAGGAGGCGGCCCGGCTCACCCCCGACGTGTGGCAGTTCCACGCCCGGGGCCAGAAGGGCACCACCCGGACCAAGAAGGACGGCACGGTCGTGAGCCGCATCGTCGACGGGGCGTGCATCTTCCTCAACCGCCCCGGGTTCCCGGCCGGGCCGGGCTGCGCCCTGCATCTGGCCGCCCTGCAGCGCGGCCAACGGCCGATGGACCTCAAGCCCGAGGTCTGCTGGCAGGTGCCGCTGCGCCGGGAGGACCACCGCACCGAGGACGGCCACGTCATCTCGACGATCGGCCAATGGGACCGTCGCCACTGGGGCGGCGGCGGGGAGGAGTTCGGGTGGTGGTGCACCGAGTCCCCCTCGGCCTTCGTCGGGACCCGGCCCGTCTACCAGGAGATGGCCGACGAGCTGGCCGCCATGGTGGGGCCCAAGGTCCACGCCGCCATGAACCGGTTCCTGGCCGAGCGGGCCCGGGGGGGCACGCCCCTGGCCCACCCGACGGTCAGGCGACGCGAGAAGCGGCGCTAGGAGCCGTCGACCTCCTCGAGCTCCTCTTCCTCCTCCCCGGCCAGGCACCACGACGCGTGGTCGCGACCGGGTTCGGCGCCGCACTCGGCACAGGGCTCGGCGTCCAGCTCGTTGGACCGCTTGAGCGCACGCGCTTCCTCGAAGCGGCGATGACGTCCCTTTTTCACAGGCGGCTCCCCGAACCGAACGGGCTCCCGGACAACGACATTCTAGCGGCGCGAGGCCCGGTAGCTTGAGCCTGTGGCTGAGCAATTCGACGTCGGGGCCATGATCGAGCGCTTCCGCCAGAGGGCCCAGGCCGTGCGCAACCGGGGCCTGCCGCCGATAGAGGGACCGGAGCGGCGCCGGTTCATGGAGCAGGCCCAGTTGGACTTCCAGGACTTCGCCATGCTCGGGGACGCCGAGGGCTCACTCGATGAGGGGATCCTGACGCTGCGGGTGGACCTGCGCCCCCGGCCGCCCGGTTGAGCGGGGGCTCCCGCTGGTGGCGGGAGGCGGTCTGCTACGAGGTCTACGTACCCTCCTTCGGCCGGGGGCGTCCCGTCTCGGCCGACGCCGGCCTGCCCATGGCCGGGGGCCGGCCGGCCGGGGACCTGGCCGGCATCGGCGCCCACCTGGACCACCTGGCCTGGCTCGGGATCGACGTGGTCTGGCTGACCCCGTTCTACCCCTCGCCCCTTGCCGACTTCGGCTACGACGTGGCGGACTACTGCGACGTCAACCCCCTGTTCGGGTCGCTCGAGGACTTCGACGCCCTGGTCTCGGCGGCCCACGAGCGGGGTCTGCGGGTGATCGTCGACTGGGTCCCCAACCACACCAGCTCGGCCCACCCGTGGTTCGTCGAGTCCCGCTCCCGGCGGGACTCGCCGAAGCGCGACTGGTACATCTGGCGGGAGGGGGACCCGTCCCGGCCTCCGAACAACTGGACGGCCAGCTTCGTCGGCGGCCCGGCCTGGACGTGGGACGAGGCCACCGAGGCCTGGTACCTGCACCTGTTCCTCCCCGAGCAGCCCGACCTGAACTGGGCCAACCCGGAGGTGGAGGCGGCCATGACCGACGTGGTGCGGTTCTGGCTGGACCGGGGCGTGGACGGCTTCCGGATCGACGTGGTGCACGGGCTGGGCAAGGATCCCGCCTTCCCCGACGCCCCCGAGGACGTGGCGGAGATCCCCTGGTCGGCCCAGAACGACGAGGAGAGCACCCACGCCATCCTGCGCCGGCTGCGCCAGGTGGTCGACTCCTATCCCGGTGAGCGCTTCCTCGTCGGCGAGGTGTTCCTCTTGTCCACGGCCAAGGTGGCCCGTTACTACGGCAACGACGACGAGCTGCACCTGGCGTTCAACTTCCCGCCCCTGTTCGCCCCGTGGGAGGCGGCGGCATGGCGCCAGCGGGTGGAGCGGGTGCAGGAGGAGATCGAGCCGAGGCGGGCGTGGCCGACCTGGGTCCTGTCGAACCACGACAACCCCCGCCACCGGACGCGGTACGGCTCGGAGGCCCGGGCCCGGGCGGCGGCCGTGTTGCTGCTGACCCTGCGGGGGACGCCGTTCCTGTACCAGGGAGAGGAGCTGGGGCTGGAGGACGCCGTGGTCCCGCCCGATCGCCAGGTCGACCCGGGCGGACGCGACGGCTGCCGCGCCCCGATCCCGTGGGAGCCGGGGCCGGGCCACGGGTGGCCGGGATCGGACGGGGTCGACGGGGCCGGCGAGCTGTGGCTGCCGTGGCCCCCCGATGCCGACCGGCGCAACGCCGCCACCCTGCGGGACGAGCCCGCCTCGATCCTGCACCTCTACCGGCGGCTCCTGGCCCTGCGGCGGGAATCACCGGCGCTGCGCCTCGGCACGTGGGAGGAGCTGGCCGCCCCCGACGGCGTCCTCGCCTACCGCCGGCGCCACGGGGACGACCAGCGGGTGGTGCTCGTCAACTACACGGACGGGGCCGTGGCGGTGGCGGTCCCCGCGCCCGCCGCAGTGGTGCAGGTCAGCTCACTCGGCGTCGGGGAGGGCGCCACCTTCTCCGGGCGTCTCGGCGCCGACGAGGCCGTCGTGCTCGGCTGAGCCGGGGCCGCCGGCGGGCCCGGCCAGGGAGTCCCGGGACACGGGCCGGCGCGACCTCTCCTCGAGGACCAGGCCGCCCCGGCCGTCGAAGGCCAGCGCCGCCGCCCCCCGGGCCAGCCCCTCCACCGGCGCGCCGACCACCTCCCGGCGCCACCCGGCGTCGAGGCGGGACGGCCGGCCCGAGAGCAGGTCGGCCAGGTCGGACCGGGTGGCGAGGAGGTTGGCATCGACCTCGAGGTCGGTGGCGAGCTGTCCCACCCAGGCCGCCGCCAGTGCCACCGCCGGTCTCCGGGTGCGGTCGACCGTCGCCTCGGGTGGAGTGCGCAGCTGGGACGGGGGCAGCTCCAGGCCCCGGCGTACGGCGGCCAGGACGCCCGCCTCGGTCTCGCGCCCGAGGTGGCGCCGGTCCAGGCCCCGCACCTCGGCCAGCTCCTCCCGGTTCCGGGGGGGCCGGTGGGCGATCGAGGCGAGGGCCATGTCGGGCAGGACGTGGCGGGCGGGGATGTCGAGCTGGGCCGCCCGGCGCTCCCGCCACGCCGCCACCTCCTGGGCCACGCCACGGGACCGGGCCCGGAGCTGGCGGGCGTCACGCATCTTCCACCACGCCTCCTCGGGCACGGCGGCGTGGCGCCGCCCCTCCAGCACCTCGGCGCACTCCTGCACGGCCCACTCCCGACGCCCGACGGCGTCCAGCCGATCCAGGAGGACGCGGTGCAGCTCGAGCAGGTGGGCGACGTCGGCCGCCGCGTACCGGCGCTGGGGGCCGGTGAGGGGCCGGCGGGTCCAGTCGGTGAGGCGGTCGCTCTTCGGCAGGCTGCGGCCGAGGAGGGCCTCGACCAGGCGCGACAGCGAGGGCGTCGACATGCCGAGGAAGCCGGCGGCCACCTGGGTGTCGAAGATCCGGGACGGGGCGGCCCCGCACGCCAGCTCCAGGACCTCGACGTCCTGGTCCCCGGCGTGGGCCACCATCGTCCCCGGGCCGGCCAGGACCTCGGCCAGCGGGGCCACGTCGACGGCGAGGGGGTCGACTAGGACCACCCCGTCCTCGGAGGCCACCTGGAGGAGGGCCAGGCGGGGGTAGTAGGTGCGCTCCCGGTGGAACTCGGTGTCGAGGGCGTAGAGGTCGAGTCCGGCCCAGCCCCGGCACAGCTCGGCGAAGCGGCCTTTGTCCTCCACCCATTCGTGGGCCCCGTCGTCGGCGGGGCGGGGGTCAGCCACCGTAGGACATCCGGGTGTCCTCCATCCGCAGCACGGGCGTGTCCTCGGGCCGCTGGAAGCCGGCGGCCACCACCTCTCCCACGAACAGGGTGTGGCTGCCGGCGTCGAGGGTGCGGTCGAGGCGGCAGTCGACCCACGCCACCGCCGCCTCCAGGATCGGGGCGCCGGTCACGGCCGTGGTGTACGCGAAGCCGTTGAGGGTGCGGGCGTCGGGATCGGCCTCTACCGGCTTCACGAACCGACGGACGAGGGCCCGGTCCTCCCGGGCCAGCACGCTCAGCGAGAAGGCGCCTCCGGCCTCGACCAGCTCGTGGGTGAGCGCCCCCCTCTCGACGCTCACGCCGACCAGCTTCGGGTTGGTCGCCACCTGGGTGGCCCAGTTGCACGTCATCCCGTTCTGCCGGTCCCCGGCCCGGCTGCCGACGACGTACAGCCCTGACGGCATCGACCACAGCACCCGCCGGCGCAGCCGGTCGTAGTCCTCGGGATCGACGCCCGCCGGGAAGGGGCCCACGGGCTGGCCGGTCGGCTCAGGCACCGGGGCCCAGCGGCCAGTCGGGGTCGAGCTGGCGGAGGAAGGTGGCGCAGCGGTCGGCCTCGGGGACCTCCCCGATGGCGGTGGCGGCCCGGCGCAGGCCGTCGAGGCAGCGCAGGAAGCCCCGGTTGGAGGGGTGGCGGCCCCGGACGTAGCCCGACCCCCGCCACCCGGCGGCGCGCAGGGCGTCGAGGCCCCGGTGGTACCCGACGCGGAAGCAGGCGTAGGCCTCGACGTCGTCCCGGGCCAGGTCACCGAGCTCGGCCCAGGCGAGGAGGAAGGCCGGGTCGGCGGCCACCACCTCGGCCACGGCCGCCCGGCGGTGGGCCGGGTCCTGGACCAGGGCCTCGTGGAGCCGGCGCAGGGCGTCGGGCGCCGGCGGGTCGAGGACGGTCTCCGGTGGTCGTGACCCGATGCCCACGGGGCTGTCAGCCATGGGGCCGACCATAGGCTCACCCGCGGTGGAGGACTGTCCGTTCTGCGAGATCCTGGCCGGCAACAGGCCGGCGGAGATGGTGCTCGACGAGGAGCGGGTGGCCGCCTTCCTCGACGCCCGACCGGTCTTCCCCGGCCACGTCCTCGTCGTGCCGAGAGAGCACCACGAGACCCTTCTCACCCTGCCCGCCGACCTGGTCCCGGTGGTGTTCGGGACCACCCAGCGGGTGGCCCGGGCCGTGCAGGCCGGCCTGGACGTGCCCGGGACGTTCGTGGCCGTGAACAACACGGTCAGCCAGAGCGTGGCCCACCTCCACGTGCACGTGGTCCCCCGGCGGTTCAAGGACGGGCTGCGGGGCTTCTTCTGGCCCCGCCAGCGCTACGCCGACGCCGCCGAGATGGCGACCTACGCGGCGCGCATCCGGGCAGCCCTCGGGTGACTGCTCACTCGAAGCTGAGCAGATGGTGGTTGGCCTTGCCCCGCCGCAGCACGACATAACGGTCGCTGATCAGGTCCGGCCGGGTGATGCGGGGCTCGGCGCCGCCGACGCGGCGGTTGTTGACGTAGGCGCCGCCCTGGTCGACGACCTTGCGGGCCTCCGACAGCGAGCTGACCAGTCCGGCGTCCCGCAGCGCCTCGGACACGAGCAATCCGGGGCCGTCGAGGGACGAGCGGGGCCGGGTGCTGGAGGGGGCGTCGGAGAAGACGTCGAGCAGCGTGGACTCGTCCAGCGATGCGATCTCCTCGGTGAACAGGACGCCGGCGGCCCGCTCGGCGCGGGCGGCCTCGGACTCCCCGTGGACCAGGCTCGTCACCTCGCGCGCCAGGACCCGCTGCGCCTCCCGCCGCTCAGGTCGGTCCGCCACCTCGACGTCGAGCTCCTCGATGCGCCCGGGGGGCAGGAACGTGTACCAGCGCAGCAGCTTGGGCACCATGGCATCCTCGCTGCGCACGAGGAACTGGAACAGTGCATACGGGCTGGTCCGGACCGGGTCCAGCCAGATCGTCCCGGTCTCGCTCTTGCCGTACTTGGTGCCGTCGGGCTTCAGCAGCAGCGGGGAGGTGAGGCCGAACGCCTCGGTGCCCCGGGACCGGCGGATGAGGTCGATGCCGAGCGTGATGTTCCCCCACTGGTCGGACCCGCCCATCTGCACCCGGCACCCGTAGGCGTCGAAGAGGTGGAGGAAGTCGTAGGCCTGCAGGAGCATGTAGCTGAACTCGGTGAACGAGATGCCCTGCTCGCGCTCGTCCAGGCGGGAGCGCACCGACTCCTTGGCGATCATCTGGTTGACCGTGAAGTGCTTACCGACGTCGCGTAGGAACTCGATCAGCCCGATGGAGCCGAGCCAGTCCAGGTTGTCGGCCAGGACCGCCTGGCCCGGTCCCGGGGAGAAGTCGAGGATCCCCTCCAGCTGGGCGCGCACCCCGGCCACGTTGGCGCGCACCTCGTCCTCGGTGAGGAGGGCCCGCTCGGTCTCGCGGCCGCTCGGGTCCCCGATCATCCCCGTGCCGCCTCCGGCCAGAGCTATGGGGCGGTGGCCGGCCTGCTGGGCCCGACGCAGCAGGAGCATGGGGATGAGGCTGCCCAGATGCAGGCTGTCGGCGGTGGGATCGAAGCCGATGTAGACGGTCAGGCGCTCGGAGGCCATCCGGTCGGCCAGCCCGGGGTCGGTGACCTGGTGGACTAGCCCCCGGAACTCGAGGTCGGCGAACAGGGCCATGAGGCCGTCAGGCTAGGTTCCCTCGGCGTGTACCCCGGTGCTATTGCCCAGCAGACGCCCGACAAGCCCGCCTACATCATGGGTGCCACGGGTGAGAAGGTCACCTACGGGCAGCTCGACGCCCGCTCCAACCAGCTGGCCCACCTCCTGCGCGCCCGCGGCCTGCGCCGGGGGGACTCGGTGGCCATCCTCATGGAGAACAACGCCCGCTTCTTCGAGGCCACGTGGGCGGCGCAGCGCTCGGGGCTGTACTACACGACGATCAGCTCCCGCCTGACCGCGCCCGAGGTCGCCTACATCCTCGAGGACTGCGGGGCGGCGGCCCTGGTCACGTCCCGCTCCCTGGCCGAGGTGGCGGCGGGGGCGGTGGCGGAGACGCCGGGCGTCCACACCAGGCTCATGTGCTACGGGACGGTCGACGGCTTCGAGTCCTACGAGGACGAGACCGGCGCCCAGCCCACGACCCCGATCTCCGACGAGTCCGAGGGCAGCGACATGCTCTACTCGTCGGGCACGACGGGCCGGCCCAAGGGGGTCAAGATCCCCCTGCCCGAGGGCCCCGTCGGCACCCCGTCGGGCGTGTACCTGCTCGGGGTGGCGCTGTACGGGCTGAGCCCGGAGAGCGTCTACCTCTCCCCCGCCCCGCTCTACCACGCCGCCCCGCTGCGCTTCACGATGAGCTGGATGCGGGGCGGCGCCACCATCGTGGTGATGGAGCACTTCGACCCGGTCGAGATGCTCGAGCTCATCGAGCGGTACCGGGTCACCCACATGCAGGTGGTGCCCACCATGTTCGTGCGGCTGCTGAAGCTCCCCGAGGAGGAGCGTCGGCGCTACGACACGTCCAGCCTGCAGGTCGTGATCCACGCCGCCGCCCCCTGCCCGATACCGGTCAAGCAGGAGATGATCGAGTGGTGGGGGCCGGTGATCCACGAGTACTACGCCGGCACCGAGGGCAACGGCTTCACCGCCATCGACTCGAAGGACTGGCTCGCGCACCCCGGTTCGGTGGGCAGAGCCATCCTCGGCACCATCCACATCGTCGACGAGGACGGCACCGAGCTGCCGCCGGGTGAGGCCGGGACCGTGTACTTCGAGGGCGGGGCCACCTTCGAGTACCACAACGATCCCGAGAAGACGGCGTCGAGCCGCAACGACAAGGGCTGGTCGACGCTCGGGGACGTGGGCTACCTCGACGAGGACGGGTACCTGTTCCTCACCGACCGCAAGGCCTACATGATCATCTCGGGCGGGGTGAACATCTACCCCCAGGAGGCGGAGAACGTCCTCGTCACCCACCCCAAGGTGATGGACGTGGCCGTGTTCGGCGTGCCCAACGACGAGATGGGCGAGGAGGTGAAGGCGGTGGTCCAGCTCGTCGATCCCGCCGAGGCCGGCCCCGACATGGAGAAGGAGCTGATCTCCTACTGCCGGAGCCAGCTGGCCCACTACAAGTGCCCGCGCACCGTCGACTTCGAGGGGGAGCTGCCCCGGCACGCGACCGGCAAGCTGTACAAGCGTCTGCTCCGGGACCGCTACTGGGGCGAGCGCCAGTCCCGCATCGTCTGAGGCCCTCAGCTGTTCCGGGACATCCGGGCCACGGTGGCGGCGACGAGCTCGGGCTCCTCCCAGACCAGGAGGTGCCCCCCGGTCGGGACCCACACCACGTTGCAGTCGGGGAGGGCGTCGGCCAGTGGGGGGATGGCGGAGGGCGGGACGACGTGGTCTCTGCGCCCGGCCAGGACGGCCACGGGGGCGCGCACGGAGGGAAGGGCGGCCGCCACGGCCGGCATCTCCTCGACCAGGGCGCGCTGCTCGACGGCGAAGGAGCGCCAGTCCTCCCCCGTCCGCCACCGGGCCGCGTAGGCGCCGAGCCGGGCCCGGGGCAGGGACGCGGCGGGACCGAGGGCCAGGTCGGGCCCGGTCTCGGGCAGACGGGACAGGAGGCGGCCGGCGCCGCGCATGGCGGCCCGGGCCAGCGCCTCCCCGGCCAGCGGCAGCGCGAGCAGGCGGTCCCAGACGCCGAGGGCGCGGGGCACGCCGGCCGGGCAGACCAGCACCAGGGCGGAGACGGCTTCGGGGTGCAGCTCGGCCAACCGGAGGGCCACGGTGGCCCCGTAGCTGTGCCCGGCCACGGTGGCGGGGGCCGCTCCCAGGCGGTTCAGGAGACGGGCCATCACGGCGGCGTTGCCGGCCGGTCCCGACGCCGGTCCCGGGCTGTCCCCGTATCCGGGGCGGTCGGGAACGATGACCCGGTGGTCGGCCACGAGCAGATCGGTCACCGGGTCCCAGTCCGCCGCTCCACCGGGCTGGCCGTGGAGCAGCAGCACCGGGGGGCCGGAGCCCATGTCCCGATGGGCGGGAGCGGAACCTAGGTCCGGAACGTGAATCGCCCGCCGTCGATCACGACCTCGCCCCGCTGGGTCTCGGTCCGGAACAGGGCGCCGTCCCCGTCGCGCCACATCGACACCGTCAGCTCGTCACCCGGATAGGTCGGCTTGGAGAAGCGCCCCTCCATCGATCCGAAGCGGGCCGGGTCGGAACCGCACAGAGCGTGGAGCAGGGCCCGGCCGGTGAAGCCGTAGGTGCACAGGCCGTGGAGGATGGGCCGGTCGAAGCCGGCCATGGCGGCGAAGGTCGGGTCCGAGTGCAGCGGATTGCGGTCCCCCGACAGCCGGTAGACGAGGGCCTGGTCCGGGCTCGTCCGGTAGGTCACGGTCTCGTCCGGCGGGCGCTCCGGGATGGCGGCCCGGGGGCCCGAGGGGCCCCGGTCACCGCCGAAGCCACCTTCGCCCCGGATGAACAGCGAGGACGTGTTGCGGAACAGGGGCCGGCCGGTGGCGGCGTCGACCGAGCGGGACTCGAGGGCCACCACGGCGGCGCTGCCCTTGTCGTAGATGCCGGTGATGCTCGTGACCGTCCGCACCGTCCCCTCGGTCGGGATGGGGCCCTCGAGGAAGATGCCCTGCTCCCCGTGCACGAGCATGGCGGGGTTGAAGCTCCCGATGCGGGTGAAGGCACCTCCGCTCGACGTGGCCGCCATGCCGACGATGACCGCGAACGTCGGCAGCACCTGGTGGGTGACGTTCTGGCTGTTCTCGGTAGTGAAGGCCAGCTCCTCGGTCCCGGCACCCACGCCTACGGCGTAGAGAAGGCAGTCCTTCGACGTCCACGAGTGCTCGCCGGGCTCGCTCTCGGACCCGACCGCGTCAGGGTTGATCGGCATGGCCGGGAACGTTAGCGACCGTCTCGACCGGAGCCGGCGCGGCCGCTCCCGGGTCCACCCGGCCCGGCACCGCCGGCGAGCGCGCCACGATCACCACCCCGACCGCCATGACGATCAGGCTGACGGCCTCGACGGCCAGGGCCGGGACCGAGTCGTTGACGAACTCCCCGAACGCCACGGCACCGACGATGATGCTCACCACGGGGTCGACGACGGTGAGGGCGGGCAGCGACCATCCCAGCGGGCCGGCCTGGAAGGCGCTCTGGGCCAGGACCATGCTGGCCAGCCCGGTGATGGCGATCCCGTAGACCTGCCACGACTCGGCCACGCGCAACGCCAGGTGGGCCACGCTGCCGGGGTTGGCGGTCACCACGTGGGCGATGGTCTTGGTGTAGGCCGCCGTCAGGCCGTAGATGAACCCGGCGGCAGTGGCGAGGAGGCTGGCGCGCGCCGCGCCGGTCGTGAACCGGGCCCCGACGGTGAGCGCCGCCGCCGGCACGGCCGTCGCCACCGTTACGATGGCCCATCCCAGAGCAGTTGCGCTGGTCGAGCCCTCGCCCGGGTTGGCCACGACAAGGAAGACCGCCAATCCCGCGACCGTCAGCCCCGCCCCCACCCACTCCTTCCGTGTCGGCATGCCGAGGCGGGCGAACACCGTCCCCAGCGGCAGGGCGAACAGCAGCCCGCACACCAGCAGGGGCTGCACCAGGACCAGGGACCCATGCCCCAGGGCGATGAACTGGAACACGAAGCCGCCGATGTCGGCCAGGATCCCGAACAGCCAGATGGGGCGCCGGGCCAGCCGGAACAGCAGGCTCACCCGGAGGGCGTCGGCCTCCGGGGCCTGCACCGCCGCGTACTGCTGCAGCACCGACGCCAGCGCATAGGCCAGCGCCGAGGCGAGCGAGACGGTGACGACCATGCCGGTCTGCATGCCCACCCGACGTTAGGCCCTGGGTCCCGGTCCGTCACCGGACCCCGCACCCGGCCGGAGGCCGGAGCGGGTACCCGGCCGGAGGCCGGAGCGGGTACTCGGCCGGAGGCCGGAACGGGTGTGGTCCTCGTGCTGTCGGCCAGCCTGGGAGCGGGTCACGACGGGGCGGCCGAGGAGCTGGCCCGCCGACTCGTCGAGCGCGGCTACCGGGCCCCGGTCGTCGACTACCTGGCCTGCTTCCCTCTGCGCATCGGCGCGGCGCTGCGCGCCGTCTACCGGCTGCAGCTGCGCACGGCCCCGTGGGCCTACGAGGCGACCTTCCGGGTCTGGTACCTGGGCCCGGGGCTGCGCCGTGCCCTCACCGCCGTCCTCGAGGTGCTGACCCGCCGGCGCCTCGGGCGCCTGTTGGCGGACCCGGCCGTCCGTGGGGTGGTCTCGACCTATCCGCTGCAGGCGCTCGTGCTGGGTCGGGCCCGCCGCCGGGGGCACCTGGGCGTACCGGTGGCCACGTTCGTCACCGACTTCGGTGTGCACCCGCTCTGGATCCACCCCGGGGTCGACCTCACGATCTGCGTCCACGGCACCTCGGCCGATGAGGCGCGCCGGAGCACGGGCCGGCCCGTGGTGGCGACCGGCCCCGCCGTGCGTCCGGAGTTCCGGAGGGGCCCGGCCGACCGGGCTTCGACCCGGCGGGCCCTGGGACTGCCGGCCCGGGGCCGGGTGGCCCTGATCGTGGCCGGGGCGTGGGGGGTCGGCGAGGTGGAGGACACCTTCGACGAGCTGCACGCCACCGGAACCTGGTTCCCGGTTGCCGCTTGCGGGGGTAACGAAACCCTGCATGCCCGCCTGGCGTCACGCCGCTACGGGCTGGCCCTGGGCTGGACCGACCGCATGCACGAGCTGATGTCGGCCGCCGACGTCCTCGTCCAGAACGCCGGCGGGCTGTCGTGCATGGAGGCCTTTGCCGTCGGGCTCCCGGTCGTGACCTTCCGGCCCCTGGCCGGCCACGGCCGGGTCAACGCCGCCCGGATGCAGGCGGCGGGGGTGGCGGAGGTCGTCCCCCACCGATCCGACCTGGCCGCTGTCCTGGAGCGGGTGGCGGGGCCGGACCGGGACCGGCTGGTGGCCGCCGGGCGGGGGGTCTTCTCGGGCGACGCCGCCGCCGCCGTCGACCGCCTCGTCCGCGATCACATGACCCGCCGGGTCCCCTACACCCCGGCTCCTCCGCCAGGCGGGGCCCCAGCCCCGCCGGCGGCCGTGGATCACATGACCCGCCGGGTCCCCTACACCCCGGCTCCTCCGCCAGGCGGGGCCCCAGCCCCGCCGGCGGCCGTGGATCACATGACCCGCCGGGTCCCCTACACCCCGGCTC
>DASSEU010000048.1:0-134105 GCA_035695125.1 Acidimicrobiales bacterium
CATCGAGCGGGCCGTGTTCCGCCCGGAAGGACGCGTCGAGGTCTCCGAGCGGGCCCGGTTCTTCACCGGAGCGACCCGACGGGCCGTAGAGCTGCGGGACCGGCGCTGCCAGCACCCCTACTGCGACAAGACGCTTCGGGACTGCCAGGTCGACCATATCGTGCCGTACAGGCCCGACGGTCCCACCACCCAGGAGAACGGCCAGCTTCTGTGTCCGTTCCACAACCGGGCCAAGGAGAAGGACCGGCGCAACGAGCGACCTCCGCCGCCGGGTGCTGCGTAGTGGCAGCGACGACGTCGTAGCAGGTCAGAAACCCCTCTCTACTATCCGACCCATCAGAGTCGACTCGGCGCGGTGGGGATGGCTGCTCGCCGGCGCCGGATCCGTCGGCGCCCTCCTTGCCGCGCTGCTCGATCCCGGTGCGGCGCGCGCCGCCGCCTCCCAGGACTGGCCGCCGTTCGTGCTCGTGGCCGGACTGCTTCTGATCGGGCTGGTGGCGCACGACGACGGGCTCTTCGCCACCGCGGGAAGCGCGGTGGCGCGCGCCGCGCCCACCGATGGTGCGCTGTTCTCCGGAGCGGTGGTCCTGGTCGCAGCAGTGACCGCGGTCCTCAACCTCGACACGTCGGTCGCCTTCCTGACGCCGGTGCTGTACCACGCCCGCCGATCCAGGGACGACCGCGACGAGCACCTTCTCTACTCCTGCCTCCTGCTGTCGAATGCGGCATCGCTCCTCCTGCCCGGCTCCAACCTCACCAACCTGATCGTGATCGGGCACCTGCACCTGTCGGGCCAGCGGTTCGCGGCAAGGACGGCGCTGGCCTGGGTGGCGGCGGTGATCGTGACGGCGGGTGTGGTGGCGGTATCCGCCCACCGCGTGCGCCAACCCGGGACCGGGCTCCCATCTACGCCGGCGCCGACAGAGACGCCGGTCGTCGGGCTGGGGCTGGCCGGGGTCCTGGCCGCCGTCGTGCTGGTGCTGGTGCTGCGGTCTCCCGCCCTTCCCGTGGCCGGGGCCGGGGCACTCGTGACCGCGGCCCACCTGGTCCGCCGGCGGGAGGGAGGCCGGCGGGCCCTGGAGGTCGTCGGGCTACCCGTTCTCGTCGGCCTGCTCGGAACAGCGATCGCCCTCGGAACGCTCGGCCGGGCGTGGTCGGGCCCCGGGCAGATGCTCGGCCATCTCGACGCCTGGGCCACCGCGGGTGTGGCGGCGGGGACGTCGGTGCTGGTCAACAACCTGCCGGCGGCATCGCTGCTGGCGGCGCGCGTGCCGCATCATCCCTTTGCGCTGCTGGTCGGCCTCGACGTCGGACCCAATCTGTTCGTCACCGGGTCGCTGTCGTGGATCCTCTGGCTGCGCGCCGCCCACACCGTCGGCGCCCGGCCGTCAGTGGCGCGGACCACCCGGTTGGGTCTCGTCGCCACGCCACTGGCCATGGCCGCCGCCCTGGCGGCACTACAGCTGACGCGCGGGGCGTGATCCCTACGGCTTGATCGCCGGCGTGTAGGGCCGGGGCAGGAGCTCCATCCAGGTGTTGCCCGGCTCGAGGGTGATCGTGCCGGCGGGACCCTGCAGGCTCACCTTCTGCGAGATGTCGGGGCGCGACCACGTGCCCTGGATGGCACGCCCGTCACGCATCACCCAGGCCTGGCCCGATCCGACGAGCACCACCAGCGGGTCCTGGTTGCCGGCGGAGTCGAAGACACCGGTGGGACCGATGGCCGTCGAGAGGATCACGATGTTGTGCGCCGACATCTGCGAGCCGCTGGCGTTCATGTCGGGGGAGCCGTTCTGCGTCCGGAAGTACAGGTTGGACTTCGGGCTCCACGTCCAGCCCGCCGAGGAGATCGGGGACAGGCTCATCGTGGCCGAACCGGCCTGCGTGGAAGGGCCACCCTGTGGCGCGGCGGAGTACTGGAAGAGCTGGGGGGGCGGGGTCCACGTGGCCCCGTTCCGGCGCCCGACGTTGTACAGGTCGGTCGTCGCCGCGAACAGGTTGTGGGGGACGCTGCGCCAGTGCACCAGCTGGAACCCGGCGCTGCCTGCGTCGTGGGAGAGCAGGACGGCGTTGGAGGAGGCCTTCACCGGCGCGATCTCCCCGTTGGCGGCGCCGGAGTAGGCGAAGATCCCGCCGTTCAGCTCCCGCAGGATGGCGGCGTCCACGGGCCGGGCCGATCGGATGGGGCCGACCAGGGCGGCGTCCTGGGACTGGAAGGTCACGGTCAGGCGCGTGAGGCCGCCCTCGACGAGGGCCTCGGCCACGATGTCGGCGTGGTCCAGGCCCTCCTGGGGGAAGGCGCCGGCCACGTTGTCGACCTTGACGGTCAGGGCCGGGCGGCCCGCCGTGGTCGGGTCGGTGACGGGCAGGCCGGTGAGCGGGAAGACCGGCGCCGGGGCGGCCGTGCTGGCGGTCGTCGAGACCTTGGCGGAGTGGACCGCCTTGGGGGAGCTGCCTCCGCCGCATGCCGCGGCCAGCAGGCCGAGGGCGGCCACTCCGAGGACCTTGGGGGGCGTTGACGTACGAATGGCTGGACCTCCCTGGTGCGCCCCCGCTTCCGGGGTGAATGGTGCCACCTGGCACGGCGGATTACGCGGACACCGGGGCTGGATCGGGCGCCCCGACCTGGGTCGGGTGCTCACCCGGCGCCTCGGCGCCGTCGGGGCAGATCCTAAGGGGTGGGCGCTTCGTCCGGTTGGACCGGTTGGAGCAGCGAGCGGGGCCAGAGCCGCCGGGCCGCCACCACGTTGACCTCGGCGGCGTAGAGGCTCAGCTGGGCGCCCAGGTATATCCAGGAGATCAGCCCCAGGACCAGGCCGAACAGCCCGTAGACGGCGCTGGCGTGCCGGAGCTGGTGGCCGACGAGGTAACCCCCGACCACCTGGAGCACCTCCCAGCCCAGGCCCCCGACGACAGCCCCCGGCCACAGCTGGCGGGTGGGGATGCCGGCCGGCGTCAGGACCCGGAAGCCGAGGAGGTAGAGCCCGACATTGGCGGCGGTGGCCAGGACGGGCCCGGCCACGGAGGCGGCCACGGGCGTGCCGCTGTCGAAGCTGGCCAGGCCGCTGAGCCCGGTCGTGACCACGGCCGACACCGCCAGGACGCCGAGGAACGCCCCGCCCCGGACGGCCCGGGCCACGAAGCCGGGGCGCATCTCGTCCGGGACGTCCCACACCTGGGCCATGGCGTACTGCCCCGCCTGGGTCACGCCCAGCGATCCCCAGAGCAGACCGGCCACCCCCACCGCCAGCCCGAGGGGGTGGCCGGTCAGCGGGTGATCGACGTTGGCGTGGAGCTGGTCCCCGATGACCGGGAAGCGCCCCAGGATCGAGCTCTCCAGGCTGTTGCGCAGCGAGGCGTCCCCGGCCAGCACGTAGCCGAGGACGGTGATGGCGACCAGCAGCAGCGGGAACAGGGAGAGGAAGCCGTAGTAGGCGAGCAGCGCGGCCAGGGAGCCACCCCGGTCCCGGCCGAACTTGCTGACGACCGCCAGCGGGAAGGCCGTCCAGGGGCGGCGCTGCTGCCATCTGTCGACGGCCGCCAACACCTCTCTTATCCGTCCCATCCGTCCTCCAGAGGGATCAGTCCGCGCCGCGGCCCACACGCGCCCACCAGGAGTGGACAGCTGGTGCGGAGGGTAGAAGCCGCCCGAACCGACCACCGGTCGGTTGAGCGCGTCTCGGGGGCAGGGCCACGGATAGCGGCTTGGAAGTCATGGCGTGAGTGAGCCCCGGGCTCGCGAGCTGCTGGTCCTCGACCCGGGCCCGGCCGCCGCCGCCGCCGCCCGTCGCTTCGTCTCGGGCTGCCTGGCCGGGGCACCCGAGGACGCCGTCGCCAACGCCGAGCTGATCATCTCCGAGCTGGTGACGAACTCGATCCTCCACGCCGGGACGGCGGTCCGGATCGGCCTCAAGGAGCTCGGCCCCGTGGTGCGGCTGGAGGTCGGGGACCAGGACCGCAACCGCCCGGAGGCCAAGCGGTACTCGCCGGAAGCCGGTACCGGCCGGGGTCTGCAGCTGGTCGAGGCGCTGGCCCTGGCATGGGGGGTCGACTCGGGGCCGGACGGCAAGACCGTGTGGGCGGACGTGCCCCTGGATCCCGTCGAGATGGCCGTTCCCCCGCTGCGGACGGCCGGGGGGGTGATGGAGAGGCCGGAGCCTCCCCCGGCGCGGACCGGACGGCCGCCTGCGCCCCGGGCCCCCTCCGATCCCCTGGTCGAGGTCCATCTCGTCTCGTTCCCGGTCGACGTCTACCGGCGCACCGAGGAGCACATGGACGAGCTGCAGCGGGAGTTCGCCCTGATCCTGGAGCGGGAGCCCGGTCAGGGGACGGGACCGCCCGGCCGGCTGCTGGCGCTCGTGCGGGAGTTCGGCGAGCGGTTCGGCGGGTTCGCGCTCGAGGCGCGCGATGCGGTCCGCACCGCCTCCGAGGAGGGCCGGGCCCGGATCGACGACGTCGTCTACCGGGTGCCTGCGGACGTCGGGCCCGCCGCCTCGCGTCTCGAACAGCTGCTGGCCGAGGCCGACGCCTACTGCCGGGCGGGGGACCTGCTCACCCTCGCCTGCCCGCCCGAGGCCTGCACCTTCAGGGAGTGGTTCCTCGGCCAGTTCGCCGCCCAGGCGGGTGGAGCGCCGTCGGTCTCATGGCCCGAGTGGGCCGCCGGGGCCCAGCCGGCCTGAGTTCAGCCGGCCTGAGTTCAACAGGCCTGCTCAGCAGGCGTAGTCCTGGTCCCACGGATTGGGGCTTCCGTACTGGACCAGCCAGGTCGGCCCGCTGGTGAAGGACGCCCCGCACAGTGACTGCGCCCCGGAGATGTCACCCGCTCCCGCGCGCCACGCCGGCACGTCGGGCGTGAAGCCGCTGCCCGCGATCTCACCCCACTGGGTGATGGTCGAGTAGATGCCGGGCTCCACCCCGAGGGAGGTGAGGGCGGCTATGGCCCCGGCTATCACCTGGTCGTTCACCGCCGTGGCGCTGCTCCACAGCGGGTTGCCGCTGCCGGCCGGGCCCTCGACGTCGAGCCACCACATCGGCGCGCTCACGGACTGACTCTGGGCGTACTGGAAGGCGTGGACGGCGGCGTTGTACCCGAAGTTGTACCCCTGGCACATCTGGTCGGAGGGCGCGCACGTCCCGTCGGGACCGGTCATGCCCTGCGCCGCCGTCGAGCTGGTCGGGGAGTTGATGTTCATGTACACCGTGAGCCCGCCCTGCCGGGCCCACGACGCCTCGGCCGCCAGGCACGGGTTGTCGTTGAAGGCCAGCCCGCCGCCGACGCCGACAACCGACACCGCCGCCGGTGAGGACGGCTCCGACGCCACCTGGCTCTGGTTGCTCTGGCTGCACTGTGGCCACGAGATGTCGTAGCCCGTCGACTGGGGCGTGTACGGGTCGAGGCTCTGGGTCGCGACCATGTCGACGACCCGCGCCGCGGGCGGTTTCCCGGCCAGGGAGCCGTGGTAGACGGCGTCGCCGAAGCTGAACACCCCACCGTCGGCCGCTACGAGCCAGTAGCCGCCGGCACCGGACGCGCCGCCGGCGCCGACCTCCGGCGCGGCCATGCCGACGATCGGCTGGTTGAGGTGGGTGGCCCCGAGCGAGCCGTGGAAGGTCGCGTCCCCGAAGTTGAAGATCCCGCCGTCGGTCGCGACCAGCCAGTAGCCGCCACCGTCGGGGGTGAGCGCCATGCCGACGATGGGCTGGTTGAGATGGATGGCGCCCGTCGAGCCGCGGAACGTCGCATCGCCGAAGGTGAAGATCCCGCCGTCCGACGCGACCATGTAGTAGCCGCCGCCGTCGGCAGTCGGCGCCATGGCCACGATCGGCTTGTTGAGCCGGATGTTGCCGGTCGAGCCGAAGAAGTGGGCGTCCCCGAAGGTGAAGATGCCGCCGTCGGTCGCGACCAGCCAGTAGCCGTTGCCGTCGGGTGTGGCCGCCATGCCCACGATGGGCTGGTTGAGCCGGATGCCGCCGGTCGAGCCCCAGAACCGGGCGGTGCCGTAGGAGAAGATCCCGCCGTCGGAGGCCACGAGCCAGTAGCCGGCCCGGTCCGGCACGCCCGCCATACCGACGATGGGCTGGTTCAGGTGCTGGTTGGCCGCCGACCCGGCGAAGGGCGCCGCCCCGAACGAGTACACGCCGCCCGCCTGGTCGAACAGCCAGTAGGTCGAGGGCGGGTTCGGTCCGCCGCCGGACGATGCCTGCCCGTGCGCGGGTGTCCCCGGCAGAACCAGGCTGACGCCGAGCGCAAGCACCGCCGTCACGATCACGGAGAGGGCGCGCGCCGGCGCCTTCGGTAGGAACCCCATCAGACGGCGGAGGTTACCGGCCGCTACGGTGCGGCTGGTGGCTGCACTCTCGGTTCCGGTGGGCGTGACGTTCGCGTCGCTGCAGGCGCTCGGTCCCGCCAAGGGCCTCGAGGTGGCGCGGCGTGCCGCGTCCCTCGGCTACCGCTCGTTCTGGACGGCGGAGGTGACCGGGCCGGAGGCGTTCTCGCTGCTAGGTGCCGTGTCGCAGGCCGCGCCCGAGCTCTCGTTGGGGACCGGGGTGGTGGCGCTGCAGCTGCGGACGCCTCCTCTGCTGGCGATGGCCGCCGCCACCCTGCAGGCCCTCGTCCCTGAGCGGGACGTGTGGGTGGGCGTCGGCATCTCCTCGCCCGTCGTGGCGGGGCGCTGGCACGGCACCACCTACGGCAACCGCCCGCTGGCCCAGGTGCGCGAGTTCCTGACCCTCACGCGGGCCTGTCTGTCGGGGGAGCAGGTCGACTTCGAGGGGGAGTTCTACAAGATCTCGCGCTTCCGCCTCGGCGTGCGCCTCGGCGACAGGCGCCCCAAGATCGTGCTGGGCGCCCTGAACGAGGCGATGCTGCGCCTCGGGGGGGAGGTCGCGGACGGCGTGATGCTGAACTACCTGCCCGCGTCGCACGTGCCGTGGTCGGTCGAGCAGGTCCGCAAGGGGGGGAACGCCACCATCCTCGCCTACGTTCACGTCGGGGTAACCGAGCGGGAGGCGGGCCTGGAGCTGGCCCGCCGCGACCTGTTCTCGTACGCGACCGTCGACGCCTACGCCCGCAACTTCGAGCGCGCCGGGTACGGGGACGCCGTGCGCCAGGTGCGGGAGCGCCACGCCGCCGGGGACCGGGCCGGGGCGGTGGCGGCGGTGTCCGACGCCATGGTCGACGGGATCGACGTCATCGGTGATGCCGACCACGTGGCGGCCACGGTCCGCGCCTACGTCGACAACGGCGTCGAGGTGCCGATCGTGTTCCCGCTGCCGTGGGGTGAGGACCGCGCGGCCACGGTCGACGCCACCCTGCGGGCGGCGGTGGCCGGGCTGTAGCGACCCGGCCGAAGGCGCTCAGCCCGGCAGCGTCTCGGCGTCGGCGCCCTGCAGGGCCCGGCGCACCGAGCCCGCCACCCCGTCCCCGTCCAGCCCCAATTCGGCCAGGATGCCCTCCGGGGAGCCGTGGGGGATGAACTGCAGCGGGGTGCCGAGGTTCAGCACCGGCGGGCAACGCCGGCCCGGGTGGAGGGCGGCCAGCGCGTCGGCGATGTGGCTGCCGGCGCCCCCGACCCGCATACCGTCCTCGACGGTCACGACCAGCGGGTGGCCGGCGGCGTCCTCGAGCATCTTGGGGTCGAGCGGGTTCACCACGCGCACGTCCCAGACCGTGGCCTCCACCCCGTCGGCCTCGAGCTTGGCGGCGGCCTCCTCGGCCGCCTCGAGCATCTTGCCGACGGCCAGCAGGCACACGTCGCGGCCCCGGCGGACCGAACGGGCCGACAGCCCGGTGCCGACCTCGCCCGGGCCGGCCTGGCGGGCGGCGGTGCGCGGCCACCGGATGGCGCAGGGACCGCTCTGGCGCAGCGCCTCGGCCAGCATCACCCCGACCTCCTGCGCCGACGACGGGGCGAAGACGGTCATCCCGGGGATCTTCAGCGCCAGGGTCAGGTCGAGCACGCCGTGGTGACTGGGCCCGTCCGGGCCCGTGATCCCGGCCCGGTCGAGCGCAAAGACCACCGGCAGCCCGTGCAGCCCCACGTCGAACATGGCCTGGTCGTAGGCCCGGGTGAAGAACGTCGAGTACACCGCCACGACCGGCCGCAGCCCCGCCATGGCCATGCCGGCGGCGGCGGTCACGGCGTGCTGCTCGGCGATCCCGACGTCGACGAAGCGGTCCGGGAACTGCGACTCGAACGAGAGGAGGCCGGTGGGACCGGGCATGGCGGCGGTGATGGCCACCACCCGGGCGTCGCGCTCGGCCGCGTCGAGCAGGGCGGCGGTGAAGGCGTCGGTGTAGCTGAGGGCCACGGCGGTGGTCGACCCGCCCGCCGCCGCCGCCCCGTTGGCGCCGGTGGAGGCCGGGGGCACCTTGAAGTCGTGGAGGCGCTGGACCACGTCCTCCTCGGCCGGCGGGTAGCCGCGTCCCTTGTGGGTGAGGACGTGCACCACGATCGGGCCGTCGTACTCGGCCGCCCCCTCGAGGGCCCGCTCGAGGCCGGCTATGTCGTGGCCGTCGATGGGGCCCGTGTACCGCACACCGAGGGCGTCGAAGAACACGTTGGGGCCGAACAGCTCGCGGACCGCCACCCGCAGCCCCGACCAGCCCGACTGCGCCAGCCGGCGCACGGCGGGCATGTCCTGCACGGCGCGCCCGACGCGCTCGCGGGCGTGGATGTAGGGCTTGGACAGCCGCACGCGGGTCAGGCTCTCGGACAGGCGCGACACGGTCGGGGCGTAGGAGCGGCCGTTGTCGTTGAGGATGATCAGGACGCGGCGCTCGGAGTGGCCGATGTTGTTGAGCGCCTCGTAGGCCATTCCGCCCGTGAGGGCCCCGTCCCCGACGATGGCCACCACCCGCCTGGTGCTCGGATCCCGGCCCTGGAGGTCGAGGGCGCTGGCGATCCCGTGGGCGTAGCTCAGGACCGTGGAGGCGTGGCTGTTCTCGATCCAGTCGTGCGGCGACTCCCGCCGGGACGGATATCCCGACAGGCCCCCCGCCTGGCGCAGGGTGGCGAAGTCGTCCCGCCGGCCGGTGACCAGCTTGTGGACGTAGGCCTGGTGGCCGGTGTCCCACAGGATCACGTCCTGGGGGCTCTCGAAGACGCGGTGCACGGCCAGGGTGAGCTCGACCGCGCCGAGGTTGGATCCGAGGTGACCGCCGGTCACCGACACGGTCTGCACGATGAAGTCCCTGATCTCGGCGGCCAGCCGGTCCAGGTCCTCGTAGGAGAGCTGGCGGAGGTCGGCCGGGGATTCGATTCGCTCGAGGATCATCGGGTCCCAATCATGGCGGCGGGTCCCCAAGCTACCCGGGGCCGGCCCCGGTAACGTCGGGCGTCGTGGAGGGGCACGGGGGTGAGCTGGCGCTGGCGCCGCTGCTGGCGGCCGGGGTGCGGGAGATCTTCACCCTGTCCGGGGGCCACATCTTTCCCATTTACGACGCCTGCGTGAAGCACGAGGTGAGCATCCTCGACGTGCGCCACGAGCAGACGGCGGCGTTCGGTGCCGAGGCCATGGCCAAGCTCACCCGCCGCCCGGGCGTGGCGGTGCTCACGGCCGGACCGGGCGTGACCAACGGGGTCAGCGCCGTCACCACGGCCTGGTTCAACGGGTCGCCCCTGGTCGTGCTCGGCGGCCGGGCACCCCAGGCCCGGTGGGGTTCGGGGTCGCTTCAGGAGCTGGACCACGTCCCGATCGTGGGCTCGATAACCAAGCTGGCCGCCACCGCCTCGAGCACCGACGAGATCGCCAAGATCGTGGGCCAGGCGGTGGGGGTGGCCACCACCCCGCACCGGGGCCCGGTGTTCGTGGACTTCCCGATGGACGTGCTGTTCGGCCGTGGAAAAGGCCAGGTCGATCCGGCGGAAACGGGCGCCCAAGACGGCCCGGCGCCCGACCCCGACGCCGTCTCGCGGGCCGCCGCCCTCCTGGCGGGGGCGTCCCGGCCGGCTGTGGTGGCGGGCAGCGACGTCTACTGGGGCGGGGCGTGGGACGAGCTGCGCCGGCTGGCCGAGTCCCTGCGGGTCCCGGTGTGGCTGAACGGACTGGGGCGGGGGTGCCTGGCGGCGGACCACGAGCTGGCCTTCTCCCGGACCCGGTCGGCGGTGAAGACGGCCGACGTGGTGATGGTCGTCGGGACGCCGCTCGACTTCCGCCTGTCCTTCGGGCGCTTCGGGGACGCCCGGGTCGTCCACGTGGCCGACGCCGCCGACCAGCTGGCCGCCCACGCCGAGCTGGATGTGGCGGTGGCCGGGGACCTGCGGCTGGCCCTGGCCGGGATGGCGGAGTGGTCGGGGCCGCGGGCCGACCACGAGCCGTGGATCGAGGACCTCCGCGGGAGGGAGAAGGTGGCCCGCGACGCGGAGCGGGCCGAGCTGGAATCCGCCGCCCGCCCCATCCACCCCGCCCGGATCTACGGGGAGCTGCGGAAGGTCCTCGACCGGGACGCCGTCGTGGTGTGCGACGGCGGGGACTTCGTGTCCTATGCGGGCAAGCTCGTCGACTGCTACCAGCCCGGCTGCTGGCTCGACACCGGCCCCTACGGCTGTCTCGGCACCGGCATGGGCTACTCGATGGCCGCCCGGGTGGCGCGTCCCGACCGCCAGGTGGTGACGCTGTTCGGTGACGGGGCTCTCGGGTTCTGCGGGATGGACGCCGACACGCTCGTGCGCCACGGACTCCCGGTCATGATGATCGTGGGCAACAACGGGATCTGGGGACTCGAGAAGCACCCGATGCAGGCGCTGTACGGCTACGACGTGGCCGCCGACCTGCAGCCCGAGTGCCGCTACGACCAGGTGGTCGCCGCCCTCGGCGGTGCGGGGGAGACGGTCCACGATCCCGACGAGATCGGCCCCGCCCTGCGCCGGGCGTTCGCCTCCGGCGTGCCGTACCTGGTGAACGTGATCACCGACCCCGCGATCGCCTACCCCCGTTCGTCGAACCTGGCTTAGGACGCAAGAAGAGGACCCTGGAGAGGTGGACCCCAGAGAGGTGGAGATGGACAAGCCCGACCTGCTCGACCCGGAGATCTACGCCACCGGCCCGTTCGAGATGTACCGGTGGCTGCGCGACGAGGCGCCCTGCTACTGGGACCCGAACAACGGGATCTGGGGCCTGTCGCGCTACCGCGACGTGATGGACGCCGAGCGCAACACCAAGCGGTACAGCTCGGCGCACGGGTCCCGGCCGCTCATCGAGATGAGCGAGTCGATGATCAACCGCGACGATCCCCGCCACCTCCATCAGCGCAAGCTGGTGTCGGCGCGGTTCACGCCGGCGGCGGTGCGCCGCCACGAGGACCACGTGCGCGCCATCGTGACCAGGCTGATCGACGCCATAGCCCCCAAAGGGGAGGCCGAGGTCGTCGAGTCGCTGGCCGCCCCGCTGCCGGCCATGGTCATCTGCGAGCTGCTCGGCTTCGACCCCGAGCAGTGGTCGATGTGCAAGCACGTGTCGGAGGTGACCATGGGCGCCGCCGGCTACCGCGACGACGACCCCCGGCGCCCCGAGGGGTCGGTGGATGCGGTCATGGACTTCGCGGTGGCGTTCTCCCAGCTTATGGAGGCGCGCCGGTCCGCCCCCGGGGACGACCTGTGCTCGGCGTGGGTGACGGCAGAGCTCGAGGGGGAGCCGTTGCCCGACTCCGAGATCGTCCAGGACGGCCTGCTGCTGCTCGACGGCGGGGCCGAGACCACGCGCTCGACGATCGGCCAGGTCGTGCTGGCGCTGTGCGAGCACGAGGACCAGCGCCGCCGCCTCCTCGACGATCCCGCCCTCCTCCAGAGCACGGCGGTCGAGGAGTTCATCCGGTGGGCCTCACCGATCCTCAACATGCGCCGCACCGTCACCGAGGACCACGAGCTGCACGGCCAGACCGTGCACGCGGGGGACCAGGTCCTCCTCATGTACGGCGCCGCCAACCGCGACGAGCGCTACTTCCGCGACCCCGACACCTTCGACGTGGGCCGCACCGACAACCGGCACCTGGCGTTCGGCTTCGCCACCCACTTCTGCCTGGGAGCCAACCTGGCCCGCCTCGAGATCCGGGTGCTGTTCGAGGAGCTGCTCCGGCGTCTGCCGGACTTCCGGCTCGTGCCCGGCACCGAGCCCGACTTCGTCCCGGGGTACTTCACCCGGACCCTGCGCGACCTCCACATCGAGTTCACGCCGGAGAGGTAGGGCTACTCCTTCACCTTCTTGAGGAAGCGCTCGGCCTCGACGACCACCCGCGTCACCCGGCCGGCGCCCACGAGCCCGTTGGCGTCGCTGGCCGACACGGTGAAGCCGAGCCGGCGCCCCTCGACCTTCTCCAGGGTGGCCTCGGCCGTCACCGACCCGCCCACGGCGGTGGGGGCCAGGTGGTTGAACTGCACGCTGCTGCCCACCGTGGTCTGTCCGTCGTCCAGGTGGCCGGCCAGGGCCGCGCAGGCCGCCTCCTCGCACAGCGCCACCAGCCGGGGGGTGGCCAGGACGGGCACATCTCCGGAGCGCATGGCCACCGCCGTGTCGGCCTCCCCGACCTCGAGCGCGGCCCGTCCCGTCAGGCCGGGGCGAAGGGACACGCCTGTACAGTAAGTCCCCCATCCCCACCCGGCCAGCCTGCGGAGGATCCGTTGCTCATCGATGCCGAAACGCTGCGTCGCGTCCTCGACCGGTCGCTGCGCACGGGCGGGGAGTTCTCCGAGGTGTTCGTCGAGGACCGCCGCAGCTCCGCGGCCGCCCTGGACGACGGCCGGGTCGAGGAGCTGATGTCCGGCCTCGACCGGGGGGCGGGCATCAGGGTGGTGGTGGGGGAGACGACCGGCTTTGCCCATACGGCCGATCTCACCGAGGCCGGGCTGATGAAGGCGGCCGAGGCGGCGGCGGCAGCGGCGCGCGGCGGCGGGGGCGGCACCCGCCAGGTGGCGTTGGGACCGGCCGGCGGCGGGGGCAGGCGGGCCGCCATCCTCCCCGCGGACGTGCCCAAGGCCCGCAAGGTCGAGCTCCTGCAGGCGGCCGACGCGGCGGCGCGCGGCGCCGGCGGGGCCATCAAGCAGGTGTCGGCGTCGTACGGGGACGCCCGGAGGCGGATCCTCGTGGCCAACAGCGACGGCCTGGTGGCGGAGGACGACCAGGTCCGCACCCGCTTCTCGGTGTCGTGCGTCGCGACCGGTGACACCGGGATGCAGACCGGGTACGAGTCGAAGGCGGCCACGGTCGGCTTCGAGATGTTCGACCGCATCTCGGTCGAGCAGGTGGCGCTCGAGGCGGCCCGCCGGGCGCTGGTGAAGCTCTCGGCCCGGCCGGCGCCGAGCGGCGTCCTGCCGGTGGTGCTGAAGGGGGGCAGCGGCGGCATCCTGTTCCACGAGGCCTGCGGCCACGGCCTGGAGGCCGACCACATCCTGAAGGACAGCTCCGTGTACCGGGGCCGGGTGGGCCAGAAAGTGGCCAGCGAGCTGGTCACGCTGGTCGACGACGGGACGGTGGCCGACGAGTGGGGGACCTTCGTCGTCGACGACGAGGGCCACGGGGCGGCGCGCAACGTGCTGATCGAGAACGGCATGCTCACCGACTACATGTGGGACTGGCTGCGGGCCCGCAAGGAGGGCCGGGCGTCCTCGGGCAACGGGCGGCGCCAGAGCTACCAGCATCTGCCGATGGTGCGGATGACCAACACCTACCTGCTGGCCGGCACGGAGCAGCCCGACGAGATCATCCGCCAGACGCCGAGCGGGGTCTACGTGGCCCAGTTGGGCGGGGGCCAGGTCAACACGGCCACGGGTGACTTCGTGTTCGGCATGACCGAGGCGTACCTGATCGAGGACGGGGAGATCACCGACCCGATCCGGGAGGCCAACCTCATCGGGAACGGCCCCGACGTCCTCTCGAGGATCGACGCCCTGGCCGACGACTTCGACATGAGCCCGGGCACGTGCGGCAAGGACGGCCAGAGCGTCCCCGTCGGCTGCGGCCAGCCCACGCTGCGGGTGACCGGAGTGACCATCGGCGGCACCGCCGGTGGCTGAGCTGTCCCGCCCGGCTCTGGCCGCCGTGGCCGAGCGGATCGTCGGGCAGGCCCGGGCCGGGGAGCAGGTCGAGGCCTACGTCGGCTGGGCCCGCGACACGGCGGTGCGCGTCTACGACAGGGAGGTCGAGTCGCTCTCCTCGGCCGAGTCGGAGGGCGTGGGCATCCGCGTCGTGCTCGGGGACCGTCAGGGCTTCGCCTACGCCGGGTCGCTCGACGAGGCGATGCTGGCCGACACGCTGAACGAGGCCCGCGACAACGCCGGCTTCGCCACGCCCGACGAGGCGGTGGGGCTGGCCACTCCCGACGGCGTGGCCCCGCCCGTGCTGGACCTGTGGCGCGACGACCTCGAGGCCCTGCCGGCCGCCGACAAGGTGGCGCTGGCCCTCGAGCTCGAGGAACGGGCGCGCGCCGCCGACTCCCGCATCCGCCAGGTGGAGTCGGCCAACTACGGGGACGCCATGACCGAGGTGGCCATCGCGTCGAGCACCGGCGTGCGGGCCTCGCACCGGCGGACGGGCTGCCACCTGTCGGCGTGGGTGATAGCCGGCCAGGGGGACGACACCCAGACCGGGGGCGGTTACTCGGTGGGGCGCAGCGCCGCCGACCTTTCCGTCGACGAGGCCGCCACCGACGCGGTGGAGCGGGCCACCCGCATGCTCGGGTCGCGCAAGGCCCGCTCGGCGCGCCTGCCCGTGGTGTTCGACCGCCGCGTCACCAGCACGGTGCTGGCCGTGCTGGCGGGGACGTTCTCGGGGGAGGCGGTGCTGAAGGGCCGCTCGCTCTTCGCCGAGCGCCTTGGGGAGGAGGTGGCCGGAGCCGCCATCGTGCTGGTCGACGACCCGACCAATCCCGACGCCTTCGGCGCGTCGGTGTACGACGCCGAGGGTCTGGCGTGCCGGCGCAACGTGCTGATCGACGCCGGCGTGGTCAGCCGCTTCGTCTACGACAGCTACTCGGCCCGGCGGGCGGGGACGACGTCGACCGGCTCCGCCGTCCGCGCCGGCTTCAAGAGCGGGCCCGGAGTCGGATGCCGGGCCGTCTCCCTGCAGCCGGGGACGCGGTCGACGGACGAGATCCTCTCCGGCGTGGGCCACGGGCTGTTCGTTCAGACAATCAGCGGCGTCCACTCGGGCGTCAACCCGGTGAGCGGGGACTTCTCGGTGGGCGCCGAGGGGATGATGATCCGGGACGGGAAGCTGGCCGAGCCGGTGCGCGAGATCACGATCGCCTCGACGCTGCAGCGCATGCTGCGCGAGGTCATCGAGATCGGCGGGGACCTCGAGTGGCTGCCGGGCGTGGCCGCCGGCCTGACGCTGGCGGTCGACGGCATCTCGCTCTCGGGTGAGTGACGCCTGTGGTGACTGACGGGCCCGACCACCCCCACCTGGCGGAGCGGCCGCCCCCCGGTCGGGTCCGCGTCGACATGCACACCCACACCATGTGGTCGGGGGACTGCACGACCACCCCGGAGGAGCTGGAGGAGGCGGTGGCCGCCGCCGGGATCGACGTGCTGTGCATCACCGACCACAACACCGTCAACGGGGCGCTGGCGCTCGAGGACCGGCTGCCCTGCCGCGTGGTCGTCGGCCAGGAGGTGCGCACGAGCGCGGGGGAGCTGATCGGGCTGTTCATCCGGGAGCGCCTCCCGCACGGCATCCGGCCTGCGGACGCCGTGACCCGGATCCGCGACCAGGGGGGCATCGTGTACGTGCCGCACCCCTACGACCCGATGCGGCACTGCCTCAAGGAGGACGTGCTCGACGGCCTGCTGGCCGACGGTGGCATCGACGCCCTCGAGGTCTTCAACGCCAAGACGTCCCTGTCCCATCTCAACCGCCGGGCGGCCGAGACGGCGGCGCGCTGGGGGCTGCCGGGCGGGGCCGGCTCCGACGCCCACGTGCCGGGCGCCTTCGGGGCCGCCTACGCCGAGGTGGCCGACTTCGACACCGGCTCCCCGGCCCGGTTCCTCGAGGTCCTGCGGGCGGGGCGGGTGGTGGGTCACCACTGGGACCGGGCCCGGCCCTGGCGGGCGCGCATCGTCCCGTCGGCCAGCGCCTACGGGGACACGCTCACATAGCCCGCCGGGTCCCCTACGCCCCGGCTCCTCCGCCAGGCAGGGGCCCCAGCCCCGCCCGCGGCCATCACTCCTCCTGAGCGGCGCCTGACGCGCACGAGCACGACCGGGCTGACGGGATGGTCGGGATGACGGCGCCGAGGACGGACCGGACGGTGCCGACCGTGTCGCGCAGGACGGAGAGCACGGCGTCCATCGTCACGGCCTCGATCGGCGCCGCGTCCGTCGCAGCCCCGCCCTCCACCCCGGTGTCGTAGTCGGTGACGAGGGCGATGCCCGAGTAGCAGAGCCCCAGCTCCCGGGCCAGCACCGCCTCCGGGTACTGGGTCATGCCGATCACGTCCCAGCCCGCCGAGCGGTACCAGGCCGACTCGGCCCGGGTGGAGAAGCGGGGCCCCTGGATCACCACCATGGTCCCGGTCGGGTGGGTGGTGACCCCCTGCTCCCGGGCGGCGGGGATCACGGCTTCCCGCAGCTCGGGGCAGTACGGATCGGCAAAGGCCACGTGGTGCACCGCCGGCCCCTCGTAGAAGGTGTCGGGCCGCCCCGACGTCCGGTCGACCAGCTGGTCGCACACCACCAGCTCCCCGGGGTGCACGTCCGGGCGCAGCGAGCCCGCCGCCGAGGGGGCCAGGACCCGGGTGACGCCCAGGCCCCGCAGCGCCCAGAGGTTGGCCCGGAACGGGATGCGGTGGGGCGGGATCTCGTGGCGCAGGCCGTGGCGGGGCAGGAACGCCACGTCCCGGTCCCCGATCCGCCCGATCGTGACCGGGGCCGACGGGGCGCCGTAGGGGGTGTCGACGTCGACCGTGCGGCCGTCGGCCAGCAGCTCGTAGAAGCCGCTCCCGCCGATGACGGCGATCTCGGCGGTGGGTCGGTCGGCCAGGGCCTAGGAGGCGGCGGCCTTGGCTCCGGAGGAGCCCGACCCCGACGAGCCCGAGCTCTTGGAACCGGACGAGCCCGAGGATCCCGAGGAGCTCTTGGAGTCCGAGCTCTTGGAGTCGGAGCTCTTGGAGTCGGAGCTCTTGGAGTCGGACTTCGACTCGGAGCTCTTGGAGTCGGATCCCCCGTCCTTGGGCCGGGGCCGGCTGTCGGTCTTGTAGAAGCCGCTGCCCTTGAACGTCACGCCTATCGAGCCGAACACCTTGCGGAGGTCACCGCCGCATTTCGGACAGGTCGTGAGCGGGTCGTCCTTGAAGGACTGGACGACCTCCAGGTGGTCCCCGCACTTCTTGCATGCGTACTCGTAGGTGGGCATTCCGGACCTCTCGGCGTGGCCATTAGCACTCTCGGGGTACGAGTGCCAAGTGTATAACGTGACCGGCCGTGGACGGAAGAGCCGGCGGCGCCAGCCCCAGGCGCGCCGTCAGGAAGGCCGTGATCACGGCGGCGGGCATGGGCACCCGGTTCCTCCCGGCCAGCAAGGCCCAGCCCAAGGAGATGCTGCCGCTGGTCGACACCCCGGCCATCCAGTACGTGGTCGAGGAGGCCATCGCCGCCGGGATCGAGGACATCCTGCTGATCACCAGCCGGGGAAAGCGCAGCCTCGAGGACCACTTCGACCGCTCCTTCGAGCTGGAGCACCACCTGGCCGAGAAGGGCAAGCACGACCTGGCGGACCAGGTCCGGGCCATCGGGCACCTCGCCGACATCCACTACGTCCGCCAGAAGGAGGCCCGGGGCCTGGGCCACGCCGTGTCGGTGGCGAGTGAGCACGTGGGGGACCAGCCCTTCGCCCTGCTGCTCGGGGACGACATCATGCGGGCCGAGAGCCCGCTGCTCCGCGACATGCTGGCCGCCCACTCCGAGCGGGGGGCCAGCGTCCTGGCCCTCAAGGCCGTGTCCCCGGAGGAGATCGCCTCCTACGGCTGCGCCGAGGTCGAGGGGGTGGACGGGGCGCCGGTCGCCGACGGGGCCCTGGTCCACGTCCGCGGCATCGTCGAGAAGCCCGATCCCGGGGAGGCCCCGTCCAACCTGGCCGTCATCGGCCGCTACGTGCTGACCCCGGGGATCTTCGAGTGCCTGGAGCGCACCGAGCCAGGCCGGGGCGGGGAGATCCAGCTGACCGACGGGATAGCCCTCCTCATGAAGGAGGAGCCCGTCTACGGGGTCGTGTTCGAGAAGGGCCGCTACGACGTGGGCAACAAGCTCGACTACCTGAAGGCCAACATCGAGCTGGCCCTCGAGCGGCCCGACCTCGGCCCCCCGCTGCGGGCCTTCCTGCGGGAGCTGGTGGGCGGGGAGGGCTAGCCGGCCGTGCCCCTGGTCCCCGTCGAGGAGGCCCGCCGGCACGTCCTGGACAGCTGTGGGGTCCTGCCGGCCGAGGTGGTGCCGGTCGGCGACGCCCTCGGCCGGGTCACGGCGGCGGAGGTGGTCTCTCCGGAGGCGGTGCCCCCGTTCGCCAACACGGCCATGGACGGCTACGCCGTGCGGGCGGCCGAGACGAGCGGGGCCAGCGACGACCTCCCGGTGACCCTGCGGGTGGCCCGCTCGATAGCCGCCGGCCAGCCCCCCGGCCCTCCCCTCTCCCCGGGCGAGGCCATCCGCATCATGACCGGGGCGCCGCTGCCCCCCGGCGCCGACGCCGTGGTGATGGTCGAACGCACCCGCCCCGCCCGCAGTGTGGCCGGAGGCGACGCCGTCCAGATCCTGGCCGAGGCCGACCGGGGGGACCACGTCCGCCACCCCGGTGAGGACGTCCGCCCCGGGGACACGGTCGTGGGCCCCGGCACGGAGCTGCGCCCCGCCCATCTCGGGGTCCTCGCCAGCGTGGGTGTGACCATGGTCGAGGTCCACGGCCGGCCCCGGGTGGGCGTGCTGTCGACGGGGGACGAGCTGGTCGAGGGGGGCGGGGCCCTCGAGCCGGGCCAGATCCGGGACTCGAACCGGCGCACCCTCCTCGGCCTCTTGCGCGAGTCCGGCTTCGAGGCGGTGGACCTGGGGATAGCTCGGGACACAGAGATGGAGATCACGGCCGCCCTCGACCGGGGGGTCGGGGAGTGCGACGCCCTGCTGACCAGCGGCGGCGTCAGCGTCGGGGACTTCGACTACGTGAAGGCGGTGCTCGACAGCCGGTCGGGCGGGACCATGCGCTGGATGCAGGTGGCGGTCCGGCCCGCCAAGCCGTTCGCCTTCGGGCTGGTCGCCGGGGTGCCGGTCTTCGGGCTGCCGGGGAACCCGGTGTCGTCGATGGTGAGCTTCGAGCTCTTCGCCCGGCCGGCGCTGCGCCAGATGGCGGGCCATGCCGGCGCCGCCCGGTTCCGGCCCACCGTGCCGGCGGTGGCGGGCCAGGACTTCCCCCGCCGCCCCGACGGCCGGCTGGCGCTCGACCGGGTGGTCGCGCAGGTCGGCGAGGGGGGCCGGGTGGTCGTGCGCTCGGCCGGGGGCCAGGGCTCCCACGTGCTGTCAGCCATGGCCCGGGCCAACGCCCTGGCGCTGATACCCGACGGGCCCGGACTGGCGGCGGGGGACGGGCTGACGGTCTGGCTGTTGGGGGACCTGCTGACGGGCCCGTAACCTCAGGGGATGGAGCCGGTCCCCCTGGTCGATCCCCACGGCCGAACCGTGCGCGACCTGCGGATATCGATCACGGACCGGTGCAACTTCCGTTGCACGTACTGCATGCCCCAGGAGGGCATGACCTGGCTGCCCCGGGACGAGGTCCTCACCTACGAGGAGATCGAGCGGGTGGCCCGGGTGTGCGTCGAGCGCTTCGGGTTCGAGGCCATCCGCATCACCGGGGGGGAGCCGACCGTGCGGGCCCGCCTCCCCGTCCTGATCGCGAAGCTGGCCGCCCTGCGGGTGCCGGGCACAGGGCAGCCGGTCGACCTGGCCATGACCACCAACGGGGCCACCCTCGGGCTCCTGGCCCATGACCTCCGGGCCGCCGGGCTGTCGAGGATCAACGTGTCGTGCGACTCGCTTCGCCCCGAGCGGTTCCATTCGCTCACCCGGCGGGGGCAGCTGGACCGGGTCCTCGACGGGATATCCGCCGCTCAGGACGCCGGCTTCGACCCCGTGAAGGTCAACGTCGTGACCGTGCGGGGGGTGAACGACGACGAGGTCGTGGACTTCGCCGCCTGGGGGCGGGAGAGCGGGGTGCAGCCCCGGTTCATCGAGTTCATGCCTCTCGACGCCGACGGGGCCTGGTCGATGGACCAGGTCGTGCCCTCGGCCGAGGTGGTGGCGGCCATCGACGCCGTCTTCCCGCTCGAGCCGGTCCTGCACGGGCCCGAGCCCGCCGCCCGCTACCGGTACCGGGACGGGAAGGGGGAGATCGGGGTCATCGCCAGCGTGACCCAGCCCTTCTGCGGGGCGTGCGACCGGATCCGGATCACGGCGGAGGGCCAGCTGCGCAACTGCCTGTTCGCCGTGCGGGAGACCGACCTGCGGGCCGTGCTGCGGGGCGGGGGCTCGGACGACGACCTGGCCGCGGCCGTGGCCGCCGACGTGGGGCGGAAGTGGGCCGGCCACCAGATCGGCCGGGTGACCTTCATCCGGCCCGCCCGGAGCATGAGCCAGATCGGCGGCTAGTCGGGTCAGGGGCGGGGCTCCCACCTAGACTCCGGGCCCATGTCCGACCGCGGCCTGACCCACCTCGATCCCCTGGGCCGGGCCCGGATGGTCGACGTCACCCCCAAGGAGCCGACCCACAGGCGGGCCCTGGCCCGGGCCAAGGTGTTCATGAGCCCCGAGACCACCAACAAGGTGGCCAGCAACGCCGTGTCCAAAGGGGACGTACTGGGCGCGGCCCGGATAGCCGGCATCCAGGCCGCCAAACGGGCCGCCGACCTGATCCCGCTGTGCCACCCCCTGCTCGTGGGGTCGGTCTACGTGAACTTCACTATCGGTGACAACTACGTCGAGATCGAGGCCCAGGTCGAGACCGTGGACCGGACGGGCGTCGAGATGGAGGCCATGACGGCGTGCGCCGTGGCCGCCCTGACCGTGTACGACATGTGCAAGTCGACCGACCGCGGGATGAGCATCGGTGAGCTGGCGCTGTGGGAGAAGACGGGTGGGCGCTCGGGGACGTGGCGCCGGCCCGGTCCGCCCCTGGACCCCGTCGACCTGTAGCACCTGAACGACTGTTGGCCGCGGATGCAGCGGTGGCCCCGGTTGCCGCCGCGGAGGGCGGTCACTAGAGTCTCGTCGGCCGGTCCTCCTCCTGGTCCTCCCGTCGGAGGCCGTGCCCGCGAGTAGAGGCGTCACCGAAGGTCGCTTCACCATCCACCAATCGCGCAAGGGCCTGGGATACGGTCCTTCTCACACGAAGGTAGGTCGAGGAGCTTGACCATCGTGGTTCTCGGATTGCTGGCGGTGGTGTGGATCGCAGTTCTGGCTCCACCACTGCTGCGCAAAGGTGCGGAGACGAGAAAGGCCGATTCCATCGGTGACTTTCGCCGTCAGCTTGTGGTGCTGCAGCGCACCGGCCCCACTGTCATCGCGCCCGCCAACACGCGCGTCGACCATCGCTTCGGCGCGCCCGCTCCGGCGTACACGGGGCCGGCGCCGACGTACGCCGCACCGGCCGGAGCCGTGCCGCGGGTGCCGCGCCGCACGCGTGAGACAACGCTCAACGCGCGTCGGCGGCGTCGCAACGTGCTCGTCACGCTGACGCTGACGACACTGCTTCTTGTCATTCTCGGCGTCGTCCCCGGCATGCATCTGCTGCTGGCGGTGGCGGCGGTGTCGGCCGTGCTCCTGGCCGGCTACGTGGTCCTGCTGGTGCGGATGCGCAACGCCGCCGCCGAGCGGGAGATGAAGCTGAGCTTCCTGCCCGGGCCCGCCGCCTACGCGGCGCCGGGCGCACCGCTCCTGCGGCGCTCCGCCAACTGAGCCGACCGGGCGGCCTCGGGGAGCAGCTCGGCCGGATCCTCCCCGACGTCACCGGCGGCCTCGGGTCGGCCAACCAGGCCCGGGAGGAGGCGCTGGCCGCCTGCCGCCGGGTCATCCGGGCGTCGAGCCGGGCCATCCGGGCCGTGCACCGCCACCAGGACGGGGCGGCGGAGGAGTTCGTGGCCGAGGCCGAGGAGGCCCTGCGCCGGGCCCAGGAGACGGTCCGGCCCCACCCGGCGGTGGCCTATGCCGGCTTCCTGCACGACGCCGAGAAGGAGTACGTCGAGGCCGTCTGCGTCAGCCGTCTGGTGGCGGGGGCGGACCTCCCCGGGCCGGGGGACCTCCGGGTCGGGCTGCCGGCGTGGCTCAACGGGCTGGCCGAGGCGGCCTCCGAGATGCGCCGCCACATGCTCGACCTGCTCCGGGCCGGGGAGCTCGACCGGGCCGAGTCGGTCCTCGGGGCCGTCGACGACGTCTACGACTTCCTCCTCGCCATCGACTTCCCCGACGCCCTGACCGGGGGGCTCCGGCGCACGACCGACGCCCTCCGGGCCGTCCTCGAGCGGAGCCGCTCCGACCTCACGACGACCGCCCTGCAGACCCGGCTCCAGCGGGCCATCGAGGCCCGGACCTCCGAGCCGGGCGGCTCAGGCCGGTAGGAGACCCGGCTCCACAGTTTCCGAGATGGCCGGCCGCCGGCCCACGGCCAGCCCGAAGGAGCCGGCCGTGCCCGCCACCGCCGCGATGGCGAGCCCCGCCACCCGGGGACCGAGAGCGCCCGCCACCACCGCCGCCAGCGGAAGCGCCACCACATCGCTCCAGGAGTGCAGGGCGCGGTAGAGGGCCAGGACCCGGCCGTGGGCGTAGACCGGGGAGCCCCGCTGCAGCAGGGTCCGGGACGGAGCCGAGTAGAAGGCCACGTCCACGCCCCAGAGGAAGACGCCGACGAAGGCGACGACCACCGAGTGGGTGCCGATGTAGGCGGCGGCGGCCAGTCCCGAGAGGAGGACGGAGCCGGACAGGGCCCGGGTGGTGGCCACCCGGTCCCCCAGGCGGGGCAGCAGCAGTCCGGTCCCCACCAGCCCGACGCCGAAGGCGGTCTGCAGCAGCGAGAAGACCGTCGGAGAGCGGTGGAGGACGTCGCGCACGTACAGGGGCTCGATCACCAGGAACGTGCTCCACGTGAGGAACACGGCGGCCGACAGGGCCAGGGTGAACCGCACGACCGGGCTGCGCCGGGCGATCCGGACTCCCTCGGTCAGCTCGGCCCGCAGGCTGACGGCATCGGGCCGGGGGCCGGCGGAGGGGACGGGGCGGAGCCGGAGGGGCGCCACCGCCGCCATCCCGATCCAGAAGGTGGCGGCGTCGACGATGAACGCCCCCCGCAGGCCGGTGAGGGCTATGGCCCCGGCCGCCAGGAGGGGTCCGAAGGCGATGGCCGACTCCGCCGCCGAGCCCAGGAGGGCGTTGGCGGCCAGCAGATCGGCGTCGTCCACCAGCCGGGGCGGCAGGGCGTCCCCCGCGGGCCGGGCGAAGGCCTCCACCGCTCCGTGCAGGAGGCCGAGGAGGATCAGGGTGTGGAGCGAACCGGCCAGGGCCATGGCCACGCTGGTGGCCGAGCCCAGCGCGTAGGCCACGACCAGGACGCGGCGGGGCCCCAGGCGGTCGATCGGGACCCCCGCCAGGGGCGACAGCAGTGCCGACGGGACGGCCCAGGCCAGGCCGATCAGCGCCACCTGTCCGGCGTCGGCGTGGAAGCGGTAGGTGGCGAAGCCCCACATCGCCACGAGCGCGGCCCAACTCCCGATGGCGTTCAGCGCATACCCCACGAAGAGCAGCGCGAAGGGACGCGAACGGAAGAGGTGCACGGCGCAAGGCTACGGCCGCTCCCTCCACGGGGCCCGGGAATTGTGCTCGGCTAACCTCGGGGGAGGCCCGGGGGTGTAGCTCAGTTGGCAGAGCGCAGCGTTCGCAATGCTGAGGCCGTGGGTTCGAATCCCATCACCTCCACCGATGCTTGAAATTTCGCAGGTCCTGCGGCGGCTGCTGGACAAGGCATCCACTGAGTGTCCCGACGAGCTCGGCGCGCTCGTCGACGACGCGGCGCGCCATCTCGGCTTCGACGGGGCGGTGATCTACCTGGTCGACCACGAGCAGGGGGGGCTGCACCCCTTCGCTCCGGGGGACGTCGGGACCGACGTGCCCATCGACGGGACCGTGCCCGGACGCGTGTTCAGCTCGGGCACCCCCCAGCTGTCCCAGCAGACCCGACAGCTCTGGGTGGCACTGCTCGACGGCACCGACCGGTTGGGGGTGCTGGAGCTGCGTGGATCGGACGGAAGCGAGGGCCAGATGGAGTCGGGGCAGATGCTGGCCGGCGTGACGGCGCAGCTGCTCGTGGCCAAGACGAACTACACCGACGCCTTCAAGCTGGCCCGGCGCACCAGGCCGATGACCATCGGCGCCGACCTGGTGTGGGACCTGCTCCCGCCGCAGAGCCTCACCGGCATCGACGTCAACATCGCGGCCGTGCTGGCGCCCGCCTACGACCTGGGTGGTGACGCCTACGACTATGCGGTGACGGGCCGCACCGCCGACTTCGCCATCTTCGACGCCATGGGCCACGGCACGCCCGCCAGCCTGCTGGCCACGCTGACGCTGGCGACCTACCGGCACGCCCGCCGCCTGGGGCTCGATCTGGCGTCGGTCGCGGCCCGGCTCGACGAAGTACTGGCCGCCGTGTTCCCCGACCACTTCGTCACCGGTCACCTGGGCCGGCTGGACCTCGACACCGGCCGGCTCGAGCTGCTCAACGCCGGCCACCACCTCCCCATGCTGATGCGACAGGGGCGGGTGCTCGAGGCGCCTGATGTGCCGGCCCGCCTGCCTCTGGGTCTCGGACCGGCGGAGGAGCCTCAGGAGGTGATCTCCCTCGAGCCGGGGGACCGCCTGCTCTTCTTCACCGACGGGGTCGTGGAGGCCCACACCCGGGGTGGCGACGGGTTCGGGCGCGAGCGTCTGGCGGAGATGTGGGAGAAAGAGGCGGCATCAGGGCTCCCCACCTCGGAGACGCTCCGACGCCTGTCGCGGGCCGTGCTCTCCCATCTCGGGGACCGACTCAGCGACGACGCCACCCTGCTGGTGCTGGCGTGGCAGCAGGGCTGACCCTGTAGTCGCTACCGGTTCTGCGTCACCGGTGCTGCGTTACTGCTTCTGCGTCGGAGCACACTCCCCGCAGACCCAGCCGGGCCCCGCCGCCGCGAAGCTCCATCCGAGGCCGTGAAGCTGCTCCGGCGCGATTCGGCCCGTCCCGGGAGTCCTGGCGTCCTCCCGGAACGGTGCCTCCTTGCTGCATGCTGCGCACACGACCGGGCCCATCGATTCGTCGAGCGTCATTGCTCCTATCTACCCGGTCCCGCCCACCGCTACCGGTGCGCCTAGAAGTAGGCCCGACGGCGGGCGCCGCCGCCGTGGTGGCGGGCCAGCAGGTAGATGATCGCGAAAGCGATGATGAAGAAGAGCACAGGATGGATCGTGAAACCGAGCACGACAGCGATGGCCGTGATCAGCAGAGCGAGAAGAACGTCCCCGACCATGTTCCGACCTCCCCCTTCCCGGTTCCCGTGGAACCGTCGTTGATGCAATCGCTCTACCCCGTGGTGAGTTTCTTCGAACCGTCCGTAATGGGCGGCCCGCTGCGCCGTTACACGCGGCGCCGCAATGTCGCGGGGACACCTACGGCACTCCGGGATGTGAGTTCGGGGGATCCGCCTTCCCGACTCAGCATGGCCCTTCGGCGGCCGATCAATGACCCCGTGGGGCGTACGGCGGTGAGAGCTGGGATCATGGGGGCGGTGGCCGTGGCGCTGGCCGCATCCGCGGTGGCCATCGTCCCGCCGGCCCTGGCCGGGGTCGGGGCGGCACCGGCCGGTGCCACCGGGCACGACGTCTCCTTTCCTCAGTGCGCCGGCACCGGGTCCACGGCCACCACGGTCGGCGGACTCGGAGGCGCCTTCGGCATCGTCGGGGTGACCGACGGCCTGCCCTTCTCGACCAGTCCGTGCTGGGCGGCCGAGTACAGCTGGGCGTCGGCGCTCCCCTACCAGGCGGCGCTCTACGTCAACACGGCCAACCCGGCGCCGCACAGCTCCCACTACTGGCCCGCATCGGGCGCCCGCGACCCCGCCCTCTGCGTCGCCAGCACGTCGACCACGGACCCGGGGTGCGCCTACGACTACGGCTGGCACGCGGCCGCCTCCGCCTTTGCCACGGCCAAGCTGACCGTCGCGGGGGCGGCCACGCTCCCGTGGTGGCTCGACGTCGAGTCGGCCAACTCGTGGAACGGGGACGGCACTTCGAACGCCGCCGATCTTCAGGGGTCCGTCGACTATCTCCGCACCGCCGGGGCGCCGTCTGTCGGCATCTACTCGTCGAAGGCGGACTGGGGCACGATCACCGGCGGCTACACGGTGGGCACCGCTCCCAGCTACCAGACGGCCTGGGCCGGGGAGTTCACCCCGTCGTACCCGATGGACCTGTCCCCGACGTGGGTGGCCGGCGCCGGCGGTGCGAGCACCGCCGCGTCCACCTGCTCGGCCACCGCCTTCACCGGTGCGATCCCGGCGTTGGCCCAGTACGCGGACGGCACCGGCTACGACGCCGACCTGGTGTGCGGAGCTGTCTCCCCGCCGCCTCCTCCGGCGCCCACGTTGAGCATCAGTCTCAGCTCGAGCGCCGGCAGGGTGAAGCCGGGCAGCTCCCGGCAGGTGGTGGTGTCCGTGAGCGAGCAGGGCGCAACCCAGCCCGTCACGCTGGCGGCGTCGTCCGCCCCCGCCGGGCCGACGCTGTCGATCAGCCCGCAGACGGTCGGTCCGACCGGAACGTCGACGCTGACCATGGGCGCGTCCCGCTCCACGCCGGCCGGGACCTACACGGTCACCGTGACCGGCACCGCCGGGGCCCTGTCGGCGGCGGCGCGCTACAGCCTCACGGTCAGGTAGCGGCCGGCCCCTCTACGCTCACCCGGCCGCGGCGCGGACGGCTGACGGAGCCGCAGGCCGCCCCTCGGGCGCGCTGGTCGTGGTCGAGGCTGGAGTCGTGGTGGAGGTCGTCGACGTGCTCGTCGACGTCGACGTCGACGGGGTCGTGCTCGATGACGTCGTGCTCGAGGAGGTCGAGGTCGACCCCGAGGACCGCCCCGACGACCCGCGGGCCGACGTGGACGTAGTGGAGGACCCCGCCGGTTGCGAGGTGGTTGTCGACGTCGAAGCGGGGTTACCCGGCCCGGTGGAGGTGTCCCCCGGACGGACCGGGATGGTGTCGTGCGTCGTCGAGTACAGCGGCGCCCGGCGGCTGGGCAGGCCGGTGACCGCCGCCGCTCCCTGGACCAGCGTGCCGCGTTCGTTCCGCTGGATGGGCCGGTAGTTGTGGCCCGGAACCCAGGCCAGGCCGAGAAGGACCGCCAGGCCCACCGCGACCAGCGCCGCCCCGGCCCGCAGGGCGGGATGGTCCTCGGTGCGGGCCATCGTCCAGCGCACCATGGCGCGGAGGAACCGACCCAGCATGAGCAGGATCCCGATGATCGGGATGGCCAGCACCACGATCTGGAAGGCCGAGGACAACCCCGACAGGGTCTGCCCGGCGGAGAAGCGGTTCGACGCGTCGGCGGCCAGGCGGTGGCCCGCGTCCCATGCCGTACCCATGATCCTCGGCAGATGGATCAGGACCACCAACAGCTCGAATCCGAGCAGGGGGACCACCAGGAGGATCCAGGCCGACACCGCCCGGCGCACCCACGGCTTCAGCGCCGTGACCCGGGCGTCGGCGCGCCGCCACGGGGCCAGCGAACGCAGGATCGGCCCCATCCGGGCGAACAGATCGGGAACGCCCGTGAGGTCGGCCACGATGTAGTAGCCGTCCAGCCGGACGATGGGCAGCAGCTGATGGGCGATCTCGAAATGCTCGATCAACGTGAGGAGGAGAACCGCCTCGACGTGGGTGGCGAAGTACACGCCGAAGGTGACCAGGATGGCCACCACGTTGAAGTACACGCCGCCTAGATCGGTGCGGAGGCGGGCCCGCTTTCCGAGCCGGTAGGCGTCGGTGACGTCGGTGTAGAACGCGGGCCAGGCGAGGTACAGGCCGCAGCCCATCCGGCCGGGGTGGCCGCCTCCGTAGCGGCACCCGGCGGCGTGGCCGGTCTCGTGAAAGGCGGCGCCGAGCAGCACGCCCCCGAACAGGGGAAGGAACAGGTCGGGGTGGTAGAGGGCCTGGCGCAGGGACTGCGCCACCCCGTGGTTGAGGAAGAGCCAGGCGTCTCCGGCCACGAGACCGAGCAGAACGAGCAGCACGATCCCCGGCCGGAAGAGCCACTTGAAGCAGTCCCCGAGCAACCCCGACGCCCGCTCGGGGATCACGCCGATGCGGAACTTGAGCCCGAGGAACGGGTCCGGTTTCGCCAGCCGGGGACTGGAGCCGTCGGCCAGCGCCAGGAGTCCCATGGGCCGGAGCTTCTCCTCGGCCAGGAATGCCACATTGTCGGCGCTCACGCCGCGGCCGACTGCGTGTGACACCTCGTCGGCTATCTCCGCGAACGTGAGGCGTCCGTCGGCGCGCACGAGTACCTGATAGAGCAGATCAGGCAGCTGGATCACCTGCCCGTCGGCACGCCGCACGATCGAGGGCGGGTTGCGGAAGCCGGAGTCCTCGTACTCCCCGATGAGCTGGACACCGTCGGCCAGGCGTGGTGCGGCCGTTGCGCCGTCCGACGGAGTCCCCGGTCGGCCGGCCGGGACAGTCGCGGACGTAGAGGGCGTCACTGACGCCTGGTCTGGGTGACCGGGCTGTCCTGGACCGCCGACGCGGCTGTGGTCGCGTCGGACTCGTCGTTGACGGCGATGGCCCGGTTGACCCGGACCTCCTTCTGGATCACGTGCGGAATCTCCTCGGACACGGCTGCGTCGACGAGGGCGCGTAGGAGCCGGGACCAGTGCATCGTCGGGCCTGTTCCCTCCTCCCGCCGGGCGCAATCCGATGCAGCGGAGAGGTTCGTCGGCTCATCCGTACGGTTTGACCGATGTTTCCATCGGGAACCGCTTGTCGGGAGACCGGTCCGGGGGCTGGCAGTCGCTGGGTCTCAGGGCCAATCGCTGCAGAGGTGATGCACCAGAACTTGGTCGTACAGCCGTACCGGACCCGAACGTCAACGAAGGGAGTGTGTTGTGGGACAGAAGCAGAAGAACGACTACCGGCCCCTTACACGGGAGGAGCTCGACCAGTTGGCGGGTGAGCCGTTGCCGGAGCGGGCCGCCATGTCGCTGATCAACGCCAACGTGGCGGCCCCGGTGAACCTGGCCGCCGCCCTGAACGTTCTCTCCGACAACTCGACGGCCGTGGCCGAGGCCACGCAGACGGCCCCGATCACCCAGACCAACTGAGGAGGCTGACATGGGACAGGATTACCGACCGCTCAGCCGTGAGGAGCTCGCGCAGCTGGCGGGTGAGCCGTTGCCCGAGCGGGCAGCCATGTCACTGGTCAATGCCAACCTCGCCATCCCGATCAACGCGGCCATAGCCGCCAACATCCTCTCGGACGGCTCCACCGCCTACGGGGACGCGGCGCAGGCCACGCCGATCACCCAGACGAGCTGAGCAATTGAACGAAACGGCGCCGCCCCGGGTCGGCCGGGGCGGCCCGTTCGCCTATCCGAAGGTGCGAGTGCTTCGACGATCGCTCTGGGCCACGGCGGCAGCCGTGGTGGCCGCCGGGCTCATCTCCGCCGGCTCCCCGGCGGGCGCGGCCACCACCGGACAACCCGCCAACTCGGCTGTTGCCGTCAACACCAGGAATGGCTCGAGCGTGTTCCGGATCGCCTTCTCCGTCGCCCGGGTGGCGGGTCCCACGGTCACCGCTTCCAACACAGCCGTCGCCTACGCCAGCTGCACGAGCTGTGAGACCGTGGCGGTGGCCATCCAGGTCGTGCTGGCCACGGGCCAGGCGACGACGGTCACGCCTCAAAACACGGCTGTCGCCTACAACTACCGGTGCGCCAGCTGCGACACCTTCGCTTCCGCCTATCAGGACCTGCTGATGACCGGAGCGCCGGTCCACTTCACCCCCCAGGGGAACAGGCAGCTGGCCGACGTCCGCCACCAGCTCGAGGAGCTGCGCCACCAGCAGATCTCCTTCACCCAGCTCCAGACCGACGTGAACGCACTGGAGCAGCAGGTGGCCCAGGTCGTGGCCACCCAACTGGTCACCGCCGGCCCCCAACCGCCTTCCGGCCCGGCGGGGCAGGCGGGCGCCGCGCCGGCCACAGATTCGGGAAGAGCTCCTGGCGGCCCGTCGACCACGACCACGACCCCGGCGTCGGCCTCGACGTCCTCGTCGACGAGCACCTCGACCACCTCGACGACCGGCTCCACCACAACCTCGACCACGGCCCCGTCGACCACGACCACGACCGCCCCGACCACCACAACGACGTCGGGCTCGACCACTACGACTTCCGGATGAGACGGGTGGCGGCGGCGCTCTGCGCCGTTCTGCTGGCCGGATGCGCCGCCGACGCCGCCGCCGGGACGGCAGCGGGCGGGAGTGGGGAGCGGGCCGGCGTGGCCGGGCCGCTCCGGAACCTCACCTCGTCGCTGGCCCCGCTGCACCGCGGGGTCCTGGACTTCGAGGTCGTCTCCTCTCCGGGTCTCGACGGGGGTGGGAGAGAGGTCGGCTACCGCCTGAGTGGACCCTTCAGTGATCCGCCTCCGGGTCAGCGGCTGCCGGTGCTGCGGCTGACCGTGGAGACGTTGGGCGGCGCTGACGCCGCCACGACCATCGTGTCCTCCGGCCAGCGGGCGTGGATCGAGAGCGGCGGGTCCCGGCAGCCGCTGACCGCCGCACAGACGGCCCAGCTGGCGGCCGGGGTAGAGCCGGGAGGGGACCTCACCGGCCTCGGTCAGCTGGGCGTGGCCGGGTGGGCGCGGGCTCCCGGCACCGTGTCCCACGCGACCATCGGAGGAGCGCCTGTAGAGGAGGTCACGGCTCCCGTCGACCCCGTCGCGGCGTTGAACGGCATCGAGAGCCTGCTGTACACCACGAGCGGGGTGAAGGGTCGCCCCATCCCGGCCGACAGCGGCGCCGCCGCCGCCCTGCGCCGGGCCACCCGGACGGCCGACGTGGTGGTGGCGGCGGGGAGCGCAGACCATCTCCTGAGGCTGCTCCAGCTGAGGATGACCTTTGCCGCCCCCGCCGGGGACCAGCTGCGGTCGGCGCTGGGCCCCGTGGCCGGGCTGCGGTTCAGCCTGGTCGTGCAGATCGGGTCACCCGGCTGACGTTGCCGGTCCGACCCGGTTGGCCGGCCGGGTCAGAGGCTGGCGCCGGCTCCGGGCAGCTTGAAGCCCGGGGGAGGGGGCCCCACTTCACTGGCGGGCGGCGGGGTTAGATCGAGGTTGGCCCCGAAGTCGAACAGGCTGAAGTCGATCGAGATCAGCGCCTTCATGTCAGAGGGCAGGGTGCTGGCCGAGCTCGGCTCGAACTGCGAGAGCAGGGTGCGCATCAGCGGGGCCAGGTCCATGGTCATGACGGTGCGGCGGAGGCGGTCCTGGCCGTCGATCCACACGTCGAACGGGACCGTGGTTCCGGCCAGGGCATTCTGCACGGCCGTGCCCATCTGGCCGAGCTGGCCGAGGTCCCCGGCCGATCCTCCCAGCTGGCTGAGGGCGGTGCCCATGTTGAGGGAGCCTCGGTAATGGGTGGTAGCGGCGCCGTGGAGGGTCTCGTTGCCTACGACGGTGACGTCGGTCAGCTTCGAGAGGAGCTGGCCCCCGTTGAACGGGGACGACGCCAATGACGTGAATCCACTGCTCGCGCTCGACGCGTCCATCCGGATCCACGGCTTGGTCCCGCTGACACCGAGGCCGGCCGTGTTCACGTACACCGTCGTTCCGTCGGCGAAGATCTTGATGTGCCGACCACCCGCCATGCTGCCGAGGTCCATGTCCAGGCTGGCCAGCCTGCGGCCCACGTCGAACCCGCCGGTGGCGGTGGCTCGGAAGCTCGTCGCACCCTGGCCGGGGAGCCCGGAGATGTCGGCGGAGACGACCATGTCCCCCCGGGCCGTGCCCGCCGACTGGATGGAGGTGGCGGCGGCCGTCAGCACCTGCGTGGGATTACCGGAGGGCGGTGATCCGGTTGCCGCGCCTCCTCCTCCGCACGCGGAGAGAGCGAGGGCGGCCGCCCCGGCCGACGTCGTGACCCTTACCAGGTAGCGCACGGGGCCAGCGTGCCACAGGCTCAGTCGGCGTGCAGGGCATGGCGTACCGAGTCGGGAACGACCGGTGGTGGTGCGCCGGGGGTGTCCACGACGATGTGGTGCAGGGTCCCGGTCCATTCGAACGGGGACTCGTAGTCGTCGGTGACGGGGAAGCCGCGGTCGTGGCCCAGGGTCAGTCCGGCCCCGCCGTGCTGGTGCACGATCGGCAGCGGATGTGCGAAGTCCCCGGCGGCCACCTCGGTGGTCCCGAAGTGCAGAGAGAGATGGCAGCCGCCGCCCGACGCCGGGTTCCCGCGGACCGACAGGAGCTGGGGCCCCGCCGGGACCGCCTGGCGGGAGGCCAGCCGCACCAGCTCCCCGCCGGGACGCAGCGCAAAGGCCAGCCGCCCGTTGACTGCGTAGAAGGCCAGCCCCCCCGACCAGTCCCCCATGGCGCAGAGGATCCCCTCGGCCCCCTCTTCGGGCACCTCGACCGAGGCGGTGAGGGTGAACCCGCCCCACATGGCCGGGACCGACTCGTCCGGGACGGGGGAGCCGCCCGGCCGGAACACGCTCGGCTGGGCGGGCGGGTAGTCGGGGCCGATGAGGGCGCTGAAGCGCTTGATCAGGTCGCTGACCAACGGGAACACCTGGTTGCGTCCGGCCTCGGCGGCCCACACTTCGCGGAGCCGCCGGACGACGTCCGGATGGTCGGAGGAGAGGTCCCGCGCCTCGGAGAAGTCGTCGTCCAGCCGGAACAGGCCCCAGTGGTCGGCCGCGAAGTCGCGGCTGCCTGTCATCAGCAGCTCCTCGTCGCGCACACCCTGGGACACGTGGTCGGTCGTGGCCTTCCAGCCGTCGTGGTACACGGAGCGGGAGCCGAGCATCTCGAAGTACTGCGTCCGGCGGATCTCGGCTGCGCCGCCGTCGTCGAAGGTGGGGCGCAGGCTGGCCCCGTCGAACGGGGCCTGGCGCACCCCGTCGACCACCGGAGGCCGGTCCACTCCGCAGACGTCGAGAATCGTGGGCATGAGGTCCACGGCATGGCAGAACTGGCCACGGATGTCACCGGCGGACCCGATGCCGGCGGGCCAGCTGATCACGAGCGGTGTGCGCGTGCCGCCCAGCCAGGTGTAGCGCTTCCAGAGCCGCAGCGGCGTGTTGCCCGCCCAGGCCCAACCCCATGAATAGTGCGGGTAGGACCGGAAGCTGCCCCACTGGTCGAGCCGCGCCGCGTTGCCAGGCACGGTCTCGGGCAGCTGGGCGGTGAAGCGGTGCTCGTTGAAGGTGCCGAGCACGCCGCCCTCGGCGCTGGCTCCGTTGTCCGACGTGACCACGACGATCGTGTCGTCGAGGCGGCCGGTGGCGGCCAGGAACTCCAGCACCCGTCCGATCTGGGCGTCGGCGTGGGACAGGAAGGCGGCGTAGACCTCCTGCTGGCGGGCGTGCATGGCCCGCTCCTCGGCGTCGAGGTCCTCCCACGCCGGGACCCAGCCGGGCCGCTCGGTGAGCACGGTGCCTTCGGGAACCACGCCTGTGGAGACCTGGCGGGAGAACGCCTCGGTCCTCCACTCGTCCCAGCCCCGGTCGAAGCGGCCCCGATAGGCCTCGATCCATCCGACCGGGACGTGGTGGGGGGCGTGGGTCGCGCCCAGCGCCAGGTACAGGAAGAAGGGCTTGCCCGGCGCTGAGTGGTGCTGGTCCAGCAGGTAGCCGATGGCGCGGTCGGCCAGGTCGGCGCTCAGGTGGTAGCCGTCCTCGGGGCGGCCCGGGGGCTCGACGTAGTGGTTGTCGCAGACGAGCCGCGGTGTCCACTGGTTGGTGTCCCCCTGCAGGAAGCCGTAGTAGCGCTCGAAGCCGTAACCCAGGGGCCAACGGGTGAAGGGCCCGGCCTCGCTCCGCTCGCCGCGTGGCGTGAGGTGCCACTTGCCCACGGCCAGGGTGCTGTAGCCGGCGTCGCGCAGCACGCGGGGCAGCGGCGTCGAGTCGGGCGGGATCCGGCAGTTGTAGCCGGGATGGTTCATCGGCAGGTCGACGAGGAAGCCGACTCCGACGGCGTGGTGGTTGCGCCCCGTGAGGAGGCTGGCACGCGTCGGCGAGCACATCGCGGTCACGTGGAACCGGTTGTAGCGCAGCCCCCTCCCGGCCAGGGCGTCGATGTGCGGGGTGGCGATGTCGGAGCCGAAGCAGCCCAGCTGGGCGAACCCGGTGTCGTCCAGCAGGACGACCAGTACGTTCGGCGCCAGTTGGGTCAGCCCAGCTTCTCGTGCAGGAAGGCCAGTACACCCGGCCAGATCCGGGCCGCCAGCTTCTCGTCGAGTGTTCCCAGGGCGTTGTGCGGCCCCATGAAGGCGTGCCCGGTGCCGGGATGGACGGTGAGCTCCACGTCCTTGCCCATGCCCTTCAGCTTGGACTCGAGGGCGCGCGCCGCGTCCGGGCTGAAGAAGTCGTCGTTCTCGGCCATGTGGCCCCGAACCGACGCCGTCAGGCCCGACCAGTCGGGTTCGGCGTCCCCCTGGGGAAAGCCGTAGAACGGCACCGCCGCCCTGATCGCGTCGCCGCGCTGTGCCGCCAGAACGAGGGTGAGCATCCCGCCCATGCAGAACCCGACGACCCCGATGCCGTTCCCGGTCACCTCCTCCCGGCCGGCCAGGTAGTCCACGGCGCCGCTCATGTCGCGCGCCGCCCGGTCCGGGGGCAGGCTCTGCATCAGCCGCCCGGCCTTGTCCATCTCGTCGTGGCCGGCCACCTCCCCGTGGTACAGGTCGGGGGCCAGGGCCACGAAACCGCCGGCGGCCAGCCGGTCGGCCATCTCCTTCAGGCTGGCGTCGAGACCCCACCACTCCTGGATCACGATCACCCCGGGGCCGCCGCCCCCCTGGGGGCGGGCCAGGTACCCGCCCGCCTGGTTGCCGTTGCCCGCGAACTCGACGCTCTCACCCATGGCCGGCGAGGCTACCGGCACGCCGGCCCGCCCCGGCCGCCGAGCGGGCGCCCGGGTCAGCTCACCGGAAAGGGGGGACCGGACAGCGACTCCCGGTCGAAGGAGGCCACGATCTCCTTGCGGGTGCCGGGATCGAGGGGATCGCCTCCGTAGGGCTCGTACCGGTACAGCGTGATCTCCCGGCCGTCGTCGTCGAAGTCGTCGGCGTCGACGTCCACCTCGGAGCCGTCGTCGGAGAACCGGAGCCGGAAACGCGGCACGGACCCCAGCGTAACGAAGCGGTACCTTGCAGTCGTCATGGTCACGACCGGGAGCACGGGCGGCTCCGGGCACACCGCCGGCTACGGGAACACCGTCCTCTACGAGCGTGACGGCCACGTGGTCACGATCACCTACAACCGCCCCGAGGTCCTGAACGCGGTCAACGGTCAGCTGCGCAGGGAGCTCAACGCCGCCTTCTCCCAGTTCCGTGACGACGAGGACGCCTGGGTGGCCATCGTGACCGGCGCCGGCCGGGCCTTCTGTGCCGGAGCCGATCTGCGCGACGGGGCGGGCGCCATCGGAGAGTTTCCCGGCACGTTCTGGGAGAAGCCCACGATCAACTCCTTCGAGAGCGGATGGGAGATCTTCAAGCCCGTTATCGCCGCGGTGAACGGGCCCTGCCTCGGCTACGGCCTCACCCTCGTGACCTGGTGCGACTTCGTCCTGGCGAGCGAGACCGCGACCTTCGGATATCCCGAGGCCCGGCTGGGGTCCCCGGCCATGGTCGGCGCCGTGCGCCTGCCCCAGCGCCTGGCGTGGCCCGACGCCATGGAGCTGCTGCTGACGGGGGAGTCGATCGACGCCCGGCGGGCGCACGAGATCGGGCTGGCGTGGCGGGTGGTGCCGCCCGACCGGCTGATGGAGGAGGCCCGGGAGCTGGCCGGACGGCTACTGGCCGGTGCCCCGCTGGCGCAGCGGGCCATGAAGGAGATGGCGTTCCGCACCCGGAACATGCCCCCGTTGGAGGCCATCCGGTTTGCCGAGACCATGCGCAGGGTCGCGGGCCAGACCGAGGACGCCGCCGAGGGCAGAAGGGCCGCCGCCGAGCGTCGTGCCCCCGACTGGCGCGGGCGGTAACCCGCTAAGTCCCCACGATGGCGCCGGCGGCGGCCAGGTCCCGGCGCAGCTCGGCCACGTCGACGGCGTGCACGCCCACCGACGTGCGGGCGGCAAGGGCGGCGGCGGTGCCGGCGGCCTGGCCGGTGGCCATGGCGGCGGGGATCTCCTTGGTGGCCTGGTGGACGTAGCGCGTGGTGGAGATGCACCGCCCGGCCACGAGCAGATTGTCGACCGCCGCCGTCTTGAGGCTGCGGTAGGGGATGTCGAACCACACCCGCCGACGGGTCCAGTGGCCGGTGCGCGCCACCGCGTCGGCCAGGGGGGTGTCGGCGTCCTCCTTGGCCAGCACGTGGTCCCCGACGAGCCGGCGGCTCTCGGTTATGCCGAGCATGCGGGCGTAATCGTCGATCCAGGCCTCCGACCATCCCTCCGTTTCGCGCCGCAGGGTGTCGAACAGGGCCCGGGCGGCGCGCCGGCACCCCAGCTCGGCGCGGGTCATGTCGTCGGGATCGGTCGCGTCGACCCGTTCGGGCGCCGGGCCCCACGGCACGAGCAGCCGGCCCCGGTCGAGGGTGCGGAAGGCGAGCGGGCCGAGACTGGCGTCGGCCCGGACTCCCCCGACGCGGAACCACAGGTGGGGCGGTGTCGGGACCTGCTCACACTGCGCTCCGCACGCAGCCGCAACGTCGGCGTCACCGGTGGCGTCGATCACGACTTTCGGGATCAGCACCTCCCGACCCCGCTTCGATTCGAGCGCCACCGCGGCCACCTTCGATCCTTCGAGGTGGGCGGTGGAGAAGGACGTGTGCAGCTGCAGCCTCACGCCCGCGTCTTCGAGCAGCTCGTAGCACACGTCGACGAACGCCTCGGGATCGAAGGCCACCGAGTAGCGCACCGATTCCGGCGCGCCCCACACCAGCCCGAGCTCCCTCCAGCGCGCGACCAGGGCCGGGTCCTCGGAGTCCCATTCGGTGGCAGGAGGAAAGACGGCGCGGTCGCGCCCGGTGAGGCGCTCGACGACCTCCTGGCACAGACCGGCCACCACCTGCGTGCCGGCCCCGTCGTCCATGGTCAGCAGCAGGTTGATCAGCCCGACCGTCGCCAGCCCGCCGACGATCCCGGAGCGCTCGATCAGCCAGGTGTCGGAGCCGCGCCGGGCGGCGGCCACCGCGGCGGCGACACCGGCGCAGCCCCCGCCCACGACCAGCACGTCGGGCCGGCCCCGCACGGGGAGATCACGGGCCGGCTCGGTCCACGACTCCACCTCCGGAGCCTGACATGCGGCGTGTGTGGAAGGATGAGCGGACTATTGGAGCTACCGGGGGGGCTGGGGCGGCAGATCCGATGAAGGTTCTGGTCGTTGACGACGAAGCCGACTATCGCTACCTGGTCGGCGTGGGTCTCGGGATCCTGGGCCACCAGGTGGAGGAGGCCGACGACGGGGAGGCGGCGTGCCGGCTGGCGGGCACGTTCCAGCCCGACATCATCCTCATCGACTACGTGCTGGTGGGGGAGAACGGACTCCGGCTGCTGCCGAAGCTGCGGCACGCCTCGCCCGGGTCGGCGCTCGTGCTGCACACCGTCGAGCGCGAGCACACCACGCCCTACATCGGGCACCCGGCCGGCCCCGACGGGCTGGTCGAGAAGGGCCAGGCGCCGAGCGAGCTGGCCACGGCTCTGGAGGGCATCCTCACCTACCACCGGGCCCGGACCTCGTCCACCGACGCCGGCCCGGGCCGCCCCCCGCTGTAGCCGCCCGGCGCCGGCGGTTGCTAGCCGGAGGCAGCCAGGGCCCGGAGCCCGGCAACGGCCGTTTCGTCGCTGACCGCGCCCGGGTCGAGACGGCGTTGCATCTCCAGGCCCACCATGAGCCCGATCATCAGCGTGGCCAGCCGCTCCGCCTCTGCCGGCTGGCGCCGGGCGGGACCGCCCAGCGCCCCCGACTCGAGCGCAGCCGCCAGATTGCGCCGGACCCCCGCGTAGCGCTCGGCCACGTGGGGCCCGACCTCCTGCTGGCGGCAGGCGTGCAGCCAGAGCTCGTGCTCGAGCAGGGTCCATTCCCCGCCCCCGGGCGCAGGGGGCCGCACGAAGTTCCGCCACACGGCCCCCCACCGCTCGTCGTGGTCGGACGCGGCCGTCAGGTCGGCCACGATGGCCCGGGCCGTCGCCTCCTTCCACTCGTCGAGTAGCGCGAAGATCAGCCCGTTCTTGTCCCCGAAGTGGTCGTAGAGGGCCCCCGAGGTCCGGTCGGCGGCGCCGGCGACGGCGTCGACCGACGCCCCCGCCACCCCCCGGTCGGCCACGACCTCCCGGGCGGCGTCGAGGAGGCGCCGGCGGGTCTCGGCTCTGCGCTGCTCCTGGGTCCGGGGCGGCATGGTGGTAGTGTAAATCACGATCGTTATGTAAATAGGCCTCGCTACGTAAGGTAGGGAGGAACCCCGGTAGGAGGGCGCGGTGCGCACACCTCTCTGTGACGTCTTCGGGATCGAGTATCCGATCTTCGCCTTCTCCCACTGCCGGGATGTGGTGGCGGCGGTGAGCAAGGCCGGCGGCCTCGGCGTCCTGGGCGCCGTCGGGTTCAGTCCCGAGCAGCTCGAGATCGAGCTGGACTGGATCGACGAGCACATCGACGGCCGGCCCTACGGGGTCGACACGGTGATGCCGCAGAAGTCCGTCGACGTCCACGGCGCCAGTCCCGAGGAGCTGGTCGGCCAGATCCGCTCGATGATCCCCGAGGAGCACAAGCGCTACGTCGAGGAGCTGATGGAGCGCTTCGGGCTGCCACCGCTGCCCGAAGGCCAGGACCCCGGGGGCGTCATCGGCTGGGCCGAGGACGTGGCCCGCCGGCACGTGGACGTGGCCTTCTCCCACCCGATCAAGCTCATCGCCAACGCCCTCGGGTCCCCGCCCAAGGACATCATCGACGAGGCCCACCAGCACGGGGTGAAGGTGGCGGCCCTGGCCGGCAAGGCCCAGCACGCCCAGCGCCACGTGAACAACGGCGTGGACATCGTCGTGGCCCAGGGCTACGAGGCCGGGGGCCACACCGGTGAGGTGGCGACCATGGTGCTGATCCCCGAGGTCGTGAAGGGTGTGGCGCCGGCGCCCGTCCTGGCCGCCGGAGGTATCGGGTCGGGCGCGCAGATAGCCGCCGCCCTGGCCCTCGGCGCCCAGGGGGTGTGGATGGGGTCGCTGTGGCTGGCCACGGCCGAGAGCAACTCCGGGCCCGAGACCATGCAGGCGTACTTCGACGCATCGTCGTCGGACACGGTGCGCTCGCGCTGCTACACCGGCAAGCCGGCCCGCATGCTGCGCAACAAGTGGACCGAGGCGTGGGAGGACCCCGCCGGCCCCGGCCCCCTGGGCATGCCCCTGCAGAACATCCTCACGTCCGAGGCCAACGCCCGCATAGCCCGGGCCCAGCGCCGGGACCTCCTGTTTGCCCCCGTGGGCCAGATCGTCGGGAGCATGAACGAGATGAAGCCGGTGCGGGACGTCATGTTCCAGCTGGTGGAGGAGTACATCGAAGCCGTCGAGCGGCTCGACCAGAGCATCGAGACCGTCTCCTAGCGAGAGTCTCTTACACAGAGGAGTGTGATGGGCCCGTCAGCCTTGCAAGTGGACAGCGTGGGCGAGATCGACCTGCTCGACCGGGACGTCTTCGCCCGGGGGGTGCCCCACGAGTGGTTCACCTACCTGCGCCACAACCATCCCGTGTACCACCACCCGGAGCCGGACGGGCCCGGGTTCTGGGTGTTCACCAAGCACGCCGACGTCGTGACGATCGGTCGGGACGGCGCCACCTTCTCCTCCGACCAGGCCAAGGGCGGGGTGATCGGGCTGGAGGAGAACATCATGCAGGCCGCCGATTTCGGTGACGCCAAGATCATGCTGATGATGGACCCGCCCCAGCACACTCGCTACCGGAAGCTGGTGAACCGGGGCTTCACCCCGCGCATGATCAACGCCCTCGAGCCCCATATCCGGGACATGACCCGCGAGCTGATCGACGGGGCGGTGTCGGCGGGGAAGTGCGACTTCGTGGTCGACGTGGCCGCCGAGCTGCCGCTGATGGTGATAGCCGAGCTCATCGGGGTGCCGATGGAGGATCGCCACAAGCTGTTCGACTGGAGCAACCGCATGGTCGGCAGCGAGGACCCCGAATACGCCGTCTCGGAGGACAACGCCGGCCAGGCGCAGGTCGAGATGTTCATGTACGCCAACGAGCTGGCCGCCGCCCGGCGCACGGACCCGCGTGACGACATCATCACCAAGCTGCTCGAGTCCGAGGTCGGCGGGGACGCCCTCACCGAGATGGAGTTCAACCTGTTCTTCATGCTCCTGGCCGTGGCCGGGAACGAGACCACCCGCAACGCCATCTCCCACGGCCTCAACGCCTTCCTGGAGAACCCGGACCAGTACGAGCGGCTCGTGGCGGAGCGGGACCAGGTCATCGGGACCGCCGTCGAGGAGATCCTGCGCTGGGCCAGCCCGGTCATGTACTTCAAGCGTTACGTCACCAAGGAGACCGAGGTGGCCGGCCAGGCCCTGCACCCGGGGGAGAAGGTCAGCATGTGGTACGTGTCGGCCAACCGGGACGAGGACGTCTTCCCCGACCCGTTCCGCTTCGACATCGGCCGGGATCCCAATCCCCACATCGCCTTCGGGGGCGGTGGCCCCCACCACTGCCTGGGCGCCAACCTGGCCCGTATGGAGATCCACGTCCTGTTCGAGGAGCTGGCCCGCCGGGTTCCCCGTCTCAAGGCCCTCGACGCCCCCCAGCCCCTGCGGTCGAACTTCATCGGCGGCATCAAGCACCTCCCCGTCGAGCTGGTCGGGGCCGAGTAGGCCCGGCCGGGCCGATGTCGTCGCCTAGCGTGACGGGCGACGTGGAACCGGGCCCGGGCTTCGCCGACCGCTTCGCCAAGGCCCGGGCCGTCCATGGCCCCCTGACCTTCGGTCTGGACCCGTCGGGGGCGCTGCTGCGGGAGTGGTCGCTCGGGGACTCCTCCGACGGCCTGGAGCGCTTCGTCGACATCGCCGTCGAGGCGGCGGCGGGGGCGGTCGCGGTCGTGAAGCCGCAGTCCGCCTTCTACGAGCGCCACGGCTGGCAGGGGGTCCGGTCCCTGGCCCGGCTGGTGGCGGAGTGCCGGGACGCCGGCCTGCTGGTCCTCCTCGACGCCAAGCGGGGGGACGTCGGCTCGACCAACGAGGCGTACGCCGAGGCCTACTTCGGCCCCGGCGCCGGCATCCCCGCCGACGCCCTGACCGTCACGCCCTACCTCGGCCTCGAGGCCATGCGGTCGATCTTCGACCGGGCGGCCGGCGCCGGGTCGGGCGTGTTCGTGGTGACGCGGTCGTCGAACCCCGAGGGCCGGACCGTCCAGGAGGCGCGGGTGGGCGGCGGGGAGAGCGTCGAGGGCTGGATGCTGGGGGCCATAGCCGCCGAGAACCGCCGGCTGGCGCCGGAAACGGGGACGGTCGGCCCGATCGGGGCGGTTTTCGGGCCCACCCACGAGCCCCCGGACGGGCTGGACCTGGCCGGCATGAACGGGCTGTTCCTGGCGCCGGGGGTGGGCGCCCAGGGGGCCACCTTGGCCGACGTGGCCCGGTGCTTCGCGGCCTGTCCGGACCGGGTGCTCCCGGCGGCGTCCCGGTCGCTGCTGGCGGCGGGCCCGGACGTGAAGGCGCTCCGGGACGGCCTGGCCGCCGCCGGCGCCGACGCCCGGGCCGCCCTCGGTTAGCGCCCGAGCCGCACCGGCAGGGCCTTGAGCCCGTTGTTGAGGTTGGAGCGGATCCGCCGGGGAGCGCCGGTCAGCTCGATCGTCGGGAACGTGGCCAGCAGCTCCTCGAAGAACACCCGGCCCTCGAGGCGGGCCAGGTGCACCCCCAGGCAGAAGTGGGAGGCGATCCCGAACGACAGGTGGGGATTGGGCTGGCGGTGGATGTCGAAGCGCTGGGAGTCGGCAAACACGTCCTCGTCCCGGTTGGCCGACGTGTACCACATCGCCACCTTGTCCCCGGCCCTGATAGGCACGCCCCGGATCTCGGCGTCGGCGGTGGCGGTGCGCCGGAAGTAGTGGAGGGGGTTGGCCCACCGCAGGATCTCCTCCACGGCCCCGGGAAGGAGGGATCGGTCCCGGCGCAGCTCCTCCATCTGATCGGGGTGCTGGAGGAGCGCCAGGAGCCCGGACGAGAGCATGGTCCTGGTGGTGTCGTTGCCCGCCGTGACCAGCTGCACGAAGAAGCTGCCGAACTCGAGGTCCGACATGGGACCGTCTCCGAAGTTGCCGGCCAGGATCAGCGAGGCCAGGTCCTCCCGTGGCGGCTCGGCCCGCCGCCGGGCGGCAAACTCGATCGCGTACATGGCCATGTCGACGATCCCGTCCGAGCCCCCGGCTGAGTAACCGTCCGGCGCGGCCAGGTCGGGGTCCTGGCTGCTCGTCGACTGCTCCGCCCACCTGCGGATCCGGGGCCAGTCCTCCTCGGGGATCCCGACCAGCTCCCCCACCACCTGGCTGGGAAGCAGACCCGCCACCTCGTGGCAGAACTCCACGTCCCCGCGCCCGGCCGCCTCCTCCAGGATCGTGCGGCAGATGGCGCGTACCCGGTCCTCCATGCGCCCGATCACCCTGGCCTTGAAGCTGTCGGCCAGCGGCTTGCGGTAGGCGGTGTGGCGGGGCGGGTCCATCATCAGCAGCATGTTGCGGCTCCGCTCCAGCTGCTCCGGCGGGATGTTCTCGAGGATCACGCCCTGCTCCTCGGCCGAGAACAGCCGGGGGTGGCGGGCCACGTGGGCCACGTCGGCGTGCCTGAGCACGGCCCAGTAGCCCGGCTCGTGGGGCATGTCCTGCCAGTAGACCGGCTCCGTGCGCCGCAGGTCGGTGAAGATCTCGTGGATCGGCCCGTCGACGTACAGGTCGGGGTCGTAGATGTCGGGTCTGCTCCGGGTGGCCCCGCTGCTGACGGACACGGCCGGCGGTCCCGTCAGTCGACCAGGACGGGCGGCTTCCCCAGGCCCTGCTGCTCGCACAGGGCCAGGTAGAACGCCAGCGTCCCGGCGCCGTCGCTCACCGACACGACGTTGCCCTCGGAGTCGAGGTTCAGGTTCATCCCGTACATGTGGAACCACACGCGGGTGTCGTTCTCGATGCACTGCAGGGTGTGCACGGAGTTGGCCGGCTCGTAGAGGAACGAGTCGGCCCGGTTGACGTACTCGTACTCCTTGTACTTCCACGCCCCCGACTTCGTGTACCCCCAAACCGGGCCCGTGTGCCGGTGGGTCATGACCTCGAAGCCGGCCTGGAAGACGTTCTCGATGATCCAGAGGCTCTCCTTCTCGCGGACCTGGAGCACGCGGATCATGTTCCCGCCGCCCATGTCGGCGAAGGGGATCTCCGTGTCCCCGATGTGCACCGCCGTCGGAGCGGGCGCGGTCATCGCCATGTCCGGACCTCCATACTTGTACCTCCCCCTTCCGGCGCCGGCGCAGCTCCGGTGCCGGCGCGCCAGACTACGCGAGTGCCCGCCATCGATCTTCTCGACCCGGCGTCGTTCTCCCGGGGCCAGCCCCACGAGCAGTTCCGGTGGCTGCGCGAGAACGATCCGGTCCACCGCCACGGGGAGGCCGACGGGCCCGGGTTCTGGGCCCTCACCCGCCACCGGGACGTGAAGGAGGTCGGGCGCGACCAGGGCCGGTTCTCGTCCGAGCCCACGATCATGATCACCGACGCGCCGCTCACGATCCCCGACCACCAGATGTTCCTGATGCTGGACCCGCCCCGCCACACCGAGCAGCGCAAGCTGATCTCGTCCCGCTTCCTCCCCCGGGCCGTGCGGGCCATGCAGCCCCGGGTGAGCGAGCTGGCCGCCCGCATCGTCTCGGGCGTCGCCTCCCGGGGGGAGTGCGACCTCGTCGAGGACGTGGCCGGCCTCATGCCCTCCTATGTCGTGGCCGAGCTGCTCGGGCTGCCCCACGAGGACGGCGTGGCCCTCTACGGCCTGACCGAGGCCATCCACGCCGCCCCCGACGACCGGGATCCCGGCGCCGGGGCCCGGGCCGTGAGCGAGATGTTCATGTATGCCCACAAGGTGTGGCAGGAGAAGCGGGCCCACCCGTCCGAGGACCTCTCCAGCCTCATCATCACCGGGAGCTTCGGGGGACGGGAGGTGGACGAGATCGACTTCGCCCTGTACTTCCTGCTGCTCGTCGACGCCGGCGGGGACACGACGCGCAACCTCGTGGCCGGGGGGATGAACGCCCTGTTCGAGCACCCCGGGGAGCGGGCCCGGCTGCTGGCCGACCTCGACGGTCTGCTGCCGACCGCCATCGAGGAGATGCTGCGCTGGGTGAGCCCCGTCGTCTACATGCGCCGCACCGCCACCACCGACACCGAGATCGGCGGCGTGCCGATCGGGGCGGGGGACAAGGTCGTGATGTACTACGGCGCCGCCAACCGGGACGGCGCCGTCTTCCCCGACCCCGACCGCTTCGACGTGTCCCGCCGGCCCAACGACCACGTCGCCTTCGGAGGCGGCGGGCCCCACTTCTGCCTGGGAGCCCACCTGGCCCGGCTGGAGATCGAGGGCCTCCTGCGCGAGATCCTCGTCCGCCTGCCCGATATGGAGCCGACCGGGCCCGTCGAGTGGCTGCCGTCGAACTTCATCTCCGGTCCGAAGCACCTGCCGGTGCGCTTCACACCGGCGTGAGCATCAGCTCCGGCCGACCCCCACCAGGGCCTCGGCCAGCTCCTCCAGCGAGCCGACATGGGGGTGGTCGTCGGGCGTCCCGCAGAGGCCGAAGGGATCGGCGTGCACCACGCGGACGCCGGCGGCCCGGGCGCCGGTGACGTCGAAGAACACCGTGTCCCCGATGTACAGCGAGGACTCGGGCCCCGCCCCGATGGCGTCGAACGCCAGCTGGAAGATGCGCGGGTCGGGCTTCTCCACGCCGACGACGTGGGAGTCGATCACGACCTCGACGCGGGCCACCGCCCCACCGTGGACGCTGCAGATCCGCCCGTCGTGGAGCTGCTCCTCGATGGTCCCGGTCGCGTTGGAGACCACCGCCAGCCGGAAGCCGGCGTCCTGCAGTCGCAGCAGCGCCTCGGCCGCCCCGTCGACGGGCACCCAGGGCTCGCTCAGGTAGAGGGCCTCGATGGAGGCCACGACCTCGTCGAGGCGGTCGTCGGGCACCCCGAGGACCCGGGCCAGGTGCCGGTCCACCGCCGGCCAGTCGAGGGAGCCGATGCGGTCCAGCTCGGCCATGCACTCGTAGTGGCCCCGCCGGGCCTCCTCGTCGCTGACCGACAGCCCGTAGGGCGCCAGGGTCTTGCGCAGCACCTCGGGATCGGGCAGGAGCAGCACCCCGCCGGCGTCGAGCAGGACGGTGTCGACCCCGGTCGGGTCCAGCTCGGCCACGGGCGCGCTCAGATGCGGTGGGCGGCCACGAGCAGGTGCAGGGGGCTGCGCTCGACCTTGATCGCCAGCCAGCGCAGGACGGCGGTGCCGGCGGGGCGCAGTCCCAGCGCCAGCCCGGCGCCGATCAGCAGGCCGACCACCTGGTCCGAGGGGTACTGGGCTCCCGTGTACACGAGGGAGAAGGCCAGGACGAGCGCCGCCCCCAGTGCCACCCGGGCCAGGACCCGGTCGGTCAGCCACAGCCCCGCCACCACGGCCCCGGCCAGGGCCGCCTGCCAGCCGGGCAGGGAGAGGGCGCCGCTGACGGTCATGGCGACGGCCCCCGCCCCCGCCGCCCAGGCCGCCGAGCTCACCGCCCGGGGCGCGGCGGCCAGATTCCGGCCCCGCCACCACGCCGCCGCCACGCACAGCCCGAGCACGGCAAAGCCGAGCCCGACCGCCCAGGCGGTCATGAAGCCGTGGAGCCATCCGGTGTGCAGTGCCACGCGGTTGACGTCCCGGAAGAGGGTGGAGTCGGCGGCGCCCAACGGGGCCCAAGCCTAAGGGAGGCGGGGGCCGGGGGAAACAGGTCTCGGCCAACAATCGGCCGGATTCAGGCGGGCCACTCCTCGGCGGTCACGGCCCAGTGCTCGTGGTCCCGCCACGCCCCCCCGATGAACAGGTACCGGGGGGAGAAGCCCTCCAGGACCATCCCGCACGACCGGGCCAGGGCCACCGATGCCCTGTTGTCGGGCTGGATGCTGGCCTGGAGGCGGTGCAGGCCCAGGGTCCCGAAGGCGTAGCCGAAGACCAGATGGAGGCCCTCGCCCATGAAACCCCTGCGCTGCTGGGGGGAGAAGGCGGCGTAGCCCAGCTCCGCCGACTGCAGCGCCCCCCGCACCACGTTGTTCAGGTTGATGAACCCGGCCAGGCTCCCGGTGTCCAGCCGGCGCACCAGGAACCCGGTGTCCTCCCCGCGGCCGATGCGGGCCAGGTAGCTCCGGAACGACGCCGGCCCCGCCGGCGGGTACACCCAGCGGCCGTGGAGCCGGGCGCTGCGGGCCACCGCCCGGAGGAACTCGGGCCCGTCGGGGGGGCGCACCAGGCACAGCGCCACCCTCGGGCCCTGGCCCACGGCGGCGCTGCGCCACCCCGGTCGCGGCCGGCCGGGGTCAGGCGCGGACCGGGTCGGCACGGGCCCCCCGCCGGCGCAGGAGCCACCAGGCGATGGCCGCCACGATCAGGGCGGCGATCACGTACGACGCCGGCCGGAAGGCGTGGGCCACGCCCTTGTAGTGGGCGCCGATGGCGTGGCCCGCCAGGGCCAGCGAGAAGGTCCACGGCAGGCTGCCGAGGACCGTGAAGACGACGAAGCGGGCGAAGGGCATCTCGGCTATCCCCGCCGGCAGGCTGATGAACGTCCGCACCACCGGTATGACCCGGGAGACGAGGACCGTTACCTGCCCCCGCCGCTCGAACCAGCGCTCGGCCCGGTCCAGCTCGTGGGTCCGCAACCGCACGAAGCGGCCCCACCGCTCGATCACGGGCCGGCCCCCCAGGCGTCCCACCCAGTAGGCGATGCAGGCCCCGGTCAGGTCCCCGGCGGTCCCGACGGCGCCGACCACCCCGACGTTCAGGACGTGGACGTGGGCCACGGTCGTGGCGAAGGCCGCTCCCGACAGGGCCCCCCCGAGCATCATGATCACCTCGGAGGGGATGGGGATGCAGGCCGCCTCCGCCACCATGAGGAGGAAGACCGCCACGTACCCGTGCGACGAGATGAAGTGCTCCAAGAGGCCGGAAGCCTAAACGGAGGTCCGGGGGGCCACGGGCGCGTCGTGCCACTTGACCGGGCGGTCAACAACCGTGAAGGCTCTCCCGCCATGACGCTGCGGGGTGAGCCCCTCCGGATCGCCTACCTCGCCTACCGGGGGAACCCCCACAGCGGGGGCCAGGGCGTCTACACCCGTTACCTGACGCGGGAGCTGGTGGCCCTGGGCCACACCGTCGAGGTCTTCGGGGGCCAGCCCTACCCCGTGCTCGAGGAGGGCGTGGCCTTCACGCCGGTCCCCAGCCTCGACCTCTATCACCCGGCCAACCCGTTCCGTGTGCCCCGGCCGCGGGAGTTCAAGACGCGGATCGACGCGCTGGAGTTCGCCCTGATGTGCACGGCGGGGTTCCCGGAGCCGCTGACGTTCAGCCTGCGGCTGCGCCGGGCCCTGGCGGGGCGGCGGGCCGACTTCGACGTGATCCACGACAACCAGTGCTTCGGGTCGGGCCTGCTCAGCCTGGTCGACGAGGGTTGGCCGCTGATGGCCACCCTCCACCACCCCATCACGGTCGACCGCGATCTCGAGCTGGCCGCCGCCCCCCACTTCCTCCGGCGCTTCACCCTGCGGCGCTGGTACGGGTTCCTCAAGATGCAGATGCGGGTGGCCCGCCAGGTCCCCCGGATCGTCACGGTGTCGGAGTCGTCCCGCCGCGACGTCGTCGACCAGATGGGCGTGCCCGCCGAGCGCCTGCACGTCGTGCCGGTCGGCGTGGACCACGAGCGCTTCCGGCCCCTGCCCGGCGTGGCCCGGATCCCCGGCCGGCTCATGACGACCGCCAGCGCCGACGTCCCGCTCAAGGGCCTGGTCCCCCTCCTCGAGGCCCTGGCCAAGGTGCGCACCGAGACCCACGCCGAGCTGGTGATCGTAGGCAAGCCCCGCCGCCAGACGCGGGTCGAGGCGACCATCGAGCGCCTCGGTCTCCGCAACGCAGTGCACTGGGTCCACGGCGTCAGCGACGACGACATCGTGCGCCTCTTCAACGAGGCCGAGGTGGCGGTCGTGCCGTCCCTGTACGAGGGCTTCTCTCTGCCGGCCATCGAGGCGATGGCCTGCGGCACCCCTCTCGTCGCCACGACCGGCGGGGCCCTGCCCGAGGTGGTCGGGCGGGACGGGGAGACGGGCCTGCTCGTGCCGCCCGGTGATCCCGATGCCCTGGCCGGGGCGCTGGTGCGGGCCCTCGGGGACCCCGATCTGCGCCGGCGCCTCGGAGCCGCCGGCCGGGCCCGCGTGCTCGAGCGCTTCACGTGGCGGGCGTGCGCCGAGGGCTGCGTCGAGAACTACTACGCCCTGCTCGAGGAGCTCGAGGGGAGGAAGGCGGCCGCCGCCGCGCCGGCCGGCACGGCGGCGTGCTGACCGTCCGCTACGACCGGCTGGGCCTGCGCCCGGGCGACCGCGTGCTCGACCTCGGGTGCGGGGGCGGCCGCCACGCCTTCGAGGCCTACCGGCGGGGCGCCCGGGTCGTGCCCCTCGACGCCGACGCCGCCGAGCTCAAGGATGCCGCCGCCATCCTCAGCGCCATGGAGCAGGCGGGGGAGGCGGGCGCCGGCGGTGCCGCCGGCCCCGTGAACGGGGACGCCCTGCGCCTGCCGTTCCCCGACGCCGTCTTCGACCGCGTGATAGCCGCCGAGGTGCTCGAGCACATCCCGACGGACGCCACCGCCATAGCGGAGCTGGCCCGCGTGCTCCGCCCGGGCGGGACCATGGCGGTGACCGTTCCCCGCTTCGGCCCCGAGCTGGTCAACTGGGCCCTCTCCGACGCCTACCACGGCCGTCCCGGCGGCCACGTCCGCATCTACCGCCGGGGGGTGCTGCAGGAGCGCCTGGCCCAGGCGGGCCTCACGGTCACCGGTCACCACCACGCCCACGGCCTGCACAGCCCCTACTGGTGGCTGCGCTGCGCCGTCGGGGTCGACAACGACACCCACCCGCTCGTGCGCGCCTACCACGGGCTTCTGGCGTGGGACATCGGCTCGGCGCCGCTCGTCACCCGCGCCGCCGACGCCGCCCTCAACCCGGTCATCGGCAAGAGCCTGGTGGTGTACGCCCACAAGCCGGAGGCGGCGGCGTGACGGTGCTCACCCCCGACCAGGTGGCGGAGACGGCGGCGTCGATAGCCGCCGTCCAGCGCCGCGACGGGATGATCCCGTGGTTCCCCGGCGGCCACGCCGACCCGTGGAACCACGTCGAGGCAGCCATGGCCCTCGTGGTCGGGGGCCGGCGCGACGCGGCCGAGGCCGCCTACGGCTGGCTGGCGCGCAACCAGCACCCGGACGGGGCGTGGTTCATGTACTACCTCGACGACGGCATCGAGGAGCCCCGGCGCGACACCAACGTCATCTGCTACGTCGCCACCGGGGCGTGGTTCCACTACCTGGCCACCGGTGACCGCGGCTTCCTCGAGTGGGCGTGGCCGATGGTGCGGCGGGCGGTCGGTTTTGCCCTGCGCCACCAGCTGCCCGGCGGGGAGCTGATATGGGCCGTCGACCCCGACGGTGACCTGCCCCGCTACGCCCTGCTCACCGGCTCGTCGTCGGCTTACTTCAGCCTGCGCTGCGCCATCGCCATCGCCGAGGAGCTCGGGGACGACCAGCCCGAGTGGGAGCTGGCCGCCGGCCGGCTGGCCCACGCCGTGGCCCACCGGCCCGACGCCTTCGAGCCCAAGGTGCCCTGGGCCATGGACTGGTACTACCCCGTGCTCTCCGGCGCCGTCAGCGGGGCCGCCGCCCGGGCCCGGCTGGACGAGCGGTGGGACGAGTTCGTGATGGACGGGATCGGGGTCCGCTGCATCTCGGACCGCCCGTGGATCACGGCGGCGGAGACCTCGGAGTGCGTGATGGCCCTCGACTCCGCCGGCTGCCGCGACCGCGCCGTCGACCTGTTCACGTGGATCCAGGACATGCGCGACGAGGACGGCTCGTACTGGACGGGCCGGGTCCATCCGCAGCGGGTCAACTACCCGGGCGGGGAGCGCTCGACCTACACCGCCGCCGCCGTCGTGTTGGCCGCCAACACGCTGTCGGACCGCGGCCCCACAGCCTCCTTCTTCCGGGGGGAGGGTCTGCCCGCCGGCGTGCCCCTCGACGACCTCTCCCTCTCGGAGTCGGTGGGCGAGCCCGAGTAGGGCTCAGGCCCCCTCCGCCACCCGGAGGAGCACGCGCAGGCTGCCGCACTCCACCTCGTTCCGGAAGGCGCCCGAGGACAGCGCCCGGCAGTACAGCTCGTAGGGAGGGCGCCCGCCGTCGGCCGGGTCGGGGAACACGTCGTGTATCGCCAGCCGGCCGCCCACGGCCACACGCGGCACCCAGCTGTCGTAGTCCCGGTGGGCGGGCTCGGCGCCGTGGCCGCCGTCGATGAACAGCAGGGCCAGTGGCGTCGACCAGTGGCGGGCCACGGTGGGGGAGTCCCCGAGGACCCCGACGACGACGTCCTCCAGGCCCGCCTCGTACATCGTGCGGCGGAAGACCGGCAGGGTGTCCATGCGTCCCGTGCCGGGGTCCACCAGCGTGGTGTCGTGGTGCTCCCAGCCGGCCTGGTTCTCCTCCGACCCCCGGTGGTGGTCGACGGTGAACAGCACCGTGCCTCCGTCCCGGGCGGCGGCACCGAGGTAGACCGCCGACTTCCCGCAGTAGGTCCCGACCTCGAGCAGGGGGCCCAGGCCCGATGCGGCCGCCCGGCGGCCGGCCTCGTGGAGCGCCATGCCCTCGTCGTCGGGCATGAACCCCTTGGCGGCACGCGCCACGGCCAGGAGATGGGCTTCCATGCCCCTTACGATGACACGGCCATGACGCTGTTCGACCCGGCCGTCGCCACCGAGCCCCGCCCGGTCAGCCTGGTCAAGCTGTCGGGGGAGCTGGCCCGGGCCGTCGCCGGAGTGGGACGGGTCTCGGTGGAGGGGGAGGTGGTCCGCCCCCAGTTGCGGCCGTCCGGGCGCGTCTTCTTCACCCTCAAGGACCGGGCGGCGCAGATCGACGTGGCCGTCCCGGGCAACCGGGCCCGGCGCTGCCGGGTCGTGCACGGGGAGCGGGTGCGCGTGACCGGCGCCGTGGGCTACTTCGCCGACCGGGGCCGGGTCAGCTTCACCGCCGAGGAGGTCGTACCGGTGGGCGCCGGGGCCATAGCCGCCCTCCTCCAGGAGGTCAGGGGCCGCCTCGGCGCCGACGGTCTCCTCGACCGCCCCCGCCGCCCCCTTCCCGTGCTGCCCAAGGTCGTGGGGGTGGTGTGCGGAGCCGACGCCGCCGTGCGCGCCGACATCGAGTCGGTGGTGGCCGCCCGCTTCCCCGGCTATCCGGTGCGCTTCCGCGAGGTCAACGTCTCGGGGGCGGGCGCAGCCGAGGCCATCGCAGGCGGGTTGGGAGCCCTGCTGGTCGATCCCGACGTCGAGGTGGTGATCCTGGCCCGGGGCGGCGGAGACGCCGCCCAGCTGCTGCCGTTCAGCGACGAGGAGCTGTGCCGGGCCGTGTGCGCCTCGAGGGTTCCGGTCGTCACCGCCATCGGCCACGAGCGGGACCGGCCGCTCTGTGACGAGGTGGCCGACCTGCGCTGCGCCACGCCCTCCCTCGCCGCCAACGCCGTCATCCCGTCGCGGCGCGACCTGGAGGAACGCCTGGCGGGTCTGATGGCGCAGGCCGGTGAGCTGGCGGCCCGGTCGGCGGCGGCAGCCGTGGCCCGCCTCGACGCCGCCGACCCCCTCGACGCCCTGGTCGAGGGGTCCCGGACCGCCTCGTCCCGGCTCGAGCGGGCCGGGGGCCACCTCCGGCTCCTCGATCCCTCGAGGCGCGTGGTGGAGTCGCTGCGGCTGCTCGAGCGCATCGACCGCGAGTCGACGGTGGTCCACCGGCTGGCGCGTGCCAGAGGACAGCTGCACGACCGCCGGCACACCCTGGATGCCCTCGATCCCACCCGGGTGCTCCGGCGCGGCTATGCGGTCGTGCGCGATCGGCGCGGTGCGGTCGTGCGCGACGCCGGCGCGGTCGGGACCGGGGAGCGTCTGAGCGCCGAGCTGGCCCGCGGGCGCCTGACCGTGGAGGTGACCGGTGTCGAAGGCTGACGACCTCGGCACGCTCACCTTCGAGCAGCTCCTGGAACGGTTGGAGGAGCTCACCGGGCGCATGGCGTCCGGGGACGTCGGCATCGAAGAGGCCGCCGACCTCTACGAGGAGGCCGGAACGGTGTACGCGGCGGCACGGGACCGCCTGGCCGCCGTCCAGGAGCGCATCGAGCGGCTGCGGGCTGCGGGTGGGCCCGCCCCCGCCGCCGGCTGAGCTAGGGCGCGAGCGACTCCACCACCCGGCCGCGCTCCCGGTTGGCGAAGGCCACGTTCACGTCGAGGCGCTCGAGGATCTGGTCGAGGGTGCGCTGGCCCGAGCGGATCGGATGGGCGTCGAAGAAGGCGTGGATCTCGGCCGCCTGCTCCGACGTGCACAGGGTCGTGAGCCCCTCGAGGGAGCGCACGATCGAGTTCTGGGGCAGCCGCTCGACGAGCCGGTCCCAGTTCTCGACGACGAAGCGCCACGCCAGCGGCCCCCCGACCCGGTTGGCCAGGAGGATCGAGATGAGGAAGGCGGCGTTCTGGGTGCGGACCTCGTCCAGCGCCATGTCCAGGGTCCGGCGCACGAGCGCCTCGTCGCGGAAGGCGCCCAGGGCGTACAGGTAGCGGACCTCGTCCTGGGGGGTGGCCGGGTTCCGGAACCGGTCGAGGAACACCTCGTACTCCGCCGGGCCGCCCCAGTACGCGATGACCGACACGATGGCCCCGACCATGTCGGGATCGACGGCCGTGCGGTCCGACAGCACCTTCTCGTGCAGCTCGGCGGCGCGGGCGCGCACCTCGGGGTCGGCGCCGGTGGTGCCGAGAGCTCCGGCCAGGGTGGCCCGCAGGGTGCCGACCTTGTCGGGCTCTCCCGGCCCCGCGCTCCATCCCAGGCGCAAGAAGGCCGGACCGACCACCGCTCTCACGTAACCGGCCACGGCGTCCCTCCCCGTCCCGTCGGAGATGCGCTCCAGGAGGTCGAGGGCGCCGACCGCCACGGTCCAGGTGGCGGGGTCCTCGTCCCCGCCCAGCAGGCGGACCAGCCGGGCCAGGCTGGCCACGTCCCCCGCCCCCGAGAGGGCCGCCGCCCAGCTGTCCGACACCAGCCCGAACAGCTCGAGGGCGTCGAGCCGGCCCAGGTCGGCGCGCAGGGCCTCGGCCAGGGCCGGGGCGTAGCCGACCCGGTAGAACCCGCTTCCACCCGCATTGGCGACGACCCAGTCGGGCGTCGCATCGAGGGCGACCTCGGACGACCGGTCGTGGAGGAGCACGCGGTGCTCGCTGACCGTGCCACCCGAGCCCACGCGCAGCAGCACCGGGATGCTCCAGCGGGTCGACGCGCCGGATGCGCCCGAATAGGCGAAGCGGCCCTGCGAGAGCGAGATGCCGCTGCCCGTCGGCTCGACGGTGACGAGCGGATGGCCCTCCTGGAAGATCCAGCTGTCCATCGTGGCGCGCACCGGCTCTCCCGTGGCCTCCTCGATGGCGTCCCAGAGGTCGGTCGTCTCGGCGTTGTCGTACAGGTGGGCGCGCAGGTAGCGGCGGATGCCCTCCCGGAAGGCGTCGGCACCGAGGAAGCGCTCGAGCATGCGCAGCACGCCGGCACCCTTCTGGTAGGTGAGGACGTCGAACATCCCCTCCGCCTCCTCGGGCCGGGCCACCGGGAACTCGATGGGGCGCGTCGAGCGCAGCCCGTCGGTGGCCAGGGCGGCCCCTCTCGTGAGGCCGAAGGTGACCCAGCGGTCCCAGTCCGGGCGGAAGGCGTCGACGCACAGCATCTCCATGAACGTGGCGAAGGCCTCGTTCAGCCACAGGCCGTTCCACCACCGCATCGTCACCAGGTCCCCGAACCACATGTGGGCGATCTCGTGCGACACGACGTCGGCCACCCGCTCCAGCTCGACCTGTGACGCGATCTGGGGGTCGACGAGCAGCAGCGACTCCCGGAACGTCACCGCCCCCAGGTTCTCCATGGCCCCGAAGGCGAAGTCGGGAAGGGCGATGAGATCGAGCTTGTCCCCGGGATAGGGGATCCCGAACCAGTCCGCGAACCACCGCAGGGCGTGGGCGCCGATCTCGAGGGCAAACTCCGTCATCTCCCCCTTCCCCGGTGCGTGCACCACGCGCAGCGGCACGCCGCCGACGTCGACGGGGGCCGTGGCCTCGAGGGGGCCGACGACGAAGGCCACCAGGTAGGTCGACATCCGCATGGTGTCGGCGAAGCGGACCACGACCTTGCCCTCCCGCCGCTCCCTACCGATCTCCGCCGTGTTCGAGAAGGCGGCCAGCCCCTCGTCGACGACCAGCGTCACGGAGAACACGGCCTTGCGGTCGGGCTCGTCCCAGCACGGGAAGGCCCGCCGGGCATCGGTCGCCTCGAACTGGGTCGTGGCTATGACGTGCTCCCGGTCGTCGGTGTCGCGGAACGTGCTGCGGTACAGGCCGCGCAGCTTGTCGTTGATGGTCCCGGAGAACTCGATGTCCAGGCGCCACTTCCCGGGCTCGAGGTCCCGCTCGGGACGGACGACGATCCGCTCCTCCTCGGCGTCGAGCTCGACGGTCGCGGGGAGCTCGGACCCGTCCCCGCCGACGAGCACGGCCGAGGCGATCTCGAGCTCGGCCGCGTTCAGCACCACCTCAGTCACCGGCTCGAGGACGTCCAGGGTCACCGACTCCCGCCCGGCGAAGCGGGCCGTGCCCAGGTCGGGACTGATCTCGAGGTCGTAACGCTCGGGGACGACCGAGCGCGGCAGGCGGTAGGACGGTGTTTCGGGCACGTTGACCACCGTAACGAACGTCCGGGTAGCTTGCGGCGCCGTGCCGGGGTACGACGTCGTGGCTCTGGGGTCGGCCATCGTCGACCTCCTCGCGCTCGTGGACGCGCCCACCCTGGCCGGCACCGGACTGGTCCCCGGGACCATGACCCTCATCGACGCCGACGAGGCGGAGCGGCTCTGGTCGGTGGCCGACGGCGGGGCCCTGGTGGCCGGCGGGTCGGCGGCCAACACGTGCGTCGGGGTGGCGGCCCTGGGCGGGCGGGTCGCCTTCGTCGGGCGGGTGGGGGACGACGACCTCGGGCGGGCCTTCGCCGACGACCTCGCTCTGGCGGGCGTGACCTTCGAGGCCCCGCCCGCGGTCCCGGACGCGCCCACGGCCCGCTGCGTCGTGTTCGTGACCCCCGACGGGGAGCGGACCATGCGCACGTCCCTGGGCGCCGCCTCCCTCCTCGACGTGCACTGCGTCGACGAGTCGCTCGTTGCGGGGGTGGGCTTCGTCTACCTCGAGGGCTACCTCTGGGACAGCGCCACGGCGGCACCCGCCCTGCACCGCGCCATCGAGGCGGGGCGGGCGGGAGGGTCCCGGGTGGCCCTCTCGCTGTCCGATCCCGGCTGCGTCGAGCGCCACGGGGACGAGTTCCGCGAGCTGCTCGGCGCCGGTGCCGTCGACCTGGTCTTCGGCAACGAGGCCGAGGTGACGACGCTGACCGGTGACAGCTCCTTCGACGGGGCCGCCGCCGCCATGGCCAAGCTGGTCCCGATGGCGGCGCTGACCCGGGGCGCGGCCGGCTCGGTCGTGGTCCGGGGCCCGGACTCGTGGGCCGTCCCCGCCGCCCCCGTCCACCACGTCGTCGACACCACCGGCGCCGGGGACCTCTACGCCGCCGGCTTCCTCGTCGGGGCGGTGCGGGGGCTGCACCCGGTCGGCTGCGCCCGGCTCGGCGGGCTGGCGGCGGCCGACGTCATCTCCGCCCTGGGGGCCCGGCCCCACGGGGAGATCGAGGCCGCCGCCCGCGAGGCGGGGCTGCTGCCTTGACCGGGACGGGCTGGCTCTCCCGGCGGGTCCTGTCCTACGCCCACCAGGGGGGTGCCCGCGAGGCCCCCTCCAGCACCCTCTACGCCTTCCGCGCCGCGGTGGCGGCCGGGGCCACCGCCCTCGAGATGGACGTCCACGCCACCTCCGACGGCCACCTCGTCGTCTGCCACGACCCGACCGTCGACCGGACGACCGACGGGACCGGCGCCATCTCGGGTCTCACCCTGGCCGAGGTCCGGGCTCTCGACAACGCCTACTGGTTCGTTCCCGGGGAGATAGCCGTGACGGACCGACCCGAGGGGGACTATCCCCTGCGGGGCCGGGCCCCGGACGATCCCGAGCTGCGGGTGCCGACCCTCGGCGAGGTCCTGGAGGCGTTCCCCGGCGTCCTGCTCAACCTCGACATCAAGCAGACCGCCCCCGCCGTCGAGCCCTACGAGGCGGCCCTGGCCGGCCTCCTCCGCGAGCACGGCCGCTCCGACGACGTCATCGTGGCCTCGTTCAACGACCTGGCCACGACCCGGTTCTCGGAGCTCGCCCCCGAGATCCCGACGTCGCCCGGGACCGTCGGGGTGGGGATGTTCATCTCGGCCCTCCGCCAGGGTGAGCCCTACGACCGGGGCCACCACGCCGCCCTCCAGGTGCCGCCTTCCTTCGGTCCGACGGTGATCGTGGACGAGGAGTTCGTGGCCGGCGCCCACGCCGCCGGGCTGGCCGTGCACGTGTGGACCATCGACGATCCCGACGAGATGGCGCGGCTGGTGGCGCTGGGCGTCGACGGGATCATGTCCGACCGGCCCTCGGTCCTGGTGGGCGTGCTGGCGGCCGAGGGGGCCGCCTGGGCGGGGCGGCCTGAGCCTCGACAGGAACGCCCCTAGGACATGAACGCCATGTCGACCGTCGAGCCGGCGGACCGGTCGAGGGTGGCGATGAACCGGCCGGGCTGGACCGCCGGCTGCACCGGGCGGAGGCGGGGGCCCAGCACGGCGGCCGTGGCCTCCAGATCGGATACCTGGAAGGCCAGACCGTAGAAGCGGGCGGGCCCGTCCCCGGCCGGCTCCGGGGGGCCGACCAGCTCGAGGATCACCTCGCCGAGCCGGAAGAAAACCTGGGTCACGGGCCGCCCGCCCGGGCGCCCGGCGTCCCGCCGGCGGCGCTCGGTCACCCCGAGACAGGCCAGCACGCCCACGGTGCGCTCGAGGTCGGGGGTGGCCACGACCACGTGGTCGATGCCGGTGACGCCGTTGTCGTGGCGGCCGGGCGGGCATCCCGGGGAGGCCCCGTCGGCGTAGGTCGTCGGCAGGCCGTCCAGGGCGCCGCCGGCGCCGGGCCCCGGCTCGACCGCCGCCAGAGCCCACGACACCACGCCCGACCCCGGTGCGCCGAACGCGACGTCGACGGTCCCCACCCGACAGGAGCCCGCCGTCACCGAGAAGCCCAGCTCACTCCACAGCTCGGCCGGATCGGCCACAGCCAGACCGGCCAGGACGGCCACCTCGGCGCCCGCCGGTGCCCGTCAGCCCCGCCCGCAGTTGGGCTTCTTGCCGTGGTTGGCGCCCTTCTTCTTGCGGCCCTTGCGCTTGGCGGTCTTCTTCGACATGGCCCGAGGGTACCGGCCGGGACGGTGATGACCCCGCAGTAGCCTGCCGATCTCATGGCTTCGGAGCGACTGGGCATCGTCGGGTTGCCCAACTCCGGAAAGTCGTCGCTGTTCAACGCCCTGACGGGCGGTTCGGCGGTGGTGGCCTCCCACCCCTTCTCGACCACCGAGACGACCATGGGCGTGGCCCAGGTTCCCGACCACCGCCTGGCCGCCCTGTCCGAGATGAGCCGGTCGAAGAAGACCGTCCCCGCCACCGTGGAGCTGGTGGACATAGCCGGCCTGGTGGCCGGGGCGGCCACGGGCGAGGGCCTGGGCAACCGCTTCCTGGCCGGCATCCGCGAGTCCGACGCCCTTCTCTACGTCCTCCGGGCGTTCGAGGACCCCGAGGTCGTGGGCGGGACCGACCCGGTCGAGGACCTGGCCGTCCTCGAGTTGGAGCTGGTGCTGGCCGACGCCGCCACCGTCGAGTCCCAGATCGAGAAGAAGCGCAAGGCGGCGCGGGCCGACAAGGCCCTGGCCGGCCAGGTCGAGGCCCTCGACGCCGCCCTGCCGCTCCTCCAGGCCGGCACGCCGCTGTACCGGGCCGGGCTGCCCGCCGACCACAAGCGGGAGCTGGCCTCGTTCTTCCTGCTCACCGACAAGCCCGTGCTGGCCGTGGTGAACCTCGGGGAGGGGCAGCTGGCCGACGCCGACGCCCTGGTGAAGCCGGTGGCCGACGAGCTCGGGGGCGCCGGGGAGGCCCTGGGAGTGAGCGTGCAGCTGGAGGCCGAGGCGGCCCAGCTCGACGCCGCCGAGCGGGTCGAGCTGCTCGAGGGCCTCGGACTGGGGGAGGGTGCGCTGCCCCGGGTGGCGCGTGCCGCCTACCACCTCCTCGGCCGGCGGACCTTCCTCACGACCGGGGACAAGGAGTCGCGGGCGTGGAGCTTCCGGGCCGGGGCCAAGGCCCCCGAGTGCGCCGGGGTCATCCACTCCGACCTGCAGCGCGGCTTCATCCGGGCCGAGGTCATCAGGTGGGACGAGCTGCTCGGGCTGGGGTCGTGGAGCGCGGCGCGCGACGCCGGCAAGCTGCGCGTCGAGGGCAAGGACTACGAGGTCGCGGACGGGGACGTGCTGGAGATCCGCTTCAACGTCTGACGGGGGGATCGTTGCCCTGGCTGATGCGCGACAAGCAGGTGCTGGCCTCGGTCGAGGTCATGGTGTCCCGCGCCTCCCGGCTGCGCGGCCTGCGGGGCCGGGACGGCCTGGAAGGTGCCGTGCTGCTGCGGCCCGCCCGCGCCGTGCACACCGTCGGCATGCGCTTCCCCGTCGACGTGGCCTTCTGCGACGGCCAGATGGTCGTAGTCGACGTGGTCAGCGCCGTCTCCCCGTTCCGGCTGGTCCTGCCCCGGCTGCGCTCGAGGTGCGTCATCGAGGCCCCGGCCGGTTCCTTCGAGCGGTGGTGCCTGCGCCCGGGGGACAAGCTGGAGGTCGAGGTCGAGGAGTGACGGGCGCCGGGGCAGGCGGGGCGCTCGTGCTGGTCGGCACCCCCATCGGGAACCTGGGTGACCTCACCCCGCGCGCCGTGGCCACTCTCGAGGGCGCCGACGTGATCGTGTGCGAGGACACCCGCCGGACCCGCCAGCTGCTGACCCATGCCGGCATCAGGGGACGGCGCCTGGTGGCGGTCCACGCCCACCGCGAGGCCCGGAGCGTGGCCCAGGTCGTGGCCTGGCTGCGGGAGGGCAAGCGGGTGGTGCTGGTGAGCGACGCCGGGATGCCCGCCGTCTCCGACCCCGGGGCCCGTCTGGTGGCGGCGGTCACCGCCGCCGGCCTGCCCGTCGAGGTGGTGCCGGGTCCCTCGGCGGTGCTGGCCGCCCTGGTGGCGAGCGGGCTGCCCACCGACCGCTTCGCGTTCGAGGGGTTCCTGCCCCGCAAGGGGGCGGATCGGGCCGCCCGGCTGCGCCAGATAGCCGCCGAGGACCGCACCACGGTCATCTTCGAGGCGCCGCCGCGCGTGGCCGCCACCCTGGCCGACCTGGCCGAGGTCTGCGGGGCGGGCCGGCGGGTGGCCGTGGCCCGGGAGCTGACCAAGCTGCACGAGGAGGTGTGGCGGGGGCCGCTGGGGGAGGCCGCGGTCCTGGCCGGCGCCGCCCCCGCCCGCGGGGAGCACGTGATCGTGGTGGCGGGGCGGCCCCCATCGGAGGGGGACCTGCCCGACGAGGCGATCGAGGCTGCCGTCCGCGCCCGGCTGGAGGCCGGGGACTCGGCCCGTGACGCCGCCCACGCCGTGGCCGAGGAGCTCGACGTGGCGCGGCGGAAGGCCTACGAGGTGGCCCTGCGCCTGCGCTGAGCTCCCCTACTCGTGGTGCTCCTGGTGCTCGTAGTGCTCGTGGGATCCGTTGAAGCTGGTGCGCAGCTCGCTCGCGCAGCTGGGGCAGATCTCCTTGTCCCGGTAGGTCCGCAGGCCCTCCTCGGTGCCGCAGAACACGCAGCCCTTCTTCAGGGGCGACAGGGTGATCGAGTCACCCTGTACCGAGATCTCGAGCTCGTCACCGGGGCTGATCTCGAGCATCCGGCGCATCTCGACCGGTACGACGATGCGCCCGAGATGATCGATCCGCCGTGGCAGCCCGGTCGCCTTAATCATGGGACTCCTGTTCGACCGTCGGTAGGGTACGGAATTCATGGGACGCCTGTTCCTGACGACCCCCATCTATTATGTGAATGACGTGCCCCACATCGGGCACGCCTACACCACCGTCATTGCTGACGCGGTGGCCCGCTGGCACCGTTTGGCCGGTGACGATGTCTTCTTCCTGACGGGCACCGACGAGCACGGCCTGAAGGTGCAGCGGGCGGCCGACGCCTCCGGTCTTTCTCCCCAGGAACAGGCAGATCGAACCGCCGCCCGCTTCATCGAGGCGTGGAAGCTGCTCGAGATCGACTACGACGACTTCATCCGCACGACCGAGGAGCGCCACCGGGTCTCGGTGCAGGCGTTCCTCCAGGCCGCCTACGACAACGGCCACATCGAGCGCGACACCTACGAGGGCTGGTACTGCGTGGCCTGCGAGGCCTACTACCGGGAGTCCGAGCTCGGGGAGGGCCAGACCTGCCCGCAGCACTTCACCCCGGTGGAGTGGCTGGAGGAGGAGAACTACTTCTTCCGGCTCTCCCGGCTCCAGGACCGCCTGCTCGAGTGGTACGCGGCCAACCCCGGGGCGGTGACGCCGGAGGCCAAGCGCAACGAGGCCCTGGGCATCATCCGCCAGGGCCTCGACGACGTGTCGATCAGCCGGACCTCGATCACGTGGGGCGTCCGGGTCCCGTGGGACGAGCGCCACGTCTTCTACGTCTGGTACGACGCCCTCATCAACTACGCCACCGCCATCGGCTACGGCGTGGAACCCGAGCGGTTCGCCACCTGGTGGCCGGCCGTGCACCATCTGATCGGCAAGGACATCCTCCGCTTCCACTGCGTGTACTGGCCGGCGCTGTGCCTGGCCGCCGGCGTCGAGCCTCCGCAGCGGATCTCCGTGCACGGCTACCTGCTGGTCGGCGGCGAGAAGATGTCCAAGACCCGCTTCAACCAGATCTTCCCCGCCGACCTCGCCGCCGACTTCGGCGTGGACGGGTTCCGCTACCAACTGCTGCGGGACACGCCGTTCGGGGCCGACGGGGAGTTCTCCTACGAGGGGATGGTGGCCCGCTACAACGGGGACCTCGCCAACAATCTGGGCAACCTGCTCTCCCGGGTCACGACCGTGGTGAACCGGAAGTGCGGCGGCGTGGGCCCGGCGCCCCGGCCCGACTCGGCGCTGGCGCCGGTCGTGGCCGCCGCCTTCGAGCGGGCCGACGAGGCCTGGCGGCGGATAGCCCCCAGCGAGGCCCTCGACGCCACCTGGCAGGTGATACGCGAGACCAACGCCGCCCTGGAGGCGGCCGAGCCGTGGCGGGCCGAGCCCGGCCCCGCCGTGGACGCCGTGCTCGGGGACGCCCTCGAGGCCCTGCGGGTGGTGGCGGTGCTGGCCCACCCGGCCGTCCCCGGCGCCTGTGCCGAGGTGTGGCGGCGGATCGGGCTGCCCGGAAGCCCGGCCGACCAGCGGCTGCCCGAGGCCGTGGCATGGGGCGGGTACCCGGGGGGCCTCCAGGTCCTCACCGGGGAGCCGCTGTTCCCCCGCAAGCAGGCCTGACCCGGCGGCGCTCGGCCCGGTGTGGACCGACTCCCACTGCCACGTCCTCGACGACGCCGACCCGGGCGCCAGCGTGGCCCGGGCCCGCGCGGCGGGCGTGGGGCGGATGGTGCTCGTCGGGACGGACGCGGCCGAGTCCGAGCGGGCCCTCGACGTGGGCGCCGCCCTGGGTGGCCCCGCGGCCGGGCTCTGGGCCACGGTCGGGCTCCACCCCCACGACGCCGTCACCGGCACGGCCGAGGTGCTGGCCCTGCTCGAGGCCCGGGCCGGAGACCCCGCCGTCGTGGCGGTCGGGGAGTGCGGTCTCGACTACCACTACGAGCACAGCCCCCGGGCGGAGCAGCGGAGGGCCTTCGCCGAGCAGATAGCCGCCGCCCGCCGGTTGGGTCTGGCCCTGGTGGTGCACAGCCGGGAGGCGTGGGACGACACCTGGGACGTGCTGCGGGCGGAGGGGGTCCCGGAGCGCACGGTGTTCCACTGCTTCACCGGAGGGCCCGAGGAGGCCAGGCGCTGCCTCGACCTCGGGGCCTACCTGTCGTTCTCCGGGATCGTCAGCTTCCGCAACGCCGGCGAGGTCCGGGAGGCGGCGGCCCTGTGTCCCCCCGACCGCCTGCTCGTGGAGACCGACGCCCCCTTCCTGGCCCCGGTGCCCCATCGGGGCCGACGCAACGAGCCGGCGCTGGTTGCCGTCGTCGGGGCCGCCGTGGCGGCGGTCCGGGGGGTCGATCCGGCAGAGGTGGCGGCCAGTACCTGGGCGGCGGCGGCGGCGGCGTTCGGCCTCTCCTGACCGCTCCCGCCGCCCGCCAGCTGCTCGCGATCGCGAGCACTCGGGTTGCCGGCCGCGGAGAGTGCTGTCTAGCCTGCCCCGGTCCTCGGGCGGGCTCCGCCGGAGGGCAGCGGGCGGAGCCGCTTCGGCCCGGCCGCGCGCACGCTTATGAGCGACGCCGACCCCAACCCCCGCCGCCTTCTGCTACCCGTGGCTCTGTGCGCCTCGGTGCTCGTGGCCCCGCTGCTGCTGCACCGCTCGGCGCCGGCCCGCGTGGCCGCGCCCGCCACCCGGCAGGTGCGGGTGGCGACGGGAAGCGATGCCCACTCGGCGTCGGCGGCGGCCAGCCGGTCCGACCAGGCACCCCTGACCGCCGACCAGCTGGCCTCCCTCGAGGCGGCGGCGTCGGGAGCCGGCATGGTGAGCATCCAGGCGGCCAGCCCGGCGGTGCCGACGGCGGATGTCGCTTCGCCCGACACGGTGGCCAGCACGACGACGACGGTCGCAAGCGCACCACAGCGGGCGGCGGTCCGCCCCGCGACCACGACGACCCAGGCCCCGACCACCACCACGACCCGGCCGCCCACCACTACGACCACGCGGCCGCCGACCACGACCACGACCACCCGGCCGACGACCACGACGACCTCGGGGTCCTCGTCGAACTCGGAGACCGGTTCGGCGTCGTGGTACCAGGCCCCGGCGGGCACGTGCGCCCACCCCTCGCTGCCCTTCGGCACCGTCGTCACGGTCACCAACCTGGCCAACGGGGCCACCACCCACTGCACGGTCGAGGACCGCGGCCCGTACTCCGGTGGCCGGATCATCGACCTGTCGGAAAGTACGTTCTCCCAGATTGCCTCCCCCTCCGAAGGAGTCATCCAGGTCCGCATCTCGTGGTGAGCCCCTGGGGCGGGCGCGGCTGACCGAGCTGCTGGCCGCCCACGGGCTGCGCCCCAGCCGGGCCCTCGGACAGAACTTCCTCGTCGACCCCAACACAGCCGAGCGCATCGTGCGCCTGGCCGGGGTGGGAGCGGGGGACCGTGTGGTCGAGATCGGTGCCGGGCTGGGCTCGCTCACCACCGCCCTGGCGGCGGCGGGGGCGTCGGTCACGGCCGTCGAGGTCGACCGCCGCCTGGCCGCCGTGCTGCGCGACGAGGTGGCGCCGCCCGGAGTCACGATCGTCGAGGCCGACGCCACCCGTCTGGACTGGTCCTCCGTCCTGCCGGGCCGAGGCTGGGTGCTCGTCGCCAACCTCCCGTACAACGTGGCGACCCCGTTGGTCATCGAGCTCCTCGAGGGCGTGCCGGCCATCGAGCGGATGCTCGTGATGGTCCAGAAGGAGGTGGGCGAGCGCCTGGCCGCCCCGCCGGGGAGCCGCGTCTACGGGGCGGTCTCGGTGAAGGTGGCCTACTGGGCCCGGGCCGAGGTCGTCGGCACGGTCCCGCCGACGGTCTTCGTCCCCCGCCCCCGCGTCGACTCGGCCCTGGTCCGGATCGTCCGCCGGTCCGCGCCCGCCGTGGACCCGGCGGTCGTCGCCTACTCCCGGCTGGCCGAGGTGGTCACCGCCGGCTTCGGCCGGCGGCGCAAGATGCTCCGGGGGGCGCTGGCGGGAGTGGTCGGCCCCGAGGCGTTCCTGGCCGCCGGCGTGGAGCCGACCGCCCGGGCCGAGGATCTCGGCGTCGAGGAGTGGGGCCGGCTGGCGGCGGCCGCCCCATGACCGGCGTGGAGCCCCCGGCCCTGGTGCGGGCGCCGGCCAAGCTCACCCGCACGCTGCGGATCACGGGGGTCCGGCCCGACGGGCTCCACCTGCTCGACGCCGAGATGGTGAGCCTCGAGCTGGCCGACGAGCTCGAGATCGGCCCCGGTGACGGTCTGGAGGTCGTCGACCGCACGCCCCTGGAGGGGCACGGCCCGGTTCCGACGGGACCGGAGAACCTGGTGCGGCGGGGGCTGGCGGCGGTGGGCCGGCGCGCCGCCGTGCGGCTCGTGAAGCGGATCCCGGCCGGGGCGGGGCTGGGCGGGGGGTCGGCCGACGCCGCCGCCGTGCTGCGCTGGGCCGGGGTGGCGCCCGACCGGGCCGGACTGGCGCTGGCGGCGGCGCTCGGCGCCGACGTCCCCTTCTGCCTGACCGGCGGGCGGGCCCGGGTCACAGGCATCGGCGAGGAGGTGGAGCCACTGCCCGAGATCGGGCTGGAGGCGACCCTTCTCCTCCTTCCGTTCGGGGTCCCCACCGCCGCCGCCTACGCCCGTTGGGACGAGTTGGGCGGCCCCACCGCCCTCGGCCCCAACGACCTCGAGCCGGCCGCCCTGGCCGTCGAGCCCCGGCTGGCGGTGTGGCGGGACGCCCTCGGGGACGCAACCGGTGCTGCGGCCGTGCTGGCCGGCAGCGGCTCGACCTGGTTCGTGGAGGGAGCCTGGCCCGACCTCGTGGGGCCGTTCCGTCCCCGGGACTGGGAGGGGCCGGCGGGCGCGGTGGTCGTCACGCGCAACGGCCGCCCCTGAGGGCGGCCGCTCGGTCTACTTCCCGGCCCGGCGCTGCCAGCGCGTGGCCTTCAACATCTTCTTGTGCTTTTTCTTCCTCATGCGCTTGCGGCGCTTCTTTATAAGAGAACCCATTTGCAGGGAAGGTTAGTGGGCGCTCCCCTATAGGGTCGAAGGCCGGAGCCCGGGGTGACTGTCGGGGGTCGTTCAATGGTAGGACGCCGGACTTTGGATCCGGGAATGGAGGTTCGAGCCCTCCCCCCCGAGCGAGAGTCGTTCAGGTAGAAAGGACCGCAGTGCCTTCCAGACGCCTCACCGCCGTAGTGCTGGCAGCGGGCGAAGGTACCCGGATGCGCTCCTCGCGCCCCAAGCCCCTCCACCTGCTCTGCGGCCGGCCCATGGTGGCCCACGTGATCGACGCCCTGACCGAGGTGGCGGCCGAGCGGGTCGTGGTCGTGGTCGGCCACGGTGCCGACCGGGTGGTGAAGAAGCTCCAGGAGGTGGGGCCCCCCGAGACCCCCATCGAGTTCGTCGAGCAGCGGGCCCAGAGGGGGACCGGTGACGCCGCCGCCGTCGGGCTGACCGGGCTGCCCAACGACCTCGACGACGACGAGGACGTCGACGTCCTGGTCCTGCCCGGGGACACCCCCCTGCTGCGGCCGCCGACCCTGGCCGCCCTCGTCCGCACCCACCGGGAGGCCGACGCCGCCGCCACCCTGCTCACGGCCCGGCTCGAGCAGCCCTTCGGCTACGGCCGCATCATCCGCTCACGCGACGGTCGGGTGGCCCGGGTGGTCGAGGAGGCCGACGCCGACGACGAGGAGCGCGCCATCCAGGAGGTGTGCACGAGCATCTACTGCTTCCGGCGCAGCGTGCTCGCTCCCGCCCTCCGGCGCCTCAACCCTGAGAACGCCCAGGGGGAGTACTACCTCACCGATGTGATCGCGGTGATCCACGACGCCGGCTACAACGTGGCGTCGCTGGTGGCCGCCGATCCCATGGAGACGGCCGGCGTCAACGACAGGGCCCAGCTGGCGGTGGCGGAGGCGGAGCTGCGGGACCGCACCAACGAGCGCTGGATGCGCCGGGGCGTGACCATGGTGGACCCGGAGCGCACCTACGTGGAGACGGAGGTCGAGCTGGCGTCCGACGTCACCCTGTTCCCAGGCACGGTCCTGCAGGGCACGACCGTGGTGGGGCGCAACGCCGTGCTCGGGCCCGACGCCCGACTTGTCGACTGCATCGTCGGGGACGACGTGGTCATCGAGCAGACGGTGGCTGTCCGCGCCGAGATCGGGGAAGGGGCGCGCGTCGGCCCCTTCGTCGTGCTGGACCCGGGAGCGCGTGTGCGCCCCGGTGAGATCGTTCCCCCGTTCGAGCACCGGCTGGGGGAAGGGAGTTGACAGTGGAGCTCGTCACCAAGAAGCGCCTCGACCTGTATGCGGGGCGCTCGCACCCCGAGCTGGCCCAGGAGATCGCCGACCACCTCGGCGTGCGGCTGGGAGAGCCGAACCTCTCCGAGTTCGCCAACGGGGAGATGCACTGTCGGTTCAACGAGTCCATCCGGGGCGGGGACGTCTTCATCTTCCAGACCCACGGACGCGACGTGAACGAGTCGATCATGGAGCAGCTGATCATGATCGACGCCGCCAAGCGGGCCTCGGCCAAGCGGATCACGGCCGTGTGCCCGTACTTCGGCTACTCCCGCCAGGACCGCAAGGCGTCGGGGCGGGAGCCGATCACGGCCCGCCTGGTGTCGGACATGCTGCGCACGGCGGGGGCGCAGCGGATCGTGTCGGTCGACCTGCACTCCGGCCAGATCCAGGGTTTCTTCGAGGGTCCCTTCGACCATCTGCGGGCCATGCCGGCGTTGCTCGACTACATCCGGCACAACGTCGGTGCCGACCCCGTCATGGTGGCACCCGACGCCGGCCGGGTGCGGGTGGCCGAGCAGTTCGGCCAGCACCTGGACGCCGACATCGCCATCGTCCACAAGCGGCGCGAGACCAAGGTGGCCAACCAGGTCCAGGCTCGCAGCGTCGTCGGCTCGGTCGAGGGGCGCCCGTGCATCGTGGTCGACGACATGATCGACACCGCCGGCACCATGTGCGCCGCGGCCGAGCTGCTGGTGGCCCACGGCGCCAGCGACGTGTGGGCCATGGCCACCCACGGCATCCTGTCCGACCCCGCCATCGACCGGCTCAAGAACGCCCCGATCTCCCGGGTCGTGGTCACCAACACCCTGCCGATGCCCCAGGACCTCCGCTTCGACAAGCTCGAGGTCCTCTCGATCGCCTCGATCGTGGCGGCCGCCATCGACGCCATCTTCGAGGACACCTCGGTCTCGGACATCTTCGGGGGCGAGAACCAGGCGTAGCCGGGCCCGCTAGAATCCGGCGGTTCTGATTCCCCAGCAGTGAGTGGAGCGCGTCCCCGATGCCCGAGATCACGATCGTCGCCGACACCGGCCGCACGCCGGGTACCCGGCCCGCCGCCCGCCTGCGCCGGGAGGGGAAGATCCCCGGCGTCATCTACGGGCACGGCATCGACCCGATCCCCGTGGCCGTGGACGGGCGTGACCTCCGCGCCGCCCTGTCGACCGACGCCGGCGTCAACGCCCTGCTCTCGATGAACGTCGACGGCCAGAGCCACCTGACCATGGCCCGGGTCATCCAGCGCCACCCCGTCCGCCACACCGTGGTCCACGTGGACTTCCAGATCGTGCGCCGGGACGAGGTCATGAGCGTCGACGTGCCCGTCACCCTGGTGGGGGAGGCGGAGGCGGTGCACCGGGACGACGGCGTGGTGGCCCAGGAGCTGTACTCGCTCACGGTCAACGCCACGCCCGACCGGATCCCCCACGCCCTCGAGGTGGACATCTCCGCCCTCGAGGTGGGGGCCACCATCCGGGTGGGGGACCTGAAGCTGCCCGCCGGCGTCTCGACCGACGTCGATCCGGAGGCCGCCGTGGTGGTGGGCCAGCCCCCGCAGGCGGCGGCGGAGATTGCCGCGGTGGAGGCCGAGGAGGCCGAGGCGGAGGCGGAGGCGGCCGCCACCCCGGAGGGGGCCGAGGCGGCCGGGGAGGCCGCGGCCGAGGGCGGCGAGGCGGGCCAGGGTGCGGAGGCCGAGAGCGGCGCCGCGCCCGAGGCCTAAGGCGCGCTGCTCCGTCCCCGACGCGGGACCCCCGCCGACCTGCTGGCGGTCGGCCTGGGCAACCCCGAGCCCCAGTACGAGCGGACCCGTCACAACCTCGGCGCCCGGGTGGTGGCCGTGCTGGCCGAGCGCCACGGGCAGCGGCTCAAGCTGTCGCGCAACGAGCGCTCGCTGGTGGCCGAGGCCGTGGTGGGGCCCCGGCGGCTGGCCCTGGCGTTCCCCCAGACGTACATGAACGACTCGGGCTGGGCCGTGGTGAGGCTGGTGCGCCGGTACGGCATCGACGACCTGTCCCGCCTGGTGATCGTGCAGGACGAGCTCGACCTGCCCGTCGGGGTCGTGCGGGTGAAGATGGGCGGCGGCACGGCGGGCCACAACGGCCTCAAGTCGGTGGGGGAGCACCTCCACGAGAAGGGCTTCGCCCGGGTGCGGATCGGGATCGACAAGGCGCCGGGTCGGATGTCCGGCGCCGACCACGTCCTGCGGGCGCCGGGTAAGGCGGAGCGGGAGCAGCTCGACGTGGCCGTCGAGGTGGCCGCCGACGCCGTCGAGTGCATCCTCGAAGATGGTGTGGACGTGGCGATGAACCGTTTCAACAGCCGATGACCGCTCTGCTGCAGACGCTGCCCCCGCTCCTGCGGGAGGTGCCGGCCCTGGCCGCCAACCTGGGCGCCTCGGTCGGAACCCTGGCCGTCCCCGAGCCGGGCCGGGCCATCACCATCGCCGCCCTGGCGCACCTGACCGAGCGCCGACCCCTGCTGGTGGCGGTCCCGACCACCGCCGATGCCGAGCGCCTGGTCCACGACCTCGAGATGTTCCTCGGGCCCGATCAGGTCGACTGGTTCCCCCCGTGGGAGACGCTGCCCTTCGAGCGGGTCAGCCCCGGCGTGGAGACCATGGGGCGCCGGCTGCGCACGATCTGGCGCCTGGCCGAGGGCCGCCCGGCCCGCGTGGTCGTGGCCACCGCCAAGGCCCTGATCCAGCGCCTCGGCCCCGCCGGGCCGCAGCAGGGCCCGATCGTGGTCGAGCGGGGGACCCAGGTCGACGAGCAGGAGCTGGTGGCCCGGCTCGTCGGCATGGGCTACCGACGCGAGTACCAGGTCGAGCACCGCGGCGAGGTGGCGGTGCGGGGCGGGATCGTCGACGTCTTCCCCTCGACGGCGGACGGTCCCGTGCGCATCGACCTGTGGGGGGACGAGGTCGACCGGCTGACCGACTTCGACGTGTTCGACCAGCGCTCGACCGAGGACCGGGACCGGGTCGAGATCTTCGGGTGCCGGGAGGTTCTTCCCGACGAGGCGGTCCGGGCCCGGGCCCAGGGGCTCCTGAAGGCCGAGCCCTGGGCCCGCGGGCAGTGGGAGAGGCTGGCCGAGGGCCTGGTCTTCGACGGCATGGAGTCGTGGCTGCCCTGGCTGGCGCCCGAGGAGCGCCTCCTCACCGACCTGCTCGGCTCCGAGGGCCAGGTGCTGCTGGTGGACCCGAGGCGCATGCGCGACCGGGCCGGGGAGGTCCTCGACGAGGAGGCGGCCCTGGCCGACACCCTGGCCCAGACGTGGAACGCCCGGCCGGAGGGGGCCGACGGCGGGGGCGCCGGCGGGTTCCCTCCCCTCCATCTCCCCTTCGACCGTCTGCTGGCCCGGACCGACGCCGCCGTGTGGTCGCTGCTGCCGGCGGCGGAGGGCCCCGACACCCCGGCCGTGCCGGCCCAGGGGTGGGACCCGGTGGTGGGGGATCCCACCCGGCTGGCCCGCCAGCTCGGCACCCTGGCCCGCGACGGGCACCGGGTGGTCGTGGCCGCCGAGGGCGAAGGCAGCGCCGCCCGCATCACCGCCCTCCTCCGCCAGGAGGGCCTGGTCGTGCGCGACGGCGCACCGGCGGAGGGGCCGCCGGCTCCGGGCGTGACGGTCGTCGTGTCCCCGCTCGAGCGCGGCTTCGTGCTGGGCGCCGCCCGGCTGGCGGTCCTGGCCGAGTCGGACGTGACCGGCCGGCACCGGGCCCACCGACGCCCCCGCCGCAAGGCCCGGGCCATCGACTCCGGCTTCTTCGACGACCTGGCGCCCGGGGACTTCGTCGTCCACCACCAGCACGGCGTGGCCCGCTACGGCGGGATGGTCACGCGCGCCATCGGGGGCGCGGAGCGCGACTACCTCCTGCTCGAGTACCGGGGCGGGGACAAGCTCTACGTCCCGTCGGACCAGATCGACGCCGTGACCCCGTACACGGGCGGGGAGACGCCGTCGCTGTCCCGCCTGGGCGGGGCCGACTGGCAGCGGACCAGGCAGAAGGTGCGCGCCGCCGTGCGCGAGATTGCCCAGGAGCTGGTCGTGCTGTACCGCCGCCGGGTGACGACGCCCGGCCACGCCTTCCCCGCCGACACGCCCTGGCAGGCCGAGATGGAGGAGGCGTTCCCGTACGTCGAGACGCCCGACCAGCTGAAGGCCATCACCGCCGTCAAGGAGGACATGGAGACGCCGGTGCCGATGGACCGGCTCGTCTGCGGGGACGTCGGGTTCGGCAAGACCGAGGTGGCCATCCGGGCCGCCTTCAAGGCCGTGCAGGACGGACGCCAGGTTGCCGTGCTGGTGCCGACGACCCTGCTGGCCCAGCAGCACTTCCAGACGTTCTCGGACCGCTTTTCCCCCTACCCGGTGCGCGTCGAGGTGCTGTCCCGGTTCCTCACGCCGGCGCAGGCGAAGTCGGTCATCGAGGGCGTGCGCACCGGCGCCGTCGACGTGGTGATCGGCACCCACCGGCTGCTGTCCGGGGACGTGCAGTTCCACAACCTCGGCCTGCTGGTGGTCGACGAGGAGCAGCGCTTCGGCGTCACCCACAAGGAGGCCATCAAGGGCCTGCGCGCCGACGTCGACGTCCTCACGCTCACCGCCACGCCGATACCGCGCACCCTCGAGATGAGCCTCACGGGCATCCGGGACCTCACGCTGCTGAACACCCCGCCCGCCGAGCGCCAGCCCATCCTCACCTACGTGGGCGAGTTCGACGAGCGCGCCGTCTCGGAGGCCATCCGCCGGGAGCTGTTGCGCGAGGGCCAGGTGTTCTTCGTGCACAACCGGGTGCGCGACATCGACGCCGTGGCCCGGCGCATCTCCGAGCTGGTGCCCGAGGCCCGCCTGGCCGTGGCCCACGGGCAGATGGACGAGGGCAGCCTCGAGAAGGTGGTGCTCGACTTCTGGGACGGCGCCTACGACGTGCTCGTGTGCACGACGATCATCGAGTCGGGCATCGACATGCCGACGGTGAACACGCTCGTGGTCGACCGCGCCGACCGTCTGGGCCTGGGCCAGCTCCACCAGCTGCGGGGGCGGGTCGGGCGCGCCGGCCAGCGCGCCTACGCCTACCTGTTCTTCCCTCCCGACCAGAAGCTGCCCGAGGAGGCCTACGAGCGGCTGCGCACGATCGGGGAGCACACGGAGCTCGGCAGCGGGTTCAAGATCGCCATGCGCGACCTCGAGATCAGAGGCGCCGGCAACCTGCTCGGGCGCGATCAGTCGGGCCACATCGCCGCCGTCGGCTACGACCTGTACGTGCGCATGGTGAGCGAGGCGGTGGCCGAGCTCAAAGGGGAGGAGCTGCGCCCGCCCGCCGAGATCAAGCTCGACCTGCCCCTCGACGCCCACCTGCCGGTCACCTACGTGGAGCGGGAGGACCTCCGTCTCGAGGCCTACCGCCGCCTGGCGGCGGTGAAGACGGCGGGCGAGGTCGACGACATCGAGGCGGAGTGGGCCGACCGCTTCGGGCCCCTGCCCGACCCGGCCCGGGCCCTCCTGCGGGTGGGCCGGCTCCGCGCCGAGTGCGCCCGCACCGGGGTCACCGAGGTGTCGGTGCTGGCCGCCCGCCCCGTGCCCTCGGGCGCCGCCACCGCCCGGATCAGCCCGCTGGTGCTGAAGGCCAGCGCCGCCATGCGCCTGCAGCGCCTCCACCCGAAGGCGGTCTACAAGGAGGACCAGGCCCAGCTGATCGTCCCTCTGCCCCCGAAGGCCGACCCGGCCGACGCCGTGACCGAGCTGCTGTCCCAACTGGTCCCCGTGGAAGCCGCTGCCTAACGTGCGGGGCATCGTGAAGAAGATCCTGTCTCTCGCCGCGGGCGCGGCCGGGCTGGCCGGCCTGACGGTCGGGGCGTCGGCGTGCAACCCGGTGACGCCCTACGCGGCCGTGGTCAACGGCACCACGATCTCGACCTCGGACGTCAACAGCGAGCTCTCCGCCCTGGCGAAGGCCGGGGCCGGCGTGAACGGCCAGGGCGCCGGCAACTTCAGCACCCAGGCGGCCTCGCAGGTCCTGTCCCGCCAGATCGACTTCGCCGTTCTCGGCCAGGAGCTGGCCCGCCGCCGCGTCACGATCACCTCGGGAGACCTGGCCGCGGCGCGGGCCGACATACCCGCCAGCGGGCAGTTCCCGACCGGCGTCTTCGAGAAGTTCCCCCGGGCGTACCAGGACGTCCTGGTCCGCAGGCAGGCCGAGCTCACCGCCCTGGCCGCCTCCATCGCCGGCGTCGACATCAGCCCGGCAGGGATCTCCCACTACAAGGCCGCCCACCCCGGCGCCCTGGAGAACGTGTGCGCCCAGTGGATCGTGGTCGGGGACCTCGCCACGGCGGCCACGGTGGAGAACGACCTCAAGGCGGGCAAGTCCTTCTCCGCCGAGGCCCAGGCCAAGTCGACCGACAGCAACTCGAGCTCCTCCGGCGGCCAGCTCGGGTGCCATGCCGGGATCCTGTACTCGCAGCTGGGCCAGGAGGTCGGGCAGGCGGTCACCACCATCCCGCTGGGCCAGCCCAGCCCCCCCGTCGTTGCCACCCTGACGAGCCAGGCGACGGGGGCGCCCCAGCAGAGCCTGGCCATCGTGGAGGTGACCTCGCGCACGCCGCTGTCCGCCTCGGAGGCGGCCACCGCCATCCGTCAGCAGCTCACCGGGAACGCCCAGAACGCCGTCGGCCAGGTGATCGAGCCGATCGTGGCGCGCGCCGATGTGACCCTCGACGCCCGCTACGGCCATTGGGTGCGCTCGGGCGCCAACGGGCCCGAGGTGGTGGCTCCGGCGGCGCCCAAGGTCCGCAGCGGCTAGCCCGATGGGCACGGTCGTCGTGGTGGGCCTGGGCCCCGCCGGCCCCGAGCTGGTCACGGCCGAGGCGGCCCGGGCCATAGCGGCTGCCCCTCCCGAGGCCCGCTTCCTGCGCACCGCCCGCCATCCCGCCGCCGGCGCCGTCCCGGGGGCCCGCGCCTTCGACGCTCTGTACGAGGCAAGCGAGAGCTTCGACGCCGTGTACGCCGCCATCGTCGACGCCCTGGTGGAGGCGGCCGGGGACCGGGCCGCGACGGGCGGGGGTCCGGTCGTGTACGCCGTGCCCGGAAGCCCGTGGGTGGCCGAGGCCACCGTGGGGCTGCTCCGGGCCGATCCGAGGGTGGAGGTACGGACGGTCCCCGGGGTGTCGTTCCTCGACCTGGCCTGGGACCGCCTGGGTGTGGACCCCATGGCGGCCGGCGCCCGCCTGGTCGACGCCGCCGCCTTCCCGGTGGAGGCAGCCGGCTCCACGGGGCCGCTGGTCGTGGGCCAGTGCTGGAACCGGGAGCTCCTGTCGGGGGTGAAGCTGGCCGTGTCCGAGCCTCCGGCGGCGGGGGCGGTCCTGCTGCACCACCTCGGCCTGCCGGACGAGCAGGTACTGAACGTGGCCTGGGACGACCTCGACCGGACGCTCGAGCCCGACCACCTGACCAGCGTGTGGGTCCCCGGTCTGGCGGTGCCGGTCGGCGCCGAGCTGCTCCGGCTGGAGGAGCTGGTGCGGACCCTGCGGGAGCGCTGCCCCTGGGACCGCGAGCAGACCCACTCCAGCCTGACCCGGCACCTGCTGGAGGAGTCCTACGAGGTGCTCGAGGCCATCGAGGGACTGGACCGGGAGGGGGGGCCGACGCCGGCCGCCTTCGCCCACCTCGAGGAGGAGCTGGGGGACCTGCTGTTCCAGGTCTACTTCCACGCCACCCTGGCGGCGGAGGAGGGCCAGTTCGGCCTGGCCGACGTGGCCCGGGGCATCCACGACAAGCTCGTCGGCCGCCACCCCCACGTCTTCGGGGACATCTCGGTCGACAGCGCCGAGCAGGTCATGACCAACTGGGAGCGGATCAAGAAGGAGGAGAAGGGCCGCCAGAGCGTGATGGACGGCGTGCCCGGCAACCTCCCCGCCCTCCACCACGCCAACAAGGTCCAGCGCAAGGCGGGGTCGGTCGGCTTCGACTGGGACGGGGTCGAGGGCCCGCTGGCCAAGATCGAGGAGGAGCTCGGGGAGGTCAGGTCGGCCCTGGCCGCCCACCCGGCCGGTCCGGGGCAGGTGCCCGATCCCGAGGTCAAGGCCGAGATCGGTGACCTGCTGTTCAGCGTGGTGAACGTGGCCCGCCACGCCGGCGTGGACCCCGAGGCCGCCCTGCGCGCCAGCAGCGCCGAGTTCGTGCGCCGCTTCCGGCTGGTCGAGGAGCGGGCGGCGGCGGAGGGCCTCGACCTGGCCGGCGCCGACCTGGCGACGCTGGACCGCCTATGGGACGCGATCAAACGCTCCTAGTAATGCCTCGGTCACAGTTGTAACTTCTACAACAGCGGCAACAGGAGCAACACAGACCAGTGAGTTCGATCCAGACCGTCGTCGGCCGCCAGGTCCTCGACTCCCGCGGCAACCCGACCGTCGAGGCCGAGGTGCTGCTCGAGTCGGGCGCGAGCGGGCGGGCCATCGTCCCTTCCGGCGCGTCCACCGGCACCTTCGAGGCGGTGGAGCTGCGCGACGGCGGGGACGCCTTCGGCGGCAAGGCCGTGACCGGCGCCGTGGGCCACGTGAACGGGGAGATAGCCAGGACCGTGGAGGGCATGGAGGGCCTCGACCAGCGGGCCCTCGACCTGGCCCTCATCGACCTCGACGGCACGGCGAACAAGGCCCGCCTCGGCGCCAACGCCATCCTGGCCGTGTCCCTGGCGGTGGCCCGGGCGGCGGCGGACGAGCTGGGCATCCCGCTCTACCGCTATGTCGGGGGCGCCGACGCCCACGTCCTGCCCGTCCCGATGATGAACGTCATCAACGGCGGCGCCCACGCCGACAACAACATCGACCTGCAGGAGTTCATGGTCATGCCGGTCGGCGCCGCCTCCTACGGGGAGGGCCTGCGCTGGGGCGCCGAGGTGTACCACCGGCTCCGCTCCCTGCTCCACGGCCGGGGGCTGTCGACGGCGGTGGGGGACGAGGGGGGCTTCGCCCCGGACCTGGCGTCGAACGAGGAGGCCGTCCGCGTGCTCCTGGAGGCGATCGAGGCGGCGGGACGGACCCCGGGCGAGGAGGTGGCCATAGCCCTCGACCCGGCCACCACCGAGATCCACCGGGATGGCGCCTACCACCTGGCGGGGGAGGGGCGGACCCTCTCGCCCGAGGACATGGTGGGGTACTGGGTCGACCTCTGCGACCGCTACCCGATCGTCTCCCTCGAGGACGGGATGGCCGAGGAGGACTGGGAGGGCTGGGCCGCCCTGACCGCCGCCCTCGGCGGTCGGGTGCAGCTGGTGGGCGACGACCTGTTCGTGACCAACTCGGAGCGCCTGGGGCGAGGCATCGAAGAGTCTGTCGCCAACGCTATACTCGTCAAAGTCAATCAGATCGGCTCCCTGACCGAGGCCCTCGACACGGTCCAGCTGGCCACCCGCTCCGGATACGCCAGCGTGATGTCGCACCGGTCGGGGGAGACCGAGGACACGACCATCGCCGACCTGGCGGTGGCCACCAACTGCGGCCAGATCAAGACCGGCGCGCCGTGCCGCTCGGACCGGGTGGCCAAGTTCAACCAGCTACTCCGCATCGAGGAGCACCTGGGCGAAGCCGCCTCTTACCGCGGACGCGCCGCCCTGGCCCGCACGAGGGGCTGAGGTGTCCCCCCTGGCGGTCCGGCGGGCCCGCTGGTCGCTCGCCCTCCTGGTGGGCCTGGCCATGGCGATGTTCCTCCTGGGCTTCCCGCTGCGGACCTATGTCGAGCAGCGCTCGGCCCTGGGCCAGGCCCGGGCCACGGCCGCCCGGCTGGCGGTGGACAACCGCTCGCTGCGGGCCGAGGCGGCCCAGCTCCAGACCCCCGCCGAGATCGAGCGCCTGGCCCGCCAGCGCTACGGCCTCGTCCGCCCCGGCCAGGAGGAGTACGCCATCCTCCCCGCCCCCGGCTACCACCTGCCCGGGGCGCCTCCCGTGACCCTGCCCGGTGACGCCGGGTCCGGTTCGGGGCCCTCGAAGTCGGCATCCAACTCGGCGGCCCCGTCGGCATCCGCGGGGAGCGGCCGTTTCCGCCCCGACCGCGCCGGCCAGCACGGCGGCGGTGGGCTGTTCTCCCGCTTCCTCCACCAGCTGGAGTTCTGGAGTTAGGCGGGCCTGATCCGGCACACCACCACGCCGGAACGTCGGGGCGTTACGTCGTTGTTACAGAGCCCCCCGACCAGTTGAGAATGGAACTGGGGCGGGCGTATGAGACGATTCATATACGCCCGGAAAATCGCGGGATCCGGTGGTGACTTCGACACTGAGCGTGCAGAGGTCTCGCCCAGTCCAGTACGGATCAGGCTGGTTCGTCCGGTTCAGGGCGGGCGTATAAGCAGATTCAGATACGCCCGCGAAAAGTGTTTCGCGAAGGCCGGAGGAGAGAGCCGGGGCCGGCTCTTCAGGCGGTCTTGACCCGGTCGGGGTAGGACGTCTCGACCAGCCGGCGGAAGCCCTCCTGCCAGCCGACCTTGGGCTCCCCGACGAGGGAGCGCATCTTGGTGATGTCGGTGGCGACGCTCGCGATGGCGTACTCGCTGGCGTTGAGCTTGGGCTCCACGCCGACCATCCGGCCCATGTAGGCGCACCACTCCTCGGCCCCGACGGTCTCCGGGCCGGCCCAGTTGACGACCGTGGCCGGGACGGCGGCGGCGTCGAGCAGGGCGGGGATCGTGGCCACGATGTCGTCCTCGTGGATGGGGTTGTAGAGCGTGGGCGCGTCCGTGTGCACGTAGACGTCGCTGCCGGCCAGCATCCAGTCCAGCATCATGCGCGGCCACCCCCAGGTGTCCCCGTAGGGGACGTTCAGGCGGGCGATGGTGGTGGCCACCCCGAGGTGGCGGCCGAAGGCCCGGACGACCGCCTCGGCGGCGATCTTGCTGATGCTGTAGGTCACCATCCCGGCCGGACGGTGGTTGTCCCCCAGGGGATCGTCCTCGGCGAAGGCGTGGTGGCCACTGGGCTGGTACACCGCCGTCGACGAGCAGTGCAGGAAGGCCCGGGCCCCCCGGCAGTGGGCCATCAGCAGGCCGGCCCCCTCGGCGTTGGCCGCCAGGGCGGTCTGGAAGTCGGGGGCGTGCAGCACGGCGAAGTTCAGGACGTAGTCGAAGTCGTCCGGCACGTCCGAGAAGTCGGCTTCGACCAGATCGGCAGTGACCGGGCGCACGCCGGCCGCCTCCACCCGCTCCCGGCTGCCCCTGGCGCTGTAACGGGCCAGGCCCCAGACCTCGTTGCCCGCCTCGGCCAGACGGCGGGCCACCGGGAAGCCGACCTGGCCCGTGAGCCCGGTGACGAGGATCTTCTGGCCTGTGAGCGCGGTCATGGCCGGAAGGGTAACTGCGGTTGCTACCCTCGGCTCGGCCGCGCCAGGCGTAACGACAGGGGGACGGACAGATGAGCATCCTCGGCAACCGGGTGCTGCGCAAGGAGGACCCGAAGTTCCTGACCGTCGGCGGCTCGTACGTGGACGACATGCGCCTCGAGGGCGCGGTCCACGTGGTCTACGTCCGCTCCACGATGGCCCACGCCCGCATCTCCGCCATCGACACCTCGGAGGCGGAGCGGGCCCCGGGCGTGCTGGCCGTGTACACCGCGGCGAACTGCGACCTGGCCCCGATGCCACCCGGCGCGCCCTTCGCCCCTCCCGCCATGGCGCGGCCCTGGCTGGCCGACGGGGTGGTCCGCTTCGTCGGGGACATGGTGGCGGCGGTGGTGGCCGAGACGCGCGAGCAGGCCGTCGACGCCGCCGAGATGGTCTTCGTCGACTACGACCCTCTGCCCGCGGTCGTCGACCCGGAGCAGGCGCTCACCGGGGACACGCTCCTGTTCCCGGATGCCGGCACCAACGTGGCGATCACCATGCCGAAGGACCTGGCGGCGGTCGGGATGATGCCGGAGGGGGAGCGGGACGAGTCGCTCTTCGACGGGTGCGACGTGGTGGTGCGCCAGCGCATCGTCAACCAGCGGGTGGCGCCCTGTCCGCTCGAGGTGCGGGCCTCGGTGGCGACGTGGGCCTCCGACGGCCGCCTCACCTACTGGTCGTCGAACCAGGCGCCCCACGGGGTGAAGGCGACGGTGCAGTCGTCGTTCGGATTGGACGAGTCGCAGGTGCGGGTGATCGCCCCGGACGTCGGCGGGGGGTTCGGGGCCAAGATCGGCGGCTACCCCGAGGAGCTGTTCACGATCTGGGCCGCCAAGCAGCTGGGCCGCCCCGTGCGCTGGACCGAGACCCGCTCCGAGAGCATGAACACGCTCGGCCACGGCCGGGCCCAGGTCCAGGAGATCGAGCTCGGGGGCAGCCGCGACGGGAAGCTCCAGGCCTACCGGCTGACGGTGGTGCAGGACTCGGGCGCCTACCCGAACCTCGGCGCCTTCCTCCCGATGTTCACCCGCACCATGCTCACGGGCGTCTACGAGATCCCCAAGGTCGAGTTCTCCAGCCGGTCGGTGGCCACCAACACCAACCCGATCGTCGCCTACCGCGGGGCGGGCCGGCCCGAGGCCACGGCGGCCATCGAGCGGGCCATGGACGTCTTCGCCGCCGAGATCGGCATCGATCCGGCCGAGGTGCGCAGGCGCAACCTGATCCCGTCGGAAGCGTTCCCGTACACGACTCCCACGGGGACGACCTACGACATCGGTGACTACGGGCGCGCCCTCGACCTGGTCCTGGAGTCGGCGGGATACGACCAGCTGCGCAAGGAGCAGGCCGCCCGCCGGAAGTCCGGGGAGCCGAGGCAGCTGGGCATAGGGACCTCGGTGTACGTGGAGATAACCAACGGGATGCCCGGCTCCGAGTTCGGCGCCGTCGAGATCCTCCCCGACGGCAAGGCCCGGATCCGCACCGGCACGTCCGCCCACGGCCAGGGCCATGCCACGGCCTGGTCGATGCTCGTCTCGGAGGCCCTGGGGATCCCCATGGAGGACATCGAGTTCGTCCAGTCCGACACGGACAAGGTGCCCCGGGGCGTCGGGACGTTCGCGTCACGCTCCCTGCAGTCCGGCGGGGTGGCCGTGCACCAGGCCTCCGAGGAGGTGCTGGTGAAGGCCCGTCAGCTGGCCGCCGAGCTGCTCGAGGCCAACCCCGACGACGTCGTGCTCGACAAGGTGGCGGGCCGCTTCCACGTGGCGGGCACGCCGGCCGTCGGCCGGTCGTGGGGGGAGTTGGTCGAGGCCTCCGGTGACGCCGGCCTGGCCGCCGAGGTCGACTTCACCGCCCCCGGGCCGAGCTTCCCCTTCGGCGCCCACGTGGCGGTGGTCGAGGTCGACACGGACACCGGGCTGGTGGACGTGGTGCGCATGGTCGCGGTCGACGACGCCGGGCGGATGGTGAACCCGCTGCTCGTGGAGGGCCAGGTGCACGGCGGGCTGGCCCAGGGCGTGGCCCAGGCGCTGCTCGAGGAGGTCGTCTACGACGCCGACGGCAACCCGCTGACCGGCAACCTGGCCGACTACGCCATGGTGAGCGCGACCGAGCTGCCCAGCTTCGAGCGGATCCCGATGGAGACGCCCACCCCGCTCAACCCGCTCGGGGTGAAGGGCGTCGGGGAGTCGGGGACGATTGGCTCGACGCCGGCGGTCCAGAACGCGGTGGTCGACGCCCTCTCACATCTGGGTGTGCGCCACGTCGACATGCCCACCACCCCGCAGCGGGTGTGGCAGGCCCTTTCGCAGGCTCGAGGAGGAAACGGCAAATGAAGGTCTCGATGACGGTGAACGGGAAGGCTGAGGAGCGCGACGTGGAAGCGCGCACGCTCCTGGTCTTCTTCCTGCGCAACGAGCTGGGCCTCACCGGCACAAACATCGGCTGCGACACCACCAACTGCGGGGCGTGCACGGTGCTGCTCGACGGCGAGTCCGTGAAGTCGTGCACGATCCTGGCCGCCCAGGCCGACGGCCGCTCGATCACCACTATCGAGGGACTGGCGGAGGGGGACAAGATGCACCCGATGCAGGAGGCGTTCCGTGAGCACCACGCCCTGCAGTGCGGCTACTGCACACCGGGGATGGTCATGGCGGCCGTGTCGCTGGTGAAGGAGCACCCCGGCGGGATGACCGAGGCCGAGGTGCGCGAGGGCCTCGAGGGCAACCTGTGCCGCTGCACCGGTTACCACAACATCGTCAAGGCCGTGATGGCCGTGGCGGGCACGCCGGCGGGCGCCCGATGATCCCCGCCTCGTTCGACTACGTCCGCGCCGACTCGGTACCCGAGGCGATCTCGGCCCTGGCCGAGCACGGTGAGGACGCCAAGCTCATAGCCGGCGGCCATTCCCTGCTGCCGCTCATGAAGCTGCGCCTGGCCACGCCGTCGGTGCTCGTCGACATGGCGCGGGTGCCCGACCTGTCGTACGTGCGCGACGAGGGGGACCACATCGCCATCGGCTCCCTCACCCGCCACCACGACGTCAACCACGACCCCGTTCTGGGCCAGCACGTCCCGCTGCTGGCCCACGTCGCCGGCAAGGTCGGGGATCCCCAGGTGCGCCACCGGGGCACGATCGGAGGGTCGATCGCCCACGGGGACCCGGCGTCGGACCTGCCGGCGGCCGTGCTGGCCCTCGGGGGCACGATGGTGGCGCGGGGGCCGAACGGGGACCGCAGCATCCCGGCCGCCGAGTTCTTCCGCGGCTTCCTCGAGACGGCGCTGGCGCCCGACGAGGTGCTCACCGAGATCCGGGTTCCGAAGGCCGCCGCCGGTCACGCCTACCAGAAGTTCGTGCGCCGCTCCCAGGACTGGGCCATCGTCGGCGTCGCGGTGGCGCGCTCCAACGGGACCACCGGCGTATCGCTCGTGAACATGGCCCCGGTCCCGCTGCGGGCCACGGCGGTGGAGGCGGCCCTGGCCCAGGGCGCGTCGGCGGCCGAGGCCGCCGAGCAGGCCGCCGAGGGCACCGACCCGACCGGGGACCACAACGCCAGCCCCGAGTTCCGCCGCCACCTGGCCCGCGTCCTCACCCGTCGCGCCCTGCAGGAGGCCGGTCTCTGAGCCCAGCCGGTCCGAGTACAACGGGGCCGGACGAGGTCGGGGAGGCGCTGGCCCGGCACGGCTACCTGGCCGACGAGGGCCTGGCCACCGCCGTCTTCCTGGCCCTCACCCTGCACCGCCCCCTGCTGCTCGAGGGCGAGGCCGGGGTCGGCAAGACCGAGGTGGCCAAGGTGCTGGCCCGCTGGACCGGGGGTGAGCTCCTCCGGCTCCAGTGCTACGAGGGCATCGACGTGTCCCAGGCCGTCTACGAGTGGGACTACTCCCGCCAGCTCCTGCACCTGCGGGCGGCCGAGCTGCGGGGGGGCGGGGCCGACGTGGCCGCCCAGGCCGAGGACGAGCTGTTCTCCGAGCGGTTCCTCGTGCGTCGTCCCCTGCTGCGCGCCATCGAGGGCGGCCCGCCGGGCCAGCCCGCCCCCGTCCTGCTGGTCGACGAGGTCGACCGGGCCGACGACGAGTTCGAGGCGTTCCTGCTCGAGATCCTCTCCGACTACGCCGTCACCGTGCCGGAGCTCGGCACCTTCCACGCCGAGGTTCCCCCCGTGGTGGTCCTCACGTCGAACCGCACCCGGGACGTCCACGACGCCCTCAAGCGCCGTTGCCTGTACCACTGGGTGGAGCACCCGGACTTCGAACGGGAGGTGGCAATCGTCCGCCTGCGTGCCCCCGAGGTCGAGGAGGGCCTGGCCCGTCAGGTGGCGGCCGCCGTCGAGGCCATGCGCGATCTCGGGCTGTACAAGCCGCCCGGGGTGGCCGAGACCATCGACTGGGCCATGGCCCTGGCCGCGCTGGGTCGGACCCGGCTGGACCAGGCCTCGGTGGAGCGCACGCTCGGAACGGTCCTCAAGTACCGGGAGGACGCCGAGCGGGTGCGGGCGGGCGGGGTCGAGGAGCTGGTGAGCCGAGCCACCGCCGCCGGAGGCGGCTAGTGGGCGCGGTATGACCGACACCACCGTCCCCACCTCCCCCGTGCGGATGGCGGTGGCGTTCGTGCGCATGCTGCGCCGGGCCGGCCTGGCCGTCCCGGTCGGTAGCGCCCTGGCCTACTCCGAGGCGCTGGGGGCCACGGGCGTGGAGGAGCGCAGCCGGGTGTACTGGGCGGGCCGGGCCACCCTCGTGCGCCGGCCCGAGGACTTCCCGGTGTACGACCGGATCTTCGCCGCCTTCTGGGCGGGGCGGGAGCGGGGCTCGATCGAAGCCGCCGCCGACCAGGTGGTGATCGAGCTCGACGAGCCCGCCCCGGACGAGGAGGGGGAAGCGCCCCCGTCCGAGGACGATCACGATGAGGCGCGGACGATCACGGTCCGGTACAGCCCGACCGAGACCCTGCGCGAGAAGGACTTCGCCGCCTGCACGCCGGAGGAGCTGGCCGAGACCCGCCGGTTGATGGCCGAGCTGCACATGGAGGCGGCCCGCCGGCGCTCCCGGCGCATGCAGCGCTCCTCCCGGCGGCGGGGCCGGCCCGACGCCCGCCGGACCGTGCGCAGCGCCCTGCGCAGCGGAGGGGAGCCGGTGCGCCGGGCCCACCTCGAGCCGTCCTGGCGCCCCCGCCGGGTCGTGCTGCTGGTCGACGTCAGCGGGTCGATGGAGCCCTACGCGCGCAGCCTGCTCCGCTTCCTCCACGTGGCGGTGATGGGGCGGGGAAAGGTCGAGGCCTTCGCCCTCGGGACGAGGTTGACCAGGCTGACGCGGGAGCTGTCCCGCCACGACCCCGACGCCGCCCTGACGGCGGCGGCCGGGGCCGTGCCCGACTGGTCGGGGGGCACCCGGCTGGGCCAGGGCCTGCGGGCGTTCAACGACCGCTACGGCGTGCGGGGCATGGCCCGGGGGGCCATCGTCGTGATCCTCTCCGACGGCTGGGACCGGGGGGAGCCCGAGGAGCTGGCGGTCGAGATGAGCCGCCTGCACCGGGTGGCCCACCGCATCGTGTGGGTGAACCCCCTGAAGGCCACGCCCGGCTATGCCCCGCTGGCCCGCGGGATGGCGGCGGCCCTCCCGCACGTTGACAACTTCGTGGAGGGCCACTCGCTCGCGTCCCTGGAGGCCCTCGCGGAGGTGATCGGAGCATGAAAGAGGTTCTCGACCAGATCGACGAGTGGCGGGGCCAGGGCCAGCGCGTGGCCGTGGCCAGGGTCGTCGGGCTCGAGGGGTCCGGGCCCCGTGACCCGGGAGCGACCATGGCGGTAAGCGAGGACGGCCGGGTGGCCGGCTCGGTCTCGGGCGGCTGTGTCGAGGGCGCCGTCGTCACCGAGGCGCTGGACGTGCTGGCGTCGGGGGAGCCCCGTCTGTGCACGTTCGGGTACTCCGACGACGAGGCCTTTGCCGTCGGGCTCACGTGCGGGGGCACCATCCACGTCTTCGTCGAGCCCCTTGACTGGTGAAACCAGTCATCGGGACAGCCTGGTGAGTCTCTACGAGGCCCTGCGCGACTCGATCCGGGCCGAGGCGCCGGTGGCGCTGGCCACCGTCGTCGAGCTGACCGACTCGACCGACTGGGAGATCCCCCCGGAGCCGGGGGAGGCCCTGCCCCGCCCGGGAGCCAAGCTCCTGGTCCGCCCGGGAGAGCCGCCGCTGGGTACGACCGGGGACGCCGACCTCGACCGGGTGGTGGCCCGCGACGCCTTCGGCGCCCTCGAGTCGGGGCTGTCGGCCACCCGCCACTACGGCCGCCACGGGCAGGCCAACCAGCGGGAGGTGGCGGTGTTCGTGGAGGCCTTCGCCCCCCCGCCGCAGATGGTGATCTTCGGCGCCGTCGACTTCACCGCCGCCCTCGGCCGGGTGGCCAAGGTCCTCGGCTACCGGGTGACGGTCTGCGACGCCAGGCCCGTGTTCGCCACGCCGGCCCGCTTCCCGATGGCCGACGAGGTCGTCGTGGACTGGCCCGACCGGCACCTGGCCAAGGTGGGGCCGGACCTCGGCCAGCGCGACGCCGTATGCGTCCTCACCCACGACCCGAAGTTCGACGTCCCGGCCATCTCGGCGGCGCTGGCGACCCGGGTCGGCTACATCGGCGCCATGGGATCGCGCCGCACCCACACCGACCGCACGAGGCGTCTGCTCGAGGCCGGGGTGGCCGAGGCGGACCTGACCCGGGTGATGGGACCGATCGGCCTCGACATCGGCGCCCGCACCCCCGAGGAGACGGCGGTGTCGATCTGCGCCGAGATCATCGCCCTGCGGGTGGGAGGGCCGAAGGTGGCGGTGCCGTCGCTGCGGGACCGGGCCGGCCCGATCCACCATGACAGACTGAACGGGTGAACGGGGAGGCGGGGGAGCTGGTCCCTTCGCCCCGGGTGGGGGACGAGGACCGGGCACAGGTCGTCGAGCTGCTGCGCCGCCATACCACCGAGGGGCGCCTGACCCTCGACGAGTTCTCCGAGCGGGTGGGCCGGGCCCTGCAGGCCCAGAGCCGGGGAGATCTCGACCAGGTCATGTCCGACCTGCCCTCGGAGCAGGAGGCCCCGCCTCCGGAGCGGGCGCCCCGGCGGGCCACCCGCTGGGTGGTGGCGGTCATGAGCGGGGCGGCGCGCAAGGGCCGGTGGCGTACCGGGGAGCGGGTCAACGCCGTGGCCTTCATGGGCGGCTGTGACATCGACTTCCGCCAGGCGATCATCGAGGCGCCCGAGGTGGTCGTCACCGCCGTGGCGTTCATGGGCGGGATCGACATCACCGTGCCCGAGGGTCACGAGGTCGAGCTGAGCGGCGTGCCGTTCATGGGCGGCAAGCACATCAAGGTGGCCGACGTCCCGATCATCCCGGGCAGCCCCCGCATCGTCGTGCGGGCCTTCCCGTTCATGGGTGGCGTCCAGGTGCGCTCCAAGCCCGACCCGCTCCCGCAGGAAGCGCGGGCCCGGCGCCGGGAGGACCGCCGAGCGCGGCGGGCCGGGGCCTTCGATCCGCCGCCGGTGCCTCCGATGCCGCGGATGCCGGGGACGCGGGGAGCGCTGCCGCCCCACGTGCACGACGAGTTGTCCGAGCGCCTGCAGTCCGAGATCAACGAGCGCATCGAGCGGGCCATGGAGACCGCCCAGCGGCACGTGGCCCGGCACGCCGACCGGCTCCAGCGAAAGTGGGAGCGGTGGGACCAGCGCTGGGGCATCCCGGTGGACGAGGAGGAGGAGGAGGCCCTCCCGACCGAGCAGGACCTCGAGTCGGTGCCGACAGCGCCGGACGGCACGGTCACGATCATGTTCAGCGACATCTGCGGCTACACGCAGATGACCGAGGCGCTGGGAGACCTCGTCACGCGGGACGTCGTGCGCACGTACCAGCAGATCGTGCGGGGCCAGCTGGCCGCCTACGGCGGCTACGAGGTGAAGACCCAGGGGGACGGGTTCATGGTGGCCTTTGCCGGGGCGTCGCGCGCTCTGCGCTGTTCCATCGCCATCCAGCGCGCCTTCAGCGACTACAACCGCGACCACGGCGAGCTTCCCATCCGGGTGCACCAGGGTCTGCACACGGGGGAGACGGTGCGCGACGGGGACGACTTCCTCGGGCGCACGGTGATCATCGCCAGCCGCATCTGCGGGGAGGCCACCGAGGAGGAGATCGTCGTCTCCTCGCTGCTCAAGGAGCTGGCCGACGGGACGGGGGAGTTCCGCTTCGGGGACGCCCGCCAGGCCGAGCTCAAGGGGCTGTCCGCCCCCCAGACCCTGTATTCGGTCCTGTGGCAATCGTGAGCGGCGCGCCCTCTTGACGGTCGCGGCGGTGGTGCTGGCCGCCGGCGGGGGATCGAGGTTCACGGGACAGGACCACAAGCTCCTGTCCCCGTTCCGGGGGCGGCCCCTCGTGGCGTGGGCGGTCGACGCCGCCCTGGCGGCGGGGCTGGAGGAAACCGTCGTGGTCCAGGGGGCGGTCGACCTTTCCGCCGTGGTGCCCGACGGCGTGACCCTGATCGAGAACCACGCCTGGGCCGAGGGGCAGGCCACCTCGCTGCGCGCCGGGGTCGACTGGGCCCGCCACCGCCGCCACGCCGCCGTGGTCGTGGGGCTCGGGGACCAGCCCCTGGTCCCGGCCGAGGCGTGGCGGGCGGTGGCCCGGGCCCCCCGGGGACCGATCGTGGCGGCATCCTTCGGCGGCCGGCGCCGGCCGCCGGTGCGCCTCGACGCCGCCGTGTGGGACCTCCTCCCCGCCGGCGGGGACGAGGGCGCCCGGGCCCTCATGGCCGGACGGCCCGAGCTGGTCGTGGAGGTAGCGTGCGACGGCGAGCCGATCGATGTCGACACGGTGGAGGACCTCTTGAGATGGAGTTGAACCACGAGTTCCGGGTCTCGGTACCCGTCGAGCAGGCCTGGTCCGTCCTCACCGACCTCGAGCGCATCGCGCCCTGCATGCCCGGGGCCGAGCTCCAGGAGGTCGAGGGGGACGAGTACCGCGGCGTGGTCAAGGTGAAGGTCGGGCCGATCACCGCCCAGTACAAGGGCAAGGCCCGCTTCGAGACCCTCGAGCGCGACTCGGGACGGGCCGTGCTCCGGGCCGAGGGCAGGGACACCCGGGGCCAGGGCAACGCCAACGCCACCGTGACCGCCACCCTCACCGCCGAGGGTGACTCCGCCACCCGGGTCGCCATCGCCACCGACCTCACCGTGACCGGGAAGGTGGCCCAGTTCGGCCGGGGGGTGCTTGCCGACGTGAGCTCGAAGCTCCTCGACCAGTTCGTGCACCAGCTGGAGACCGACGTCCTGTCCGGGTCCGGGGGCGGGTCGGGCTCCGCAGGGGCCTCGGGCTCCGCCGGGGGCCCGGCGTCCACCGGGGGCCCGGCGTCAACCGGGGGCCCGGTCTCCGGGCCAGGGGCGGCGGCGGCGTCGACCGCCACGGCCGAGAAGACCGGGGACTCCCCCAACGGCGCCGAGCGGCCGTCCGTCCGGACCATCGAGTCCCGCCCCGCCCAGCCCGTCGACCTGCTCGGGACCGCCGGCGCCCCGGTGGCCAAGCGCCTGGTGCCGGCCCTGCTCGGGGTGGCTGCGCTCCTGCTCCTGTGGCGGGTGCTGCGGGGGAGGTGAGCCCGGCTCAGGCCGCCGAGGTGGCCGAGCTCCTGGGCCGCCGGCCCCGGGCACCGTTCGAGGTGGTGGTGACCGACGCCGCCGGCCGACCCGTGGTGATCCGCAACGGTCCCGTCCAGGACGACGGCAGGCCGATGCCCACGCGCTACTGGCTGGTCGGGGCGGCCGCGCGCCAGGCCGTCAGCCGGCTCGAGTCGGAGGGCGGCGTGCGGGCCGCCGAGGCGGCTGTCGACCCCGTCGAGCTCGAGGCCGCCCACGCCCGCTACGCCGCCGAGCGAGACGCGGCGCTGCCCCCGGGCTGGTCGGGCCCCCGGCCCGCCGGCGGGGTGGGCGGCACCCGCCAGGGAGTGAAGTGCCTCCACGCCCACTACGCCTGGCACCTGGCCGGGGGGGACGACCCGGTGGGCCGCTGGGTGGCGGCCCGCCTTGGCTGACGCCCCCGCCGGGGCGGTGGCGGCGGTCGACTGCGGCACCAACTCGACGCGTCTGCTCGTGGCCGGCCCGGACGGCGCCACCCTCGAGCGCACGATGGTCATCACCAGGCTGGGCCGGGGTGTCGACGAGGCCCGCTGCCTCGCCGACGACGCCATGGCCCGGACCCTCGACGTGCTCTCCGGCTACCGCGCCGTCATCGACCGCCACGGGGCGTCCCGGGCCCGGGCGGTGGCCACCTCGGCGGTCCGCGACGCCGCCAACGGGGGCGAGTTCCTCGACCGCGCCTCGGTCGTCCTCGGCGTGCGGCCCGAGCTGCTGAGCGGCCAGGCCGAAGGCACGCTGTCCTTCCGCGGCGCCACCAGCGGGCTCGATCCCGCCGAGGGCCCGTTCCTCGTGGTCGACGTGGGCGGGGGCTCCACCGAGCTGGTCCTGGGGGGCGGCGCCGGGCCCGCGCCGGTGGCGGTCTCGATGGATGTGGGCTGCGTCCGGGTGACCGAACGGTTCCTCACGTCCGACCCACCCGCCCCGGCCGAGCTCCGGGCGGGCCGGGACGCGGTGAGCGCCCTCCTGGCCGGCGCCGCCGGCCAGCTGGACGAGCTGGCTACCCGCAACGGCTCGGAGCGGGTGGCGGCGGCCCGCCGCCTCGTCGGGCTGGCGGGGACCGTGAGCACCGCCGCCGTGCTCGACGCCGGGGCGGAGACCTACAGCCGCGACGCCGTGCACCACCGCGTGCTGCGTCGGGACGGGGTGCACGCCCAGCTCGAGCGGCTGGCCGCAATGGACCACGCCTCCCGGCTCAGGGTTCCGGGCCTCGAGCCCGAGCGCGCCGATGTGATCGTCGGAGGCCTGCTGGTCCTGGTGACGGTCATGGAGCACTTCGGTTTCGACGAGCTGCTCGTGTCGGAGGCCGACATCCTCGACGGCATCGTCATCGGGCTCCTGGGGACGTAGAGTCCGCCGCCGTGCCGCTGTCCGACCGCATCCTGATGGGCCCGGGCCCTTCGAACATGTATCCCGAGGTGTCGGGGGCGCTCCAGCGTCCACTGCTGGGCCACCTGGATCCCGAATTCCTGGTCGTCCTCGACGAGACCTGCGCCCGCCTGCGGACGGTGTTCTGCACCGAGAACCCCGCCACCCTGCCGGTGTCCGGCACCGGCTCCGCCGGCATGGAGGCCGCCTTCGTCAATCTGGTCGGGCCGGGGGACACGGTCGTGGTGGCGGTCAACGGGCTCTTCGGTGAGCGCATGTGCGACGTGGCGGCCCGGTGCGGCGCCGAGGTCGTGCGCGTCGATCAGGAGTGGGGCCGCCCCGTGGACCCGGAGCGGGTGCTGGCCGCTCATCCGTCACCGAAGGTCATAGCCGTCGTGCACGCCGAGACCTCGACGGGCGTGCGCAACGACGTGGCGCCGCTCGGTGAGGGCAAGGGGGACGCGCTGCTGCTGGTCGACTGCGTCACCTCGCTCGGCGGCATCACCGTCGACGTCACCGGGTGGGGGGTGGACGTGGCGTACAGCGGCACCCAGAAATGCCTCGGAGTCCCGCCGGGTCTGGCCCCGTTCACGATCGGTCCGGCCGCCATGGCCCGGCGCATCGAGCGGCCCCGGTCGTGGTACCTGGATCTGGGGATGCTGGCGGAGTACACGGGCCCGGCCAGCGGCTCCGCCACCCGGCGCTACCACCACACCGCCCCCGTGACGATGATCATGGCTCTGCACGCCGGGCTGGGGGCCATCCTCGACGAGGGGCTGGCCGCCGCCATCGATCGCCACGAGCAGTGTGGCCGGACGCTGCAGCAGGGCCTGGAGGCGCTCGGCTTCGAGCTGTTCGCACCCAAGGACAATCGCCTGCCCGAGCTCACCACCGTCACCTGGCCCGAAGGCCTGCTCCCCGACGGGATGGACGAGGCGGCCGTGCGCCGGGCCCTGCTCGAGCGGTACGGGATCGAGATCGGCGGTGGGGTGGGGGCCTGGGCGGGGAGGATGTGGCGCATCGGCTGCATGGGCCACACGGCACGACCGCGCAACGTCACCCTGCTGCTGTCGGCCCTGGAAGAGGTGCTGGGGCGGTGACCCGGAAAAGTGCGTCGGCGGGGTCGTGGTGAGCACGGACCCCGAGATCCGCACCCGTCGCCTGCTCCTGCGGCCCCTGGTCACGGCGGACTACGGCCAATGGCTGGAGGTCCGCACGCGCAACGAGCAGTGGCTCACGCCCTGGGAGCCGCGCACGGCCCCCGGGCGGCCCGACGTCGTGCGCGACCCGCGCGCGTTCGCATCTCGGTGCGGTGCCCGGGCTCGCGAGCAGCAGCTCGGAACGGCGTACGCCTTCGGCATCTTCGTGGACAACGCCCTGGCCGGAGAGGTCAATCTGTCGTCGATCCGGCGGGGACCCCTGCAGTCGGGGGACGTCGGGTACTGGATCGACCAGAAGCAGGCGGGCAACTCGTTCATGTCCGAGGCGGTGACCGGCATGCTGCGCTTCGCCTTCGAGGACCTCGGGCTGCACCGCTTGGAGATCGACATCATCCCCCGCAACCACCGCAGCCGGCGGGTGATGGAGAAGCTGTCGATCCGGGAGGAGGGCCTGGCTCTTCGCCTGGTGGAGATCAACGGGGTGTGGGAGGACCACCTCCGCTTTGCCATCACGTCGGAGGAGTGGCAGGAGCGGCGCGCCGAGCTGGTCGGCGCCTGGTTGTAGCTGTTCAGCTTTTCGGGCCCGACACCCGCTTCTGCACCGCCGCCAGCCGCTCGGCGAACCACGGCTGGGCCAGGGACCACACCTGCGCCTCCAGCTCGGTGTCCACGGCGGCGGCGTGGTCGTCGATCGTGGCCACGGCGCGCAGGGTCTGCTTCACCCGCCGGGCCAGCTCGGGCGGGGCCGACGCCGCCCGCGCCGCCAGCTCGACGGCGGCGTCGACCACCTCCCCGTCGGGATGGCAGCTCCACGCCAGCCCCCGGGCCGCCGCCTCGGGGCCCCGGAGCACCTGGCCGAACAGCACCATCGCCAGCGCCGTCTGCTGCCCGACCGCCCGCTGCAGCATCCATGTATGGCCCCCGCCGGGGTGCAGGCCCAGCTCCAGGAACCGGGTGTCGAAGCGGGCCGATTCCGCCACCACCCGCACGTCACACGCCAGGGCCAGGTTCATCCCGGCGCCGACGGCCGCTCCGTTTACCGCCGCGACGGTCGGCAGCGGAGACCGGCTGACCCGGAGGAACGCCTCGTAGATGCCGCGGAGGCCCTCGGACTGTCCGGCCCCACCCTCGCGGCGGGCTCCTTCCCCGGCCCGGCCCAGGTTCCCGAGGCTGGCTCCGGCACAGAAGGCCGGAGGCGCTCCGGTCACGACCATGGCCCCCAATGTGGCCGAGCCCTCGACCTGGTCGAGGACCGCCAGCAGGTCGGCGACCATGGCGTCGGAGAGCATGTTGCGCTTGTCGGCGTCCTCGAGGACTACCACGGCCACGCCGTCGCGCTCCTCCAGGCGGACCAGGCTTCCTGTGCTGCCGGCCACCCGGGTCAGCCCTCGTGCCGGTGGACGACGGCGGGGGAGCGGCGGAAGAACTGCTCGACGTCGCGCTCGTAGCGGTAGGCGGGGCGGCTCTCACCGATGGTCCGGCGCAGCCGCCGGGCCCGGGCGAAGCACTCCACCGCGCCTGCCGACGTGTAGGTGTACCGGAACCCCGCCTGCTTGAGCTTGCGGTTGTCGACGCCCCGCCCGTACCGGAGGAGGTCGAGCAGCTCGGGCGGGAGGTCCATGACCCGCAGGGCGGCCAGGGTGTCGGCCACCGTGCCGGTGAGCACGGGAGGCAGGGCGGGAACGACCCGTGCCTCGCAGATGTGGGCCACCTCGCTCCACGGGATGCGCCCGTCACCCGCCACGTTGTAGACCCCGGGCAGCTGGCGGTCGAACACGAACTTCAGGCAGCGGATGACGTCGTCCTCCTCGACGAACTGCATGAGGGGGTCGAAGCCGAGGATGGCGGGGGCCACCCTGTGCTCGAGGGCCTGGGAGATCGGCGTGACGATGTCGGTGCCCAGGACGTTGGTGAAGCGCAGAAGCGTCACCACCACGTGCGGATTGTCGTCGGCGAAGTCGCGCAGATAGTCCTCGACCTCGGTCAGCGACCGTTCCACCCTGGTCCGCGGCGGGTGGACCCGCGTCATCGATTCACGGAACCAGGCAGGGTCCTCCCGGCTCGACCCGTAGACGAGCGCGGAGGACTTCACGATGATGTGACGTACCGAGCTCTCCTCGGCGCCGGCCGCGGCCAGGAGGTTCATGGTGCCGATGACGTTGGTCTCGTGCAGCGCCCGCCCGCTCACGCGCGTCGAGTCCACGACCAGGAAGGTGTGCACGATGGTGTCCACCTGCGTGGCCTTCACGATGCGGGACAGGATCGAGTAGCTCTGATCGGCGCGCACGTACTCGGTGCGCTCCAGCGGCACCTGGGGCTCGGTGACGTCGAGCCCGATGATGTGTTCGACGTCGGGATCGGCCTCCAGCGCCTGGGCCATCCGGCCCCCCCAGAAGCTGCCGAGGCCGGTGATCAGGACCCGCTTGCCCACCGACTTCAGCCGAACCAGATGCTGCGGCGCTGGCGCAGCATCTCGTAGATGGTCTCCTGCAGGTCGAGGCGGATCTGCTCGGCGTGGTCCATGACCCGGCTGCGCGAATAGCGCTCCTGGTCCGGCGGCACGTCGAAGGTGACGGGGTCGAGCACCTTGAGGCGGAACTTGGACGGGAAGTAGGCCAGCAGCCCGAGGGGCCCGAACATGAGCATGTTGGCGGTCAGGGGCACGTAGGGCACCCCGAGGATCCGGGCCAGCGCGCCGCTCTTCCAGAGGATCGGCATCGACTCCTCGGCCCCGACCACCGCGATCGGGACAACGGGGACGCCGGCGCGCATTGCGATCTCCACGAACCCGCCCCGCCCGAAGCGCCGCAGCCGGTAGCGCTCGGAGTAGAGCTTGCCGGGCCCCTTGGTCCCCTCCGGGAAGACCAGGGCCAGCTGGCCCTGCTCCCGGAGCAGGCGGTAGGCGTTCTCGGGGTGGGCGGCCACCCCCCCGCCCCGGGACCACATGGTCCCGACGAGGGGCAGGCCCTTGAAGAAGTGGTCCGCCATTCCGTAGACGGGCCGGCCCAGCTCGCTCTCGATGCCGTGCATGATCACGGGTGCGTCGGAGGGGATGGCGCCGGCGTGGTTGGCCACGATCAGGGCCCCACCCTCGGTGGGGATCTTCTCCAGCCCGTCCCACTCGGCCCGGAACCACTGCCGGTAGATCGGGTCGTACAGCCGGCGCACAAGGGCCCGGATGTTCTCGGACCGTCCCCACTCGTCGACGTCGGAGAGCCGCGGATCGTGGAGCTCGGACTCCGGCTCCCATTCCTCCCGCCGCAGGGGCACCAGGGCGCCCGACGTGCGGGGGAGCCCGACCACGGTCCCGTCCCCTGCCACGGACCGATCGTAGCGGCGGGGCCCGGCCCCTCCCTCCGGCGGAATACGGGTCCGATCCGCCCCGCGGACCCCGCCGCCGCGGCACACTCTGGCCTGATGGGCAGGACGCGGCCGTCGGGGACCCGGCCCGTCCTCGTCCTGGCGGCGCTGCTGGCGGGCGGCCTCCTGCTCTCGACTCTCGCTCCGCTGCTTCCCGCCGAGAAGCCGGCGAGGGCCACGCTGACCGCGGTGAGCCGTTTGGCCGGCCGGACCGCTGGAGGCTCTGGAGCCTCCCCGGGTCGGATCAGGGGGACCCCCACGGCGTCGGTCGGCGCCCCCGCCCGCCGCGTGTGGGTGGAGGGGGACTCCGTGATGGTGGCGGCCGCCGCCACCGTCAGCTCGACCCTGCAGGCCGACGGGTGGCGCGCGGTGGTGGCGGGCTGGCCCGGACTCCACCTCTGGGCGGCGGTCGACGTCTTCTCCCGCGTCCGGCCGCAGATGGGATCGGTGGCCGTGGTCGAGCTCGGGGACAACGACTGCTGCGACGCGGGCGCCTTCGGCCGCACCCTGGACCAGGCCATGGCCGCCCTGTCCGGCCTGCACGTCATCTGGCTGACCGGCACCGCCAGCCGTCCCGGCCAGGACGCCACCAACGCCGCCATCCGCGCCGCCGCCCTGCGCTGGCCCAACCTCGAGGTGGCCGACTGGGCCGCGGCCGTGGCCCGCCGCCCCGACGCCGTGTTTCCCGACCGGCTGCACCTCACCCCCGCGGGCGAGGCCCTGATGGCCACCTTCCTGCGGGACCGGCTCGACGCCTGGTACCGCCGGGCGTCGCGCCCGGGGGCCGTGGCCGCTTCGACCCAGCCGGGAGCGCGAACGCCGCGGCGGTAGCGTGCCGCCGCCTGCCCGGGTGGCGTAATCGGTAGGCGCGGGGGGCTTAAACCCCCCTGGTCCGCAAGGGCCGTGTGGGTTCGAGTCCCACCCCGGGCACCTGAAGTACCAGGTCAGAAGCACTTTTTATTCCCCTGGTTCGAGGCGTTGCTGCTCTCGGCCGGAGGCACACCACAGCCGAGCTCGGCCACGGTGGCGGAGCTGGGCAAGCGCTGGCTGGCCGATCTGGAGCGGCGGGGGAAGAGCCCGAACACCGTCCACGGCTACCGGTCGAAGTGGAAGCACATCGACCGGTACATGGGAGACAAGAAGGTGGCCCGGATCACGACCACTGATGTGAACCGCCTCTACGGGCGGCTGGCCGCCGCGGGCCTTTCCCCGGCCTCGATCAGGCACGTCCACGTCGTGGGCCGGGCCGCCTTCAACGAGGCGATCCGCTGGGGCTGGATCGACCGCAACCCGGTGAAATGGGCCGGACCCCCCGAGCACGAGCCCGAAGAGATCAAGTCTCCGGATGAGTCGCTGGTCCGTCGGTTGATCGGGGAAGCGGCCAACGAGCGGGGCGGGCTGGAGATGTCCCGCCTCTTCTTCGTGGCGGCCACGACGGGGGCCCGGCGGGCCGAGCTCTGCGGCCTGCGCTGGCCGGACATCGACTGGACGACGGGGACGATGACGATCTCCCGGTCGATCCTGGACCTGCCCGGACGGCCGATCGGTGAGAAGAACACCAAGAGCCGGCGAGGGCGACGCCGCATCGAGGTCGACGCCGCCACGTTGGCAGTACTGGAGGACCAGCGGGCGGCCATGGAGGCCCGGGCCATCGAGTGCGGTGTCGACCTGGCCGTCGACGGCTACTGCTTCTCCGACGCCCCGGACGGGTCCGAGCCCTGGCACCTCGACCGGGTCACCCACGCCTTCTCCCGGGCGCGGGACCGGCTGGGACTCGGCAACACCGTCCGCTTCCACGATCTCCGGCACTTCGTCGTGACCCACGCCCTCGACGCCGGCGTAGCCATCCCGACCCTGGCCGAGCGGACCGGCCACGACCCGTCGATCATGCTGCGCGTGTATGGGCACGGCCGGGCGGCATCGAACCGGCGAGCCGGGGAGGTGGCTGCCGCGCTGTTGATCCCGCCGCGGGACCAGTAGGCGACCGCGGGAACCCGCCACTCGCCGCCGAGAACAGATGCGGGGTGGCGCGTAACCTCGATCGACATGGCTGACCCCGCCGTGGAGCTCTGGGTGGACGACCACCAGGAGTACGAGCCGGGGGTCGTCTACGCCCACATTCGGAACGCCCGCCGGGCGATCGATCCTCGGCAGGGGGACTACCTAGTTGTCGGGGACGAGGAAGCGCCGCCGGTCCTGGCGGAGGTTCTCAGCCGCGAGGCGGACGGGACCCTGCGGCTCCGGCTCCTTCCAGGAAGCCCGACCAGTCACCCGGAGTATCGGACTCGGCGGGAGCCGACGGCGGTCTGACGCCATCTCGAGTGGTCCCAGGGCCACGAGGGGCGGTGGTGGGAATCTGGTTGAAGTTTGGTGGCCCACCGAGAGCGTGGTTGAAATCTGGTGGCCGACCACCAGCGCCTTCCGGCCCGCGGGGACCGAGAATGTCCGTCGCCTGACGATATGGCCGCTGACCAGGTATGGGGATGAATTGGGGACGGTCGGCGGAGCCCACCAAGCCGTCCGCCAATGCGTTGTGGTGAAGAAATGGGGAGGCCTCGTTGTAGGACGACCCCATGTCCGTCCCACTGAACCGGTCGTGGACCGAACCCGAAGACCTGCCGATCGTCGTGAGCGTCGAAGAGGCTGCGGCCTTCCTCCGCATCGGACGGACCTGCGCCTACGAGCTGGCCCGGCGATATGAGGCCACCTCCGGCCGTGAAGGTCTCCCAGTCGTGCGCCTGGGCCGGCTCCTCCGCGTGCCCCGTCAGGGCTTGCTGTCCGCTCTGGGCACCGATCGGCGTGGCCGGTTTCGGGGCGTTTTCGCGGACGGGGGTCCTACACCGGCCGAGTTTGGCCCGGCCGCGCAGGACCTCATATGCCGCATACCGGGCCGGGGAGGTCAGCCGATTTGGTCGGACGATCTGGTCCTTTGTCGGAGGCTTGCTCCGCTGCCGTGCCCCTTGATCACCTGCCAGGCTGGCGGCACACTCAATATCGATACTGCTGCCGACCAGAAGGAGCGCGAGATGGCCGACTCTCCGGAAGACGTAATTGTGGAGTTTGAGAAGGCGGCACTGGCCAATGACTTTGCCGCCATGGCCGACCTCTACGAGCAAGACGCGACCCTGGTCATGGCGACTATGGAGGTCCTGGCTCAGGGCAGGGATGCCATAAGGGCCACTTGGGAGTCGATGTCAGCCATGGGCCAGTTCGTCGCCATGGACATCGAGTCACGCCCAATCGTCCAGGACGGGGATCTGGCTGTGGCGCACCTGGTGGCCAGCGTCCGCCTTCAGAGTCCAGACTCCGACGAGGCGACTGTCATTCCGGTGCGAGCGACAGAGGTCATGCGCCGTGGCGCCGATGGGAAGTGGCGGTACCTCATCGATCACTCCTAGCCACACCGACAGCCCTTCCGCTTCCCTCGGTGATGGGGGCGTCAGTGGTGGGGGGTTGGCCTGCCTCTGCTCCTGGGTCCTAGGACTCCGGCCCGGCCCGAACGGCATAGAGGCGGACAGGAGCAATCACGCCCTTGAGTTCGCGCTATCTGATCAACGGGCCGGTGCGCCCCTGAACCAGGAGCTCCCCGAGGCTGGCGCTCATTCGGGCCCTTTCATCCTCTTGACGCAAGCCGCCCTGTCAGAGATGCCGTTGTCGGTCGGGTGGGGGTCGGCGACCAGCGGCCGAGATCCTGGCAACAAGGCCGAAGGAGCTCGACTTAACTCGGTCTGCCCGTTGGCCCCAGCCGCCGACGCAGGCCCGAATCGGGAGATTTCGCTCCAAATGACGCCGATCCAGTCATTGCCCGACTGGGAGGTGAACGGCACCATGGGTCGGGTGACCCCGACCCAGCCAGCGCAGCCTCGGGTCGAGACCCTCACCGTGATGTTCACCGACCTGGCCGACTCGACCGGGATCCGAGTGCGCCTGGGTGAGGAGCGTGCCGACACGCTGCGTCGTGCCCATGATGCGTTGCTTACCGGAGCGGTGACGGCCGAGGGCGGCCACGTGGTCAAGGGGCTCGGTGACGGGGTGCTCGCCGTGTTCTCGAGCGCCTCTGACGCGGTGGCTGCTGCCGTACGGATCCAGCAGGACGCCTATGCACGCGCCCGGGAGTCCCCGGAGGACGCCCTGGAGGTCCGCGTCGGACTGTCCGCCGGTGACGTGTCGCTTGAGGATGGTGACTGCTTCGGTACTCCGGTAATCGAGGCGTCTCGGCTGTGCGCGGTGGCCCTCGGCGGCCAGATCCTGGCGGCCGAGCTGGTGCGCCTATTGGCCCGTGGTCGCGGCGGCTACGTGTTCACAGCGGCAGGCGAGCGCGAGCTCAAGGGTCTGCCCGATGCCGTCCCGGTCGTGGCGGTCGGTTGGGACCCGCCGGAGCTGGCCGCCGCCCCGCTTTCCTTTCCGTCCCGTCTCATGCCCCAGTCGTTGGCGCCTCTTTGCGGGCGGGACACCCAGCTCGAGGTCCTCCTCGAGGCCTGGAAGCAGGCGGGTTCCGGACAGCGCCGGGTCCTGCTGATTTCCGGGGAGCCGGGGATCGGAAAGACCCGACTGGCCGCCGAGCTGTCCCGGCGCGCCTACGACGGCGGCGCGGTCGTGCTGTGTGGGCGGAGCGACGAGGGGCTGGGGGTGCCGTTCCAACCTTTCGTCGAGGCCCTCGAGCAGGTTGTGGCCGACGGAGCGAGCCTCGAGAGCCTGGGATGCCACCCGGGCGAGCTCGTCCGCTTGGCGCCCGACCTCGCCGCGCTCCACCCCGGTCTGGAGCCGCCGCTCAGCTCCGACCCCGACACCGAGCGTTACCGGCTCTTCGACGCGGTGGTGTCGTGGCTGGCTGCAACCTCTCACCGCGCCGGGGCCGTGCTTGTGCTCGACGACCTGCACTGGGCGGAGAAGCCCTCGCTCCTGCTGCTGCGCCATCTGGTCCGCTCCCCTGATCCGACGCGGCTCCTTGTCATCGGGACCTACCGCGATACCGAGCTGGACCGCGCCCACCCCTTGGCCGAGGTGCTGGCGGACCTGCGCCGGGAGGACTCGGTCGAGCGCCTGGCCCTGAGCGGGCTAGACGTGGACGGGGTGGCCGAGCTTCTGGCCCGGCTGTCGGGAGAGCGCACCGACGGTCGGGAGGCCGAGTTCGCCCAGCTGTTGTGGTCCGAGACCGAGGGGAACCCGTTCTTCGTCGGTGAGATCCTCGCCAGCCTGGTCGAGTCGGGACGCCTGGTGCAGCGCGACGGGGTGTGGACGAGCGACCTGGACACGTCGGATCTCGCCATCCCCGAGGGGGTCCGTGAGGTGGTGGGCCGGCGTCTCAGCCGCCTCAGCGCGGCCACCAACGCCGTGCTCTCGCTCGCCTCGGTCATCGGACATTGCGCCGAGGTCGACCTGCTGGTGGCGCTGTCGGACCTCGGCGAGGACGCCGTCCTGGATGCCGTCGACGAGGCCAGCCGGGCTGCTCTGCTCCGGGAGCTGGCGTCAGGGGCCTACGAGTTCACCCACGCCCTCGTGCGCTCCACCCTGTACAACGAGCTGAGCGCGGCCCGCCGGGCCCGCCGCCACCGCCAGGTGGCCGAGACCCTCGAGGCCCGAGGCGCCGACCCAGCCACCCTCGCCTACCACTTCGGCCGCTCCGGTGGCGCCGATCCCCGGGCGCTCGCCTATGCCGAGGCGGCGGGCGAGGCGGCAGCCGACCAGCTCGCCTTCGACCAGGCGGTGGCCTTCTATACCCAGGCGGTCGAGACGGCCGATGATCTTCACCTCGGGGACACCCGGCGCGCCGGCCTGCTCATCAGCCTGGGGACGGCCCAGCGCCTCGCCGGCCTCGCTGTCCACCGCGAAACCCTGCTCGGCGCCGCCGCCCTGGCACGAGACCTGGGGGACGCTGACCTGCTGGCCCGGGCCGCGCTGGCCAATACCCGCGGCTTCTTCAGCACCGCCGGCCAGCGCGACGACGCACGCGTCGAGGCTCTCGAGGCCGCCCTGGCCGCCGTCGGCCCGGAGGACTCCACGACCCGGGCCCGGTTGATGGCGGTGTTGGCCAGCGAGCTCGTCTTCGGGGAGCCGGACCAGAGACGGTTCGATCTGGCCGACGAGGCGTTGGCCATGGCCCGGCGCCTCGGTGATGACCACTGCCTCGTCGAAGTGTGGAACGCCCAGCGGGCGGCCACCTGGGCGCCGGGGCGCATACCCGCCCTGGCGGCCGAATATCCCGGCCTGGGAGAGCTGGCCGAGCGGGTCGGTGACGCCCAGCAGATCGTCCTGGCCGCAAACTGGGGTTACAGCGCCAGCTTCCAGATGGGAGACATCGAGGCCGTCGACCGGATGCTGGAGCGGATGGAGCAGATTGCTGAAGAGACCAACAATCCCTCCTTTCGCTGGATGGTCGCCGCCTACCGGTGCTCCCGGATGATGTTGAGCTCGACGGGGGACGAGATCGAACGAGCGGCGACCGAGGCCCTGCAGCTGGCACAAGAGAGCGGACAGCCCGACGCCTTCGTCCTCTTCGCCTCCCAGTTCGCCGCGGCCCGCCTGAACCAGGGCAGGATCGCTGAGATCGTCGAGTTGATCCGCCAGCAGGTCATCGAGAACCCGGGGCTTCCGGCCTGGCGGGCGTCGCTCGCAGCCTCGCTAGCCCGGGTCGGCGAGCATGAACAAGCTCGGCGTGTCGTCGACGACCTCATGGCTGACCCGGCTGACCCGTTCCCCGACGACGGCCTCTGGCTGGTGGGGCACACCTACCTCGGGGAGGCGGTCTCGACGGTCGGCTCACCCGCGCAGGCGGCCCGCCAGTACGAGGTCCTGGTTCCCTTCGCCGGTTGGATCCCCGGGACCGGAACCTTCGTCAAACGATCGGTCACCCTCGACTTGGCCACGCTGGCCGCTCGAGCTGGCCGGAGCGAGATCGCCGAGCGACATTTCGCGGATGCCGCCGCCCAGCACACCCGTCTCAGCGCTCCTATCTGGCTGGCCGAAACCAACTTGAGGTGGGGTCAGTTCCTGCTAGATGGCGGTGACACGGAGCGGGCACGGATCTTGCTCACCCGGGCGCGTGATACCGCGGCGCGCATGGGCTGTGTCGATCTGGCAGCGATGGCGTCCGACCTGCTGGTCGGTCACCGCGTCGAGAAGGACTGACCCGCTGAGGGGCCCCCGAACGCGCCAATATTCACGCGGGACGCGGCCCCCCGGTGCCGGTCGGGGACGCTCCAGAGAACTCGATGGCCGACGGCCGGTCGGTCAGACCCCCCAGACCAAGCAGGGATGAGCGTTCTCGCCATAGACCGACCGGCGGGATGATGCACACCGAGTCGCCGGTCAGGTGCATCATCGAGCCCACGCCTTACCGCATAGAGCGGTCCCAGGCGGCTCCCCCGAGTGCGCTGATGGGAAGGTGATGGGATGGCCGCCGCCGGCCCCCGGAAATCCCCAAATCGATCCCACCAACGCCCTCATGCTGCCCCTACGGGGCGGCCTTTTGACGGACTGGCGGGCGGACGAGAGCCCTGCTCAACGGACGTGCCGACATCGGCCGGATGGGTGATTTCGGCCTTAGACCCCCCTGGTCCGCAAGGGTCGTGTGGGTTCGAGTCCCACCCCGGGCACCTGAAGACCAGGTCAGAGCGCCTTTAGCCCCCTGGTCTAGGTGTCGGTCAAGGCACCGGCCGGATCCGGAACGGCAGAGCGCTGCTGGGCTAGGCGGCCACGTTCATGATTCGGGCCAGGTTCCCGCCCATGATCTTGGCCTGCTCGTCCTCGGATAGCTCCTCGATCTCGTCGACGAAGGTGATCGGGTCGTACATGCCCTCGGGGTGGGGGTAGTCGGAGCCGAACACCACGTTGTCCGCGCCCAGGAGCTTCACCAGCCCCACGGTGTCCTCCTCGTGGAAGGGGTGGATCCAGATGCAGCGGCGGAATGCCACCATCGGGTCCTCGTCGAAGATCCCCGGCTCGCGCTCATAGACCTTCTCGAGCTTCTGGACGAGAGGGCGGACCCACGCGCTGCCGTTCTCGACAGGCATGAAACGCAGGCGGGGGAAGCGGAAGGCCAGGCCATGACCGATGATGGAGGCCAGCTGATCGGAGATGACGCGGTAATCGGCGCCCACGATGGCCGAGAACGGGCCTCGCTTCGTGTCAAAGGGCAGGAACTCGCCCGAGTGGCCCTCCCACTCGTTGAGGTAGCGCTGGCTGCCGCTGTCCGAGGCGTGCATGCCGACGAGGATGTCGGCCTCCTGCACCTTCTCCCAGAACGGGTCGAACTCCGGCAGGGCAAAGGAGCGGCGCCGGCCGTTGAAGTCGGGCACGGGCGCGGGGCGGATCAGCACCGCCTTGGCCCCACGCTCGACCACGTAGTCGAGCTCCCGGATGGCCTCTTCGACCAGAGGCAGGGTGATCACCGGGGTCGGGAAGATCCGGTCCTCGAAGTTGTAGGTCCAGTGCTCGTGCATCCACCGGTTGAAGGCGTGGATCACGACGTGGGTGGCCTGAGGATCGTCGGCCAGGCGCTCCTCGAGCAGGCTGGCCAGTGTCGGCCACATCATGGCCCGGTCGATGCCCAGCTCGTCGAGGAGCTGGAGACGCGCCTCGGGCTCGAAGAAGGCGGGAATCGACTCGATATAGCGCGGCGGGGGCTCGGGCTTCTTGTCACCCGGTTTGGTTGTGGAGGAGGGGTTCTTGAGCTTGAACTCGAGCTCTTGGGCGCCGGGCGGGGCCACCTTGTTGAAGGTGGGATTGGGGATGTACTCGCTGATCTTGTTCTTGACGGCGATCTTGGTCCGTCCGTTCACCTCGACGTACTTGATCAGGCCGGAGAACTCCGGCGGCAGGTACCGGGTGAAGGCGTCGGTGGTCTCGTACATGTGGTTGTCCGCATCGAAGACCGGGAAGGGGAGCTTGCGGGGCATCGGGATATTCTCCTTAGAGCAGTCACACGACCGACCTCGTCCTGCCCCAAATCTACCCGGTGGGCCCCATCGGGCACCTCCCGGCGCCGTGGAAGGTTGGGCTGGTCAGCGACCTGCACGCTGGCCTCCCGCCGCATCACGCCGGGCTGACCCGGGCGCAGTTAAGTAGGGCGGCTCCCCGGTCGGGAACTGGCCGGCCTCGGACCTGTCCCGGCCGGGCGGTCATTTCTCGTCTCTGGGGCAACGGGACCCGGCACGATCTGGGTCCGGGTCGATCCTGCGGACGTCGTTCCAACCCGGCTCAGGGCGCCACTATCTCCTCATGGCCGCAGAAGGCCCTCACCCCCATGTCCTCGGTGCGCAGGACGATGACCGACCGGTCGAGGAACTCGTACTCGACACGTCCTGAGGTGTCGGAATCTCTTCCAGGCGGCACTGATTCCCAGGCGCCCCGCTGCCGGCAGTCGGGGACGCACCGGCCATCTTCCAGCCCGGGCTCTCAGAAGACATGGCGTAGTCGGAGGTGAGTTCCTCACCCGCATGGATGTCCCGGCGGGTTACGAGTGTGGCTCCGTCATCAGCCAGCCACATGTTCGGATCACACGAATGATTCCCGAAGTCGACGTCGGTCCACACCAGGCTCACCCGGTGCAACCCGTCTCCGATCGCTGCGGCGCTGTACCGCTCCACGGTCCTGATGTACACGCTCAACTCCTCGTCAGTCATGACGACCTGTTCACCGGCGCTCGTAACGGCAGGATCGAAGATCGGCTCGCCCACGGAAATGTGGGTGACCGCGAAGACGCCCTTCCCCTCAATGGGCGAGTCGGCGATCCGGATCCGTTGACCAGCCGGCACGTCCGCAAGTTACCTATCGGATCGTGCCGGCGCTCGGGACGTGTGCCTGCGTTGTTCGGGGACGCTGCGCCGGGCGTACCAGCGCCCATAGGAGGCCCCCGCGGACGGATACCGGGCTCTATAGCTCAGGAGTGGTGGTTCTTGTTCCAGAGCTGATGAATGAGGCCACTCGGTGAGGAAACTGACTCGACCGTGAAGCCGTCCTCGACACCCTCTAATCCTTCTCACAGCGGTACGCCGCGCCCAAGAGTGATCGGCACGACGACCAAATGCATGAAGTCGATCAGGTCGGCCTCTAGAAACTGACGCACCGTCGAAGGGCCGCCGCCGATACGAACGTCCCGGCCCTCAGCGGCTTCCTGGGCCACCCGAAGCACCTCGTGGGGCGGCCCGGCCAGGAACTGGAAGCTCGTACCGTTTGGGAAGTCAATCGTTGGATGGGGGTGGTGACTCAGGACGAATACCGGCGTTCGGAATGGCGGCTCGTCACCCCACCAGCCCCGCCACTCGTCATCGGGCCAAGGGCCCACCTGCGGTCCGAACTTCCGGCGCCCCATGATCTCGGCGCCAATGCCCTGGCTCCACAGACTGGTCAGTGCGTGATCGAGCGTGAAAGGAGCATCGACCTGATCGACCCCATGAATGGCCCTGCCGTCGAACCAGCCGAAGAGTCGTTCGGCACCGCCAATCGGGGCATCGAACGTCACGTGATCGCCGGCGGCATAGCCGTCGAGGGAGATATTCAGGTTGTGGACGCGGGTGCGAGGCATAGCGACTCCCTCATAATCGATTCGATGGCCTATCGGTAAGGGCTGACAGGGGGCGATGGTCGGAATCATCGCTGAAACCTCGAAGGCGCGCTCGACCGCCCGCCAGGACTCCTGCGACATGGTTCACAGCCCCTCGGCAGCCAGCCATCCGACCTGTTCCTTCTGGGCTGTCAACCGCACCGCTGTGATGACAGTGGGTCGGCGGGAACTGCCGATGGCTAGACACTGAGCAGATATGGAGTGTCCCTGTGGGGTGGTGCGTACCGGACGTGCCAGGTGATCGCTCCCGCGGTGATCGCCGCGTAGCCGCACCAAAGAGAGGCGAAGCCATCGATGAGCAACCATGCCAGTAGACCCACCGCCACAAGGTTTACCAGTCCGAAAACGAAGACGTGGTGGTAGCCGCTGAACAGCAAGGCACCGCAAATGGCGACCACATACAGCCCGACCACCACCCCGCCTGAGCCGAGACGCACGGAATACTCGAGATGCCATGGCTGAACCCGCACACCGAGCGGTCCCGAGACCATGGCGACGAGCAACCGGATGGATACGGCGCCTCCGAGCCCGACGAACGGGACCATGCGCCAACGGCGTCTCTGTGGTTCGAGCGCCATCACCGCCAGAGGCACCATGATCGGCAGGACGACGAAGGCGATCAGCAGGTAGACCCACAGGGCGGTCCGGGTCAGCTCGTGGGGCAGGTCACCCTCTGAGCCCCACCAAACAACTGACTCGATGAGCTGGTGGATGCCGAGCACCAACGGCAGCGCGGCCAGGAGGATATGGTCGCGTCGCCCCTTCAAGTGAAGACAAGCATCGACGCCGATTGCAGTGACCACCGCCCCACCAACGACATCGGCCTGCGGGGCGAAGCACACCTATCCGAAATCCTCGGATCCGACGGAACTGAACAAGCCGGACCCGATCTTCATCCCTTCCCGGACACGACCCGCCTGTGCACGGCTCCTACGCACGGGACGATGCACAGTCCGCCGACGGCGAGGGCTACCAGTCCGAGGCTGCATGACACCACACCGCCCCCCCTACCGGCGGAACGCCGCCTACCTCGGCTCCCTCAGGTATCCGCCGCACCTCTGGCCTTGGCCACCCGCCTGGCTTGCGACTGGGCGCCTAACCACCGACTGGCGCGGTCGGCCCGGACATCGACGGGCGCATGCCGCTCACTCGACGGCCCCTCTGTCCGGAAGCCACAACGGCGGCACACCGCCATCCGGCTGTTGGTCTCCGGAGCATGGTCCTCATCGAGTTGAGCGCCCAATTGTGCCGCTTCCGATGCAGCCATGATCCCTCCCTCGCAGGCAAGGCTACTGCGTGCCGCTGCCCACCACCGGCAGGACCCGTGAGCACGGAGCCCGACGGGGCGACCCGGGCGGTCAATCCGGCCGGCTCAGCCTGAGGAGCAAGAGCCTTACCACCGAGAGGAGCGAGACCGTGACCACGACCCTTCCCCCACCCTCGCCGAGTGCCCGCCACGTGATCCGCCCGGCCTTTCAGATTCAAACGCGGCAGATCAGCGCCGCCTTGGACTTCAGGTACCGAGGTGACCCAGGGGTGGAGGCGCAGCGACTGGCGCTGCATGATTGAATCGAGGAGGCGAGCCGCAGCGGGGTTGTCAGTCATGGGGTCGCGCCGAGTGACGACGCGTCTCCGCACGTTCGTGGAGCACCGTCCCGCCACCCCCTCCCGGCGTTTGGGCCGACCCAGAGCCGCGAGGGAGCCGTCGTTCGGGACATGGTGGTCGTGCGGGCGGACGAGAGCCCTGCTCAACGGATGTGCCGGCATGGGCCGGATAGGCGATTTCGGCCCTAGATCCCGCTGGTCCGCAAGGACTGAAGCCTCGGCTGGCCTTCAGATCGGAACAGCTGTCCCCGGTACAGCAGCGATGGCATCGATCTCGACTAGTTGGTCCTCGTATCCCAGTGCGGCGACCCCTAGCAGCGTGCTGGGGGGCCGATGTGGCTCAAGGCGGCCAACGACGACGTCCCAGACCGCAACGAGGCTACGGCGGTCTCCCAAGACATAGACGGTCGTCTTGACCAGATGTTCTGGACCGGCGCCGTGGCGATCCAGGACCGTGAGCAGGTTCTCAACCGCCTTCTCGGCTTGAGCGCGGTGATCTCCGGGCGCGACCACGGTCCCATCACCATCGAGAGGACACGCTCCCGCTGTGAACAGAGTGGCGCCGGCGGGCGCAATGGCGGCGTAGTCGTAGGGGACATTTGCGAGGCCTTCGTATCGCATGCAGGGATTCCTATCTGGACAGGGACCTGGGACGCTTGGCCCAGACGAGACAGCCGCGCTTCGTAAGCGTCACGGGCGGCTCGACGGCTTCAGCCACTTGTGGGTCGAGGAGATGACTTCGGGCGTATGCAATTACCTCGTCGCGGTCGTGAAGTTGCACCAGGGGCGCGTCCCAGCGCTCGACTTCGATGGTGGACGGTCCGAAGACGTCGGCCACAATATGTTCGGCATCCTCGCCGTCGAACGTCGTTCTCGGGTATCCCTCTGGAACGAGTTCTGGATCGTTGTTCCGATTGCTCGTGCATGCCGCCACCAACCCGCCTGGTCGCACGACCCGTGCCGCTTCGGAGAGAGCGAGGCGAGGATCGTCCAGGTGGTAGAGCATCCAGAGGAGCACGACGGCGTCCACGCTCTCGTCCGCCAGGGGCAACTGCATGGCGTCAGCTCGGATCACTGGTCGATGCGGGCAATCGGCGAGTTGACGACGGGACTCGTCAACTCCCAGCCACTGGATGCGGCTACCGACCGCAGAGGCGAATCGACCTATACCGCTTCCGACGTCGAGGACTCGGACCACCCCCTCGGCGATGAGCCGTTCAACGACCGGTCCGTGCACGTCCTCCTGCCAGCCCGGCAGAAAGGAACGAGATCGGTCAGGATCGGAGTCATAGTCGGGGGTGAGCGATACCACCGGGTAGTGACGGTAGTCCGCCTCACTACTCGCACGGGAGTCCGCTATCCGGCCGCGTAGAGTTCGATCTGGACATTGTCCGGGTCGCGGATGGTAATGAGAGAGCCGAGCGGCGTGGTCTTGATCTCCGAGCGGGTCACCCCGAGCTCGTCGAGTTGTGCTTCCCAGTGGTGCAGGGCATCGAGTCCGTCAACGGCGAGCGCGACGTGGTCAATGCCGCATAGGGACTCCTCGAAGGGAATACCGCTGTTCTCGTAGTGCTGAGTGAGCCCGATCAGTAGACCGGTCGGGTGGACAAGGAGGATCTTCCTCAACCTGTACACGTCGTCCGTCAAGCGGCGCAGCTCCTTGAGGCCGAAAAGCCTCGTGTACCACTCTGCACTCCGGTCGAGATCCGACACGCTGATGTTCACATGGTGGATCCCGCCAGCCAGATCAGCCACAGTCCCTAACCTCCTTTGGGTGACTTGGTCCCCTTCACCGGCCTCGAGACGACCTGGATGGCGATGTCGACGACATCGTCGGTGAACCGTACCCACCGGTCGCCGCCCGGCTCATTGGCGATCTGCTCACCGGCGATTCCGAGAAGCAGAGCGCGCATGAGGTCGAGGGCCGCCGGGTCCGCAACTCCGGCGGCGATGAGCCATCCGGCCAGGAACTCGAGTGCCCGGTTGGCGATGTCCATCGACGCAGGCGAGGGGTGAAACCCGGGGATGCTGTGTTGGAACAGAAGCTGGTAGCGAACAGGATCCCGGGCACAGAATTCGACGAAATGGGCACAGCCCCGCCGTAGCTCGCTCATCGGGTCCGGACCGAGTGCCAGTTGTTCACGCTCCTCGACAAGCTGTGAAAAGCCCTGCGCGAACATGGCGTCGTAGAGATCGGCCTTTGACCCGAAGTAGTTGTAGAGCGACGGTTGGCGCATGTCGACGCGGTCGGCAAGCTCCCGGAGCGAGATGGCAGCGAGACCGTCGCGGCGTGCCAGCTCCCAGGCGACGTCCAGGATCTGCGCACGGCGAGCAGTGCGCCGGCGCTCGGCTGGGGCCGGGCCAGAGGCCGTCTGCGTCGTCATCACACCCCCCTCGGCTGGCGTCGGTCTTGACAAGCTATCATCGATAGGTTATCTATCAGTGATAGTAGCCGATCCGAGGAGGCACCGTGGCAGACGTACGGCTCATCCCGCCCAGTGACGAGGTCAGGGCGATGGTGGCCGCCATCCCCGGTGTCCGCTTCAACCAAGGCGTCATCGTCGGACAAGACGGCCCCGAGGCACACCGCGGCCCGGAGCAGGCCGGGGCCATCCTCATCCTGCACATGACGGTGTGCGATGAAGCCGCAGCCGACCGCTTCTGGCGTACAACGACCGCCGTGAAACAGACCCTGCCTGGGGCTGCCGGGTTCATCCGACTGTTCAGCTTCTTCGACGGGCCGAGCGGCTACCTCGTGGCCTTCTGGCAGAGTCCTGAACACGCGCAGGCGTTCGCTGCCTCACCGGCGCACCGTGCGGCCATGGCTGCGCTCGACGACGAGCACTTCGAGTACAGCCACTTTGTCGGATTGTGGACGTCGCATTCCGTCCACGACCGGAGTATCTACTGCGAGCAGTGCGGGACAGCCACGCCCGCCCCGGCGGGCCAGTGCCGGGGGTGCGGCCATGATCTCGTGGACGTCTTCGCCCGTGACGCCGTCAACGCTTAGACCTATCAGGCGTCACAGTCACCGCGGCGACGTCCACGGGTTCCAAGGTACCGAGGACCGATCTCGCGGAAACACCTTCATCTTGCCGTCCTGGGGAAGAGGATCGCGGCACCCGCGAGATGTGGAGCCACGCGCCACAGATGGGAAGCGGGGCTGATCCCGAACGCACCTCCGGTTCGGGTCCTCCGCCTCTCAGAGTGTCTTGCCGTCTGGCGACTCCTGTGGCGTCCGGCTGTCTGGAGCAGGGCCGTTTGGGCCCGGCGTACGGTCGGGTCGGTCGTCGATGGTCCCCTTTTGCCCCAAATGCGGCGTTGCGCGACGGACATCACCCTGGATCTGCGCCGCATCAGGCTGTTCCATTAGGAAAATGACCGGTAGCGCGGCGATCACGTTCCTCCTGACCGACATCGAAGGGTCCACAGGCCTATGGGAGCGCGACGCCGAGGCCATGACCAAGGCCCTCTCCCGACACGATGACATCATCGAGTCGGTAGTGGAGACCCTCGGCGGTCGGGTACTCAAGTCACACGGAGAAGGAGACGCCACCTTCTCGATCTTCGATTCACCTACGCAGGCGGCGCAGGCGGCGGCGAGCATCCAGGACGAGATGGAAGCCGAGATCTGGCCCGGCGATTGTGTGCCCAGGGTGCGGGTGGCCCTACACACTGGTGAAGCTGACCTGCGCGCCGATGACTTCTTCGGCCCCACCGTGAACCGGTGCGCCCGTCTGCGGTCCATCGCTCACGGGGGCCAGTCGATCTGCTCCCACGCCACCGCCCAGCTGGTCATCGACCGGCTCCCGGAACACCTGAGTCTGCGGGGACTCGGCGCCCACCAGCTGAAGGACCTGAGCCGGCCCGAGGACGTGTTCCAGATCTGCCGGATTGGCAAGGCCGAGGTCTTCCCGCCCCTCCGAACGGGAAGCCCCGGTCACAGCAACCTTCCCCGCAGCCGGACCAGGTTCATCGGCCGAGAGGACGAGCTGCAGGTCCTGACGACCCATCTGGCGCAAAGTCGGTTGGTCACCCTCACCGGTGTCGGTGGCTCGGGAAAGACCCGTCTGGCTGTCGAGGTGGCCGAGAGGCGGGCAGCCGAGTTCCCGGACGGACGCCTCTTCGTGGATCTCGCTCCGGTCACGGATGCAGCCGGCGTCATCGTTGCCGTCGGCTCCGCATGCGAGGTCGGTTCGACCACCGGAGACGGCACTCAGCTCGTCATCCAGGCGCTCGGGGTGCGACGCGTGCTCCTCATCCTTGACAACTGCGAGCACCTGCTCGACGCCTGCGCCGAGGCCGTGGACATCCTCCTCGACGGTTGTCCCAATCTGACGGTCCTGGCCACCAGCCGGGAGGCGCTCGACGTATCCGGCGAGCAGACCCACACCGTGCGCCCCCTCGGTCTGTCGGCCGGAAACGGCGGGACGTCCGAAGCCGCCGAGCTGTTCGTCGATCGGGCCCGGGCAACGCGGGACGACCTCGAGCTGTCGCAGCAGGCGGTCGCGACGGTGGAGGAGATCTGCAGCCGGCTCGACGGCATACCCCTCGCCATCGAGCTTGCCGCCACCCAGGTCGACCACCTGTCCCCTGCCCAGATAGCCGAACGGCTAGATGCCCGCCTGACCGTCCTGGCCGGTGGCCGCCGCCGAATCCCGCGTCAACAGACGCTCGCTGCCACGCTCGACTGGAGCCATGACCTCCTGGGACGAGAGGAGCAGGTCATGCTCCGGCGCCTGGCCATCTTCACGGGTGACTTCCGCCCCGACGTAGCCGTCGCCATTGCCGGGTTCGACCTCTCCGACCCCGAGTCGATCCTGCGCCGGCTGGTCGGCAAGTCCCTGGTGGCCGTGGATCCGGCGAGCTACCTCTCGCACCGCCTGCTCGAGACGGTTCGGATCTACGCCCGGGAGCGCCTGGCGCAGGCCGGAGAGGAGACCCTCCTACGCGACCGCCACCGGGACCACTATCTGGCCTGGCTCGAGGCAATGGACGACGACGAGTACTTCGCGGGGAGAGAGGCCGTCTTCCTGGAGCACCTCAATCTGCGCACCGCCCTCGAGTGGTCGCGGGCCCAGGACCGGCGCGACCTCGTTGCCCGTCTGGCCGCTCTGATGCCGGCCGTTTGGGACGTCGTCGATCCCGCCGACGGCATCCGCTGGCTCGACCTGGCCCTGGAGGAGCCGGACCGCCTTGATGCCGGAGTCCTCATGCGACTGCTGGTGGTGAGGACGTTCATCTCGGTCGTGGTCCTCGAGCCCGACTGGGGCGAGCGGGGCCCCGAGTGGCTGGAGCGGGCCGAAGCGCTGGCGGGGGACCAGGCCGGCTTCTGGCCGTCCGCCGTCCAGGCGCTGTTCTGCCTGTGCCTGTCCGTTCCCGCCCTCCTCGGCGAACAGGTGTCCGACGAGATCGAGGAGCGAGGAAGACGAGGCCTGGAGCTGGCCACGTCTCCCGGGGGCCGCGCCTTCACCCTCATCTGGCTGGGTCACGGTCGGGCCGCGGCGGGAGATGGGCCCGGCGCCGTCGCCGCCATCGAGCAGGCGCGGGTGGAGACACAGCGGATCGGCTCGTACTGGGACACCTACCTCGCCTGCATCCTGAGCATCGCGTACCACGTGGGCGGGGATTTCGAACGGGCGGCACGAGCGGCCGTCGATGCGCACAAGCCCGAAGCGCTGGCGCTGCAGGGCAACGCCCTTCTCTACGACCGACTCTGCCTCCCGCTGTCGTTTGCCGCCCAGGGCGCCCACGAGGAGGCGATCGAGCTGCTGGTCGGGATGCTGCGCGACGCACCCAGCGAGCCGACGGCGGGGACGAACACCGCGGTGGTGAACACTCTGGCAGCCATCCGCGCCCTCCAGGGCCGCTGGGAGGTGGCCGCCACTCTGATGGGAAGCGTCCTCTCCGCGTTCATGGCGGGCTCGATCCGCAGCCCGGCCGACGCGGCCCTGCACATGCACTACACCGACCGCGGACGCGAGGCGCTCGGGGCGCAGTTCGACGACTACTTCGCCACCGGCCAGCAAATGAGCCTTCAAGAGGCCCTGGCGTACGGATTGCGAGGCGACCGCACCTGACCGTTGCCAACGCTGTCACGTCAAAGCAGAAAGTAGGGGCCACATGGGCCCAGCGGGTATCGGCGACCGTGACCAGCACAACCGATCGATCTCTGGCGGGGAGGAACTCGGCCGCCGCCACAACGACCGGCAGCCTCTCTTGTTGACGGGCAACGGCGGCCATGGCGGGTGTCTGGTCGATGCCCACCACCGGGAAACCGAGCTCCGCCAAGGCGCGAGTCGAAAGCCCGGTACCGCAGGCGACATCAAGGGCCAGCCCGTCTGAAACGCCCGGGCCGAGCGCGAGGCAGCGCCCCACGGTCCGTCGATGATGGTAAGGACGCCCCTTGGCGTAACGCTCGGCAACCCCAGGAGAGATGAACGGGTTCGATGAAGTCATAGAACTCATCAATTATGCTCGCCGTCTCCGTACAGGATGAACCGGCACCCTCGCGCCGCGACCTGGTCGGAATGTGGCTCCAGGTCGATGGATGAGTTCGTGCTATCTCCACCGTCGTATTGAAGGGACCGTCGTTCTCTGTTTGAAGCCGACGGATATCGCAGGAGCAGAAAGGACTGGACCATGACGGAGGAAGGGAGGCGGCTCGAAGCCTCACGCCGCATCGAAGCACGGGCGGCCGAGATCTTCAAGATCCTGGCGGATCCCCAGCGTCACCCGGATTTCGACGGGTCCGGCATGCTCCGGGGGCCCGTGGTCGACCGTCCCATATCCAAGCCAGGCGACACCTTCACCATGAAGATGCATCGACTCGGAGACGACTACCTCATGATCAACCATGTGGTCGAGTTCGAACCGGACCGGCGCATCTTCTGGGAACCGGCTCCGGGAGACCCGTCTCGAGCTGAGGGTGACGATCCATCCAGGGTCGGGATTCCTGCTGGCTACCGCTGGGGTTACGTCCTCACCCCGGACGGTGACGACGCGACCCTCGTTACCGAGGTCTTCGACTACGGGCCCTTGCCGGAGGATCTCCTACGTGACGGCGGGGCATGGATCAACGGGACCAATTCCGTGCTTGAGTCCATGGCGGCCAGCCTGGAGAGGCTCGGAAGGATCAGTGCCGAGTAGCCGGGCTACCCCGATCGCCGGGATGACGGCTGGGGCGTCGTGGTGTCATGGCGTCCCGAGGTAGTGCTGCAGCGCTTCGAGCCGGTCGTCCCAGTCGTGAGCGAGGGCGGCCAGGAACTGCTGGGCCAGTTGGACGGGTGCCGACCGCAGCCGGTAGCGCACCCGCCGGCGCTCGCCGGGCTCGGACGTGACCAGGCCGGCGTCGGCCATGAGGCCGAGGTGCTTGGCGATGGCCTGACGGGTGATCGGCAGCCGAGCGGCAAGATCGGTGGCCGTGGACGGCCCGTCGGTGGCGAGGGCGGCCAGGATGGCACGACGGGTCGGGTCGGCGAGGGCCACGAAGACCTGCTCGGCAACGGCCTCGATGTCAGGCGCCATCGAGGTACTTCACCAGCTCGGCCAGCTCCTGCGACCAGCCCCGGCTGTGGGAGTCGTAGGTCTCGTGCCGGGTGGCGAAAGGAAGCTGGGCGAAACCGGTCTCGACGAGCCTCAGCAGGGTGCCGTTCCCGTCGGGCTCCAGGATGAACTCGACGTAGGTGCGACGGGGGTCGTCCTCGGGAAGATCGGGCAGCCGCCAGGTGTATGCGAACACCGCGGGCTCCTCGACCCGCTCGACGCGCATCTCGACTGTCGTGCCACCCCGGAACGTCATGGTGGCCGCGCCGCCGGGGCGGAGGTCGATGCTCGCCCGCTCCCCGAACCAGGCGCTGAGACCCTCCGCCGTGGTGAGGGCCCGCCATACCTCACGCGGCGGGCGGGACAGCGTGACGGTGCGCTCGATGCGGTCGGGAAACGCCACGGGATCAGCTGTTCTCCTGGGCGGCGCGGCGGGCAAGGTCCCGCGGGCTGCGGTTGGGAGCGCCGGGGCCCCCTTCGGCCAGCTCGCGCAGGCTGGTACCTACGAAGTGATCCCAGCTGCGGCTGCACATGTCCTTGCAGTCCAGTGCGTCGTTGAGGCCGCGGTGCTCGAAGATGATTTCGCAGGAGCCGTCGCCGAGCGGGGTGATGGTGAAGGTCGGCCGGGTGCCGACCCAGTCCTCCATGAACGTGCACTCCGTCACTGTCCAGCGGACGATCGTCGGGCGGGTCGCCTCGTCGACGCGGATGAGGAGAGGCGCGTGATCCGCCACCATCGGGAACCGCAACTCGCCACCCGTCAAACCCGATCCGGTGACCGGGCTCCACCAGGCGGTGAGCCCGTCGGTCGTGGTGACGGCATCGAACACGACGTCGGCCGGAGCGTCGACCCGGACGGTGGTGCGGTAGTCGGTGCTGATGGACATTGGGTCTCCTTTGGGAAGAGGCGAGAGATCGCAACCGGATGGTTGCTACCCTATAGCAACCACTCGGTTGCGTCAAGGGCCTCTGCCATGTGGGCTCTCCGACCTGCTCCGCCTGGGCGAGCAGCAGGCGGGGTACCTTCCGATCGGTGCCTCGATCTGGGATCACGACGCGCGTCCGTCGGATCTGCACGGCCCTTCCCGAGGTCACCGAGCGTCTGAGCCACGGATCGCCGGCGTTCTTCGTGGGGAAGCAGTTCGTGATGCTGTGGGAGCGTGGCCATCACGACCACGACTTCCCCCACCTGTGGTGTGCCGCTCCCCCAGGGGCCCAGGCGGACCTGGTGAAGGCGGACCCACAGCGCTTCTTCCGCCCTCCCTACGTCGGGTCCCGAGGCTGGCTGGGTGTCCGCCTTGACGGGAAGGTCGACTGGGCCGAGGTGACAGCGCTGTGCGAGGACGCCTACAGGACCGTCGCGCCTCGCAGGCTCGTGGCCCGGCTGGACGCGGTGAAGTGAAGGTCTAGCGCCTCGAGGGCGCGGGCCATTGACGTCATCCCTCGCCCAGATCGTGCGCTCGAGGCCATTGATGGTGGCGCATCGACCCGCCATCATGAACGCCGACCGCGTATCCAGCGGACCGACGAGGCGACGTCGTCTCCTCCGGCTGGGCCATGTTCGAGCGGCGAGGGGGTACAGGTGTCCCAGATCGAGACGGACTATCTGGTAGTCGGGGCCGGAGCAACCGGGATGGCATTTGTGGACACGCTCATCGGCGAGTCCGACGCTGACGTTGTGATGGTGGACCGGCGCTACCGGCCGGGAGGCCACTGGCTCGATGCGTATCCGTTCGTTCGCCTCCACCAGCCCTCGGCGTGCTACGGAGTCCCGTCGCGGGCCCTGGGCAACGACCGCATCGATGACAGTGGTCCGAACAGTGGGTTCTACGAGCGTTCGACGGCCGCCGAGATCTGCAGCTACTACGAACGCGTTCTCGCAGAGGACCTCCTGCCGTCCGGCCGGGTCAGGTTCCTGCCCATGACCGACTACCGCGGCGCTGACGGAGATGACCATCACGTGATGTCGCTAGTGACCGGTGCGGAGACGACCATCAGGGTTCGGCGCCGGCTGGTGGACGCCACCTACGGGCAGTCCTCGATCCCGTCCCGGCACAAGCCGGAGTACGACATCGACCCCGGCGTACGTGTCATACCCCCCAACGACCTGGTCGACCTCGATGCCGTTCCCACCGGATTCACCGTCCTCGGAGCCGGCAAGACGGCCATGGACACCTGCAGCTGGCTTCTGGGCCAGGGGGTTGACCCCGACCGCATCCGGTGGATAAAGCCCCGTGATGGCTGGTTGACCAACCGGGCCTTCATCCAGCCTCTCGATCAGGTCGGCTCCGTCCTGCAGATGCAGGCGAGTTACCTGGAGAGCGCGGCGGCCTGTTCGGACGCCAGGGACTTCGCCCTCCGACTCGAGGCAACCGGGGTCTTCATGCGGATCGATCCGACGGTCGAGCCGGAGGTGTTCCGGGGTGCAACCCTGAGTCTGAGCGAGCTCGAGGAATTGCGCAGCATCGAGAACGTGGTCCGCCACGGCCGGGTTCGGCGCATCGAGGCCAGTCAGATCAACTTCGACGACTGCTCCGTGCCGACCGATACCGAGCAGGTTTACGTCGACTGCACCGCTGAGGGTCTGCGAACCATGGTCCCGCGACCGATCTTCGAGCCTGGTCGCATCACCCCGCAGTACGTTACGGCCGGGATCGCGCCGTGGAGCGCCGCCACCATCGCCGCCGTGGAAGCGCTGGGCCGTGACGACGCCCACAAGAACTCTCTGTGTCCGCCTCTTCCAATGACCGGCCAGATATCGTCGATGCCGGCGGTCATGGCTGCCAACCTTGCCGGGACCGTCGCCCGCATGTCCGAGCCGGAGGTGACGACGTGGAACGATCGCTGCCGGCTGAACCCGGCCCGCGGAGCGGGTGAGCACATGGATGACCCGAGAGTCCCGGCGGCGTTCACCTCGATCGTGTCCAACATGGGTCCGGCCATGGAGAACCTGGGGCGCATCCTCTCCTGATCCCGTCAAATGTGGGTCATGTATGACTGTCCTTCCCTCCGGAGACACCCGCGAGCCCGCTCCACCCGCCGACCACTGACAGCCTCCAGGGCGTGCTCACACCGCGCTGTGTAGGCGAGGACCCAGAGGGCCGCCGCCATGGCCGCCTTCACCTGGCCGGAGCTGAACGACGAGCCAGCGGCCGCTTCGTAGCCGCGGAGGTACGAACGGACCTCCTCAGGGTCAGGGGCAACGGGGTCGTCGGCTTCTCCGGTCGAGCGCCAGGTCGCCGCGGCCTGGCCCACGGCAACCGACTCGGTCACGAGGGCCAGCGAGTCCCAGTCGTACGCCACCACCACCCCGGTGTCGTCTATGCGCACGTTGCGGGCCGACCAGTCGGTGTGGGCGATGGTGCGAGGCGAGGAATCGGCATCACGCACCGCCTTCGCCACGGCCGCCAGCTCGTCGATCCATCCGGCGTTCTCCCGCCCACGGGAGAAGTCGAACAGCGGATTGTGGGGCTCGGGATACAGGCCGTCGGTGGAGGCGTCCAGGGGGTGGGGGGCGAGGCTGGATCCGGCCTGGGCGCGGCACAGCTCGATCTGACGGGCCAGACCGGCCGCGCTGGCCGCCATCTCCCGGGCCGATCCGAGGGTGCGCATCCCCGGGTCGGGAACCAGCTCCTCGGCCATGGCGAAGGCGGCACCGACCGGGTGGGGCCCGGCCAGGGGCAGGGGGCAGGGGAAGCCGGCCCCGTGCAGATGTTCCTGGACCCGCCTGACTGATCCGAGGAAGGCGCTCCGCCAGCGGGCCTGGTACGCCTTGGCCACGACCCTCCGGCCGTCGCCGAGGAGAAGGCCGGCCGTACAGCCGGTCGAGGCGGCGTAGAAGAGCGCACCATCCACCTCGGAACCGAGATGCTCCTCACAGAACACCTCGAGCTGCCCTGCGATCTGGTCGGGATCTGCCGTTCCGAACACCGCAACCTCGACGCTGGCGCTGCCCCACTTCCGCATATGAGCGCCGACGAGCGTGGCGAGCGACGTCCCCCGCATCCGCTCTTCCGTCAATGACCCGAGGGGCCGCCCTCGACCGCCCGCAGTGATGACCTTCCGGTGTCCCAAGCACCAAGCACGGCGTCGGTGAATCTGCTCTCGAGCAGGGTCACGGCGCGGGCCCCGAACACCATCTCACCCGCCAGGTCGGGCTCGTCCTCGAGGAGGCGCCCGACCAGTTCATCCACGGCGATCTCTCCGTGTCTGGCATCGGCGGCCACGTGCACGTCGAAGAAGCGGCGGGCCTCTGCGCCGTACCCGAGCCGGGCCAACGCCCGGCTGTAGCTGGACATCGGTCCGACCGAGGTCATCTCGAACAGGGTCAGGTGACCCACGAGTGCACCTCGGAGGCGCCGGTGCAGCCCGAACATCGTGACCAGGTTGACCGTCGCCAGGGTGAAGGCGGGAAGCAGGTCGAGATAGGCGCCGTACCGGGGGTCGAGTTCCAGCTGCCGCATGGTCTCGGCAAACAGCGCCGAGTGCATGTCCAGCGGGTCACCGGCCCCGTACTCGTCGTACTGCAGAGAGGTGAGGGTCACCTTGGCGGGGCCGGCGAGCCGGGGTATGGCCCAGGTGTGCGGGTCGGCCTCCTTCAGCTGCCAGGCCGAGCGGTGGATGCACATCTCGCGGAACTGCCCCACCGTGCCTTCCGACTCGACGAAGGCGGACAGGGACGGCCCCTGCTCCTGGCCGGTCAGGCGACGCAGCTCCTGCTGGGCGTCCACACCGTCGGTCGGCCCGGTCAGCCGGCGCAGCGCCTCCTCGAAGGGCCGCTCCCAGGAGCGCCGGAGCGAGAGGAGGCCCGGGTCCCACTCCCATCCGGCATCGACCCCGGCGAAGCCGCGGTAGCTCAGCTCGTAGCACGTGTAGAGGGCCAGCTGCAGGTCCTCATCGACGAGGGGATCGGTGTCTCCACGGCCGAGAGGGGGCAGCGCCGTCCCGGGGGCACGGACGATGGCTTCGAGCAACCGCTCGGTCACTGGACCGCGGGGAGCCGGCAGGGTGGGGTGGGTGACGCGGGGCTCCGGCATGGCGGGAGGTCCATATCCATTGGCGGACCGGCCCAACCAGGGAGAAGGCCGACCCTACGAGGGGCCGCCCCGTGCCGTGAAGCTGATCTTCAGCGACTCCACCGGGTAGATGCCCACCGGGGCGCCGAGGACCGGCTCCTCGGCCAACACCGGGTCCGACATCCGCGGTGCAAGGAAGCCGTACAGCTCGGTCAGTTCGGCGCGCGCCAGGTGCGCCCCCGGGCACAGGTGGGGGCCGTTGCCGAAGGTGAGAACCGCACCCGGTGGCCGTGGTGTGGTGATGTCGAACGTCTCCGGCTCGGAAAAGACGGCCGGGTCCCGGTTGGCGGTGGCGGAGCAGAGGAAGACCACCGTCCCTGCGGGGAAGACGACGTCCCGGTAGGTGGTCTCCTCCCGGACCAGGCGGGCGGTGAACGGTGTGATCGGCTCGAAGCGGACCACTTCGTTGGCGGCGGCCGCGGCCAGGCTCGGGTCCCGCGCCAGCAGCTGCCACTGCTCGGGGTGCTCGCAGAACAGGCGCATCCCGTGGGCCAGCTGCGCCTGGGTGGTGTCGGTCCCGCCGCTGATCACCGAGGCGATCAACGAGACGCACTCGTCGTGGGAGAGGCGGTCCCCCTCCGCCTCGGCTGCCACGAGGGCGCTGGCCAGGTCGTCGCCCGGATGGCGTCGGCGGGCGTCGACCAGCTCCTCGATCCAGTGGTAGGCGTCCATGTACACCGCCTCCAGCGCGGCGCGTCCGGCCAGGAGGGTGGGGTCGAAGATGCTCTGTAGATGCTCTGAGTAGGACGCCATCCTCTCGTGCTCCCCGGGGGCGCCCAGCAGGTCGGCGATGACCATGGATGGCAGACGCCGGGCCAAGGCACTCACGAAGTCGCACCCGCCGTCCTCCGCCACGGCGTCCCAGAGCCGGGCGGCATGATCGTGGATCCCCGGGCGGAGCCGTTCGACGGCGGCGGGGGTGAAGGCCGGGGTCAGCAGCCGTCGGAGGCGGGCGTGCGCCTCCCCGTTCTGGGCCAGCAGGCCGTTGGCGACCCGCTCGAACACGGGCCCGTCGTTGATGCCCTGCAGCTGGATGAGCTCGACGGCGGGGAACGACATGCGCCGGTCTCTCAGCATCTCGAGCGCGACCTCCCGGTCGAGCACGATCACACCGAGCGCGGTGCGGGCCAGCCAGCTGTGCCGGACCAGCTCTGCCAGTTGCTGGTGGAACCGCGCCCCCCGCAGCTCCGGGTCGGCCGGGTCGAGGGTGGGGAGTTCGAGCTCGGCTACGGGCGGCACGACGCCGATCGTACGCGGCCGCTTCGCAGCTCCTTCCTCCACACCACCTTGAGCCCCGACCAGTCCTCGTCGAGGGCCGCCACCTTCACGTCCACGAGCCCGAGCGGCAGCACGGCGGTGCGGATGTCGTTCTCCGTGATGTCGCTGGTGTGGCCGCCGGCCCGTCGGGGCCACGCGATCCACACCGCCCCGTCGGGGACGATCCGCACGGCCAGGTCCGGCACCGCCTTCTCGAGTCGGGCCAGCCGGCTGAAGAAGGCCACGATGAGGTCGACCCGTCTGGTCGGGAGGCGGCGGGCGATTCGGACCCCGTCGGGCAGGTTGTCCACCGACCAACCCGCCGGCGCCCCGGCCAGGACCACGTCGTGTCCCGGCTTGATGCCGAGCTTGCCCACCAGCGGCGTGCCCGAGTAGCCGGCGGCCATGGCGCCAGTCTCGCCCGAGGAGGTGTAACCCCGCCGTCAGGTTGGTGAACTACAACTGTTCGGTGCGGGTGCTCGTGGCCGAGGACGACCCCGGGCTGCGCTCGGTCCTCGAGCGCGGCCTGCGGGAGAACGGCTACGCCGTGGATGCCGTGGCCGACGGGGAGCAGGCGCTGGCCTACCTGCGGACCTATCCGTACTCGGTGGCGGTGATCGACTGGCGCATGCCGGGACGGTCGGGAGTCGAGGTGGTGCAGGAGGCCCGGCGCCGGAACATGGCCACGCCGATCCTCATGCTCACGGCGCGCGACACCGCCGCCGACCGGGTGACGGGACTCGACGCCGGTGCTGACGACTACCTGGTGAAGCCCTTCGACTTCGGGGAGCTGCTGGCCCGGCTGCGGGCGCTGCTCCGGCGCCCCGGAGACGCCCGCCCGCCCGTCCTGCGCTGCGGGGACCTGGTGCTGGACCCTGCCGCCCACGAGGCCTTCCGGGGCGGGGAGGAGCTGGCCCTCACCACGAGGGAGTTCGCCATCCTCGAGCTCCTCATGCGCCGCTCGCCCGACGTGGTCGAGCGGCGCACCATCGCCGTGCAGGTGTGGGACGAGGAGGCGGACGCTTTGGGCTCCAACACCATCGACGTCCACGTGGCCCGGCTGAGGGCCAAGCTGGCGGGGGGAGCCACGGGCATCGAGACCGTCCGCAGCGTCGGCTACCGGATCGCGGCCCGGTGAGGAGCCGCCGGCCCTCGGGCCGACAGGGGGCGGTGGGCCACGCCCTGCGGGTGGCGGCGGTGACCACGGCGCTGATCGCGGTCGTGTACGTGGCGGCGGCCGCCATCCTCGACGTCATCGTGGTCGGCCGCCTCACCCACCAGGTGGACCAGCGCCTGACCGCCTTCCTGTCCGATCCCCGGCCCGGATACGCCTCGGAACCGGGTGGCTCCGGCTATCCCGCCTCGGCCCGGCCGCGCGACCTCGACGACGCCCCGGTCCTCTTGTGGCGGGTGACCTCCGCCGGCTCGGCCACGGCGGTGAGCGCGGGCGCCCCCGCCCTGCCCCACCGGAGCTGGTCGAGCCTGCGGCCTCTGACCGCCACCCTCGCCGGCCGCTCGTTCCGGTTCGAGGCCCGTGCCGAAGGAGGGGACTGGCTGGTGGCGGCCCAGAGCCTGGCCGAGCGCGACCACCTGCGCGGCGTCCTGCTCGGAGCCGAGGGACTGGTCTGCCCGGTGATCCTCCTGGCCGTCTACCTCGGTGCCCTCACCATCGGGGTCAAGGCGGCGGCGCCGGTCGAACGGACCCGGCGGCGCCAGCTGGAGTTCACGGCTGACGCCTCGCACGAGTTGCGCACCCCGCTGGCGGTGATCGAGGCCGAGGTGGGCCTGGCTCTCAGCTCAGCGCGGCCCGCCGAGTACTACCGCGCCACGCTCGAGCGGGTGGGAGGGGAGAGCCGCCGCCTCCGCCAGATCGTCGAGGACCTCCTGTGGCTGGCCCGCTTCGACTCCGAGCCGCCCCCTCCCCGGGACCGGCCGGTCGACCTCGAGCCGCTGGTAGGCGCGTGCGCCGACCGCTTCCGCGCCCTGGCCGGAGCCACCGGCGTCGAGCTGGCCGTCCGCAGGGACGGGGCGTCGCCTGCGCTCATCGAGGCTCCTCCGGAGTGGGTCGACCGGCTCATCGGCGTGCTCGTGGACAACGCCTGCCGCTACTCGCCGCCCGGGGGGACGGTGACCCTGACCGTGGGTGGGTCGGGCGCCCGGGCCCACGTCGTCGTGGAGGACGAGGGGCCCGGCATCCCGCCCGAGGAGCGCGATCGGCTCTTCGACCGGTTCCACCGGGCCTCGGACCGTCCCGGCGGGGCCGGCCTCGGGCTGGCCATCGCCGACGCCGTGGTGCGGTCGACGGGCGGCAGGTGGCGGATCGGCACGTCGGCCGGCGGTGGCGCCCGGTTGGAGGTGTCGTGGCACCGCGCCGGCGGCGCCGAGCGGCGCCCGGACGAGCGCCGGCTCGGGGATCAGCCTCCGAAGGAGAAGCCGGTCGAGGCCAGGTAGGCGCTCACCTGGCCGACGACGAGAGCTCCGGCCGCGACGCCGACGCCCACGCTGGCGAGAACGGCCGCCCGCCGGAGGTTGGTGCCCGGCCCCCACCGGCGGGCCCGGCCCATCCAGTCGGTCAGTCCGAGGCGGGCGGTCTCGGGCAGGTGGCCGAGCACGTGCACGGTCATCACCAGGAACCACAACACGAAGCTGGCCTTGTGGGCGGTGAGAAGACTCTGGTGCCAGCCGGCGCCGACGTAGAGCAGGGCCAGGCCCGTCCCCAGCACGACGAGGGTGAGGATCACTACGCCGGGCCCGAGGATGCGGAGCAGCCACGCCGGGGGCCCCTTCCGGCGGTAGGCGGGGGAGCCCGCGTAGTACCGCAGGAAGCGGTAGACCGTGCTGCCGATCTTGAGCAGCACCGGGGGGATCAGCAGCACACCGATGAAGACGTGGGGCGTCAGCAGCGAGCGCACCCGCAGCACGGTGACCCCCTCGGCGGCCAGCAGCAGGAAGAGGGCCACGGCCGTCGACGCCGTCAGGCGGGCGTTGGCCTCGACCCCCTGCTCTCCAGCCGGGACGCGGGATTCGGGCTGGATGCCTGCGGCCCGGCTCACTTGGCGTAGAGCTGGCCGTCGGAGCCTTCGGCGACGGTGATGCGCGTCAGCCCGCTCTGGGCCGGGCCCACCTCCACCGCCCCCGTGCGGCCGTTGAACTCCGACCCGTGGCACGGGCAGATGAACAGCCGCTGCTGGGAGGAGTACTGGACCGGGCAGCCGGCGTGGGGGCACACGGCGTCGAAGGCGAGGAAGGTGCCCTGCACCGGCTGGATCACCAGCGCCGGGTCACCCGTCCCGGGATCCTGGAACGAGGCGGCTCCACCGACGGGGACGGCGCTGGCCGGACCCAGTCGCGTTCCGGGGGGGTGGCTGGCCCGGGTGGTCGGCGGTGCCGAGGTGGCTGAGGAGCGGGACGGATCGGTCGTGGGGGACGCCTTGGGCGCCGTGGTGGTGGTGGGCACGGTCGAGGCGGTGGGGGATCCGGCGCCGAGGCGGACCGGCCCGGGTGCAGACGCGCCTCCGGCCAACCGCCCGATGGCGGCGGCCAGACCGCCCGCCACCACTCCCAGCGCGCCCAGGACGGCGGCGGCCGCCCCCCGTACGACGACCGTGCGCCGCTCGAGCTCGGCACCGGTGACCGCCCGGGGAGCGCGGCGCCGCGCCATGTCGGCCAGGAGGGTGTCGGCGGAGAAGGGACTGGTCGCTCCGAGCAGCAGAGGGGCCCACGCGAACACGAACACGATGTCGGACCCGGTGTAGTACGGGTTCGAATGGAAGCTCACCGACAGGAACAGGCCCAGCGAGATCAGCACGCCGCCGGCGGCGGCCACCCGGGTGTACAGCCCGGCCAGGGTGCCGAGGCCGACGGCCAGCTCCCCGAAGGCGAGGAGCACGCCGAGGGGGACGGCGGCATGGCCGAGGGTGGTCAGCAGGCCGTGGATCGGGCTGTGGCGGGCCGCCCCCGCCAGCTGGGACTGGATCGAGATCGGGCTGGAGGCCCGGAAGAAGTCGGGGTTGGCCAGCTTCTGGAGCCCGGCGAAGGTGAAGGTGAACCCCAGGAAGGCCCGCAACGGGAGGAGGGCCCACTCACGCACGGTGGCCGGCGGGCCGCCGGCGGGCGGCCCGCCGGCTGCGCCCGGGCGCGGACCGGCCGGGCCCGCGTCGCGTCCCCGCACCTGCGTCACCCCCGGATCTTGCCCCCGCCAGCCTTGCGGGATCGTTAAGGGCCGCTGGGGACGGCCTGGTACGTTCCGGTCATGGCCGGAGTCCGGGTCCTGGTGGGCACCCGCAAGGGGGCCTTCGTGCTCACCGCCGACGGGGCCCGCAGGGAGTGGAGCGTCTCCGGGCCGCACTTCGCCGGATGGGAGATCTTCCACCTGAAGGGCTCGCCGGTCGACCCCGACCGGCTGTACGCGTCGCAGTCGACCGGTTGGTTCGGCCAGTTGGTGCAGCGCTCCGACGACGGAGGCGCCACCTGGACGCCGGTAGGCAACGAGTTCCGCTACGACGGCGTTCCGGGGACCCATCAGTGGTACGACGGCACCCCGCATCCGTGGGAGTTCGCCCGGGTGTGGCACCTCGAGCCCGACCTGGCCGATCCCGACACGGTCTACGCCGGGGTGGAGGACGCCGCCCTGTTCCGCTCACGGGACGCCGGTGCGACCTGGCAGGAGCTGAGCGGCCTGCGGGGCCACGGTTCCGGTCCGGCCTGGCAGCCCGGGGCGGGCGGCATGTGCCTGCACACCGTGCTGCTCGACCCCAGGCGGCAGGGCCGGATGTACGCCGCCATCTCCGCCGCCGGCGTGTTCCGCACCGAAGACGGCGGTGAGTCGTGGACGCCCGCCAACCGCGGCCTGCATTCCGAGGGCATACCCGACCCGGACGCCGAGGTGGGCCACTGCGTGCACCGCATCACCCTGCACCCGTCGCGTCCCGACGTCCTGTTCATGCAGAAGCACTGGGACGTGATGCGCAGCGACGACGGTGGGGACACCTGGCACGAGATCAGCGGCAACCTACCCAGTGACTTCGGGTTCCCCGTCGACGTCCACGCCCACGAGCCCGACACGGTCTACGTGATCCCGATCAAGAGCGACTCGGAGCACTACCCGCCCGACGGGAAGCTGCGGGTGTACCGCAGCCGCACCGGAGGCAACGAGTGGGAGCCGCTCACGGCCGGCCTGCCCCAGAGCCACTGCTACGTGAACGTCCTGCGCGACGCCATGGCCGTGGACGCCCTCGAGCCGTGCGGCCTGTACTTCGGGACGACCGGGGGCCAGGTGTACGCCTCTGCCGACGACGGGGACAGCTGGACGGCGGTCGTGCGGGACCTGCCGGCCGTTCTCTCGGTCGAGGTGCAGACCTTGCCGTGATCCAGGACGGGGTCCGCGTGCGGCTTCCCGGCCACCTGCGCGTGCTGGCCGGCATCGAGGGCGAGGTCCGGCTGGCGGTCCCGTCACCGGTCACGCAGGCGGCCGTGCTCGATGCCCTGGAGACCCGCTACCCGGTGCTGGGCGGGACCATCCGGGACCGCACGACGGGGCGGCGCCGGCCGTTCGTGCGCTTCTTCGCGTGCGAGGAGGACCTGTCCCACGAGCCGCCCGAATCCGAGCTGCCCGAGGCGGTGGTCAGGGGGACCGAGCCCTTCTGCGTGGTGGGGGCCATGGCGGGGGGGTGACCGGCCGGAGGGCGCCGGCGGGCGGCTCAGCCGAGGAGGAGCCCGGCCGCGACCGACGCGCCGAGCTCCCGACAGGCCTCGAGATCGGCCGGGGTGGGAGCGCCGATGACGCTCACCGTCTCCTGGGCCCGGCGCCACTGCAGCCCGGTGGCGATGGCCTCGACGCCCCGCACCGCGCCGGTGGTGTCGCTGTTGCCGTGCACGTAGAGGCCGTAGGGCCGCCGCGCCGTCTCCTCCAGGCACGGGTAGTAGATCTGGTCGAAGAAGTGCTTGAGGGCGCCGGACATGTAGCCGATGTTGGCCGGCGTCCCCAGCAGGTAGCCGTCGGCCTCCATCACGTCGAGGGCCGTGGCGGCCAGGGCCGCCCTGGCGACGACCTCGACCTCGGCCAGGGCGGGGTCGTCGGCGCCGGCCATCACCGCCTCGAACAGGGAGTGCAGGGTGGGGGACGCGGTGTGGTGCACCACCAGCAGCCGCGGCACGACGTCTGGGCGGGAGCGGTCAGGACGCGAGCTTGGTGAGCTCGGCCATCCCCGCCTCGATCCCTCCGGCCAGCACGTCGATGTCCGGGGCGTGGTCGTAGTCCCCGGTGATGCCGAACGTGACCTGGCCATCGTAGGAGAAGATGGCCACGCCGACCCTCACCTGGCTGGCCAGAGGGACGTACGGGTAGGCCCGCAACATGCGGCGTCCGGCGGAGTAGAGCGTTATCTGGGGTCCGGGCACGTTGGTCGTGACCGTGTTGACGTTGCGCTGGGCGGCCCGGCTGGCGATGCGGGTCCCCAATGCAAGGAGCACAGGTGGGGCAAAGCCGGACAGGGACGTCATCGCCTCTGCGGCCACCGCCGCGTTCGACTCCTTCAGGGTGTTCATCTGGGCCGTCACGGCGTGCAGGCGTTCGATCGGATCGGCCAGCGAGATCGGCAGCTCGGCGAACATGGCCGAGACCTTGTTGTCGAAGGTGCCGTCACCGACGGCCCTCCCGCTGGCGTCACGGGCGCGTACGGACACGGGCACAAGCGTCCGCAGCACCCGGTCCACAGGCTCCCCCCGCGACTGCAGCAGATCCCGGAAGCCGCGGGTGATGGCCGTCAGGACGACGTCGTTGAACGATCCGCCGAGCGACTTGCGCACCCGCTTGATGTCGTCCACGGTCACCCCGGCCCAGGCGTAGCGCCGGTGGGGGCTGAGGGGGCCGTTCAGGCTCGACGGGGGAGTGGGGCGGACCAGCCCCCGCATGGCGGCCAGTCCACCCACGACGTCGGCGGCGGCGCGCACGGCCTGGCGGGGCACGCGGGTGCTGGCCCGCACGGCGCGCATCTGCTCGTAGGGGCTCACCGCCATGTCGCGCAGCGCCCCCAGCAGCAGCTCCCGGTCGGAGGGGGGCGGCGCCGGCTGCCAATCGTCGGGAACGGGTGCGGACGACTCGGGGGAGATGTCCATGACCACCGCCAGCAGGTCGGTGCCGGACACGCCGTCGACCATGGCGTGATGGGTCTTGGAGAGCATGGCCCACTGGCCGTCCTCCAGCCCCTCGACGACCCAGACCTCCCACAGCGGCTTGGCCCGGTCGAGAGGCTGGGACATCACCCGGCCCACCAGGCGGCGCAGCTCGACCTCACCCCCCGGTGCGGGCAGCGCCGTGTGGCGGACGTGGTAGTCGATGTTGAAGTGGGGGTCGTCCACCCAGAGGGGCCGGCCCAGCTGGAACGGGACGCTGCGCACCACCTGCCGGTAGCGGGGGACGAGGGGAAGCTTCCCCGCGATCATGTCGGCCACGGCCCGCTGACCCGGAGAAGGCCCCTCGAAGATGCCGATCGAGGCGATGTGCATGTGGTGCACGCTGTTCTCTATGTGCAGGAACGAGGCGTCCAGGGGGCTCAGCCGGTCGGTGGTCATCCGATCCTCTCCTCCACGTCGTCGCCTCCTTGCTACACCTCAGATCCCGCCGCCGTCGAGGGGCCGCCGCCGGGCCCGGAGAGGAAGCGGCGGAAGAAGGCCCGGGCCGCGGGCTGGGTCCAGTCGTCGTTGTCCTGGCCGTACCCGCGTGCGCCGTCGATGTCCCACGCCATCATGCAGTCCATCGACGCCAGGTTGGGGTTGATCTGGATGCCGAGGGCGTTGAGCCCCCTGCCTTCGGCATGGAGGTTGCGTCCGCGCTCGTCGCGGGCCTCGACCACCACCCTCCGCTGGTAGCCCGTGGCCGGGTCGCGCTCGGCGACCGTGCGGCGCCCCTCGACCAGCTTCCCCCACACTCCGTCGCGCAGCAGGTGGCCGTGGATGAGGGCGTCGTGGTCGTGCATGTAGATGGTGTGGAAGCCGTTGTGCTCGTCGGCGGACCCGTAGCTGTAGCCGACATGGCCGTGCCCGGTCCCGAACTGGCTGCGCATACCCCACGACCGGTCGCGCATGCCGATGCAGTCGACGGGAATCACCTCGCCCCGGAGCACGATGGTCCCGGTGAAGCGCCCGGGCTGGTCGAGATGGCCCTGACCCAGGTAGTTCGGAGGGGCCACGGCCGTGTAGGTGAGCGCGACGCTGAGCTCGTCCCCGTCGGGGTCCTCGTAGCGCACCTCGTACACCCGCTGGTCCTCGACGCACCGGTAGCGGATGCCGTTGGCCAGGGCCATGTCGGACAGGGGCTGGTCGGGCATCGGCAGGTGCCAGAAGTTCTTGGCGTACTGAACGTTCCAGAGCTGGTCCCCGGTGTCGTCCCAGACGTAGGCGGCGCCGGCGCACACCTTCAGGTTGGGGCGGAAGAACGGGTAGAGCTGGCCGGACAGCCGGCGCTCGGGGACGCCGAAGCTGAACCAGCACGTCTCCGACCACTCCGGGTCGTCGGTGGTCGGCGGATGGAACTCGTCGTCGGGGTGGCTCACGGCCGCCACGATCGCACGACCGGCCGCCCCCGTCACCGGCCGCGCCCGCCCGCCCCCACGCCCCCCACACCCCCGGCTGGGCCTGGGACCGTGCCCGACGTCACGATGCGCCCGGGCCGGACAAGGTGCACAATTCCGGCATGTCCGTATCCGAACGCGCCGTGGCCGGCGGCGCGGCCGAGGCCGGCCTGGGCTCCGGGCCCGAACCCCGTCCCGACGGGAGGCGTGCGCCGGTCGTGGCCCGGGCCCGGGGGCTGCGCATGTCCTACGGGAGCCGGGAGGTCCTCCGGGGGGTCGAGCTCGAGGTCCGGCAGGGGGAGATCTTCGCCTTCCTCGGGCCCAACGGGGCCGGCAAGACCACGACCGTCGAGATCCTGGAGGGCTACCGCCGCCCGACCGGAGGCGAGGTCGAGGTGCTGGGAGCCGACCCCTTCACCGCCGACCGCCAATGGCGCAGCCGGGTGGGCGTGGTCCTCCAGTCCTGCCCGCCCGAGCCCCTGCTGACGGTGGGCGAGACCCTTCGCCTCTACGCCGGCTTCTACGAACGGCCCCTGCCGGTGGACCACGTCCTGGCCCTGGCGGGCCTGACCGAGCAGGCCGGCGTCCGGAGCGACCGGCTGTCGGGCGGCCAGCAGCGCCGCCTCGACGTGGCGCTGGCGCTGGTCGGGGACCCCGAGCTGATCTTCCTCGACGAGCCCACGACCGGGTTCGACCCGGCCGCCCGCCGGGCCGCCTGGGAGGTGATCTCGGGACTGCGGGCCCTCGGCAAGACCGTGTTCCTCACGACCCACTACCTCGAGGAGGCCGACGCCCTGGCCGACCGGATCGCGGTGATCGTCGGGGGCCGGATCGTGGCCGAGGGAACGCCGGCCGCTCTGGGCGGGCGCGACGCCGCCGCCTGCGAGATCAGCTTCCGCGCCGCCGTGACGTCACGGCGGTCCCTGCCGGCGGGCTGGCGGCGCCGGGCGCGGGTGGCGGCGGGACGGGTCGAGCTGGCCAGCGCCAAGCCCCTCGACGACCTGGCCGAGCTGGCGGCGTGGTCGGCCGCCGAGGGTGTGGAGGTGGGGGACCTCAGCGTCCGGCGCCCCACCCTGGAGGACGTGTACCTGCAGCTGACGGCCGGAGGAGGGGAGGTTCCGGCGTGACCCTGGCCCTGCTCCGCCACCAGCTGCGCTACGACCTCAAGGTGCAGCTCCGCGACCGCCAGTCCCGTGTGTTCACGTTCGGGCTTCCGATCATGATGGTGGTGCTGTTCGCCTCGATCTTCGGCAACAGCTGGGTCAGGGTGGACGGCACGCCCGTGCGGCAGTCCACCTACTACGTGGCCAATCTGGCGGCCTTCGCCGTCGTCGACGCCGCCTTCATGACCCTGGCCATCGTGCTGGTCTCGCAGCGGGAGCAGGGCATTCTCAAGAGGAGGCGGGCCACGCCCGAGCCCCCGTGGGTCCTGCTGCTGAGCCGGGCCCTGACCGCCGCCATCATCGCCGTGGCCATGGCTGCCGTGCTCCTGGCCTTCGGCCGCTTCGCCTACGACGCCTCCGTGCCGGCGCGGATGCTCCCGGCTCTGGCGCTGGCCATAGTCGTGGGCACCGTGTCGATGTGCACCCTCGGCTTCGCCGCCTCGACGTTGGTGCGCCGGATGGAGTCGGCCCAGCCGGTCGTGATGGCGGCGACCCTGCCGCTGTTCTTCGCGTCGGGAGTGTTCATCCCGTGGGTGATGATCCCGCACTGGCTGCGTACGGTGGCGGTGGTGGCGCCGGTACGTCACCTGGCCGAGGCCATGCTGCTCCCCTTCACCCACCCGGCCGGCAGCGCCCTGGCCGTCCGGGACCTCGGCTTCGTGGCCCTCTGGGGCCTGCTCGGCCTGGTCGTGGCGGCCCGCCGCTTCCGCTGGGCCCCCTACCAGCAGATGTGACCGATGCCGCAGCGGGCGCGGGCAGGAACCGCGCCCCCGGCGCCGAAGTCACCTGCATGGACGTCCGCCTGACCGCCTACGCCTTCGGGCACCTCTCCGCCCGGACCGCCCCGGCCAACCCGGCCGCCCGGGCCCTCCGACCCGCCCGCGGAACAGGCGCCCGGCGCCGGAGCGAGATCCCGGCCGCCCTACGCCGGCGCCGCGCCGGAGCGGACCTCGGCCCCGACCCCAGCCGCCTCGCGAGCGGCGGCGGCCAGCCCGTCCACTACTAGGTCGACCTCGGCGTCCCCGGGCCGGGGCGCCATCCGCTCCCCGTACAGCCCGATCCCGCGCAGCCCGGGGCACAGCTCGACCTGCACGCCGGCCTCCGGGGGCAGGTTGACCGGGTTGGCGGGGTGCCGGCCCGCCAGGGGGCCCAGCCACCTCTCCTCGTCGACGAAGCGCCACCCGGGCAGCCGGCCCTCGAGGTGCCGGCGCACCCGCGCCGCCAGCGGGCGGTTGCGCCCGCCCAGGATCACCCCCCGGAACGGTTCGGTCCGGCCCTCCTTCAGCGGCGGCCCGTAGGGCTCGACCCGGATGCCGAGGCCAGGGTCGGGGAGCAGGCGCAGGGAGTCCCGGCCGAAGCCGTGGACCGAGAACACCACCCTCACGTGGCTGAGGAAGCGGGTGAGGGTGGCCGAGTCGGCCGGATCGTGGCGGTGGGAGGGGAGGTGGATCCGCAGCGACGGGGGCTGGACGATGGCGTAGAAGGAGGCGCCGGCCGCCTCGGCGGCCCGCCGGGCGATGGTCTCGGTCCCCCGGTCCTGGGAGCCGCCGTGCAGGGCCATGAAGCCCACGGCCGAGCGGAGCTCGAGCTCCTCCACGACGCCCCGTTGCTCGAGCAGGTCCCGCAGCCGCACGCCGCGATCCTCGCACGATTGCGCCTGAGGGCGGCTGTGGGACACTGACCCCGTGGCGTCGGTCGGGCTCCCGTTCACCGTCGAGGTGGCCGACGGCGTGTACGGCTACATCCAGCCCGACGGAAGCTGGTGGATCAACAACACCGGCTTCGTGATCGGCGACGACGGCGTCTGCGCCGTGGACGCGTCCTCCACCGAGCGGCGGACCCGGGCGTTCCGCGAGACCATCGCCTCGGTCACACCGCTGCCGGTCGACACTCTGGTCAACACCCACCACCACGGTGACCACACCAACGGGAACTGCCTCTTCTCCGGTGCCGTGATCGTCGGGCACGTGAACTGCCGGGCCAACATGGCCGACCAGCGCATCGGTGGCCTGGAAGGGGTCTTCGAGCCCGTGGAGTGGGGGGACCTGACCGTGGCCCCACCCGAGCGCATCCTCGAGGACCGGCTCGATCTGACCCTCGGGTCGCGCCGGGTCGAGGTGCGCTACGCCGGCACCCCTGCCCACACCACCGGGGACGTGGTGGTGTGGCTGCCCGAGTCGGGAGTCCTGTTCGCGGGTGACCTGGTGTTCAACGGCGGGACCCCGTTCGTCCTCATGGGGTCCGTGGCGGGGTCGCTCGAGGCGCTGCAGCTCCTGCGCCGGCTGCAGCCGGGCACCGTCGTCCCCGGCCACGGAGGCGTCGGCGGTCCCGAGCTCCTCGATCCGGTGGAGGAGTACCTGATCTGGGTGCAGGACCTGGCGCGCGAGGGTTGGGAGGCCGGCCTCGAACCGCTGGACGTGGCCCGCCAGGCGGACCTCGGTCCGTGGGCCGACCTGCTCGACAGCGAGCGCGTGGTCGGCAACCTCCACCGCGCCTACGCCGAGCTGGAGGGCGGTCCCATGGGCCGGCCCATCGACATAGCCGCCGCCTTCGCCGACATGATCGCCTTCAACGGGGGTGCCCCGTTGCGCTGCATGGCCTGAGGAGGCCTCAGGCCGCGACCGGCGCCTCGATGCCGAGCAGGCCCATCATGTTGCCGCCCATCACCTTGCGCAGCTGCTCGTCGTCGAGGCCGTGCAGCTCGTTGGCCCAGGCCACGGGATCGGCCAGCCCCTCCACGTGCGGGTAGTCCGACCCGAAGATCACGTGCTCGGCGCCGAGCAGCTTGACCAGCTCGCGCGGATCCTCCTCGTGGAACGGGTGCATCCAGAAGTTCCGCTTGAACGTCTCGGACGGCTTCTGCTCGAACGCCTGGGGCATCTGGGCCCAGGTGTGGTCGAGGTGCTCGAGGAGGCCGGGCACCCACCCCGCCCCGTTCTCGATCAGGGCTATCCGCAGCCTCGGGAAGCGCTGGCAGGTCCCGTGGCAGATCAGGGAGGTGACGGCGTCCTGGATGTCCCGGTGGGTGTTGCGCAGGGCCTGGGAAAACGGGGAGATCTGGGCGAAGGCCTGGGTCTCGGTGTGCACCCCCTCCCACTCGTTGGAGTAGCGGACGTAGCCGCTGTCCGACGCGTGGAGGATCACGAGGATCCCCGACTCCTGGACCAGCTCCCAGTACGGGTCGAACTCGGGCAGGGCGAACGACCTCGGACCGCGGTACCCCCACGCCGGCGCCGGCCGCATCAGCACGACCTTCACCCCGTTGTCCAGCAGCCACTGGAGCTCGTTGATGGCGTTGTCGAGCAGGCCGGGGGTGACGATCGGCGTGGAGTAGATGCGGTTCTCGTAGACGTAGGGCCACTCCTCGAGCATCCACAGGTTGAGGGCGTGGATGGCGGCGGCGCACAGGTCGGGGTCGTCCCGCATCCGCTCCTCGACCAGGCTGGCGAGCGTCGGGATCATGAGGGCGAAGTCGACGTCCAGCTCGTTCAGCAGCTCGAGCCGGGCCGGGGCGTTGCGGAAGGCGGGGGGGCAATCGATCCCGCGGCCGATGATCTCCCGGAGGGTCCTGCCCTCGGGGTTGCCCTGCTTGAAGTACTCCTCCTGGGCCCCGGGCCGGCCCACCCGGTCGAAGGTGGGGTTCGGGATGTAGTCGGTGATCTGGCCCCGGACCACGATCTTGGTGCGGCCGTGCACGTCGACGTAGTCGATGGCGCCGCGGTACCTGTCCGGGAGGTGCTTGGTAAGGGCGTCCCTGGTCTCGTAGAGGTGGTTGTCGGCGTCGAACACCGGGAATCCGAGACGTGCAGACACGGCGGTCCTCCTTGGCTGGCCGAGAAACATGATAACCGTGTCTCGTCGGCGCCACAAGGGCGTCTACAATCGCTTCGTGGCCCTCGACCCGGACCTGGTGGCGCCGGGCCGGACCGCCATCCTGGTCAGCGAGTGCCAGCGGATGGTCGTGGGGGATCGGTCCAGCCTGGCCGCCATCGTCGAGGCCGCCACCCCCGTGCTCCCCGTCATCGGCCGCCTGGTGGAGGGCGGGCGCCGGGCCGGCGTCCAGATCGTGCACGGCACGGCCGGCCGGCGGGACGACGGGAAGGGGGCGGGGCGCAACACCCGCTTCGCGGGCCGCAACGAGCGCGAGCGGCGCCAGGGCGTGGCCTTCGACCCCGCCGGGCTGGAGATCGTCCCCGAGATCGGCGTGGACGGGTCCGACATCGTGATCTCGCGGCTGCACGGGATGACACCGATGACCGAGACCGGCCTGGACCCGGTCCTGCGCAACCTCGGCGTGTCGACCATCGTGGCCACGGGGGTCTCCCTGAACGTGGCCCTGGCCGGCACGGTCATCGGCGCCGTCGACCGCGGCTACCACGTGGTCATGCCGACCGACGCCGTGATCGGCATCCCGCCCGACTACGGCCGGGCCATGCTCGAGAACACCTCCGCCATGGTGGCGCGCCTCACCACGACCGACGAGCTGCTGTCCGTCTGGGGCCAGGCCGGCTGATCCGGCTCGACTCCCAACGGACGGTCAGCGGGTGGGCATCCGGTTGCGCAGAACCTGATCGAAGGGCTTGTCGCGGTCGGCGGCGTACTCGCGGGGCATGCCCAACACGCGCTCGCTGATGATGTTGCGCGCCATCTCGGTGCTGCCGCCGCC
>DASSEU010000049.1:0-110537 GCA_035695125.1 Acidimicrobiales bacterium
CGCCGGATGGCGGCCCCCGGCCCCACGCTGAGCGGGAGGAGCGGGCGCAGAACAGCTCGGTCCCGCCGCGGCACGGTCTCGGCGACGTACGGGAAGAGCCAGGCCCGCCCGCCGGGCATGGCCGACCTACCAGGGCCCGACGAAGAGAGGCTCGTCCTCGCGCGGGGCCCTCATTGTCGCGACGTCAGACACGAGACCTGCGGTCCGGATCTGCTCGTCGAGCTCCTCCGGGGAGTCGGCGACAAGGACCACCTCGTGGGTCCGGATGTCCAGCGCCACCCAACGCCCAGCGTGGTCAGCCATGTCGCGTCCTGCCATGTCCACCATCATGCCGGTCCCGGCTTCGGCTTGGGCCATTTATGGGCCATAACGAATGGCCCAAGGCGGTCTTCAACGGTCTGTCAAGGTCAGGGGAAATGGCCTGTGACCTGGTCATTCAGAATTACATCCCTGTTAGCAAGGCCTCTTCGGTCAGCTTCCCAAGCTGAGAACGCGAGTTCGATTCTCGTCGCCCGCTCTCACTGAGGGCCGCCTACGCGCTCGGCGTTTGTGCGGGAGCCGCCTGCTCCTCCGCCATCCGGCACCGACCGCCGCCTTCGTGCTTGGCCTGGTACATGGCGGTGTCCGCCTCGGCGAGGAGCGCATCGGCGGAGGGACCGGGGCCGTCGGCCCAGGCGACACCGAGGCTGGCCGAGATGGAGAGAATCAGCTCCTGGCACCGGAACGGTTCGGCAAAGGTGCTCACCAGGCGCTCGACCAACACCGCCGTCTCCCGGGCGTCGTGCAGGTCCTCGCACAGCACGACGAACTCGTCCCCCCCGATCCGGGCGACCAGGTCGTCGCCCCTGACCGTGGCCACGAGCCTCCGGGACACCTCGAGCAGCAACTGGTCCCCCACCCCGTGACCATGCCGGTCGTTCACAGACTTGAACGCGTCGAGGTCGATGAAGACGAGGGCCACCGTTGCGCGGTGCCGGCCGAGGCGGTTGAGGGCATGGCCGATCCGGTGCATCAGCAGCGAGCGGTTGGCCAAGCCGGTAAGGGGATCGCGCAGGGCGCTCTCCGACAGCTGGCGATCAGCCGCGGACCATTCCAGGGCCCGCTGGATAGATCGCTCGAGGACCCTCCCGGTCAGGGCCTCGCTCCCGAGGCAGTCGTGAACCCCGATCTCCAGGGGGTCCATCTCGATCTGCCGGTCGATCACGGTCGTCATGGCGATGATCGGTCGGTCGCGGACGAGCTCCTTCAGCACCTGGACGACGGCGCGTCCGGACGCGTCGGGCAGGTCGAGATCGACCAGGCAGCACGCGGGATCGATGTCGACCGCCAGGCGCCGGGCCTCCCGGAGCGAGCAGACCCGGACCACCTCCCAGGTCCGGGTCCGGCCCGGGCGCCCGAGGAGCGACCGCACCAGGGCGGCGTGGTCGTCGTGTCCGTCCACGAGCAGGATGCGGGTGGCGCCCTCCCAGTCGTCGCTGTCGGCACAGGGCGTCCCGCTCTCGGGGGTGGGGGCGGGGGGCCCGCCGTCGGCCGCCCGGCGGGACGCCTCGACCAGGGCGCCAGAGTTGGCCGCGATCCTCTGCAGATGCTCCCGCACTTCGCCGGCGGAGAGGTCCTCCAGGTCGTCGAGCAGGTGCAGCGCGAAGGCGTGGATGACGCCGGCCTTGGCGGCGACCTGGTCCCGAAGGGCCGACGCCGCCGCCCGTGCGTCCTGCGATCCGTCCATAGTCGGCGGGTCCTCTGCTCGTACGTGGCCCGCCGATGACACAAAAGGTGGTTGTATCACCACGTTCAGTGGTCAGGGTAGAACAGGCTCCGGCCCACCGCAAGCCGTCGCCACCGCCGTAGAGCCCCGCACCGGCCAGGAGCTCCGAGAACTCCTGGTAGCAAGCGACTGATGATCCCCCAGCGACTCTCCTTCGTGACTCTCGGAGCGCTCGACCTCCCCCGCCTACGGACCTTCTACGAGGCGATGGGATGGACACCAAGGGCCGGGTCGAACGACGAGTTCTCCGCGTTCCTGCTCGGGGGAGTGATCCTCGCCTTGTATCCCCGGCACCTTCTGCATGCGGAGGCTGCACCTGACCTGACCCCTCCCGCACCGGGCGGCTGGAACGGAATCACCCTGGGCCTGAATGTCGGTGACCGAGCCGAGGTCGATCGCGTCTTCGAGCAGGCCTGCAGGGCCGGTGCCCGCTCCGTCGCGGCACCCCAGGACCGGGAGTGGGGCGGACGCTCGGGGTACGTGGCCGATCCTGAAGAGAACCGCTGGGAGATCGCCTGGGCCCCGGGGGTGGCCTTCACCGACACCGGAGCTGTCACCGAGCCCTGACCCCCGCCCGGTCGGGGACCGGCGGCATTCAGGAGTACGCCGCGGAGGCCCGCTGCCGCGGGCGGATCCCCGCTCGGGCCGGAAGGTGTCCGGCCGCCGTATGAAGAATCTCCCGGAAAGGGGTCAGGGGCGAAGAGCGGAGGAACGCGGTGCCGGCCAGAGTTGTATCGGTTCGAGGTCTGCTGGGACGGAGCACCGTTGCGGTGAGCCTGGCAGCGGTCGTCAGTCTCGTTTCCGGAGCGGCCGTCCACGTGGCCGGAGCCGCCGTCAAGCACCCCGCTCTCACCTTCGGCATCACCCACGACCTCGGGCCCGCGGGTGGCGAGCCGAGCATCCAGGACGATGGCCACGGCCACATCTACATCAGCACGCCCGCCGGGATACTGAGCAGTGTCGGCGGCACCGGCGTGCTGCTCTCGCGGTCGCTCAACGACGGCGTCTCCTTCCTGCCCGCCACCAGCGTCGGAGGACCGGTGGGCGGCGAGGACAGCGACGTGACGTCGGATGCGACCGGGCACAACGTCTGGGTGGCGGACCTGGCCGCCGCCTTCAGCAATGTCGTACGAAGCACGGACTTCGGCGCCACCTTCCCGAGCCAGTCGCAGACCGGCCCGGAAGATGACCGTGAATGGATCACCCCGCTCGGCAAGTCGCTCGTCCTCGTGTACCACGACCTGGCGACCAACACCCCTCTCATCTTCATCTCGACCGACAAGGGGAGCACCTGGAACCCCGGCGGCACGAACGGGATGATCATCGGTCCCGGTGACACCGGGTTCCTGGACACCAAGTGCAACACGCTTGTGGGCAAGCCGGTAACCGACGCCCAGGGGAACCTCTACGTCCTGACCAACACCTCGACATATGCCGAGGATGCGCAGGTCGGCTGCGCCAACGTCCCCGCGCTGGACCGGCTGTACCTGTCGGTCAGCAGGGACGGGGGACACACGTTCACCACCCGTCTGATCAGCGATCTCAGCGCAGCGGGGACCGGCCACCCCGCCAGCGGGTCGTGGGGCCACACCTTCAATCAGCTCGGAATCGACGCCGCAGGAGACCTCTTCGTCGATGCGTCAGGGACACTGGACGGAACCGGCCCGCTGCAGAACTACCTGCTCGTGTCCACGAATCATGGTGCCACCTTCTCGAAGCCGATACCGACGCACGCCAGCCCCGACGCCCAGGTGTTCCCGTCGATCGCGACCGGCCAGGCGGGCCAGGTTGCCGTGGGGTACTACCAGGGCCACAAGCCGCAGTACCAGGCGTCCGGCAACGACTACCAGTTCGTCATCGACGAGTCGCTCAACGCCACCAGCGCCCATCCGACCTTCACCGAGACCACCCTCGCACCCCTCAAGGGGACCACACCCCACCCCGACGGCATCTGCACCGATGGCATCTTCTGCGGGACTCCTCTGTCCGCAGGCGGCAACCGCAATCTGGCGGACTTCGAGTCGATGACGGTCGACCCGCAGGGGCATCTCGAAGTGATCATCCCGGCCGATTGCGACCAGTGCGCCGGCAACACCGAGAACTGGTTCTACAAGCAGACGGATGGTCCCCTCCTCAAGCCCGGTGCGACCAACGGCAACGGGACGGGCAACCAGACACCGGTCCCGGGTTCCATCAGCTAGTCCGCCGGCCGCGAATTCCTCCGATGACCATTCGGATCCGGCGCGCTGACGAGAAGGATCTCGACCTGCTGACGTGGGTCATGTTGGCGGCGTCGCGATCCCACCTCGAGCGTGGGATCTGGGAGTACATGAACTCCACGGACGAACCGGCCACCCTGGCGTTCCTGCGCCGCCTGGCGACGACCGACGCCGTGCATATGTTCCACCGCTCACTGTTCCTCGTGGCCGAGCTCGACGGGGAGCCTGGAGCGGCAATGTGCGCCTACGACTCGTCAACGCAGGGATTCGACGTGGCCTTGCCCGCGATCGCGTCTGCCACCGCGGCTGAGGGTGTCAACGCAGAGGACCCGGAATACGTTCGCAGGAGCGGTGTGTTGCTGAGCGGGTTCGTCCCGGACGATCCGGGGCCGCCCGGAGCCCGGTGGGTCATCGAGAACGTCGCCACCAGGCCCGAGATGCGGCGGAGAGGCCTGGTCGATGCGCTGCTGCACCAGCTGCTCGGACACGGCCGCGAGCGGGGCTTCGAACACGCTCAGATATCGGTGTTCATCGAGAACGAGCGTGCCCGTCGCGCATACATCAAAGCCGGGTTCGAGCCGCTGGCCGAGCAACGCTCCGACGAGTGGCAGCGGGAGATCGGCTGTCCCGGCACCGAGATGCTGCTCCAGCCGCTCTGATCGGGCGACGCAGCCACAGCCATCCCGGGACTCGACCCGGATCCCCTGTCAGACGATCCCGTAGGCGAGCATGGCGTCGGCGACCCGCTTGAACCCGGCCAGATTGGCCCCCCGGACGTAGTCGACGCCGCCAGGTGAGTCCCCCCACTCGACACACTGGCGGTGGATGCGGGCCATGATCTCCCGGAGACGTCCGTCCACCTCCTCGCGGCTCCACGAGATCCGGAGCGCATTCTGACTCTGCTCCAGCCCCGAGACCGCCACGCCGCCGGCGTTGGCGGCCTTGGCCGGACCGAACAGGACTCCGTTTCCGACCAGGACCCGGACGGCTTCCAAGGTGGTGGGCATGTTGGCTCCCTCGACCACCGCCTGACAGCCATTGGCCACCAGGGCCTTGGCGTCGTGCTCGTCGAGCTCGTTCTGGGTGGCGCAGGGGAACGCCACATCGCACGGCACCGACCAGGGCCGTTGACCCTCCATGTAGCTGACGCCGAACCGCTCGGCGTACTCCCTGATGCGGCCTCTGCGGTGCTCCTTCAGGTCCTGGACGAAGGCCAGCTTCTCGGCGTCGATGCCCTCGGGGTCGTAGATGGCGCCGTCGGAATCCGAAAGGGTGACGACTCGGGCCCCGAGCTCGGTCGCCTTCTGAGCCGTGTAGATCGCCACATTGCCCGATCCGGACACGGCACAGCGCTTGCCTTCGAGGCTCTGGTCCACGTGCCGGAGCATCTGCTGGGTGAAGTACACGACCCCGTAGCCGGTGGCCTCCGTGCGGACGAGGCTGCCACCGAAGGCGAGGCCCTTCCCGGTCAGGACCCCTGTGAAGCGGTTCTCCATCCGCTTGTACTGACCGAACAGGTAGCTGATCTCCCTGGCCCCCACGCCGATGTCCCCGGCCGGGACGTCGGTGTCCTCTCCGATATGGCGGTGCAGCTCGACCATCAGCGACTGGCAGAACCGCATGACCTCGCGGTCGGACTTGCCCCTGGGGTTGAAGTTCGATCCGCCCTTGGCACCGCCCATCGGCAGGCCGGTCAGGGCGTTCTTGAAGCACTGCTCGAAGCCCAGGAACTTGAGGATGCTCAGGTTCACCGAGGGATGGAAGCGCAGGCCGCCCTTGTACGGGCCGATGGAGTTGTTGAACTGCACCCGCCAGCCCCGGTTCACCCTGACGTTGCCCTCGTCGTCCTCCCAGGACACCCGGAAGATCACGATCCGGTCCGGTTCGGTCATCCGTTCGAGGATCTGGGCCGCCTCGTACTCGGGGTGGTCGAGCACGAAGGGGATGACGGTCTCGACGAACTCCTGGACCGCCTGGTGAAACTCGTTCTCCCCGGGGTTGCGCCGGACGAGACCGGCCATGAAGTGCTCCACTGCCGCCTGCGCGGCGGCGCCGGCCGTCACAGCCTCACCCTCCCACGCCGGGACTGCCCGAGGGGCCACATAGGCGCCAGAGAGTAGCTACCGGCGTCGGCCGCCCCTCACGGTCCTGACAGGTCGACGGTGGTGGATCCACTGGGGGACGGGACGGCCTCCCTGATTGTCCTTGCGACGCCGTCGAGGAAGGATCGGACCGTCGCCTCGGCTATCCGGTGGAAGACGAGGCGGTCGAGGCGGGCCCCGAATCCGTCGAGGGGCGGTGAGTAGCTGCCCCACAGACTGAGCTGGGTGGCGGCGTGTCCGAGAGGGGAGAACTCCAGATCGGCTTCCAGCACCGGGAACAGGCCCCGCAGCCCGGTGGCCTCCCAGTGGATCGGCACCACCAGCGAGTCGGAGCGGCTGCGGGGCGGCCCCACGGTCATGTGGACCCGCTTGGAGACCACGCCCGGGCCGACCGCTCGATCTGCCCCCAGCAGGGACTCACCCTCGTGGTAGGCGCTGGAGGCCAGCGGCACGAGCCAGGTGTCCCGGGTCTCGAGCAGCGCCACGACCTCCGAGACGGGCCGCCCGATGCAGATGAAGTCGTGTATCAAGACCATGCTCTTCCACCTGCGGGTGCTCTTCCACCTGGGGGTCCGGGACCTCGAGCCCTTGTCGATGGCAAGGGTCGCATTCGGACAGACGCGGTGGATAGGGCCGAAAGGCCCGTCCTCCGATCGGTGTGAGCACCGCCGGGGGGAGATCGGGGGCGCCCGGTCGGGGCATGGGGTTGTATTCCGGGGGTGCATCTGCATCTGGAGCGACATCGTGGCCAGCGGGCCGGGTGGCTCCGGGCGGCCGTGCTGGGGGCCGACGACGGGATCCTCTCCACCGCCTCGCTCATGATCGGGGTGGCGGCCTCGGGAGCGGCCCGGGCGGCGGTGCTCACCGCCGGTCTGGCCGGCCTGGTGGCCGGGGCGGCGGCCATGGCCATCGGCGAGTACGTGTCGGTCAGCTCCCAGGCCGACGCCGAGGCGGCCGACCGGGCCCGCGAGGCGGCCGAACTACGGAACGACCCTGCCCGCGAGCTCACCGAACTGCAGCGGATCTACGAGGGCCGGGGTCTCAGCGAGGATCTGGCCGCCGCCGTAGCCGCTGCCCTCCATCGGGCCGACCCGTTGGGCAGTCACCTCCGCGACGAGCTCGGCCACACCGCGGCGGGTCGGGCCCGGCCTGTGCAGGCGTCGGGGGTCTCGGCCCTGAGCTTCGCGCTCGGCGGCACGGTCCCAGTCGTGGCCGCCGCCCTCGCCGCCGCGGCCCTCCGGAGCGCGGCGGTGGCAGCGACGGCTCTCGTGGCTCTGGCTCTGCTGGGAGCCGTCGGAGCCCGGCTGGGAGGAGCGCCCCTGGTCCGGGGGACCCTGAGGGTCGGCATCGGGGGCGCCGTGGCCATGGCCGTGACCTATGGCATCGGCCAGCTCCTCGGCACGACCGTCGGCTGAGGAGCCGCTCGGAGCCGCCGCCGGCGCCTCCGTCAACGACCGGGACGCAACGGTGCGGGCTCGTCTACCGGCGCTGGAAGTTCGGCGTCCGCTTCTCGGCGAAGGCGCGGGGGCCCTCCTTGGCATCCTCGGAGGCCATGACCGCATTGGTGTAGGCCGACTCGTGGGCGAAGGCGTCCTCTTCGCTCATGTGGGCCGTCTCGTGCAGGGTCCTGAGGATGGCCTCCACGGCCAGGGGGCCGTTGGCGGCGATGGCGTCAGCCAGCTCCCGGGCCTTGTCCAGGGCCTGTCCGTCCGGGACCACGTGACCGACCAGACCGATGTCCCGGGCCTCGGTGGCCGTGATGTGGCGCCCGGTGAGAAGGATCTCGGCCGCCACGGTGTAGGGGATCTGCCGCTGGAGCCGGACGGCCGATCCGCCCATCGGATAGAGCGACCAGCGCGCCTCCGACACGCCGAAACGGGCGCTCTCGCCCGCGACCCGGATGTCGGTGCCCTGGAGGATCTCGGTCCCGCCGGCTATGGCGACGCCTTCCACCGCCGCCAGCACCGGCTTGGTCGGGCGGTAGGTCTTGAGCAGCCCACGCATGATGAAACCGGGGTCCTCCCGGAGCCGGGCCTGCTCGTCGATGGCGCCGTCGGGGTCGACGTCGCCAGCCATGGCCCGCAGGTCCATACCCGACGAGAAGTTCCCCTCGGCCCCGGTCAGGATGGCGCAGCGCAGGTCATCGTCTTGGCTGAGCATCTTCCACGCGTCGTCCATGAGGGCGAACATCGTGAGCGTCATCGCGTTCTTGCGCTTGGGACGGTTCATCGTGACGATGAGAACCGCTCCGTCACGGGCTACACCCAGCTGCGCCATCGCTTCGCTCCTCGCCAGTCTGCTCTCCGCGAGCCCTGCAGGACCGTCCGGGCTCGCGGCCGGGACCCTTCGGATCTCGGACTCTAGCGATGACCGGCGACCGGTGGTTCGGTGACGCGGAGGCAGATTGGCGTGGAGCGGGTGAGTCCCTACCGGGGGATGATCCCGCCGGCCACCTACAGGTAGATGCCGCCTCCGGGAGCGGGCCGGCCGGGAGCCGGCCGGGAGCCGACGGCGGCGTCGTCTCGGTCCCCGTCATGGTCGGGGCCGGGCCGCTCGGCGGCCTCGGTCGCCGCCGGATGGACGTGCTGCGACACTGGTGAAACGCTCATGGGTGAACCTCCTTGTTCGACCGGATCATCGACGGGCACCGAGGCTCCCTGTAGAAGTATCTGGAAGCACCCGGACCCGGACGCCGGGTCCGTCGGGACCCCCCGGCGTCAGAGGGCGGTGGCGGCCCGCACCGCCGTGTACACGGCCACCGCTGCCAGCAGGCCGGCAAACCACCGCAGGCTCTGCCGCGGATCGAGACGCACCCCGATCCGCTTGCCCACCAGCACGCCGACGATCGCCGCGGCCGTGAACGGAAGCGCCACCGACCAGTCGATCGACGCGGTCGTGAGGCGGGTGAGAAGCGCCGAGGCGGAGTTGATCACGATGACGAGAAGGGACGTGCCGATCGCCTCGGGCATGCCGAGACGAAGCAGCAGCGTGAGGGCGGGCACGATCACGAAGCCGCCGCCGACGCCGAACAGTCCCGTGAGAAAGCCGATGGCGGTTCCGGCGCCGGCCACGGCCACGGCATCGGCCACCTGTATCCGCCGGGCCATGAGTGCGACGGTGGGCCGCCGGGAAGCAAGGGGAGCGTCACGTCGGTCGGACAGGGCGCGCTCCTCCCCGACCTGGGTGCACGTCGGACAGCCCACCACCATTCGCCACGCCGCCAGGCCGATCAGGACGCTGAACGCCAGTAGCAGGACGTGGGAATCGAGGTGGCGGTTCACGGCGCTGCCCGCCACCGATCCGGCTATGCCCACGAGACCGAACGCAGTGCCGATGCCGATCCGGACCCGTCCGGCCCGGTGGTGGGCCAGCATCCCGACCAGGGCGGCGGCGCCGACCACCAGGAGGCTGGTGGCGGTGGCCGCCCGCGTCGTCTGCCCGGCGGCGTAGACGAGGGCGGGAACGGCCAGGACCGATCCACCGGCCCCGAACGCTCCGAGGGACAGCCCGATGAGGAAGCCTGGTGGCGAGACCAGGGCGATCCTGATGCCGCTCATCCCCGGGGTGTCGAGACGGGAAGCCCGGCTGCCGTCCAGGCGTCGAATCCTCCGAGAACGTCGGCGACCCGGGCGAAGCCGCGGGCGCGCAGGACCGACGCGGCGATGGAGGAGCGGTTGCCGGACGCGCAGTAGACGACGGTCGGGCGGTCCGGGTCGAGGTCCCCACTCCCCAGCAGCAGCCGGGCCAGGGGCACCAGAGTGGCCCCGGAGAGCGTGCCGGCGTCGGTCTCGGCCGGGTTCCGGACGTCCACCAGCTGAAGGTCCTGGTCCGATGCCCAGTCGGCCAGGTCGACGGCCGCCACCCGGTCGGCGCGGACCGCGAGGTCGGGGTTCTCGGTGAGCACCCGCTCGATCTCGGGGAGGTGTCCGATCACGTCGTCGAAGCCGATGCGGGCCAGGCGGATCCGGGCCTCGGCCTCCCGACCGGGGTCGGTGACGACCACGATCGGCACGCCGGCCGGCACGACGTCACCGGCGTACTCGGCAAAGCGCCCGTCGAGGGGGACGTTGATCGAGCCCCGCAGCGCCCCCGACGCGAACGCCTGGGGGGAGCGGCCGTCGATGACGGCGCCGCCGCGGTCCAGATGCCCGACCACGTCTTCAGCCGTCAGGGGGGCGGTCTCAGCATGCTCGTCGAGCAGGTCGCGGCGGTGGCGGTTGGCGCCGGCGGCAAAGCCGAAGTAGAGCGGCGCGACCGGTTGGTTGCTCGTCATCACCGCCACGAAGTCGGCCTCGCTCATGGGCTGCAGGGCGTAGTTGGTCCGCCGTTGCTCGCCGACCGTCGAGGTGGGTGCCGACGACATGGCCCGACCGCACGCCGAGCCCGCCCCGTGGGCGGGGAAGAGGCGGGTCGCATCCGGAAGGCTGAGGAGCGGACCGTGCAGGGACCGGAAGAGGCTTCGTGCCATCTCCTCCGGGGACCGCCCGGCCGAGGCCAGCAGGTCCGGACGCCCGACGTCGCCGATGAACAGGGTGTCACCGGTCAGCACTCCCCACGGCTCGGCATCCCCTGCGCGCTCCCGGATCACCACCGAGATCGACTCCGGGGTGTGGCCGGGCGTGTGGAGGATCTCCAACTCCACCTCTCCGAGTGGGATCCGCTGCCCTTCGGCCAGGTTCTCGATGGGGAAGTCGGCCTCGGCGCCCGGGCCGTAGGAGACGGTGGCACCGGTGGCCCGGGCCAGCTCGAGGTGGCCGGAAACGAAGTCGGCGTGGAAGTGGGTCTCGATCACCCGCTCGATACGCAGCCCGTGCGCCTCAGCGTCGGCCAGGTACTGGTCGATGTCGCGCTGCGGGTCGACCACCACGGCCCGGCCCGCCGCCTCGTCCCCCACCAGATAGCTGTAGAGGGACAGGCAGCCCAGCTCGTACTGACGGAAGAACACTCGGGGCCCCCGGCTATGCCCGGATGGCCCGGCGCCGGTCCAGCTCGTCGTTCATGACGCCCCGGAGGAGGTCGATCGCCTTCACCAGGCGGGGATGGCGCAGGGTGTAGATGATCCGGTTGGCGTCGCGCTCGGTGTCGACCAGCCCCCGGTCCCGGAGCAGGCCGAGGTGCTGGGAGACGTTGGGCTGGGAAACCTCGAGCAGCTCGGCCAGCTCCCCCACCGAGCGCGGGGCGTCGTGAAGGGCGTAGAGGATCATGAGCCGCTTGGGGTCCGACAGGGCGCGGCAGACACCCGCGGTCAGGTCCTCGAGCTCCTCCCGGAGCCTCACGTCGAATCGCTCGGCCACCCGTCGCCTCCTCTAATATTCGCACCTGCGAATATACTCCAGATCAGCATCCGGCCACGGCTTCGCATGCGGTGTTGATCGGGACGGCAAAGCCGACCCCGGCGGCGCCGAACGGGGAGGACGGCTCGGCCATGCCGACGACCCGGCCGTGGGCATCGAGGACCGGCGCCCCGTCACCGAGGGCGGGAACGGCCACCGAGAATGTCAGGTGGTCGCTGCCACCCCGGCCGTCGTACGCCACCATCGCAGCCCGGCGGGTACCCCCGGGCGGTAACGGATCGACGACCACGGTGTCAGGCGGCCGGGGGGCCGAGTGCCCGATGGCGAAGGGCGGGTATTCCCCTCGTATCCGCAGGAGCGCCACGTGGGGGTCGGGGCTCACGGCCACGACCGTGGCGGTGGAGGTCTGCTCACCCCGGCGCAGGTCGACGGTCTGGTTGCCGTCCAGGTATCCGCCGACGATCAGCTGGTAATCGGTGAGCAGGTCGCTGCTACCCGCCGCCGTCCTGACTACGAACGCGAATCCCTTCGTGGACTCCTGGCCGAACTCGTTGGTGTCGGTGCCGAGAACCTCGAACACGGGCCCGGTGGCGGAGCCCGTCACCGGAGCCACGACCGTCCGGCTGACCGGCGCCGCCGCCAGAGCGGGGCCGGAACGACCCGAAGGTCCGCGCCCGGACAAGCCGAGGGCCAGGACCATCAGTCCTGATCCGGCCCCCAGACCCGCCAGAGCGACCGGCGCCCAGCCGTGCCGGAACCAGACCCACCGGAGTCCTGGCAGCCGGCCGTGTGGGCGGTCGCAGAACGGGCACACCCCCGCGTCCACCCGGTGTCCGCAGGAGGGGCAGGGATACTCACCAGCCAGTTGGGCCGACATCGCAGGCCCTCCTTCTGCGCATCAGCGAACCCTCCGCACGGGTCCGCCGAAGCCATCGTTCGTCCGCCGGGAGCGGCCAGGTAGAGGCCTTCGGCTCTTATTCGGGCCGGAGCAGGCGGTACCCGGCGCCCCGCACCGTCTGGATCAGCGGGCTGAGACCGGGACGGTTCAGCTTGCGCCGGATGTACCCCACGTAGACGTCGACGACGTTGCTGCCCGGGTCGAACGAGTAGTCCCAGACCCGGCTGAGGATCTGGGCACGGGAGAAGATCTGGGTGGGGTGGCGCATGAACAGCTCGAGCAGCGCCCACTCCCGCGGCGCCAGCTCGATCTGGCGGCCGGCGCGGGAGGCCATCTTGGTGAGCAGGTCGAGGGTCAGGTCCCCGACCTCGAGCCGCGACGTGACCGTGTGGTCGGCACTGCGCAGAGCGGCGCGCACCCGGGCCAGCAGCTCGTCGAACTCGAAGGGCTTGGTCACGTAGTCGTTGGCGCCGGCGTCGAGGCCGCGGACCTTGTCGGTCAGCTCGGCGCGGGCGGTGAGGATGATCACCGGCACGCTCGAGCCCCGGGACCGCAGACGCCGGAGCAGGTCGGTGCCGTCGGCGGCCGGCAGCCCGAGATCGAGCAGCACCAGGTCGAGGTCGTCCCCGAAGGCGGCGATGTGGCCGTCCGCCTCCTCCACCGTCCGCGCCGTGACGGTCGAGTACCCCTCCGCCTCCAGTCCCTTCGCCAGGAACGACGAGATGCGCCCGTCGTCCTCCACGAGCAGGATCGGCACTACTCCTCCAGGGCCTCGACCGGCTCGAGCACGCGCGCCGATGGCACGACCATCGTCGCGCCGAGCCCGCCGAGGCGCGATGCGTCGAGCGAGAAGGTGCCACCGTGGGCTTCGGCCACCGCCTTCACGATCGCCAGCCCGAGGCCCGACCCCTCGGTGTCGGCGACCGTGGGCCGGGCAAAGCGGGCCATCACCCCGGCCCGCTCCTCCGCCGGTATGCCGGGCCCGCTGTCGGCCACGGTCAGGGCAACACCACCGTCGTCGAGACGCTCGGCGCACACCTCGATCTCGTCCCCCTCACGCGTGGCGCGCACCGCGTTGTCGATGAGGTTCAGCAGGGCTCCCCGGAGCTTCGCCTCGTCGACCCGCAGCACGACGTCAGGAGCCGGCGGCGCGCTCCAACGGCGCCGGGCCAGCACCCGGGCCGCCTCGGTCAGATCGGCCATGAACGTGCGCAGGTCCACGAGATCGATCTCGAGGAAGTCGGGCTCCAGGACCCGGCCGAGCAGCAGCAGACGCTCGACCAGCGCCTTCATGTGATCGAGCTCGTCGAGCACGATCGAGATGGTGTCGCCCACCTCGGCGGGATCGTCGGCTCCCCGCCGCTTCAGCACCTCCAGATGACCCCGCGCCACGGTGAGCGGCGTGCGGAGCTGGTGCGAGACGTCGGACAGCAGGCGGCGCTGGGCGGCCACGCCGAGCGAGATGCGGTCCAGCATCCAGTCGAAGGTCGAGGCCAGCTTGCCGACCTCGTCGTCGGTGCCCGGGTCACCGAGGCGCTGGTCCAGATCCCCGGCGCCGATGGCCGACGCCGCCGCTGTCATGGCACCGATGGTGCGCAGGAGGCGGCGCAGCAGGAGATAGGCGGCCGTGGCGCCGACCACCAGGGCCACCAACGCCTCGGCCGCCGCCAGGGCCAGCACCCGGTGCTGGTCGGAGCGCAGCCCGGCCAGGTCGACCGCCACCACGAGTGTCCCCGCGCCCGAGGCGCCGGTCCGGATGGGCGCAGCCAGTAGGGCGGCGGGCCGGCCCGCCACGTCCTGGTGGCGCAGGACCGAGCTGTCGAGGGGGTGGGTCAGCAGACCGGCCAGCGCGGGTGAGTCCAGCAGGTACCGGGACCCGGCGCTTCCCAGCGGTGGGCCGCCGATCGGCGCCACCACGATCACCTGCCCCTCGGGCAGCACGCTCGAGCGCAGGTAGGTCACCGAGAAGCTGGCCAGGCTCTGGCCGGCGGGGCGCTGGCGGGCGGCGGTCGTGAAGCTGGACACCTGGGCGGCCAGACCGCGGTCGGCGTCGTCGAGGGCGTGCGAGCCGAAGGCCCGGGTGGTCTCGTAGGTGACGGCGGCCAGGGCCAGCGCCAGGAGGACGGCCTGGAAGGCGGCCAGCCGGACGGCGGTGCTGCGCAGGCGGCGGACCCGGCGGCGTGATTCCATCACCGGTCCCCGGTCGTGCCCCCCGGCGCCTGGGTCCCGGTCGTGGTGGACGTGGACGAGGTGGCGCTGTCGCCTCCCGACGGGCTCGTTCCCGACGGAGTCGAGGCGCCGACCGACGACCCGGATCCGTCCGGTCCCGAGCCGTCGGGTGGGCCCGAGTCGGAGGTGCCGGTGCCCGAGCCGCCTCCGTCCCCGCCGTCGGCCCCACGTGCCTCCGACCCGCCGGACGCCGGGCCGCCGCCCTGGTCGATAACCGGATACTGGGGCGCCACGACCGTGCCGGCGGAGGACCCGGGGCGGCCGCCGACGGAACCGGAAGCCGGCCCGGTGGCGACGGGAGCGGTGGCCGGGCCCGACGTGGCTGCGCCACCGGTCCCGGGTGGGGCAGCGGGCGGAATCGATACGAGCGGCGCCGCGGCCGCGGCGGGGGACGTCGGGGGAGACGCCCCGGTCCCGACCTGGGCGGAGGCGGGCACGACGGCACCCCGGCCGCTCGTCCAGGTGGCCGAGGCGACGGCGGTGAGGCCGGCTATGGCGACCGTCGCCGGAACAAGGAGCCACCACAGCCCGCGCTCGCGTGACGGGGCGGGGTCACGGTCGGGCTCGGGCATCACCGCCATGCTGCCCCAGTCCGGGAGGGCCCGGGCACCTCCTCGAGGCTCAGCGCGCCGCGGGGGCAGGCGGCCACGGCCCGCCGGGCCCGGCGGCGCAGGTTCGCCTCGCCGATCTCGGTGGGGTCCACCACGGCGAAGCCCCACCCGTCCAGGCCGATCCGCTCCCCCGAGATCAGCGCGCAGATGCCGTGGCCGGCGCAGCGGGTCGGGTCGAGACGGATCCGGACCGGTGCCGCCTTCGAGGCGCGTTCGGACGCCGGGGGATCGCTCATCGCCACTCCGCGCACCGGGGCGGTACCGGGAAGGCCCCTCGACGGTCGGGTCGGGGGCAGGGCCGGCCCCGGGTGTGCCGGACCACCTCGTCGGCGAAGACCTCGAGGGCGCTGCTCACCATGGCCGCCACGCCGTCGGGATGGTTGCATCCGCCGCGGCCGGGCAGCGCCTCCAGCTGGCGGCGCAGCCTGGTCACGTCCCTCCTCCCGGCCCGGCCCTCCGCCAGCTCGTGGAGCGACTCGGCCACGTCGGCCAGCCCGAAGACGCACGGCCCGCACTGCCCGGCGCTCTCGCCCGCCAGGTATGAGGCCAGGCCGGCGGTCTCGGTCAGGGGGCAGGCACCGTGGCCGAGCACGGCCAGCAGCCCACACCCGACCGTGGCACCGGCGGCCCGGAGGGCGTCGGGCTCGAAGTCGGTGAGCCAGGCCGTGTCCCCGGCCAGCCAGCGCCCGGCGTAGCCGCCGACCAGCACCGCCAACGGAGGCCCGGCCGCTCCCGCGGCGGACAGGAGGGCCCCGATCGGCGTCGGTTCGACCACCTCCAGGACCGTCCCCGGCGCGCCGACCGCCCCCGCCACCGTCACGAGGCGCGAGCCGGGATGGGCCGGTGTCCCCGCCCGGCGCCACCACTCGGCGCCGTACCGGGCCAGTAGCGCCAGGTGGGCCACGGTCTCGGCGTTGTGCACGACGGTGGGGCGCCCGTCGACCCCGGCCAGGGCCAGTGGCCGGGTGAGGAACCGGGGCCGGGCGTCCCCCCCGGAGACGAACGAGGCGGCGGCACTGGCCTCCCCGGCCACGTACCGGTCGGGGGCGGCGGCCAGCAGCCAGCGGGGATCGGCGCTGCCCGCCGCGGACCGCTCGCGGACCGCCTCCCGGAGGGCGCGCGCCACCCCCGTGGCGCCGCGGTGGGTGTAGAGCACGGCCTCGTCGGTGCCGAGCACGGCCGCCGCCACCGCCGCCCCGTCCAGCACCACATGGGGCCGCAGCTCACACAGCGCGCCGTCCTTCCCGCTCGCCGGCTCGCTCTCCGCCGCGTTCACGATCAGGAGGGGACGGATGCCGGCCTGGCGGGCCGCCCTCAGCTTGCGCGCCACCCCGAATCCGCCGCCGCCGCGACCGGCCAGACCGCTGGCCTCGATGACCTCCGCCAGTCCGGCCGCATCGGAGGGCAGCCCGTCCGGCAGGGCACCCAGGCGGCGCAGATGGACCTCGAACGCCTCGGCGCCCTCCTCGCGGCCGGGACCGGCCAGCAGACGGGCGCGGGGGTGGCCGACGGGACAGGGACCGGCGCCCGGAGCCGGACCGGGACGGGCCGCACCGTGGACGCCGGCCTCGGAAGGACCTTGGGGGCGGGCCGGAGCGCCGGCCACGTCCACGGCGTTCCCGGTCATGTCGCGTTCTCCAGTCGGGGCCCGGTCCACGACGCGTACCGGGACGTGGCGGCCATGGTGGCGACCAGCACACCTGTCCCGACATAGAGCGGTCGGAGGCTGGCGGCGTCGCTCCCCGCCAGCACCCCGTGGGCCCACACCGAGGCGAAGCACAACGTCCCCAGCCGGTGCACGGCGCGCCACCGGTGGCGCACGAGCGGGCGTCCGGCCAGCGCGGCGGTGGTCCCCACGAGCAGTCCGAGGTACAGGGCGGCGGTGCCGAGGGCGACCGCCGCCGTGCGGTAGTGGGACCGCCCCGGGACGAAGGCGCCCGACCACCCCACCCCGGCGTACCGGTCGAGGGCCAGTGCCACCAGGTGGCCCGCCACGAGGACGGTGGTGGCCGCCGCCAGCGTGGCGTGGACGCGGAGGTGGACGGTGCCGTCGGGGCGCGACGACGGGCGCCGCCACGGGTGGCGGAACCACATTCCGGTCGCGACCAGCGTCACGAGCGCCAGATAGCCCGCCACGCCTAGTCCGCGGCCCAGGATCCACGGCAGCATCCGCATCACCATGAGCGCCACACGATCCAGCGCTCCATGGCGGGGGTGGCGCCCACCCGGCCGTCCGCATCGACCCACAGCGCAGCCAGCCCGCCCGCCTCCGCCCGGCCGGCTATGCCGGACGTCCCGGCCAGGAACAGGGCCTTGGCCCACACCTCGGCCTCGGCCGGGTCGGGTCCGACGACGGTGACGGCCGCCAGTCCCTCCCCTCCGGGCCGGCCCGTCGAGGGATCGACGAGATGGTGGACCTCCCGCCCCGCAGTCCGCCACCGTCGCACCCGCACCGAGCTGGTGGCGCACGCCCTGTCGGAGAGGCCGAGCACGGCCAGCGGGACCTCGCCTCCGCCGGGATCCTCGACGCCGACCAGCCATGGCTCCCCGCCGAGAGCCCTGCCGCCGCACCAGCAGTCCCCGCCGGCGTCGACGAGCAGGTCGGCGCCCGCGGCCGACAGCCTTTCCGCCGCCCACCGCACGGCCAGGCCCTTGCCGATGCCACCGAGGTCCACGGGCCGGGGCCCGACCTGAACGCTCCGATCGGAGGGGCGGAAGCGGGGTTGCCAGCGCCCCACGCGCCCGGTGCCCCCCGGGATCGGGCCGGGCCCAAGGTCCCCGCCGTCGCCCGGTTCGGGTGCCGACACGGCGTCCCCGCCGAATCGGAGGGAGGAGTCGTAGCCCATGGTGACGAGATCAGTGAGGACCCGGGGGTCGAACGCCCCGTCGGTGCTCAGATGGGCCCGGTACGCCTCCGTCAGCGCGTCGAAGCACACCCCGGGGACCGGGGCCCATCCCAGGCCGTGGGCATTGGCGAGCATGAGCGGGCTGGCGGGGTCGAAGCGCGTGCAGGCCTGCTCCACCTCGACGAACACCCCCAACGCATCCGTCACCGCATCGACGGTCCCGGCCCCGGCGGCGCCCGGAATCCGCGCCGTGACGTCACACGCCATGGCCCGGACCCGCCCTGTGACGCCGTCCGCCCGGATGTCGATGTCGAAGCGGGACGGGCCGGTGGTGTCCGTCACCGCCCGATGGTCAAGGGTGGGAGGGAGAGGCACCGGTCGTCGTGTGCGTCGTCGGGGGCGGCGAAGAAGGCGGTGACGAGGCCCGTGACGGGGCCGGTGCGGGGGAGCTGGCGGTCGTCGGTGCCGATGGGGCGGCCGCGGGTTGGGCCGACGGGGCCGGGGCGGCAGCCCGAGCGGCCGTCGGAGCCGGCGATGCGGCCCGGGCGGGACCCGTCTGGGCCCCCGCCGCCCGGGCCGCCGGGGGGGCGGTCGCTGCCGGGCCTGCGGCCGGCGCGCCGCGGTGGAGAGCGGCCACCGTCTGCTCGAGGGTGGCCAGCCGGTTCTGCAGGGCGGTGATGGTGGCCTCGGCAGCGACCACGTCGGGAGGCGTGGTCGTGGTCGGCGGGCTCGCCGGCGGCGCCGTGCTTGCGGTGCCGGCGGTGCTGACGCTCACGCGGGTCGGCCCGGGAACGGCCCAGGCCAGGCAGAGACCGGTTACGCCGGCCGTCCCCGACGCGACGATCAGCCCGGGCAGGGCGCGGCGGGACGCAACCGGCCTCCGCCGGTCAGTCACGCCCGCCCGAGCCGCTCGTCCCCCCCGAGCTGGTGGAGGACGATGACGTGGTGGTGCCGGTCGAGCCCGAGTGGTCACCGTCTCCCTCGTGCTCCCCCGAGGTGGACGATCCGTCGGTCGAGCCGGCGTTCGGGGACGCACTGGCACCGCTCTCGTCGGCGTCGGTCTCGCTGGCATTGGTCTCGTTGGCGTTGGTCTCGTTGGCGTCGGTGTCCTGGTCGTCGTCTGCGCTGGCACCAGTGGGGGCGCCGGTCGAGGTGCCGGCCGACGGGTTGGTTCCCGAGGTGGCCGGCCTCTGCGAATGCTCGACGGCATCCTCGGAACGAGGAGGCGTGACGGCCGGCGCCGTGGCGCTGGCCCCGTTGCCCGAGGTGGACCCGGTTGCGCTGGAGGGGGCCTCGTTGGCGTCGTCTCCGCTCGTCGTGGTGGGCGTCCCGGCCGCGCTCACCGCCTTCTCCAGCTGGCTCTCCTGCTGGCTCAGCCCGGCCAGGCGCTGGTCGAGGTCGCTGCCGCTGGCCGAAGTGCCCGCCGGCGCCAGCCGGTCGGCGGTGGCGCGGGCGGCCACCGGAACGGCACCCACCTGCCAGTTGGTCACGGTGGCGGCACCGGCGGCACCCACCGTCGCGATGGCGATGATCCACGAACGTCGTCTGGGCATCTTCATGTCCTCCCCAATGGATGGCTTGGGGAGAGTGTCGGCGGCGGCGGTGAGAGCCGGATGAAGCGCAGATGAGAGTTCTCTCACGCCAGCTCCTGCATGAACTCCAGGCGGATGTTCCCAGGAGCTTCGACGAAGACGACCCGGCGCCTCCCGAAGCTGCCCTCGATCACGGCCGGCCCCCAGAGCGGCTCGAGGCCCGCCGTGTCGGCATCGAGGTCGTCACTTACGAGGGCGGCGTGAAGGAACCCCTCGGCGGGCAGGCGGGCCCGCCCCTCGTAGAGGGCGCGGGTGAACAGCGTCAGTCTCAGGGCCCCCAGGGCCACGTCGGCCCGGAGCGAACCCTCCCAGCTGACGGGATCGCTGACGGTGGCGCCGGCGGCCCGGAACCACGCCACGGCCGAGTCGATGTCGGCCACCTTGACGGCCAGATTGGCCACCCGGGTAACGCTCACTGCGGAACCTCCTGCTGGGGCATTCTGTGGGTATGGGGAGTCGCGCCGAGCTGACGCTGATGGCGGTACACGCCCATCCGGACGACGAGTCCTCCAGCACGGGAGGCGTCCTGGCCCGCTACTCCGGTGAGGGCATCACAACCGTGCTCGTCACCTGCACCAACGGTGAGTACGGGGACGGTCCCGGTCACGTCAAGCCGGGAGAGGAGGGCCACGACCCGGACCAGGTCGCCAGGACCCGGCTGGCCGAGCTCCAGGAGGCGAGCCGGCACCTCGGGGTGACCCACGTCGAGCTGCTCGGCTATCACGACTCGGGGATGCCGGACTGGGATTTCAAGCAGCACGACCATGTCTTCTGCAACGCCCCGGTCGAAGAGTCGGTCGGCCGGCTGGTGGCTCTGGTCGAGCGGTACCGGCCTGACGTCATGGTCACCTACGACGACATGGGCGGCTACAACCACCCCGATCACCTCCAGGCCCACCACATAGCTGTGGAGGCGTACCGCACGACGGGCATCCCGGCCAAGCTCTACTTCATCGCCCGGCGGCGTCGGGACTGGCAGAAGCTGCGGGAGCGCATGCAGGCGGCCGGCATCGAGGTGCCCGGTCCTCCGCAGCGGATGCTCGAGCCCGAGGTGGTGCGGCGCATGGAGGAGGCCGAGAAGCGGATCACCACCTCCGTGGACACCACTGCGGTCGTCGCCGCCAAGCGGGCCGCCCTGGCCGCCCACGCCAGCCAGCTCGACGAGTCGTGGTGGGTCCGCTTCCCGGACGACGCCTTCGCCGACGTCTTCGGCCACGAGACCTTCATCCGGGCCGAGGACCGCACCGGCGCCCCCGTGCCCGAGGACGACCTCTTCGCCGGGCTCCGCTGAGGAGCTCCGGCCGCCCGGTCAGAGGCGGTACAGCTTGGCGGCGTTGTCCCCCATGATCTTGCGACGGCTGGACGGCCGCAGCGTCTCCATCTTCTCCGCCACATAGGTGAGCGGGTCGGGGTAGAGGCAGGTCGGGTGGGGAAAGTCGGTCTCGAAGAGGATGTTGTCCTCCCCGACCTTGTCCACCAGTCCCTGGACGTCCCCCTGGGCCCGTTCGAACCAGAAGGTGGCGTACCAGTGGTCCCCGAAGTACTCGGACGGCTTCCGCTTGAGCTGGCGGAACTGCTCCGGGGCGTTCTCCTCCAGCTCGTAGTCCATGGTCTCGAGGATGAACGGCACCCAGCCGATGCCGCTCTCGACCGAGACCAGCTCGAGCCCGGGGTGGCGGTCGAGGAGACCGCTGAAGATGATGTTGATCACGACCCGGGCGTTGTTGATGAACAGCATCGATCCGCCCACGGCGGGCTTCACGTACTCGTGCTGGGACTCCCAGAAGTAGTTGCCGTAGAACGTCATGGCCGTATGGCTGGCGCCGATGTGGAAGTGCACCGGGAGATGGAGGGCATCGCAGGCCGACCAGAAGGGGTCCCAGGCCGGATTGGCCAGGTCGGGGGCGCCCAGGTCCTGCGGGTCCGATGTCATGTTCACGCCCCGCATGCCCATCCCGGCCACGCGTTCGGCCTCCTTGACGCAGGCGTTCACGTCCCACGCCGGCATGACCGGCATGGGCAGGAACCGGTTGCCGGACTCAGCCTGCATCTCGGCCATGGCGTCGTTGTAGATCTCGATGCACATCTGGCGCAGGACGGGGTCCATCACCCCGCTGGACAGGTCCTGACCGCCCAGCCCGATGGTGTTGGGGAAGATCACCTGGGCGTGGATGCCGCACTGGTCCATGACCTGGAGTCGGGCCTTGGCGTCCCAGGCGCCGGGGTGGACCTGCTCGATGGGCCACTCCAGGGACTCCACGAAGGGGGACTTGCCCCCCTCGGGGTCCACCACCCCGCCCCCACCGGCAAACTTGAGGTCGGTCCCGTCCACGACCCAATGGGGCTCACCGTCGACCTGCTCCACATGGGGCACCCGGTCCTTGTAGGCGGCGGGGGCCCGGCTGGTCCACAGGTCGTGCCGCTCGGTCATGTGCGTGTCGGCGTCGACGACCTTCACTCCGTCCAGCCAGGCCTGTCCGGTAGCCATGCCGGCACCACCCCCCTCGTGCGCGCGCCCTGCGGCGCGGGCCAGACTAGCCAGCGGACGCAGAAGCGGACCTGGGTAACCTCCGGCCGCAGCGAGGGGGAACCATGCAGGTGCGCTTGCCGGGGTCGGGCCAGAACGTGGCCGCGGTGTTCGGCGCCCTGCTCCTCACGCAGATCCTGTCCGGGCTGGACACGATCATCCTGGTCACCGCCCTGCCGACCATCGTGGGGGACCTGGGTGGCCTGCGGGAGCTGTCGTGGGTCATAACCATCTACCTGCTGACGTCCACGGCCGTGTCCCCGCTGGCCGGGAAGCTCTCGGACATGATGGGCCGCAAGGCCCTCTTCCAGATCTCCCTGGCCGTGTTCCTGGTCGGCTCGGCCCTGTCGGGCCAGTCCCATTCCCTCCTCGAGCTGATCCTCTTCCGGGGCGTCCAGGGCGTGGGCGGGGGAGGGATGGGGGTCCTGGGACGCACGATCGTCGCCGACATCGTCCCCGGCCGGCAGCTGGGCCGCTTCCAGGGGATCCTGACCTCCAGCTTCGCCATCTCGAGCGTGGCCGGGCCCCTGGTCGGGGGCCTGCTGGTCGACCACGCCTCCTGGCGCTGGATCTTCTACATCAACATGCCGATCGGTCTGCTGGCCATGGCCATCGTGGGCGTGACGCTGGACCTGCCCCGCACCGGGCGGCGCGTACGGGTGGACATCGCCGGATCGGTGTTGATGACCACGTCGATGTCCTGCCTGCTGCTCGCCACGACATGGGCGGGAACCCGGTTCGGATGGGGCTCGGCGCAGATCGTCGGCCTCCTGGTCGGGGGGTGCCTCCTCGCGGCCGCCTTCGTCGTTGTCGAGGCACGTACGAAGGAGGCTCTGCTGCCGGTCCACCTCTTCCGGGACCCCGTGTTCGCGGTGGCGTCGGCGTCGGGACTGGTCCTAGGCATGGCCATGTTCGGGGCCTGGACGGTCATGCCGATCTTCCTCCAGGTGGTCACCGGAGCCAGCGCCACCAACTCTGGGCTGCTCCTCCTGCCGCTGCTCATCTCCTTCACCGTGTCGTCGGTGGCCACCGGTTTCCTGATCACCCACTACGGCCGCTACCGCGCCTACCCGATCGTCGGCACCGCCCTCATGGTTGCCGGCTTCCTGCTCTACACCCGGATGGGCGTGTCGACATCCCGGATCGAAGCCTCCGTGTACATGGCGGTCGTCGGCACGGGGATCGGCCTCATGCTCGAGGTGCTGACGATCGCGGTGCAGAACTCCATCCACCCCCGGGACCTCGGCGCGGCCACGGCCGGGGTGGGACTGTTCAACTCACTCGGCGGATCGTTCGGTACGGCCGTCTACCTGTCGGTCCTCTACGGCGGCGTGGCCCACTGGCTGCCCCGGCTCCTCCCCCGCTCGTTGCACCTGTCCGCCGGCGTGAGGCAGGGCAGTCCCACCGGCATCCGGGCCCTGGCGCCCGGCGTGCGCCACGCCGTGATCGACGCCTTCGCCCGGTCCCTGCACACCGTGTTCGTGTGGGTCGTCCCCCTGGGTGTCGTCGGGCTCCTGATCGTGCTGGTCCTGCCCGAGGTGCCGCTGCGGGAGCAGTCCGCCGCCGAGCTCCTGGCGGCGGAGGTCGGAGTCGAGGCCGAGCTTCAGCCCCACGCCCGCTGAGATCCCGGGTTTGAGCCCGGGAACGGTCGCATCACGCGCCGACAGTACGGTCGGCCCACTCCACCAGCTGGGGCACCAGCAACGGCCAACGGATGAAGAGCGACTGGCCCGAGGCCCCGCGCTCGTTCCATTCGTTGTCCCCCCATGGTGGCTCGACGAGCTCGGCCGTCGGGATCGAGGCGGCCACCGCCTCGGAGGTGGCCCGGGTGTGGTGCACGTCGGTGCTTCCGCTGCGGAACACGAGCGTGGGCACCGAGATGGCGCCGGCATCAGACTTCCGCAGGCCCGGAACGATCTCGTCGGGCCGCGGGCAGTAGACGAGCATCCACCGCTCGAGGGTGGCGATGAACTCGCTCGGCTCCTGCTCGAGCAGGCGGCGCCGGTTGCCCGGGTTGCGCTCGAGGACCTCCTGCCACTCGGGCAGCTCCGCCACCGCCTCCATCCCCTTCTGCCAGGCGGCCGTGATCGAGCCCCCGCAGTAGTGGACGCCGAGGCTCATGAGGCCGAAGGGGCCGCCACTGATCCACCACACCGCCAGGCCCCGCGCCACCTCGGGGTGGCGGGCGGCGGCCAGCAGCGACACCCGCGAGCCCCCCGAGCCCCCGCTTATCACCGCCGGGGTCATGTCGAGATGGCGCAGGAGCCCGGCCAGGGCATCGGCCTGGACGTCGGACTCGGACTCCCCCCGGAAGCAGACATCGGAGGCCCCGCAGTTGGGGCGGTCCCAGATGACCACCTGACGGCCCTGCTCGGCGAGCGCCTCGGCCATCTCGCGAACCCCCGGGTAGTCCTTGCTGAACCGGCCTCCGGGCGTGATGATCCACGGCTGTCCCGTCTGTCCGATCACCTCGTAGGCGATGGAAAGGCCGTCCACCTCGGCAACCGGCATGCCCACCCTCCCCCTCGTCCAGGGCCTCGTCGGCGGTCAGTCTGTCAGCAGTGGGCGCGGCGGGCCGGTGGCCGGACTAGCGGGTCTGCGGGAAGCCGAGATCGATCGAGCTCGTCGCCGGATCGGGCCAGCGGGACGTCACGACCTTGGGCCGGGTGTAGAACCGGATGCCCTCCGGGCCGTACATGCTTATGTCCCCGAACAGCGACGCCTTCCATCCGCCGAAGGAGTGGAACCCGACGGGGACCGGGATCGGGACGTTGATGCCGACCATCCCGACCTCCACGTCGACCTCGAAGCGCCGCGCCACCCCGCCGTCGCGGGTGAAGAGGGCCACCCCGTTGCCGTACGGGTTGGAATTCACCAGGTCCACCGCCTCGTCGTAGGTACCGACCCGCGCCACGCCGAGCACCGGACCGAAGACCTCGTCCTCGTAGACGGACATGCCGGGGCGGACCTCGTCGAGCAACGAGCAGCCCAGGAAGAAGCCGTCGCTGCGCCCGCCGCGTCCGTCGACCACGACCCGGGCTCCTTCCGCTGCCGCCCCGTCGACATACGACCGCACCCGCTCGCGGTGCTCGGCCGTGATCAGGGGGCCCATCTGGGACTCCGGGTCGGTGCCGGGGCCCACCACCAGGGAGGGGATGCGCGCCGCGATGGCCTCGACCAGCGGGTCGGCCGCCGCTCCCACCGCCACCACCACGGATATGGCCATGCAGCGCTCCCCGGCCGACCCGTAGGCGGCGGACACGGCCGCGTCGGCAGCGGCCCCGATGTCGGCGTCGGGCAGCACCACCATGTGGTTCTTGGCCCCGCCCAGGGCCTGCACCCTCTTCCCGTGGCGGGTGCCCGCCTCGTAGATGTGCCGGGCCACCGGGGTGCTGCCTACGAACGACACCGCCGCCACCGACGGGTGGGCCAGGATGGCCTCCACCGCCTCGCGGTCACCCTGGACGACGTTGAACACCCCGTCGGGGATCCCTGCGTCCTGCATGAGCTGCGCCAGGAGCAGGGAGGGCGAGGGATCCTTCTCCGAAGGCTTGAGGATGAAGCTGTTCCCGCAGGCGACGGCGTTGGCCGCCATCCAGAGCGGAACCATGACCGGGAAGTTGAAGGGCGTGATGCCGGCCACCACTCCAAGGGGCTGGAGAACCGTGTGCACATCCACACCGGTCGAGACCTCACTGGAGTGGCTGCCCTTCAGCAGGTGCGGGACGCCGCAGGCGAACTCCACGTTCTCCAGGCCGCGGGCGACCTCACCGGCGGCGTCGGTGAGCACCTTCCCGTGCTCGGCCGTGACGAGGCGGGCCAGCTCGGTGCGGTTGGCATCGAGCAGCTCGCGCAGCCGGAACATGGCGGCAGCCCGGGCGGTGAGGGGCACGGCACGCCACTCGGAGGCAGCCGCTGAAGCGGCGCCGACCGCCGCATCAACCTCGGCCGGAGAGGCGAAACTGACCTCGGCGATCTGGGTCCCCGCCGCCGGGTCGTACACCGGACCGGACCGCCCCGAGGAACCCGGGACCTCCTTGCCGCCGATCCAATGGTTGATGGTCTTCATGCCCCCGATCCTGCCAAACGGGGCCGGGCCGGGCCGATCCGTCCGCCGTTACGGTTGTCGGGTGCGCCTGGGGGTGGTGATCCTGCCGGAGCATCCCTGGCCGGAGGCGGCGCCGCTCTGGCGGGCGGCCGAGGACATGGGCTTCTCCCACGCCTGGACCTACGACCACCTGGCCTGGAGGGACCTCAGGGACGCCCCGTGGTTCGGCGCCGTCCCGGTCCTCGTGGCGGCGGCCACGGTCACGACGCGGATCCGGCTCGGTCCGTTGGTCTCCTCCCCGAACTTCCGTCATCCGGTGTCGTTCGCCCGCGAGGTGCTGGCCCTGGACGACATCTCCGCCGGTCGGCTCACTCTCGGTATCGGAGCCGGAGGCCAGGGATGGGACGCAACCATCCTCGGAGGACCGGCCTGGTCCGGTGACGAACGAGTCGCCCGCTTCGAGGAGTTCGTAGCGCTGCTGGACCGGGTCCTCGTCGAACGGGAGGTCAGCTTCGACGGTCGGTACTACCGGGCCGAGGAGGCCCGCTCCTATCCCGGATGCCGTCAACTTCCCCGCGTCCCGTTTGCCCTGGCGGCCACGGGACGGCGGGGGATGCGCACGGTCGCCCGCTTCGGCCAGTCGTGGGTCACGACCGGCCCACGGGGAGGGGACCGCCTACTCGACGCGGCGGCGGGGGCGGCGGTCGTGGCCGGCCAGATGGCGCGGCTGGACGCGGCGTGCGAGACCATCGGCCGACCCGAACGAGTGGTGGACCGCATGGTGCTGGCCGGTCCCGGCCTGGAGCAGGACTGGGCTCGCCTCAGCAGCTCCACGACACCCTCGGCGCCTACGCCGCCGTCGGTGTCACCGACTTCATCGTGCACTGGCCCCGAACCTCGGATCCGTACCGGGGAGATCGGCGGCACTTCGAGCGGGTGGTCGGCTCCGTCCTGACCTGAAGCCGATCACCCTCGTTGGGCCGGAGGCACCTGCCGGGTCGGCGGCGGCAACCAGAAATGGCCGGGAAGGCGCAATCCGTTCCGGTCCGCGCGCCGTACCGATGGCCACGATGCGAACGGCGAGGTCCCGATCCCAGATCGCGCCGTGACGCGGGCGCCCGGGGAGCGTTGGCAAGAGGATGGAGCGGCGCGCCCTGACATGCGGTCCCTGGTCGAAGCCGCCCGCGAGGGGGATGCCTCGGCCTGGGAGCACATCTACGTGTGCCTCTATCCGCGCCTGCTCTCCTACGCCCGGAGAGAGCTGGATCTCGAGACGGCCCGCGATGCCGTGTCCGAGGCCATGCTCAGGGCGGCGGGCGCACTGCCCCGGTTCTCGTGGAAGGGGGCGGGCTTCGAGGCCTGGCTGTTCCGCATACTCCGCCATGTCCTGGTCGACACCCACCGGGGCACCGGCCGGCGGCGGCGGTTGGAGGCCACGGCTCCGAAGGAGCTCGATCACCCCGAAGCGGATGACGCCCTCATCGCCGACGAGGAGGCCCGCCTCGTCCGCCGGGCCTTCGCCCGGCTGGCCCCTGCCGACCAGGAGCTGCTCCATCTCCGCGTGGTGGCGGGGTTGAGCGCCGACGAGGTGGGCCACATCCTCGGCAAGCGCCCGGGGGCGGTGCGGATGGCCCAGTCGCGTTCGCTCGAGCGACTGCGCGCCGCCCTCGTCGAGGAGGGGTCCTGGTCGTGAACCGCCCCTCCGACCACGACCTCACCGAGCTGCTGAGCCGGGCCCTTGCCGACGCCGAGCCGATGCCCTCGTCCGAGGAGTTGGCGGCGCTGCGACGGAGCTACGCCGCCGCCCGTCAGCCTCGCAGCACCCGGAGGTGGCAGCTCCTGCGGCCCGTGCCGATCGTGGCGGCGGCGGTGATCGGGCTCGGTACCTCGACTGCTGCCGCCGCTGCCGCCGGGGTCTCTCTGCCCGGGCCCATCCGGGCGGCAGCCGTGGCGGTGGGCCTGCCAGTCGACGACGCCGCCGTGGCGGCGGCGCGTACACAGATGGAGGCGCTGCAACAGGCCCTCGAGAGACGTGACGAGCGCGGTCTCGCCACCGGATCGGCCGCCCTTCGTGAGAACCTCGAGCACATGTCCGCTCAGGACCGGGCGGAGGTATCGCCGGGAGCGACGACGCTGCTGGCCGGCGCCGACCGGGCCCTGTCGAGATCCTCCGAGGGGGACGACCGCCACTCCGCCACTGCCGCCCCGCCCGCAGGCCCGCAGCCGGGACGTGGACAGGGCTCCGATTCGGGGGGGCCTGACTCGGGGACCATATCCGGCAGCGGAGACCGGGATGGAATGGGAGCCTCGAGCAGCGACCGGACATCGGACGGATCGACGCAGACCCCATCGGGGACCTCCGGTGAGCAGACGAGTGGCGGCGGGGGCTCCGATGACGGTGGCACCTCGACGACCACGTCGACCACGATCACCGACTCGACCGGGGGCTCCGGCCCGACCAGTGGTTCCGACGGCGGAGCAGGCCCCACAGTGTCCAGCGGAAGCGATGGTGGCAGCGGGACCAGCGGTGGTGACGGCGGCGGCAGCGGGACCGGTGGCAGCGGGAGTGGCGGCGGCTCCGGAGACGGAGGAGGCGCGACCAGCGGCTCGGACGGCGGCAGCTCCGGCGGATGAGCGGGTTGGCCCGTGACGCGGGCGGGGTCCGGTCGTTAGCACCAGACGTCGGATCTGAAAGGGGAACTGTCTTGAGACTTCGCACTGCATCCGCCGCCGTCGCTGCCGTTCTCGGCCTCGCTGTCACCGCACCGGTGGCGGCCATGGCCGACTCATCGTCCAACTCGGCGGCCACCGTCACACAGAACAGCTCGATGTTCACCGTCGACCTGCCCGGTGTGGGAAGCCTCACGTTCACGGTCGACCCGGCAACGGGCGCCCTGTCGAACGTGGTCGCCACCGCCGACAGCGGCTTCACCGCCGGCACGCCACATGTGAACGACGAAGGGGTCCAGGTCAGCTTCACCGACTCGTCCGGAACACCGACGGTGCTGCAGGCCGAGGTGGAGAACGAGGACGGCGCCATCAAGGTCAAGCCCGAGGTCGAGAACCAGGACGGGGCCAAGGCACCGGCCACCTCAGCCAATCCCTCCGGCCGGGACGACAATGGTGAGACGGAGGCCAAGGACGACGCCGGCGAGAAGGCCGCAGAGCAGCCGGCCGCGACCCAGGCGAACCAGGCCAGCCACGACGACGCGGGCGACGCCAACCAGGCCCAGGTCAACCAGAACACGAACGAGAACGAAGCCAACGAGAGCCAGGCGAACGAGAACGAGGCCAACGAGAACGAGGCCAACGACAACCAGCAGGCGCCGGCGCCGGCCACGACCACGGGATCGGCCCCTCAGGGAAGCACGACCACCTCGTCCGAAGGTGACGGCGGAGGCAGCGACGGCGGATCTGGTGGCCACGACGGTGGCAGCGACGGCGGTGACGGCGGGGGCGGGAACTGAGTCGTCCCGTCCGTCCGCACACAGGTGGAACGGCCGGCGCCACACGGCGCCGGCCGTTCGCGGTCCCTGCCCTCCTGGGTGCCACCATCGTCGGAGCAGCCGCATGTGGTTCAGGGACCCCGGCTGCAACACAGCCGGCGGCTGCGAAGGCGGCTGCGCCGAGCTCAGAGCTGAAGGCGGCGGCGCAGGCCATGCAGTCCGCGCCCGGCTACGTCTTCTCAGGGATCGTCCGGGTCGGCACCGATCAGGTCCGGATCACTGGGCGGTTCCAGGCGCCGGACCGTCTCGACGAGACGATCCAGGTCCCCGGCCACAGCTCCGTGAACGCCGTTCTGGTCGGGACCACCACTTTCGTGCGCGATCCCGTGGCGGGGACGTGGCGTCGATCGACCGGCACGGGAAGCGGCGCCGATCCGAGAACGGCCTTCTCCGTCCTCCTGCAGGCGTCCGCGATCAGCCGGTCCGGCTCCACGTACCACTTCTCGGTCCCGGCCCAGGCGGCGGCCCGCCTGGCCTCGGGCACGGTTGCGACCGGGCCGGCGGCGGGATCGGCCGAGCTGAGTGCGGGCACGATCACCCGCCTGATGATCGACCTCCCGGGTCAGGGCCGGACGGTCTCGATCTCGCTTGACTACAGCTCGATCGGCACCGCTCCGCCGGTGACGGCACCGCCCGGCGCCTGACCGGCCTCAGCTCTCGCGGTAGGCCGCCTCGACGAACGAGGCGACGGCAAAGGCCAACAGGCCGGCCGCCACCAGCGCGAGCATCGGTCGGCCGAACCAGTGACCCCGCAGCACGCGCAGCGCCCCGTCGATGTCCTTGGCGTCGCGAGGGGTGTCCGCCACGGCCGCGATGACGAAGGACACGCCAACGGCGGCGAAGACCAGCCCCCGGACCAGGTTGCCGGCGGTCTCGGCCACCCGCACGAGCGGCATCATCGACCGGGGCACTCCGCCCAGGTACCTCTCGAAGCGCTGGAGCGCCGCCCACACCGCCAGACCCAGCCCCCCGGACACCGCGGCCAGGCCCGCCACAGCCAGCACGACCCGGCCGCCGGGATGGGCCAGCGCGGCGCGCGACAGCGACGACGCCCCCTCCGATTTCGATCCCCGGCCGGCGATGAGGGCCACCGCCTGTCCGGTCAGGCCCAGGTAGGCCATTCCGATGAGGGCCCACCCCGTCCGCTTGGCGGCGTCGGCGGGATCCGACGCGTCCCGGTCCCCGGTGGCGGCCTGGAGGAAGCGCCAGCCCGCGTACGCCAGCAGCCCCGCCGCCAGGAGCCCGAGGAGCTCGGGGCCCGCCGGCTGCCGGCGCAGCTCCTCCAGGGCGCCCTCGGCGTCGGCGCGCTTCCCGTTGCCGCCGGATGTGGCGATGTCGGCGGCGATGTACGCCAGCAGCAGGTAGACGACGCCCCGGGCCGATATGGAGGTCCGGGCCAGCCTCTTCGCTCTGGTCGTGGCCGGCGTCGTAACGACCTCCTCGTCACGTCGACCATTCCCAGTTGATCGGCGCAACACCCGTTCCTGGCGCATAACCCGGCACGGGTGTTTGACTGGCCCCGAGCAGGGGAGCCCGGCCGTACCGGGCTGAGAGGTTGGCTGTGGGGCCGACGACCCGTTGAACCTGATCCGGGTAATCCCGGCGGAGGGAGCGTGAGGTGCCGGAGCGCATCGAAGCTGACGGCGGACAGCCAACGGTGGCGCTGACCATCGCCGGCTCCGACTCGGGGGGCGGGGCCGGGCTCCAGGCGGACCTCAAGGCCTTTGCCGCCAACGGGGTGTTCGGGGCGTCGGTGGTCACGGCGGTGACGGCCCAGAACAGCCGGCAGGTGTCCGGTGTGGTCGTGATGGAGGCCGCGTTCGTCGAGGCCCAGCTCGATGCCGTGTTGTCGGACCTGCCCGTCGCGGCGGTGAAGACGGGCATGCTGGCCACGGCCGCCATCGTGGAGGCGGTGGGGCGGCGGGCCCGGGCCGGGGAGCTCCCGAACCTCGTCGTGGACCCGGTGATGGTGGCATCGAGCGGGGACCGGCTCCTCGACGAGGACGCCGTGGACGCCTACCGGCAGGAGCTCTTCCCGGCGGCCCTGCTGATAACGCCGAACCTGCGCGAGGCCGGGCTCCTCGTGGGCCGGGCCCTGGACGGCCCGGAGGACATGGAGTGGGCCGCCCGGCAGCTGGCGGAGTCCGGCCCCGCCTACGTCCTGGTGAAGGGCGGTCACCTGACGGGTGACGCCGTCGACATCCTCTACGACGGCCGGACGTGCCGGCAGCTGTCCTCCCCCCGCGTGGAGACGGCCAACGTCCATGGGACCGGCTGCACCCTGGCGGCCGCGATTGCGGCTCGGCTGGCCCTCGGCTGCGACGTGCCGACCGCGGTGAGGGCGGCCAAGGAGTTCGTCACCGACGCCATACGGGGGTCGGCGGACTGGCACCTGGGAGCAGGGCACGGGCCGCTGGACCACTTCGGCTGGGGTCGGAGAGCCTCGTGAGCGCGGCGCCCACGACCGTGGTCGAAGACGGACCGGTCGGCGTCGACGACGGCACCATCGGCATCGAGCCCGCCCCCGCCCCGCTGCGCCGGCTCTCCGGCATCGACCTCACCGTGCTGTGGGGGGACCTTGCCGTCGGGGTGCTGGTCCTGGCCGCCGGCGCTCTCCTGGTCGCTCCCGCCAACGCCTCGGGACTCGGGATGGACCCGCGCCGGGCCCTCTGGGCCATCCTGATCGGCTCGGCGGCGGGGTCCCTCCTCCTGGCCCTGGTCGGCGTGCTCGGGCACGACCGGGGCGTGCCGACGATGGCGCTGCTGCGCCCCGTGCTGGGCCGGCACGGGAGCTGGCTGGCGTCGGGGCTGAACGTGGCCCAGCTTCTCGGGTGGACGGCGTTCGAGTTCTGGGCCATGGCGCAGTTCGCCTCGCGCGTGTCGCGGACGGTGTTCGGGTTCTCGGGCTTCTACCTGTGGCTGGCCCTCATGGCCGGCGCCTGCACGGGTCTGGCGCTGCTCGGGCCCATCCGCTTCGTGCGGGTGTGGCTCAAGCGCGCCGGCGTCTGGATCGTGCTCGGAGTGTGCGGGTACCTCACCATCTACCTGCTCGTGAAGCACCCCGTCGGCGCCCTGCTCTCGCAGCACCGCCGGGGCGCGTCGGTGCTGGTCGGGGTCGACCTGGTGGTCTCCCAGCCGGTGTCGTGGCTGCCGCTCGTCGCGGACTACACCCGCTTCTCGTCCGGGCGACGCCCGGCGCTGATCGGCACCTGGGCCGGGTATGCGGCCGGCAACACCTGGTTCTACGGACTCGGAGCCCTGCTGGTCCTGACGGCGGGGCTGTCCGACGCCTCACCCGCCGGCATCGCCGCCTCGGTCCTCGGCCTTTCGGCCAGCGTCGCGACCGGCGTGATCGTGCTCGTGGCCCTGCTGGGGGGAGAGACGCACGAGGCCTTCGCCGACATCTATTCGGCGGCCATGTCCGCCCGCAACATCAGGCCCACCCTGAACCACCGCCTGAGTGTGGTGGCCGTAGCCGTGATCGGCGCCACCGTCGCCGCCCTCGTGACCCTGGGCAGCTACGAGGCGTTCCTCTTCCTCCTGGGCTCGGTGTTCGTGCCGCTGTTTGCGGTGCTGCTGGCCGACTGGGCCGGCTCGGCCGCCCGGCGACGGCCGGGTACCGAGCCCCGCTGGCGGCCGACCATGCTCGCCAGTTGGGTGGTCGGCATCGCCTTCTACCACTGGCTCCTGCCTCCGGGGACCATGCCCGCCTGGTGGACCCGGGACGTCGTCGGCCACCTCCCGAGCGCCGGCCTGCACAGCGGTTGGGGAGCCTCCCTGCCGTGCTTCGTGGTGACGTTCGGCCTGGCGCTTCTCCTGGGGGCAGCCGGAGGACGGCAGCGAAGCCGGCAAATGGTGCGCCCGGAGTCGTGACAGGACCTTTCGGATTCCCGCCCCTTGGATCCGGTTCCACGGCGCCGATGATGTGGTGAGGTTCCCGTAAGCGGCGGAGAGGGAGAATCCGGTGAGTGCCCTGGAGCACGTCACGGTGCTGTTCACCGACATGGTCGGCTCCACCGCCGCGTCCAGCTCCCTGTCCGCCGAGGAGGCCGACGGCCTCAGGCGGGACCACTTCGCCCTCCTGCGCCAGGCCGTGTCCGCCACGGGAGGGGCCGAGGTGAAGAATCTGGGGGACGGCCTCATGGTCGTGTTCCCCGGCGCTTCGAGCGCCGTCGCCTGCGCCGTGGCCATGCAACAGGCGGTCGACCACCAGAGCCGGGCCGGCCAGCCTCCGGTCGGGCTCCGCATCGGCCTGTCCTGTGGCGAGGCGACCCGTGAGGAAGGGGACTACTTCGGCGACCCCGTCGTGGAGGCGGCCCGGCTCTGCGCCCGGGCGGAGGGGGGACAGATCCTGGCCGCCGACATCGTGAGGGGCGTGGCGGGGCGGCGGAGCCCGCATGCCTTCCGCCTGATCGGGGAGCTCGAGCTCAAAGGACTCACCGAGCCGGTGGAGACCTACGAGATCGCGTGGGAGCCGCTGGCCGGGGCCGGGGCCGGCGGCGTCGAGGCCCTGCCGCTGCCCTCGATGCTGGCGCGGCGCCCGACCGTGGGACTGATCGGCCGGTCGGAGGAGCTGGATCGGCTCGAGACATCGGTCAAGCGGGTGGTGGCGGGCGACGGCCGCGAGGTCGTGCTGGTGGCCGGTGAGCCCGGACAGGGGAAGTCGACGCTGGTGGCCGACGTGGCCCGCCGTGCCCACGAGGCGGGGCTGGGCATCCTGCTGGGACGCTGCGACGAGCAGCTCGGCGCGCCCTACCAGCCGTTCCACGAGGCCCTCAGCCATCTCGTGACCCACGCCGACGAGGAGCTGCTGCGGTCCCATGTGGAGCTCCACGGCGGCGCGCTGGCGCGCCTCGTGCCGGCCCTGCGCCAGCGTCTCGGCCCGCTTCCGGCCGACGAGACCGCCGACCAGGACACGGCCCGGTACCTCTTGTTCGGAGCGGTAGTGGGTCTTTTCGAGGCCGTAGCCGCGACCAGGCCGCTGCTGCTGATCCTCGACGACCTCCACTGGGCCGACACTCCTAGTCTGCAGCTGCTGCGCCACCTCGTGTCACACACCGGCATGACCCGGCTGCTCGTGCTCGGGACCTACCGGGACGCCGAGCTGTCCAACGCCCAGGGGCCCGCCGAGGCACTGGCCGCCCTCCGCCGCGAGCCGGGCGTTTCGTTCATGACACTCAAGGGTCTGGACGACGCGGGCGTGCTGGCCTTCATGGAGGCGGCCGCAGGCCACGACCTCGACGACGACGGGGTGGCGCTGGCGCAGGCCGTCTACCACGACACCGACGGAAATCCCTACTTCGTGTCCGAGGTCCTCCGCCACCTGTCGGAATCGGGAGCCATCGTGCAGGACCCGTCGGGGCGCTGGTCCGCCGCCAACGGCCCGGGCGCCATAGCCCTGCCGGAAAGCGTGCGCCAGGTGATCGCGGCCCGGGTGGCCCGCGCCGGCGCGACGGCCGGGCGGGCCCTTTCGGTGGCGGCGGTGATCGGTCGCGAGTTCGACCTCGACCTGCTGGCGGAGGCGACCGCGATAGGGGAGGACGAGCTTCTCGACATCCTGGACCAGGCCCACGCCGCCGCCCTGGTGCGCGAGGTTCCCGGGGATCCCGGTCGCTACATGTTCTCCCACGCCCTCATCCAGCACACCCTGTACGAGGACCTCGGGGGGACCCGGCGGGCCCGGGCCCACCGCCAGGTGGCCGAGGCCCTGGAGCGCCTGTGCGGAGGGGAAACAGGGGGCCGGGTCGGGGAGCTGGCCCGGCACTGGCTGCTCGCCACCCGCCCCGCCGACGCCGACAAGGCCCTGGCCTACCTCCGCCGGGCGGGTGAGTCGGCCCTGACCGCCCTGGCTCCCGAGGAGGCGCTCCGCTACCTGAGCCAGGCGATGGAGCTGGTCGACGAGGGCACCGCGGTCGATCCGGGGGTGCGGATCGACCTGCTCATCGGCCTCGGCACGGCCCAGCGGCAGGCCGGCGTCTCCGACTTCCGCTCCACCCTGCTGGAGGCGGCCCGGCAGGCCCGCCAGCTGGGGGACCCCGACCGTCTGGCGGCGGCGGCGCTCGAGAACAACCGGGGGTTCTTCCGCTCCCTCGGTCACGTGGACACCGACCAGGTGGAGCTGCTCGAGGCCGCCCTCGAGGCGCTACCCGCCTCCGACAGCCCCAGGCGGGCCCGCCTGCTGGCCACGCTCTGCTCGGAGCTCGCCTTCGGCCCCCTCGACCGGCGCCAGGTTCTCGGGGGGGGAGGCCAAGGCCATGGCCCGGAGGTTCGGGGACCCGGCCACCTTGGCGGCGGTCCTCAATCTCTGCTCCGTCTCCCTCCGGATACCGGCCAACGTTTCCGAGGCGCTCTCCGAAGGGCGCGAGGCACTGGCTCTCACCGGAGCGATGGGTGACCCCGTCGCCCACTTCTGGGCGGCGTCCCAGCTGGACGTCGACGCCATGCGGGGCGGGGACTTCGAGCTGGCCGACGAGTGCCAGGCCATCCTCGACGAGCTCAGCGCCCGGTTGCAGCAGCCCACGCTCGTGTGGAACGCCCTGTCCCACGCCGCCGCCCACGCCATGGGGCGCGGGGACCCGGCGCGCGCCGAGGAGCTGGCGGGCCGGGCCCTCGACCTCGCGATGGCGAGCGGCCAGCCCGACGCGTTCGGCTACTACGGCAGCCAGCTGATGACCGTCCGCCGCCAGCAGGGCCGGATGGGGGAGCTGTTGTCGCTCATCGCCGACGTGGCCGAGCGCAACCCCCTGCCGATCTACCGATCCACCCTGGCCACCGCCTATCTCCAGGGCGGCGACCGGGAGGCAGCCCTGCGGATGATCGAGGCCGAGGAGGCGACGGGCTTCGCCTTCCAGATGGACTCGGCGTGGCTGGACGGGATGCTCAGCTACGCCATCGTTGCGGACGAGCTCGACCTTCCCGGGCCGGCGGAGAAGCTGTTCGACCTGCTGGCGCCCTACCACGACCTGATCCCGGCCAGCGGCCTCAACGTACGGGACCCGATCGCGGTGACCCTCGGGGCCCTCAGCTCCGTGCTCGGCCGCTATGAGGAGGCGGAGAGGCACTTCGCCTTCGCCGCCGAGGTGGCGGCCCGGGGGGAGATGGCCCATGCCGAGGCCCTCACCCGACTCCTCTGGGGCCGGATGCTGCGGAGGCAGGATGCGGTGGACGAGCGGGTCCGGGCCCGTGAACTGCTGGAGTCGGCCCGGTCGGCCGCCGAGCAGCGGGGCTACGGCTCGATCACCCGCAGGGCGCAGGAGGAGATCTCCGGGCTGGGCTGACCGCCCTCAATCACCCACCCCGCTTGGCCGCGCTCCACGCCGCGATCATCGTGGCGAACTCGTTCGGGTTGTACATGTCCTCCTCGAGGGAGAACCGGCCGTCCCCGGCGTACTCGAGCCGGGTCCAGCTGTCGGCCTCGTGCACGCTGCCGTCACCCGGGTCGGCCATGCGGTTGATCACCGAGCACACCACCCACCCCCGGTCCTCGTCGATGACGTACCAGCGCACTGGGAAGGCGTTCATGTCCTTGTTGACGGCCGTGGACATGGTCTCACTGATCCACTTCCGGATGGCCTCGCGGCCCTCGTAACGCCCGTAGTGGTGCTCGATGTAGATGGCATCCTCGGTGAACAGCTCCACCCAGTCGTCCCACCGCCCGGACGCCGCCGCCCGGGCCGCCACCTCCCGGTAGTGGGCGAAGGCGTCCTCGATCTCCTGGCGCGGGTAGGCCCCCACTCAGCCCCCACCCGTTCCGGGCGCCCCCTCGGCGAACACGTCCTCCGGGAAGTCGGCGTTCTTCGACAGGCGCCACTGCGGGGCGCGCTTCTCGAGGAACGCCATCGGCCCCTCCCGGGAGTCGGGCTGGCGGGTCGTCCATCCGAACAGAGCGGACTCCCGGCGCTGGGCGGTGCGCCGGTCGGGCTCGGCCAGGTTCGAGTACACCAGCCGCTTGACGATGCCGGCCGACACGGGGGCCACGTTCTCGGCGATGTCGCGGGCCAGCTCCAGGGCGCGGGCCAGCACGCGGTCGGCGGGGAGGGCCTCGGAGACCAAGCCGAACTCCGCCGCCTCCCGCCCGCTTATGGTCCGCCCGGTCATCAGCAGCTCCAGGCCCCGGGACACGCCGACGACCCGGGGCACGATCCAGTTGGCGCTCAGCTCGGGGATGACGCCGCGGCGGCTGAAGGCGAAGGCCAGCTTGGCGTCCTCGGCCGCGATGCGAATGTCCCACTCCATCGGCATGGTGAGCCCCACCCCGATGGCGTGGCCGTTGATGGCGGCGATGATCGGGGTGTTCATCTCCCAGTAGGCCCGACGGTCGTCCACGCGAAGCTCGTCCGCCGTGCGGTCGGCCCGTCCGCTGCCGTCCCCGCTGCTGAAGGTGTCGGCGCCCGCCGCCAGGTCGGCTCCGGAACAGAACGCCCGGCCCGCCCCGGTCACCACGATGGCCCGGATGTCCTCGCGCCGGTCGAAGCCGACGATGGCGTGGCGCACCTCCAGCCCCAGCCGGGCGTTGTAGGCGTTCATCCGCTCCGGACGGTTGAACGTCACCGTGGCGACGCCGTCCTTGTCCTCGGTGAGGATCGTCTCGTAGGCCATGGTCGGTGCTCCCTCAGCCGTCGCCGCGGGCGAGCAGGGGGCTGATCCCCACGCCCTTGTGCTCGTAGGCCGCCTCGGGATCGGACCGCACCTGCTCGTCCAGACGTTGAGCGTCCTCCCCGACGAGGATCCGCCACCTCCCCGCCCGCACCCCGTCCAGGATGATCGTGGCCGCCCCGGCGCCGTCGAGGGGGGCGGCGGTGCGGAAGCCCTCCTCGACCATCTTCACGATCCCGCGTACCTGGTCGAGGGGGAGCTCCCCCACCGGGAGGCCCCGGCGGGCCAGGTCGGCACGTGTGGTCTCGAGCTCCTCGTCGCTCAGAGCGTCGGGCTCGGGACGCCCGAAGTAGCGGCGCGAGTTGGCCACGATGTCGGTACCGATGTGGCCCGGCATGACCACAGACACCTGCACGTGGGGCGCGTTCACGCGGAGATCCTCGATCAGCGCCTCGGAGAAGCCCTTCACCGCGAACTTGGCGGTGCTGTAGGCGGTGTGGGGGACTCCCGGGCCGAGCGAGGCCCAGAACCCGTTGACGCTGCTGGTGTTGACCAGCCTGGCCTCCTCGGCCGCCACCAGATGGGGCAGGAAGACGCGGGTGCAGTAGTACACGCCCCACCAGTCGACGCCGAAGGTCCGCTCCCAATCCTCCCGGCTGTCGGTGAACAGGCTCCCGCCCCCTCCGATACCGGCGTTGTTGAACAGCAGCTCGATGACGTCACCGTGCTCGCGGACGACCTCGTCCCGGAAGGCCAGGACCTGGGCCTCGTCCGAGACGTCGCAGATGTGGGTGGTGACATGGGTGCCGGCGGGCGCCGCCGCCTCCGCCCGGGCCAGGGTCTCGGCCAGGGCCACCGCGTTCACGTCGCACGTGGCCACGGAACAGCCCTCGGCCGCCAGCTGGATCACCAGCTCCCGCCCCATGCCCGAGCCGCCTCCGGTGACGACCGCCCGCTTGCCGGCGAATGACTCCATCGGACCCCCTCTCCGTCCGGCCTCAACGTAGCCGGGGCCCTGACGACGCCGTCGCCGGGGGACCGGGGGCTAGGCGACGGTGGCGGGCAGGTCGGAGGCCCGCATGGCCCCGGCCCACGGATAGCAGAGGGGCTCGATCACGAGGTAGGGGGCGTCGGCGGTCACCTCGGCGGCGGCGTGGTGCGGGGCGGCCGCGCGGATGGCACCGGTGAGCGCGGCGGCGTCCCCCTCGAACAGCACCAGGTCGGTCCGGGCGGCGGCGTCCCGGCTCGACTGGAAGGTCATGACCCCGTGGACGCCCTCCACCGCCGCAGCGCGGGGCAACCACTCGGCCCCATACCACTCGTGGAGCTCCGGCGGGCACCGCCGCTGCACGAACAGCAGACCGGTATGGCCGACGAACGGGACCTCCTCCGGCGGCAACCGGATGGCGGGCGACGACGCGGCCGCCACCAGAGCCATCCCGTCCCCGTCGCGCACCGCCTTCTTCTGGGCCGGGAACTGCATCCGGTCTTCGGCGTAGAGGGTGTCGCGCAGCGTGCTCATTCCGGCCAGCGTCCCGGCCGGTTCGGCGCACAGCGTGTAGATGGTGAGAAAGCTCCCCCGCCCGCCGGCCAGGGAGGACGTCGGTGCCACCACACGGAGAGCGTGCAGGTCGGGCGGGGACACGTAGCGCCGGCCCGTCATCACACCGGGGAGGCGGACGTTGGGCGGCACGTGCTCGAGGTCGTACCACCGGTTCCACTGCTCGACGGAGTCGAGGTCGCAGTCGAGGACGGCCAGGATGATCCCGGTCGGGACCATCAGCTCGTCCCTCCCGCCGCCCCGCTGGGCCGGAACACCACCTTTATGGCCCCGCTGGTCTTGTCCACGGCGGTCCCGATGGCCTCCCGGTAGGCGTCGAGGGGGAACTCGTGGGTCACCACGACGTCGTCGGGCAGGAGGTCCCGGGCCAGGATCTCGAGGGCCCGATCGATGGAGTGCATCCCGGCCCCACCCGCCGGCCCCGGCGCCGGCCCGGCGTCGACCTGGTGGTCGATCGATCCGACCAGCGCCACCTCCTTGTACCAGACCGGGGTCAGGTCGACCGAGCTGATGCCGGCGGCGCCGAGGAGCAGGACCGTGCCGTGGTAGGCGGCGCTGCGCAGCGCCTCGGTGATGGCGGCGGGCGTCCCCACCGCCTCGACCACGTAGGGGAATCCGCTCATCAGCATCACGTCGGGCAGCGCCCCGGCCAGGCGGGCCCCGGCCAACGTGGCCAGCTCCTCCCAGTGCGCACCTTTGGGGTCGGAGCGCACGACGTGGTCGGCCCCGCACGCCCGGGCGGCGGCGGCCTGGTGCTCGTGACGGGCCAGGACCGTGACCGGACAGCGCGGGAACATCCCGCGCAGGGCCGCCACCGCCGCCAGGCCGATGATCCCGGCCCCGACGACCAGCACGGGGCTGCCGTCCTCGGGCGGGGACCGCAACAGCCCGTGGGCGCAGATCGACACCGGCTCGTGCAGGCAGGCGGCCCGGTCCGACACGGCGTCCGGAACGGGATGGATCATCGAGGCGTGGGCCACCAGCTGCTCGGCCCATCCCCCGCCCAGGCCCCACGTGTAGCCGATGGTGCGTCCGGGCGTCAGCACCCGGCTGTCGAGGTTCAGGCAGCAGGACGTCCAGCCGCGTGCGCAGTTCTCGCACGGCGGGTCGATGCCCCGGACCCGGCAGGGGAGGCACGGGTCGACCGCCACCCGGGTGCCCACGGCAAACGGGAAGTCGGGACCGGACTCCACCACCCGCCCGGCGTTCTCGTGGCCGAGCAGCAGCGGCAGGGTGCCCACACCGATGAGCGTGGGGGACGGGCCCGTGTTGTGGGAGAAGAGGTGGAGGTCGCTGCCGCAGATCCCGCCGGTGGCGATCTCGATCCGGCCCCAGTCACCCCGGGGCAGGTCGGGCTCCTCGACGTCGACCAGGGAGGCGGGGAAGGACGGATCGGCAAAGTCGAGCTGGACGGCGCGCACCGCCCGTTTGTACACCTCAGTCGGCGGCTCTGTCGTCCTCGTGCATGTCCTCGGCTATCCGGGCCCGGCGGACACGGCCCATGAGCTTGCGCAGGGGCCAGTCGGCCACGAGCACGACGATGGCCAGGCCGCTGGCGATCAGCGATCCCGACCAGAACCCCAGGCCGGCCGCCAGCCCCACCGCCGCAACCACCCAGAGCGAGGCGGCGGTGGTGAGGCCCTTGATGCGGTCGGTGCGCTTGAGGATGGCCCCGCCCCCGAGGAAGCCGACGCCGGCCGCCACGTAGGAGGCGATCCGGGTGGGGTCGATGCTGAGGTCGGTCGCGTTGCGGGGCACCACGAACTCCCCGAAGGCTCCGACGGACAGGGCGCCGAACAGGGCCGAGCCCAGGGCCAGCAGGACGTGGGTGCGCAGGCCGGCGTCATGGCCGTCCACCTCCCGCTCGAACCCGATCACGGCGCCGAACAGCGCCGCCGCCCCCAGGCGCAGAGCCGTGGTGGCGGGGCTGAGATCCCAGGGCTGGGCCACCATCGTCTGGTGATACCCAATTAGTGGGGCAGGACCACCTGCCCGGTCAGTGGGGCAGGACCACCTCGACCGACAGCCCCCGCCCGGCCAGGTCCATGCTGGCGTTGTCCTCGGCGTAGCGGAGGCCCTGCACGTTGAAGAGCCGGACGGGCTCGTCACCCAGTGGGAACGGGCCCCAGTGCCATGTGCCCCGGTGCAGGACCACGGCCTGCAGGGGATGGAGCAGGAAGGCCCGGACCGAGGCGGTGGGCCGGGGGCCGGTGAAGTCCTCGGCGGCCGGCGCAACCGCCACCACCGAGTCGCAGTTCAGCGCCATGAGGCACTGGGTGTGGGTGTCGTGGCGGTACATCACGTCACAGCGCAGGCCGTCGGGCAGGACGGCAACCTCGTCGAGGGTGTGGCCGATCACGTTCACGTGCACGTCCCCCCACGCGAACTCGAGCCGACGGGCGCCGTCCCGGGGGTCGGTGTCGTCCACCGGGATCCAACCGAATGGGGCCCACGCCTCCTCGGTCACCTCGACCGCCGTCACCCGCTCTGGCACGTCCCGGCTCCCGCTTCTACGCTGCGCCGGCCGAACGTTAGACGCCGTGCGCGCCGGGCGCTCGGGCCGGAGGAGGGATCGAGATGGACGTCCGCAACATCCGCGACAAGGCGCCGGTGGTCGAGCACAACGGCACCGTTCCGGTCTGGTGGATGGTCGAGTCCCGGGAGATGAAGGACCTCACCGAGGGAGGGTTCCTCGAGCTCGTCAACGAGTTCGAGGTGGCCGGCGGCGGCGCCGTCGACCCGCACTCCCATCCGACCCACGAGTTCTACTACGTGATGTCGGGCCGGGGGATCATGGAGATCGAGGGGGACAAGCGGGAGATCAGCCAGGGGGACCTGGTCCACATCCCGCCGAACAAGGTCCACACCCTCCGTCCGGTGACCGATCACGCCCCGATCCACTGCTTCTGCTTCGCCATCGGGCTGCCGGGCGCGGGCCCCATCGACTACACCACCCACTGAGTCATTCCCCGCCGGGTCCCCTACGGGCTCAGCCTCCCAGATAGGTGCTCGCCAGCACCGAGCTGTGGCGGAGCTCCCCGGGCTCCCCGACGAAGTCGATACGGCCGTGGGTCATCACACAGCAGATGTCGGCCAGCTCGAGGGCCCGGCTCATGTACTGCTCGACGAGCAGGATGGCGATCCCCTGCTCCTTCAGCAGGGCGATGTCCGAGAACAGCTGCTCGACGACGAGCGGGGCCAGCCCCATGGAGATCTCGTCGACCATCAGCAGCCGCGGCCCGGCCAGGAAGGCCCGGCTGATCGCCAGCATCTGCTGCTCCCCGCCGGAGAGGGTCCCGGCCCGCTGGTCCAGGCGCTCCTTGAGGCGGGGGAAGTGGTCCATCACCCAGGCCAGCCTGGTCTGGCGCTGCGAGGCGTCGGTCCCGGCGTTGGCGTTGACCCGCAGGTTGTCGCGCACGTCGAGGTTCGGAAAGATGCCCCGCCCCTCGGGGATCAGCACCAGGCCGCCCGCCGCGATCTCGTGCGGGGCCCGGCCGTCGATGCGCCGGCCGGCGAAGCGCACCGCCCCGCTGGTGCACTCCACCAGCCCGGCGGCGGTGCGCAGGGTCGTGGTCTTGCCGACGCCGTTGGGCCCGAGCAGTGCGACCACCGTGCCGGCGGGCACGGTGAGATCGACGCCGTGCAGGATCTCGATGCGGCCGTAGCCGGCCACCACCCCGTCGAGCTGCAGCAGGGGAGCCATCGTCCTCAGCTCGCCGCGCCCAGGTAGGCGGCCTGCACCGCCGGGTCGGCCGCCACCGTCTCCGGCCTCCCGGACGCGATCAGCTGGCCGAAGTCCATGACGTAGACCTTGTCGGAGATGGCCATGACCATCTCCACGTCGTGTTCGACGAGCAGGATGCCGACCCCGCTGGCGGTGATGCCGCGCAGGATGCCCTGCAGCTCGTCGGTCTCGTTGGAGTCGAGGCCGCTGCCGGTCTCGTCGAGAAGGAGCAGCTTGGGCCGGGTGCACAGGGCCCGCCCGAGCTCGACCAGCCTGAGCACCCCGGTGGACAGCTCGCCGGCCGTGAGGTCACGGGCCCACTCCAGCCCGACCTGGGCCAGGCTGGCTTCGACCGCCTCGACGATCTCCGGCTCGTCCGGGTGGCTCATGCGGAACAGCCCCCGGAGCACCTTCCCGGGGCGGGCCATCTCGGCGGCCACCTGGAGGTTCTCGAACACGGTCATACCGCTGAAGACCTCGAGGCGCTGGAAGGTGCGGCCCATGCCCAGCCGGGCCCGCACGTGGGGCTCGAGGTCGGTGACGTCCCTGCCGTCGAAGCGGATCCGGCCCCGGGTCGGGTGCAGGAGACCGGTGAGGCAGTTGAACAGGGTGGTCTTGCCGGCCCCGTTGGGACCGATCAGCGAGGTGATCCGCCCGGCGTCCGCTTGCAGCGAAACGCCGTCGAGGGCCACCAGGCCGCCGAAGCGGTGGGTCACGGAGTCGACCTCGAGCAGGCTCATCCTCCACCTCCCCGCCCGGCCCCGACCCGCTCGCGGCGCGGCGCCCCCGCCATGAGCCGGCGGGCGAACTCCGACGGCTGCGGCTGGGGCACGCCGCTCGCGGCGGCGGCCGTCCCGGGCGCGGTCGGACGCCTGCTCTGGGCCCGCTGGGCGCGGGCCAGGGCGCGCAGCGCCGTCTTGGGCACGGCCCCGATCTCGGCCACCCGTCGGGCCAGCCCCGTGAGCGAGCGGCCGGGAATGACGCCGGAATAGAGCAGCAGGGCCAGGACGGCGAAGAGGATGTCCGAGACGCCGAACTTGTGCAGGGCGGCCTGGAGCATCTCGTACAGCACGGCGCCGACGACGGCGCCGCCCAGAGAGCCGACGCCGGCCACCACGACGACCACGAACCAGGTGAGGCTGGTCTGGAGCGGGTCGAAGTAGAGGCCGTTGAACAGCCGCGTCTGCTCGGCGATCATCGCCCCGCCGATGCCGGCGATGAAGGCGCTGACCGCGAAGATGAACAGCTTGTAGCGCCGCAGGTCCACCCCGACGGCCCGCGCCGCCGTCTCCGAGTCGCGCATGGCGGCCAGGATCCGGCCCAGCCGACCCCGACGGAGGTTGCGGGCCAGCAGGAGCATGACGGCCACCCACACCAGCTCGAAGTAGTAGAAGGCGTGGTCACCGTCGAACGACCACCCGAACAGGCTGGGCCGGGAGAGGGCGATGCTCCCGCCCCCCACCACCAGGTCGTCGGTGAAGACCAGGCTGTAGACGAGCAGCGACATCGAGAGGGTCATGAGCCCGAGGAGGAGGCCCCTCCGGTTGAGCACCGGGAACCCGGTCAGTACCCCGAGGACCATGGCCGCCAGGCCGGCCAGGAGCATGGCGAGGATGACCGGCACATGCGCAGCCGAGGCCGCCTCGGCGGCCACGAACGCCCCGATGCCGGCGAACCCGGCCTGGCCGAGGGTGATGTAGCCGCAGAAGCCGGTGATGCACACGATCGAGGTGAACACCACGATGAGGGCCAGCATCACCTGGCCGTAGCCGATGGTCCCGACCGTGAGCAGCCACGGCAGCACGAGGGCACCGACGGCGGCGGCGGCCCCGATCAGGATCGGCCGGCGCGCCGCCCGGGCCCGCCCCCCGAGACCGCTGGCGACCAGCCCGACCCGCGTGACGGCCCGCGCCACGGTCGTGGCCGACTCGCTCTCGTCGAGGTGACGCAGCACCACGAGGGCCACGAGCAGGAGGACCGCCGAGAGGTTCTGCTCGATCTGGCCGACGACGTAGGTGATCCACGTCGGTAGGTGCCAGTGGGCCACGGGCACGACGCGCGGGTTGAAGTGGGTGAGCAGGCTCGACGCCACACCGAGGGCTATGCCCGTGACGGCCGCCGCCGGCATGCTCACGAGCCGGGCCACGACCGCCACCGAGAACGTCTCGAAGATGACCAGCAGGGTCAGATGGAACGGGTCGAGATAGAACAGTGGGGCCAGCAGCACGCCGGTGAGCCCGGCGAAGCCGCACCCGATGGCCCAAGCCATGGCCGAGACCCGGTTGGAGTTGATGGCGGCCAGCTCCGACAGCTCCCGGCGGTCGACGACGGCCCGGATCTCGAGCCCCAGGCGGGTGCGCCCGAACATCAGCCACACGAGCACGCTGATGGCGGCCACGAGGAACACCACGGTCAGCTGGTCCTCTCCGATACGGATCCCGGCGCCCAGGTTGAGGGCCCGGTTGCTGACGATGTCCGGGGCGTTCTGGCGCACCAGACCCGTCCAGACGGCGTACATCAGCCCGAGGAGAAGGAGGAACACGGCCAGGATGGCGACGAGGCGCTCCGCCTGGCTGGCCCCCCGCCGCTCGAGGGGGCGGAAGACGAACCGCTCGATCAGCAGGCCGAGGCCGGGGCCCACCACGATCACGCCCAAGGGCGCCGCGATCCCCAGGGGGACGTGCCACTGGGCGTTGAGCTGCCAGACCACGTAGGCCACGAGCACGGCTATGGCTCCGTAGGCGAAGTTGAACACGCCGGTGGCCCGGTAGGTCAGGACCACCCCCATGCCGGCCAGGGAGTAGATGGCGCCGGCCGCGATGCCGGCCACCACCAGCTGCAGCCAGACGGAGGTGGCGAAGCCGAGGACCATGTCAGTCAGAAACCATGTGTCAGTCAGAAACCATGTGTCAGTCGAGAGCCATGTGTCAGCTGCCCGTCAGGGCGGGCTCGCAGACCCGGCAGGCGGACAGGCCGCGCTGCTCGATGCTCCGGGCCGTCACCGCCTCGGCGCCGTCCTTGCCACGCACCATCTGGCAGCCGGGCGAGTGGTAGGTGGTCCCGGTCGGCAGAGCCACCAGCCCCGACCCTTCGGGGGCGGCGCCGTTGGAGGACGGACCGGGTCTGTGGGCGGCGCCGACGGCGCCGAGGGATGCGGTGCCGGCCGACCCGTGGGTGGGGGCGTCGGGGTGGGCCAGCAGGACGGCCCGCAGCTCCCCGACCATCTCCTCGAGCCGCTCGATCCGGCCCGTGTCCTGGCGCCGGCGCTCGGCGCTGATCATGGCGGCGCCCATGCCGACCAGGGCCACGCCCCCGAGGCCCCCGGAGATCAGGTACGGGAGCTGCTTGGCGACGAGGGCCTCCCCCGACACGCCGTACCAGCCGACGATGATCACGATGATGCCCACGCCGGCCAGGAGCCAGCCGGCCCAGGGTCGCACCGCCCCTGCGGCCCATTTCCAGAACAGCGCCGGGTCGGGCAGCTGCTCCTCCTCGGCCCCCACCCGGGGCCCTGCCGAAACGCTGATGACGTCGTCGCTCATTGGCCACTCCTTCGGCCCGCGCCGCTGGCACCAGGCCGCGGCCGGTGGAAGCCCAGACCCACCAGCACGGCGGCCAGGGCCAGGACTACAGACAGGTACAGCGTCGAGAACCGTCGACTGACGAACGCCCCGGTGGTCGCCGCCAGCTGGCGGGGCGTGGTGCGGGACCCACCGGACGAGGCCGCCGGCCCGGCTGTCGTCTCCCCGCCACCGCTGACTGGCGCGCTCGATCCGCCGAGGGAGCCGGTATCGGAGGGAAGAGCAGCCGTCCCGGTGTCGCCCGCTCCGCCGGAAGGGGGCGGGGTCGATGACCCCGACAGCAGCCCGGCCGGCGTCACCGGGATCGAGCTGCCGGGGGCGGAGGCCGACACCGATGCACACGACGACCCGAGCGTGTAGTCACCGTTGTAGATGTCCCCGACCAGGGGGGCGGCCTGGGCGTTGGCGCTGGTGTGCACGAAGACGCCGTCGGCCTGGTCCCCCGTGCACTCACCCACCAGGGGCTGGGGCGGCTTGGCGGTGGCCCCGATCAGAGTGACGTCGGCGTTGGCGGCCGCCAGCGCCTGCTGCAGGGCGGCGTTCAGCGAGTCGAGCAGGGCCGAACCGGTGCCCTGCCCGGTCACGGTCACCCCCTTGCTGCCGATGGTGGCGGGCTGGCCGGCAACGGTGACGCCGCTCACGGTCACGTTGTCGGTATGGGTGTGCACACCCGCTCCGTCCGTCTTGGCGTGCGACTCGGTGTGGATGGAGGCGATGTCGATGATCCCCCCGAGCAGGCTCACCCCGGACAGCTCCGTCTGGGCGTCGGAAAGGAGGGTCGACCCCGAGAAGTGCTGGGCGGTCGACGCCGTCATCGACTTCACCGCCACCACCGCCGAGCTGGCCGCCGCTGACGCGCTCACCGGGTGGCGGAGGATCAGTGACGCCTGGCGGAAGAAGGAGGCGCTGGCGGCGGCCAGCCGCCCGCCCGACGACGGACTGGATGCCGGGGCCGAGGGCAGCGACGGGGAGGAGGCCGAGGTCGACGACGCCGGGGCGCCGGCGGCGGAGGACGTCGACTCCCCGGGCGCGCTGAACGCCCCGTCCACCGCGTCGGTGGCCACGCCGGTGCCGGGATCGGCGGAGGCGTCGGCCGAGGCCGCGTTCAACGAGGAAGGCTGTCCGGAGCCGCCGACCTGGGTGGACGTCTGCTGGCTCACGTTCGGCGGCTGCGACGGCGGGCCCTCGGTCTGCACCGACAGCGGGAAGGGGGGCACCGGCTCGCAGTTGAGCTGGCAGATGAGGCTGCCCGTGTTTCCGAACGTCGGCCCGGGCCAGAACGTCGACGCCCGGGCCAGCTGGCCGTCGTTGTTGTAGCGGGTCGATCCCTCGGCGAAGGACCCGTAGAACGGCTCGTACACGGCGAAGCCGGCCTGGCCGTTCTCCTCCTCGTGCAGCGCCGCCGCCGCCGCCCCGCCCGAGAAGGTCGTCGGGCGGTTGGTGTCGGCTCCCGACGACGGGACGTGGAACGCGGCCAGGCCCCCCACCGCCAGGGCGGCCACACCCAGCCCCGCTCCGACCAACCGGCGGGCCCGGGAGGGCGCCGACCTCCTGATCCAACCGGTGCGAGCGGTCATCACGCCACCTCCGCGGCCAGGGCCCGGGCGTTGCGCAGCGCCAGGGCCACCAGGGTGAGGGTCGGGCCGTAGCCCGACGATGTGGGGAACGGAGAGGAGTCGGCCACAAGGACGTTGGGTGCCTCGAACATCCGGGCCCACTCGTCACAGGCGGCGTCGGCGGGGTCGGCTCCCATCCGGACGGTGCCCATGACGTGACGGGACGAGGGCACGGGGGAGATCTGGGTGCCGTAGGGCAGGCCGGGCCACGGCGAGGTGGCCGTCGTGGTCCACCGCGCCCCCGCCGCCTCCATGACCTGGGTGAGCACCTTGGCGTAGTGGGCCGACGCCACCAGCTCGTGCTTGTGGGGCTTGTACGTCACGCGGGCCACCGGCACCCCCCGCGCGTCGCGCACGGCCGGGTCGAGGTCGACCCGGTTGCCGCTCTGGGGCAGGTCCTCCCCCTGCATCGTGAAGGCGGCCAGGTGCTCACGCATCTCCGAGGCGCGCATCGAGTCCTTGTGGGCCGGTCCCCAGGGGTAGAGCTTGGCCTCCAGCACCGGGTGGGAGGCGGCCCCGTGCTCGGTCATCCCGCCCCGGATCCAGGGCAGGTCCGCCTCCCGCGCCGCCCGCCTGGAGTCCCCGTCGTCGATGAGGTGGTCGTCGTGGAGGTGGGTCACGGCCCGACCCCGGTGGGGATGGAGGCGCTCCTCGAGGCGGCCCACCACGAAGGTCTGGAAGTGGACCATGAGGTTGCGTCCGATGGCGGGGTTCCCGAACCCCGACAGCAGGAGCAGGCGCGGGGTCTCGAAGGCGCCGGCGGCCACGACCACCGCCTTGACGTCCACCGTGTGGCGGGACCCGTCCAGGTCGACCAGCTCCACCCCGGTGGCCCGGCCGTTGCTCGTGACGATCCGGGCGGCAAAGGTGTCGGGGCGCAGCTCGGCCCTACCGCTCCCCAGGACCCGCTGCAGCATGGCGACCGGGTCACCCTTGGCGTGGATCGGGCACGGGAAGTAGCCGCAGAAGCCACAGTTGTTGCAGGCGGGGCGCCCGTCGTACGGGACCGAGTTGGCGGCGGTGGGGGCGGGATAGGGGTGCAGGCCGAGCCGTTCGGCGGCGGCGGTGGTCAGTACGCACGCGTACATCGGGGCGCCGGGGGGCATCGGGAACGGGCCCGACCGGGGGGCGGCGAAGGGGTTGGTCCCGTCCTCCCCGGCCACCCCGATCAGGCGCTCGGCCTCGGCGTAGAACGGCTCGAGCTCGTCGTAGCCGAAGGGCCAGTCGGCCACCGCGGCCCCGTCCACCGCGCCCCGCTCGGACAGCAGGCGGAAGTCCTCCTCGAGGAACCGCGGGGTCTTGCCGTCGGCGTGCACCCCGCCCCCGCCGACGGTGGTGGGAATGCTGTTGACCTCCCCCACGTAGGCGCGGTCCCCGTCCTCGGGCCCGACCCGGAACGTGCGGGGCTCGAGCAGCGGGTCGGGGCCGAGGAAGTGGCGGACCATGAACTTGAGCTCGTCGTTGCTGTAGTCCCCGAGCAGGCGCGTCGGGTCCTCGGTGTCGATGAGGTGGTTGCGGCCCTTCTCGACGATCAGCACCGACCGGCCCGCCTCGACCAGCGCCAGGGCGGCGGCGGACCCCCCCGGGCCCGAGCCGATCACGACGGCGTCGAAGTCCCGCGCCGTCACGGGAGGGCCACCTCGGCCGGCGGGAGCAGTGGCGTCAGGTCGCTCATGACCCGTCCGGGCTGAACGGCGTGCCAAGCCAGGGCAGGTTGTAGCAGGTGCCGATCTTGGCGGCGGTCACGAACGCGCCGGCGGCGTCGTTCCACTGCGCGTACGCGTCGCACGCCGGGGCCGGCTTGGTGTAGTCGAGGGTCTGCCACGCCACTGGGTCGGCCAGGCCGTCGAAGGTGTACCCCGGTCCGCCCACGGCGGGCTGCTTCCAGGAGTTCATCCACTTGAGTAAGCCGGCCCGGGTGGGGCTCGATCCCATGGACTTGATGGCGTCCCCGAACAGCACGCCCAGGGCGTAGCCGTCGAGGGCCCACTGGTGGAGCTGGGCGTGGGGCTCGTAGGTGGAGAAGTCCTTGCGGAACTGGGCCACCACCGGGTTGGAGGTGTCGGAGTAGGGCTCGGAGGCGTCTACGGAGTACACGGAGTCCCGGCACGGGGAGCTCCACTGGCCCACGGCCTGGCCGAACACCTCGACCGTGGACATCTTCACCGGGACCGTGTACCCCTGGCGGTCCATGGCCGCGCACAGCTTGGCGTTCCCGGCCGTGTCCATGGCGTCGAAGATCACGTCGACGTGGTCGGCACGCATGTTGATCACGTCGGTGTCGAAGGTCGGGTCGGCGGGGTTCTCCCCCTCGTGGTTGCCGCCGCCCTCGTAGGTCGTGGCGATGCCCTGGGACTTGGCCCCGGACTCCTCGAAGTAGCCCGCCTGCTGGGACACCGGGATGATGTAGAAGAAGAAGGCCCCCTTGCTCACGTGCTTGTTGTCGTGGGCCCACTTGTACGGCTGGGCCTGGTTCTCGTCGGTCGGCGGGAGCTTGCCGTTGCGGGGGTAGCCCGACCCGTAGATGCTGAACATGTTCGGGTACATGTAGTAGCCGTTGCACAGCGGGAAGCCGATGTCCGGGACATTCTGCTGGTACTCGTACTTGGCCGACGAGGCGCAGGCGTCCGTGTTGTTGCCGATCATGGCGAACACGTGCTTCTGGCTCACCAGGTTGGTGGCACACGACAGGTTCTGCTGGCCGTCGGCGGAGTCGTCACACGTGTCGAGGATGATCTTGCGGCCGTTGATCCCGCCCCGGGCGTTGGTGGCGTTCACCCAGGCCTGCAGGCCGGGCAGGGTCACCCCGAAGGCGTAGGGGCCGAGGGCGCCGTTGATGGCGGTCACGTTGCCGATGGTGATGGTGTTGGCGGTCACGCCCACATCGCTGGCCCCGTTGGCCCCCCCTCCCCCGGACCCTCCACCTCCGGTTCCTCCTCCGCCGGTTCCACCCGACGATCCCGTCGGGCCTGCTGCGGTCCCGCCGCCCGAGCCGGGCCCCGTGCCCCCCGAGGTCCCGCCGCTCCCGTTGAGCGAGCCGCCGGCGACGTTGCCCGATGCCGAGCTCCCGTTGAGGCCGGACGTCCCGCCGCCCGAACCCGACGTCCCCGACTGGCCGCCGGCGGCGACCGAGCTGCCGTTACCCGCGTTCGTGAACGCGGTGTCGGACAGGCGGGTCCCACATCCGGCCAGAGACAGGCCGATCATGACCGCGGACACGCCCGCCCCGATGTTCCGGCGGACCTTGCGACTGCGTACCCATCTACGCACCGGGCACGCCCTCCTTTCCTGCTCCCCCCGTGGGCGCCGATGCGATCGAGGTGCCAACCGTAGACCCACGGCGCAGAAGGTGGCCCGGGACTCGGCCGTCCACCTCGGCGCCGGGGACCCTGGCGGCGTCTGACGCCGCCGCCTCCGCCGCCCGCGCTTCGGCCAGGCGGGCCGTCTCGGCGCACACGAAGGCCACGTCGTGGGCGTAGCTGCGCTTGGCGAAGATGAACGTGATCCCGGCCAGCCCACACGCCGGGGCGAAGATCACAAGAGCGTGCTGCAGGCCGGCGGCGTGCCCGGCCGACGAGCCGCCGAGGTGGTCGGCCATGATTCCGACGATCAGCGATCCGGCGCTCGAGGCCGCCCGCACCATGGAGCGCACGCTGGCGGCCCGGCCCCGCAGGTCGGCCACGACCACGTCGTTGAACAGCGCCTCGCTGGGGGCTATCGGCAGGGTGACGGCGCACCCCCCGATGGCCAGGAACACCCCGCTGACGATCAGGTTGTGGGTGGCGAATCCGAGGGGCAGCGACGCCGCCGAGATGAGAGAGGCGGCCACGACCACGTACACCCGGGCGTTCAGCACCCCCCGGCGGAACAGGCGGTCGGCGATGACCCCGCCGCCCAGGACCCCGGCGATGGACGCCGGCAGGATGATGCCGGCGAACGCCCCCGCCGCCACCGGGCGGAGGTGGTCCACCCGCTCGAAGAACGGCACGGCCCAGAAGCCGAGGGCGGCGGTCAGGCACTGCGCCACCGTGAGGGAGACGAGGGCCCACCACATGGAGGGGATGCGGAACAGCTCCCGCATGACCTCCTTCACGCCGTCCGTGCGGTAGTTGAGGGTCCCCACCCGCCGGGGCGGCGGCAGCTGACTGGCGAGCGTGAAGGTCGGCCGGACGGTCCCGGTCTCGCCGTCGGCGGGCGTCCCCTCCGCCGCGAGCACGGCTTCGGCCGCGGCCACAGGGGCGTTGGCCCCGAGAGTGGCCGCCGCCACCCGGTCCGCCTCGAGGTCGGCGTCCTGGTGGCCGCGGGCGGGCTCGGGTTGGGCCAGCAAGTAGCCGGCTATGGCCACGCCGAGGGGGACCCAGAACCAGAACGCCCACCGCCAGCCGCCCACGGAGACGGCCACACCTCCGCCCACGAAGCCGATCAGCGCCCCGACGATGCCCCCGGCCGAGTACCACCCCATGCGCATGGCCCGCTGGTCCACCGGCCAGTAGTCCCCGACCAGCGAGATCGCAGCCGAGCCGCTGGCCTCGGCGAAGCCGACCCCCAGCCGGAAGGCGAGCAGGGCCCCGAAGCTCCACGCCAGCCCGTTGAGACCCTCGAACAGCGTCCAGGCGAGCATGGCCCCGGCCAGGACGACCGTGCGCCGGCGGCGGTCGGCCAGCAGGCCGAACGGGGGGGCACCGGCCACGGCCACGACCGATACGGCCACCGGGAGCAGGCCCACGGTGGAGTTGGAGACGTGGAAGGTCCGCTGGATGCCGTTGACGGCCTGGGAGACCGAGGTGTTCTCCCCGGCCCCCAGGGTCGAGGTGGCCGCCAGAGCCAGTAGGGGCGCCCAGCCGTAGCTCTTAGCCCTCAGGCGTTCCCCCACAGCCATCTGGCGAATTTCGACGCCCCCCGCCCCGATACCTACCTGGGCCTACCATCGCACCCGGTGATCGAGGCCGACCAGCCGCTGTGGGGACGGGTGGATCCGGCGGCCCTGGAACGGATCGTCGTGCTCTCGCCCCACTTCGACGACGCCGCCATGGGGGCGGGGCTCCTGCTCCTGCGCCATGCCGGAGCGGCCGAGACCACCGTCGTCACCGTGTTCGGCGGGCGCCCGCCGGCCTACCCGGCCGAGCCCACCGAGTGGGACGCCCTCGGGGGCTTCCGGGCCGGGGACGACGTCGTGGCCCTCCGCCGGGAGGAGGACCGGGCCGCCATGGCCGTGCTGGGAGCCACGCCCGTGTGGCTGGACTTCCCCGACCACCAGTACCTCGGGCCGGCCGAGCGGCCCACCCCCCACCAGGTGGCTCTGGCCCTCGAGAAGGTGGTGGCGGAGCGCCGGCCGACGGCGGTCTTCGCCCCGATGGGGCTGGCCAATCCCGACCACGTCGTGACCCACGAGGCCGCCCTGATGGTGCGCGGGACCCGTCCCGACATCTCATGGTTCTGCTACGAGGACCACGGCTACAAGCACCTGCCCGGGCTGCTGGCGTGGCGGGTGGCCCGGCTCTTCCGCAGCCTGGTGTGGCCGACCCCCGCGGCGGTGCCCGTGGCCGCCGACTCGGCCTCCTGGGACCGCAAGCGCGAGGCCATCTGGTGCTACGCCAGCCAGATCCCTCCCCTCGAGCGGGACCACGGGCTCACCGAGCGGATGGCGGCGGCGGTGCCTGAGCAGTTCTGGCGCCTGCTGCCCCCGCCCCCGGGCTGGGAGGGGCTCGTCGATGTGTAGGTGTACGTCCGGGAGGTGGCGGTGATGGAGCTGGGTGGAGCGGTGGTCGTGGTGACGGGCGCCTCCTCCGGTCTGGGGCGGCGGTTCTGCCTCGACCTGGCGGGGCGGGGGGCGGTGGTGACGGGGCTGGCCCGGCGGGCCGACCGGCTGGCCGCGCTCGAGGAGGAGATGAGGCGGTCCTCCCCGGACTCGGCCGGCGTCGTGTGCGATGTGAGCGACACCACGGCGTACGCGTCGACGCTGACCGGCATCGAGCGCGACCGGGGCCGCATCGACGTGCTGGTGAACAACGCCGGCATCGGCGCCCCCGACGGTGCGCCGGCCGTCGGCACCGAGGCGGTCGGCGCCTACCGGGAGGTCATGGAGACCAACTACTTCGCCGCCGTCACCGGGACGCTCACCGTCCTGCCCGGGATGCTGGCGCGGGGCCGGGGCGTGGTGGTGAACGTGTCGTCGGACACGGGGCGGGCGCCCAGCCCGGGGGAGGCGGCGTACTCGGCGTCCAAGGCCGCGCTCAGCGCCTTCACCGAGGCCCTGGCCTTCGACACCGAGGGCAGGGGGGTGCACCTGCACGTGCTGTACCCCGGCTGGGTCCCCACCGAGATGACCACGGGGCAAGGAGGCGCCACCACCGGCCCCCAGCCTCCCCGCATGGTCCGGCGCACCCAGGAGCAGATCTCCCGTCTGGTGATCGAGCGGATGGGCGGGCCCCGGATCGACATCGACGCCACGGCCGTGGCCCGCCTGGCGCCCATGGCCCGCTCGCTCTTCCCGTCGCTCTACCGGCGGGGCGTACGTCGCTCCACCGGGTAGGGGTCCGGCTACTCCTCGACGGTGATGGCGCCCTCCGGGCAGGTGGCCACCGCCCGGCGCACCACATCGGCGCGCTCCGGGTCGACCTCCTCCGACGCCACGTAGGCGTGGCCGTCCTCCTCCCGGAGCAGGAAGACGTCGGGAGCGGCCAGGGCGCACAGGGTGTGCCCCTGGCAGACGTCGGGGTCGACGCGGACCTTCACGGGGCCCCGGCGTCCAGCCGCTCCTGCCACCGGCCCAGGACGTCGGCCAGGGGCGCCCCCTCCTTCCGCACCGGCGTGAAGCGCGCCGGGAGGTGCCGGTAGCCGTTGATCGTGCCGATGTCGTCGTAGCGGACGATGCCCGCCGTGTCGATCTCGTAGTCGGGCATCCGGCGCAGCACGGCGCCGAGCATGGTCTTGAAGGTCAGCCGGGCCAGGTTCGACCCGATGCAGCGGTGGATGCCGAGCCCGAAGCCGGCATGGCGGTTGGGGAAGCGGTCGGGCACGATCTCGTCGGGCCGCTCGAAGACCTCGGGGTCGTGGTTCGACAGCCCGTAGGCCATCCAGACCCGCTCCCCCTTCCGGAAGCGGTGGCCGGCCACCTCGCAGTCCCGCGTGACGGTGCGGCCCCCGCCCTGGGCCGGAGTGAAGAACCGCACCAGCTCCTCGGTGGCGGTGTCGAGGAGCTCGGGCTCCTCCCGCAGCCGCCGGCGCTCCCCGCGGTCCTGGTCCAGCCACTCGAGGGCGTGGGCGGTGAGCGCGGTCGTGGTGTCGAAGCCGCCGCCGATCACCAGGAGGATCGTGCCCTCGATCCCCTCCTCGTCCAGAGGGGCGCCGGCGTCACGGGCGGCCAGCAGGGCCTTGATGATCCCGGGGCGGGGCGCCTCCCGGGCCGTCGCGATCGAGGCGGTGATGGACTCGACCATCCGCAGGATGAGTCGGAAGGTGCGCACGAACTCGGGGCTGTTGGGCGGCGTGTACACCATGGCATGGGCGGGCTCGCAGTACACCTCCCAGTCGGCGAGCGGCATGCCGAGCAGTCCCATGGTGAGCACGGCCGGGACCACGTTGGCCAGGTCGTCGACGAAGTCGACGGCGCCGGTCTCCGCAACCGCGTCGATGCAGGCGTCGGCCACCTCGGTGACGAGGGGGCCCCACCGCTCCACCGCGGCCGGTGAGAGGAGCGGGTTGAGGACCCGGCGGTAGTCCATGTGCTCGGGCGGATCCATCTCGAGGAAGCCGCCCCTCCCGTCTCCGTCGGGGGCGGGGATCGCGACCCCTTTGTACCCCTTGTCCCGATCGCGGTCGTTCGAGAACAGCTCAGGATGCTTGGCGATCTCGCCCAGAGCCTCCCGCCCCACAACCACCCAGTAGCCGCCGTGGTGGTCGCTCCAGACGATCGGACCCTGCTCCCGGAGGTCGTGGCCCAGCCCCGGGAAGCCCGACTTGTACTCGGGCGAGTGCTGGTCGAAGTCGACCACGACCCGCTCTCGTCCGGACATGGGCGGAAGGTACCTCAAGGCCCCCGGCCGTTCTCCCGATCACCTGACGGAGGGGGAAACATGAGCGGTACAGGCGATTCGCGGGCCACCGGTGGCCCGGCCGGCGGCGACGCGGCGCTCGTGGACCCGTCGCGCTCGCTCGAGCTGTGGCTCCGGGAGCACCCGTCGGCCATAGCCGGGGCCCTGAGCATCGAGGGCACGACGATGGACATGCCGGCGGAGGTGCCCCTACTCCCTTCCCAGCAGGTCGACGGGCGCTCGCTCCTGGACCTCGTGGACGCCGCCGACTCCCCGAGGCTCGTAAACGCTTTCGTGGAGGCCCGGACCAACGGCATTGCCGTGACCCAGGTGAGGATGGCGGCGCCCCCCCACCGGACCCTCACCGTCCACTACCTCGACACCCGCGAGCAGTACGGCGTGATCCTCCGTCTGGCCACCGTCGACGACGGGGACGGGAGCGGACTCGAGCCCGTGGACCTGGCCGCCATGAGTCCGGGCCGGCCCCGCCTGGCGACGGTCCGGAAGAGCACGGTGTCGGCCCTGGTGGACGTCGACGAGGCGACAACCCTGATGCTGGGCTGGGCCCGGGACGAGATGGTCGGCCACCCAACCCTCGAGTTCATCCACCCGGACGACCACGCCAAGGCCATCGACAACTGGATGGAGTTCATCCGGGTGCGGGGCAGCCACGCCGTGCGCCTCCGCTATCTGCGCAAGGACGGGTCCTGGCTGTGGCTGGAGACATCGAACCAGTGGAGCGAGGGGCCGGGAGCCGAGCCGACGGTCCTCTGCCAGATGATCGACATCTCCGAGGAGATGGCCGCCCATGAGGCCCTGCGCCGCGGGGAGCAGCTCCTGCGCCGGGTCACCGAGACCGTGCCGGTAGGGCTGGCCGAGCTGGCCGTCGACCGCTCGGTCACCTACTGCAACGGCCGGCTCCGGAACCTGCTCGCGTCCGCGGACGTCGGGTCGGTGGCGGAGCTCCTGGCTTCCCTGCGCCTCGAGAACCCCCGTGACCTCGAGATGGCCATCGACGACGCCCTGGACCGGGGACGGGACCTCGACGTGGACGTGCGCCTGGTGGGTTCCGGCCGGGAGGTCGACCGCCAGTGCCAGGTGGCGCTGCGGGCCGTGACCGACGGTTGGCGGGTGCTCGGCGCCCTGCTCTGCGTCATGGACGTGACCGAGCTGAAGGTGCAGGCCGCCACCGATGCCCTCACCGGCGTGCACAACCGGCCCGCCATCCTCGACGCCGTCCGGCGCGCCCTGCAGTCGGCGCCGGACGTGGCCGTGCTGTTCATCGACCTCGACCGCTTCAAGCCGGTCAACGACCGCTTCGGCCACGACGTCGGCGACCGCCTGTTGGCCGAGATCGCCCACGCCCTCGGCGGCGCCGTCCGCAAGGGGGACGTCGTGGGCCGTATCGGAGGCGACGAGTTCCTCGTCGTGTGCCCGGACGTGGGATCACCGGCCGCCGGTCTCGAGCTGGCCGGCCGCCTGGCCCTCAGCATCGGGGCGTGCGGCTGGGACCTCGGCGTGCGGCTGTCGGCCAGCACCGGCGTGGCCTGGGTCGCGGCGGGCTCGGTGAGCGCCGAGGAGGCGATCGGGCGGGCCGACGCCGCCATGTACGCCGCCAAGCGCAGCCGGGGCGGCCCACCGGTGCTGTGGGACGAGGCGCTCGCCTGCGTCCGCACCTAGGAGCTGTTCAGGCCCCCTCGATCGGGGAGGAGTCCAGGCCGAGCAGGTCCATCGTGGTCCGGCCCGACCGCAGCTCGCCGAACATGCCCTGCTCCTTGGCGGCGCGCGCCCGTCCCGCCTCCAGGACCTCGTCGAGGCGCGCCGCCGGAACCACCGTGACCCCGTCGGCGTCGGCCACCACCCAGTCCCCCGCCTGCAGGGCCACCCCGCCGACCTCGACCCGGCCCCCGACGGCACCCGGGCCGTTCTTGCTGGCGCCCGGGAGAGCCACGAGGGCCGAGAACACGGGGAAGCCGTGCGCCTCGAGGGCGGCCACGTCGCGCACCCCCCCGTCGATGACGAGACCGGCCACCCCGGCCGCCTCGGCGGCGGTGGTCAGGACCTCCCCCCAGTACCCCCGCTCGGGGACGGCGGCGGCGTCGACGACGAGCACGGCGCCGCTCCCGGCCCGGGGCACCGCCACGTGGATGGCCAGGTTGTCCGCCGGGGCGCAGGCCACGGTGTAGGCGGGCCCGGCCAGGCGCGCCCCCGGCCAGGCCGCCCGGATACGGGCGGCCATGGGTAGGCCACCGGACTCCCCGAGGGTGGCGGCACCGAGCTCGAGCAGCTCGGCGTCCGTGGACCCCGGCGTCACGGCCCGCTCACCTCGGCGTCGGTGTACCCGGTCGGCTGGGCGTCCCCCTCGAAGCCGATGTAGCGCCAGCCCACCAGGTCCCGGTTCCCCCCGTACTCCGGGGCGCCGTACATGCCCTCGCAGGCGTGCTCGTAGACCAGCTCGGTGAACTCGGGGTGGGCCCGCAGCCGCTCGTCCTGCTCCTCCCCCGACAGGCCGGTGAAGTCCACCCCCAGCGCGTCCAGCCCGGAGCGGTAGCGCTCCTGGAGACCGACGACCGGGCCGTTGAACTCGCGCTCGGGGATGCCGAGCGATCCCTCGATGCGCGTGCGCCAGGCCAGCTCCTGGGGCGGCGTGAGCGGAATGAAACGGTCGAACGACGCCTCCCCCCCGCGACGTCCCGAAAAGGGACCGCCCGCCCAGATGCGCGGCGGGTCGAAGCTGAAGGCCCCGAGGAAGGTGTCGATGTAGTCGACCACCCCGGCCTCGGTGGCGCCGGGATCGGTGTCGGTGGGGATCAGCCGGGCGCAGACCGCCCGGATCACCGCGTACTCGGACTCGGAGAAGAAGACTGGCATGGCCGCCAGAACATAAGCGATCGGCGGCATCCGCCGTTTACCCGGGGGGTCATTGCTTCTACCCTGGGTCGGGCATCGGCGGATCTTGCATCGGCGACGCAGAGACAGGGGTTGGAATGCAGATCGGGGGGAGGGTGGCCGCGGCCATCCTGACGGGATCGCTGGCCGTCGCGGCCGCGGCCTGCGGCAGCAGCGGATCGAGCGGCAGCGCCCAGACAGGCACGACCTCGTCGACCGGAGGGGGGTCCACCGGCACCTCGGGGACGGCGGCGCCCTCCAACGCCCCGGGGGTCACGGCCACCGAGATCCGGGTCGGAGCCATCTCCACCCTGACCGGGACCCTGGCCTCGAACTTCGAGTCGCTCGTGCCCGGGGTCGAGGCCTACTTCGACTACGTCAACGCCAAGGGTGGGATCAACGGGCGCAAGCTGGTGATGGCCAACAGCCTCGACGACGGCGGGAACCCCAGCCAGTTCAACCAGCTGGCCCAGACGCTCATCAACCAGGACCACGTCTTTGCCGTGGTCGGGGTGGCCACGGCCTTCTTCTCCCCGAACATCTTCCAGGAGAACGGGATACCGACCTACGGCTACGACGTGACCGGGAACTGGTCGGGGGCGCCCAACCTGTTCGCAGCGGGTGGCTCCGTGCAGTGCACCAAATGCGGAGAACCCGAGTTCAACTGGTGGGTCCACCAGGTCCAGCCCAGGAACGCCAACGTCGGCCTCCTGGCCCTGGGCTTCGCATCGTCGGCCAACTCGTGCAAGTCGTTCAACGAGGGACTGACCCAGGCCGGGATCAAGGTCGGCTTCACCGACTTCAACGTCCCCTACGGCGGCAATCCCGCGCCCGACGTCAAGCGTATGCAGCAGGCCGGGGTCAACACGTTCATCTCGTGCATGGACGTCAACTCGAACATCGCCGTGGCCCGGGCCATGAAGCAGTACGGGTACACGAGCGTGAAGTCGCTCTGGCTCAACGGTAACGACCAGCCGACCCTCGACCAGTACCAGGACCTCATGCAGAACGTGTGGTTCAGCATCGCCCACGTCCCGTTCTCCTACGCGACCACCGCCCCCTCCAGGTACCCGGGGCTCGTCACCTACATCAACGCCATGAAGAAGTACCAGCCCAAGTGGACCCTCGACGAGGTGGCCCTGCAGGGCTGGGAGTCGGCGGCCCTGTTCGCCCAGGCGGTCAAGGCCGCCGGGAGCAACCTGACCCAGGCCAACGTGGTGGCCGAGACCAACAAGATCACGAACTTCACCGCCGGCCTGTTCGCCCCGGTCAACTGGACCGAGGCCCACGACGTGAACCTGGTGAAGCCGCCCTACTGCGCCGCCTGGATCCAGGTGCAGGGGGACAAGTTCGTGCCCGCCTTCAACAAGGACAACGGCGCCTTCCTGTGCTTCGGCCCCGATGTGGTGCACCCCACGATGGTGACGCCGCCGGCCGGTACGCCCGGTGCCTGACGGGCCCGGCCGGGCAGCCGGCCGCTAGCGGACGGCGGTCCGGGCGGTGGAGCAGTTCCTGGGATTCGCCATACCGGGGGTCCCTTTCGGCTGCACCTACGCCCTGTTTGCCGTCGGCCTGGTGCTCACCTACCAGGCCACGGGGGTGTTCAACTTCGCCTTCGGGGCCCAGGCCTTTGCCGCCGCCTTCGTGTACACGTGGGCCACCCAGGTCCACCACTTCCCGGTGGGGGCGGCGTTCGTGCTGACCGTCCTGGTGATGTCCCCGGCTTTCGGCCTGCTGTTCGACCACTTCCTGTTCTCCCGGATCCCGGCGCAGAAGAACATGGCCAAGGTGGTGACCGGCCTCAGCCTGTTCGTCGGCATCCCCGCCCTCCTCCCCGTGGTGTTCGGCAACCAGAACCTCCTCAACGCCCCGAGCGTGTTCTGGAACATCGACACCGTCTACTTCACCGTGTTCGGCACCCCGATCAACGGCGCCGAGCTCACCGTGATGGTGGTGACGGCCGCGGCCCTGGCCGGTCTGGTCGTGCTGATGCGGTTCACCCCCCTCGGTCTGCAGATGCGCGGCGCCGTGGAGAGTCGGCGCCTCGTGCAGCTGGACGGGGTCAACGCCCGGGCCGTGGTGGCGGTCGCCTGGGTGGTGTCGAGCGTCCTGGCCGGCCTGGCCGGTGTGCTGCTGGCCCCGCTGTTCGCCCAGGTCCAGGTCACGGCGTTCACCACCCTCATGGTGGCGGCGGTGGCGGCGGCGGCGTGGGCGGCGCTGCGGTCCCTGCCTGTCGCGGCCGTGGCGGCGGTCCTCGTGGGGGTGCTGGAATCCATCTTCCAGGGCTACCTGCCGACCTCGTCATGGCTGTATTCGGCCGTCCTGCCCGCCTTCCCGTTCATCGTGCTGGCGGTGGCCCTCCTGGTGGTGCCCGGCCTGCGCACCCTGGAGACGGATCGTGACCCCCTCGCCTCGGTCGACCCGCCGCCTCCGCCCCCGCTGCGCGCCATCCGCCTGCCGGTGATGGACCGGATCATCCGGGTGACCTGGTACGCCATGCTGGCGGCGTTCATCGTCTCGATGCTCACGTGGATGCCGCGCACGTGGGAGAACGTGTTCAACTCGGGGCTGGCGTTCTCGACGATCTTCCTGTCGGTCACGCTCATCACCGGCATGGCCGGGCAGCTCTCCCTGGCCCAGGGGACGCTGGCGGGCGTGGGCGCATTCGCGGCCGCCCAGCTCGCCCACCACCTGGGGCTGAACATGCTCCTCGGGGGGCTCCTGGGCGCCCTGGCGGCGGCGGTGGTGGCGGTGGTCCTGGCCGTGCTGTCGCTGCGCCTGGCCGGGCTGGGCCTGGCCCTCATGACCCTGGCGGGGGCGCTGTTCTTCGACAACGCCGTGTTCAACCAGTCCGGGGTCAGCAACGGGGCCCAGGGCCTGTCGATCAGGCAGGACTGGCTGGCGCCCTTCCGCTTCTTCTCCGCCGACGGCCACCAGCTCTTCGTACTGTCGATGGCGGCGCTGGTGTTCTCGGTGATCGTCGTGAACCTGGTGCGCAAGGGGACCACGGGACGCTTCCTGGCCGCCATGCGGGGCAGCGAGACCGGCGCGGCCGGGATCGGCATCGACCTGTCGCGCCAGCGAATCACGGTGTTTGCCCTGGCCGGGGTGATCGCCGGCATCGGCGGGACCGTGTTCACCATCCAGCAGCAGGTGGCCAACGCCGAGCAGTGGAACTACGAGCTCTCGGTCGCGTTCGTGGTGATCGTCGTGACGACCGGGGTGAGCACCGTCGAGGGTGCCATCCAGGGCGGCATGGGCTTCGTGATCAGCCAGCAGCTGCTGACCTACCTCCCCGGCCGCTTCGGGGGCTCGAGTCTGGTGTTCGTGGGCTTCGCCTTCGGCGCCCTCACCTACGCCGCCCATCCCGAGGGCGTGCTCGAGTACCAGAAGGCCCGCTCCACGATCAAGTGGCAGAAGCGGATCTTCGAGCGGCGGGGGCCCCCGGTCGGTCCTCCCGCCGAGCGCGTGCCGGCGCTGGCCGATGGGTGACCCGCTCCTGGCCGTGGAGGGGCTGACCAAGACCTTCGGCGGGGTGGCGGCCGTGTCCGACGTGAGCATGAGGATCCACGGCGGGGAGACGGTGGCGCTGATCGGGCCCAACGGCGCAGGCAAGACCACGCTGTTCAACTGCGTCTGCGGTCAGCTGACCCCGGACGCCGGCGCGGTCGTGTTCGACGGCACGCCCATCGACGACCTCCCCACCTTCCGCCGGGCCCGCCTGGGGATCGGCCGCACCTACCAGCGCATCGAGGTCTTCCCCGAGCTCTCGGTGCGCGACCACCTGCTGGCGGCGGAGCGGGCGCGGGGTGGACAGGGCCGGCTCTGGAAGGACCTGCTCAACCGCAGCGACCCCGAGCCCGGCGAGGTGGCGCGGGTCGAGTCGGTGCTGGACCTGGTCGGGCTGTCCGACCTGGCCGACACGCTCGTCGCCGCCCTCGGCCTCGGGTTGTGCCGGGTGGTCGAGCTGGCCCGGGCCCTCGTGATGGAGCCCAAGCTGCTCCTCGCCGACGAGCCCTCGTCGGGCCTCGACGTCCACGAGACGGGACAGCTGGCCGAGGTGCTCCGCACCATCCAGGGCCAGCGGGGGATGGCCGTGCTCCTCGTCGAGCACAACCTGGCCCTGGTCGACCAGGTGGCCGACCGGGTCGTGGTGATGGACCTGGGCCGGGTCGTGGCCGAGGGACCGTTCGCCACGGTGATGGCCGATGCGGCGGTGCGGTCGGCCTACCTCGGGGTGAAGGCGTGACCGAACCCGCCCCCGAGGTCGACGCGGTCGGCGCCCTCGAGGTCGACTCCGTCGACGCGTCGTACGGCCCCTACCGGGCCCTGTTCGGGGTGACCTTCTCCGTCCCGGCCGGTGGGGTGGTGGCGCTGCTGGGGTCGAACGGGGCGGGCAAGTCGACAGTGGCGCGGGTCGTGACCGGCCTCCTGCGGGCCACCGCCGGCCGCATACGGGTCCGGGGGGTCGACGTCACCAACCAGGCGCCCTACAAGCTGGCGCGTGAGGGAGTGGCGCACGTGGTCGAGGGGAGGGCGGTCTTTTCCCAACTGACCGTCGAGGAGAACCTGACCCTGGCGTTCCGCCAGCGGGCCGGGCGCCAGCACGTGGGCGAATCCCTCGAGCGGGCCTACGAGGCCTTCCCCGCCCTCGGGCACCGCCGGCGCCAGCGGGGCGGAACCCTCTCGGGGGGCGAGCAGCGCATGCTCTCCCTGGCCAAGGTGCTGGTGGTCCCGCCCCGCCTGCTGGTGGCAGACGAGCTGTCACTCGGGCTGGCGCCGGCGGTGGTCGACAAGGTCTACGAGAGCCTGCGGCTGATCCACGCCGCCGGCACGGCCCTTCTCGTCGTCGAGCAGCACGTCGACCGGGTGCTCGACCTGGCGTCGCGCGCTGTCGTTCTCGAGCACGGCTCGGTGGCCTTCGACGGACCCGCCGACCAGGCGCTCGACGCGGTGGAGGCGGTGCTGGCCGCCCGCCGGGAGGTGGCCGTCGGACCGGGCGGGGCCTGACCGGTGGACCTGGGCCTGGGCGGGGCAGCCGTGGCGGTGACGGGTGGGACGAAGGGGATGGGACGGGCGGCGGCGGAGTGCTTCGCCGCCGACGGGGCGCGTGTGGCGGTCCTGGCACGCGGGGCCGCAGCTCTCGACGAGACGGCGGCGGCGCTCTCGGCGCGGGGCAGCCCCGACGTGATGGCCTTGGCCGTGGACGTCACCGACCGACCGGCCGTCGAGGAGGCCTTCGCCCGGATCGGGGCCCGTTGGGGGGAGCTCAACGTCCTCGTCAACACCGTCGGGCCCGGGGCGGGCCGCCTGGAGGAGCTGAGCGACGAGCAGTGGCGGCAGACCTTCGCGGTGGGGACCATGGCGGCGGTGCACTGCGTGCGGGCCGCCCTTCCTCTGCTGCGTCGGGCCGGGTGGGCACGGATCGTCAACGTCTCGGCCCATTCGATCCAGCGCCAGAGCCCGATGCTGGTGGCCTACACCGCGTCCAAGGCCGCCCTGACGAGCATCTCCAAGAACCTGGCCCGCTCGCTCGCACCCGAGGGGATCCTCGTCAACACCGTGAGCCCGGGCACCATCGTGACCGCCAGCTTCACCGAGAACCTCAGTCCGGTCCTCGACGAGCTGGGCCTGGACGCCTCCGACCCCGGAGACGTCATGCGCTGGATAGCCGACACCTTCCACCAGCCCGCCGACCTGGGCCGGGCCGGTCTCCCCGACGAGGTGGGGGCCGTGATCGCGTTCCTGGGGTCCCGTCGCAACGGCTACGTCACGGGCGCCAACGTCAACGTGGACGGGGGCTCCGACTTCGTCTGAGCCGGCTGCAGGCCGGCCGTCAGATCCGGGGCGGGCCGACCACGGTGATGTCCTCGGTCCGGCGGGCCTCGAGCAGGGCCCGGAGGCGGGCCGAGTCCATCGGCCGCCAGAAGAAGTAGCCCTGGGCGTAGTCGCAGCCGAGTGCGGCCAGGACCTCGGCCTGCTGGCGGGTCTCGACACCCTCGGCCACCGCCGTGAGGCGCATGGTCCGGGCCAGCGACACGATGGCGCTGGCCAGCGACGACTCCCCCTCCCCGTCCCCGATCGGGGACACGAAGGCGCGGTCGATCTTCAGGATGTCGACGGGGAAGCGCTCCAGATAGCTGAGCGAGGAGTAGCCGGTGCCGAAGTCGTCGACGGCCAGGCGCACCCCGAGAGCCTTGAGCTCGTGCAGCTTGCCGATGGCGCGCTGGCTGTCGGTCATCATGGCCGTCTCGGTCACCTCGAGGGTGAGGCACCCCGGAGCCAGGCCCGATGACACGAGCGCCTGCCTGACCTCGTCGACGATCTGGTCGTGGTACAGCTGTCGAGGGGAGAGGTTCACGCTCACGGTGAGGTCGTCGACGCCGAGACCGCAGCGCTGCCACTCCCGCGCCTGGTGACAGGCCCGGTTCAGCACCTGACGACCGAGCTCGCGGATGAGCCCGGTCTCCTCGGCGAGCGCGATGAAGCTGTCCGGCATCAGGAGGCCCCGGGTGGGATGCCGCCAGCGCGCCAGGGCCTCCACCCCGGCGATGTCCGAGCCGTCGGCGGTGACGATGGGCTGGTAGGCGACCTCGAGCTCACCCCGGCCGAGGCCGCGCCGCAGGTCGACCTCGAGCTCGAGTCGCTCCAGGGCGCGGGTGTGCATGTCGGAGCGGAATATCTGGTAGCCGCCCGGGTGGTGACGCTTGGCCGTGTACATCGCCAGGTCGGCGTTGCGCAGCAGCTGGTCGGCGCTGATGCCGACCGCCCCGAAGGCGATCCCGACGCTCACCCCCACCACGACCTCCCGACCGGCGGAGCGGAAGGGCCGCGCCAGGGAGACGATGATCCGCTCGGCCACGACCGTGGCCTCGTGCTCGGTGGTCAGGTCCTCCAGCAGGACGGCAAACTCGTCGCCGCCGAGCCGGGCGGCGGTGTCGGTGACCCGGAGGCAGCCCTGGACGCGCTCGGCCATGGAGATCAGCAGCTCGTCCCCGGCCGTGTGGCCGAGGCTGTCGTTGATGTTCTTGAAGCCGTCCAGATCGAGGAACAGCACGGCCAGAGGGGCGCCCCGGCGGGAGAGGCGGGTCAGGGCGTGGTGGACCCGGTCGCGGAACAGCGCCTGGTTGGCCAGTCCCGTCAGTGAGTCATGGAAGGCCTGGTGGGCCAGCTCCTGCTCCAGGCGGCGCTGCTCGGTCACGTCGCGGAAGCTCCAGACCCGCCCGACGATCTGGCCGTCCACCCGCTGGGGCATGGAGAAACGGTCGATCGTGCGCCCGTCCCGGAAGTGCAGCACGTCCTGGCTGGAGGCCTCAGGCTGGGCATAGAGCTCCCGGACCTTGCTGATGAAGGCTTCCGGGTCGGACAGCTGGCGCAGCACGAAGCTCAGAGCCTTTTCGTCGTCCCGGGTGGAGAGCACCTCGTCGGGGATGCCCCAAAGCTCGGCGAAGCGCCGGTTGTAGCTGGTGATCCGGCCGCCGCGGTCGACGACCAGGATGCCGTCGGCGGTGGCGTCGAGCGTGGCAGCCAGGAGTGACAGGGTGCGGCGCAGGTCGTCCCCGGCGTCCTTCGACCGCCACCCCCTGATCCGGAGCAATGCCCCGATCGACCGTTTCAGGACCACGGAACTAGTTCGACCGGCGGAACGGACCGGTCAAGCGTTATTCCGCCCGAGCGTTGACGCCAATGATCAGCTGGCGGGCGCTCCGGCCTCCCGGGCCGAGCCGCTGGGGGCCAGCTCCAGACGGTGGGTGGTGTCGACGGCCTCGAGCAGCCAGCGGTCGTGGGACACGAGGATCAGCGTGCCCCCGTAGCCGGCCAGGGCCTCCTCGAGCTGCTCGATGGCGGCCAGATCGAGATGGTTGGTCGGCTCGTCGAGGACGAGCAGGTTGATGCCCGCGGCCTGGAAGGCGGCCAGCTCGAGCCGGGTCCGCTCCCCGGGGGAGAGCGAGGCCGCCGATCGGGCCACGTGGGTGGCGCCCAGTCCGAACTTGGCCAGGAGCGAGCGCCCCTCGGCCACGGTCAGACCGGTACGGGACAGGAACCCGTCGAGCACGGGCCGGCCCGGATCGAAGCCGAGGCGCTGCTGGCCCAGCTCTCCGACAGCCACGCTCGGGCCGAGGTAGCGGCTCCCGCCGGCCAGGGGGAGGCGGCCGAGCACGGCGCTCACGAGAGTGGTCTTGCCGCTCCCGTTCGGCCCCACGATCGCGAGCCGGTCACCCCAGCGGATCTCCAGGTCGACGGGGCCGAGGCGGAACCCTCCCCGCTCCACGACCGCCCGGTCCAGACGGGCCACCACGGCCCCGGAGCGGGGTGCCTCGTCGATCGTGAACCGCAGCTCCCAGCCCTCCCACGGCTTCTCCACGACCTCCATGCGCTCGAGGGCGCGCTCGGTCATCCGTGAGCGGGAGGCCAGCTTCTCGGTCCGGTTCACGCGGAAGGCCCGCTGCGCCTTGTCGTTGTCCCGCGGCGCCCGCTTCTCCCGTCGGGTGCCGGTCGTGGCCCACTCCCGCTCCCTCCGGGCCCGGTCGAGCAGACGGCGGCGCTGCTGCCGGTAGGCGGAGTGGGCCTCCTCGGCCTGGGCCCGGGCCCGGGCCTGCTCGTCCAGGTAGGCCGACCACCCTCCCCGGAACAGGTGGGCGGTGCGCGTGTGCTCGTCGATCTCGAGCACCGACGTGATCGTCCGCTCGAGGAAGGCCCGGTCGTGGGAGACGACGACCAGCCCGCCCCGGCCGAGCACGAAGGACTCCAGCTGCTCCAGGCCGGCGAAGTCGAGGTCGTTGGTGGGCTCGTCGAGCAGGATGACGTCGAAGCGGGACAGGAGGACGGCGGCCAGCGACACCCGCGCCGCCTGCCCGCCCGACAGCGCCGCCGTCGGCAGCTCCAGCACCCGGCCGGGCAGGCCGAGCTCGGAGGCGACGGCCTCGATGCGGGCTTCGAGGTCGGCGGCGCCGAGCGCCGTCCAGCGGTGCAGGGCGGCGGCGTAGCGGTCCGACGCCTCCTCGGCGCCCTGCGCCAGGGCGTCGGCGGCTGACTCGAGCTCGGCCTCGGCCCCCGCCACCCCGGTGCGCCGGCGCAGGTAGGCGAGCACGGACTCGTCGGCGCGGCGGTCCGGCTCCTGGGCCAGGTAGCCGACCGTCGCATCCGGCGGAGCCAGCTCCACCGTGCCGGCGTCGGGCCGGTCGAGGCCGGCCAGCAGGCGGAGCAGGGTGGTCTTGCCCACCCCGTTGGGCCCCACCACTCCGGTCCGGGCCTCGGGCCCGACGGTTATCGAGACGTCGGCCAGGACCACCTGGCGGCCCCGCTCGCGGCGCAGGCCGCGGGCGGTCAGGGCCGCCTGGCCGCCCCGGGCGTCAGGACTTGGCGCGGTAGATGACCTGCAGCTCGGTGAAGGCGTAGTAGCCCCACGGCCCGTTCTCCACCCCGATGCCGCTCCACTTGGCGCCGCCGAAGGGCTGGTGCGGGGCCAGCGCCAGGTGGGAGTTCACCCACGCCGTGCCGCACTCGAGGCGGGCGGCCACCTCGGCGCCCCGCTCCGGGTCGGCGCTCCACACCGACCCCGACAGCCCGAAGTGGGTGGCGTTGGCCCGCTCGACGGCGTCGTCGAGGTCACGGTACGAGACGATCGGCAGGGCGGGGCCGAACTGCTCCTCGTCGACGATGCGGGTGCCGTCCGAGAGGTCGGCCAGGATCGTCGGCTCGAAGAAGTAGCCGTTGCCGTCCATGGGCTTGCCGCCCGCCACCGCCTTGGCACCGCCCTTGACGGCGTCGGCCACGAGCTCCTTGACCCGCTCGAACTGCGGCTTGTTGTTGATCGGGCCGAGCTGGGTGCCCTCGGCGGTGCCGTCCCCGACCTTCACCGAGCGGGCCCGCTCGGCCAGGGCCTCCACCACGTCGTCGTAGAGGCGCTCCGGAACGTAGACGCGCTTGATGGCCGAGCAGACCTGGCCGTTGTTCTGGAAGGCGCCCCAGAACAGCTTGTCGGCGATGGCCGCCGGGTCGACGTCGTCCAGGATGATGGCGGGATCGTTGCCGCCGAGCTCGAGCGTGACGCGCTTGAGGTCGGGCGCGGCCGAGGCCGCCACGTGCTTGCCGGTGGCCACCGAGCCGGTGAAGCTGATCTTGCGGGGGACGGGGTGCGACGTCATCCACTTGCCGAGCTCGTCCCCGCCCGTCACGACGTTGAGCACCCCGGGGGGCAGGATGTCGCGCAGCAGCTCGCCGAGCTTGAGGGTGCTGAGCGGTGTGAAAGGCGACGGCTTCAGCACCATGGTGTTACCCGCCAGAAGAGCGGGGGCGATCTTCCAGGAGGCGAGGACCAGCGGGAAGTTCCACGGCGTGATGCCCGCCACCACGCCCAGGGGCCGCCGGATGACCTCGGCGTAGGCGTTGCCGTCGTCCTGGATGACCTCGGGCTTCAGCTCGAGGTCGGCGTAGTACTTGAACCAGATGCCGGCGCCGAACGCCTCGGTTCCCGCTTCGGACAGCGGCTTGCCCTGCTCGGCGGTCAGCACCGGCCCGATGTCACCGGCGGCGCCGAAGAGGGCGTCCCCGATCTTGTGGAGGGTCTGGCGCCTGAGGTTCTCGTCCAGCTTCCAGTCCCGGTAGGCCTTGGCCGCCGAGTCGAAGGCGGCGTCGAGCTGCTCCTTGGTGCAGTCGGGCGCCTCGGCGTACACCGAGCCCGTGGCCGGGTTGACGACCTCGAACGTCTTCTCGGTCGGCACCGCCGAACCGCTGATGGTCATGGTGAAGTCGGCCATTTGAACCCCCGTCCCGAACGCGTTTCGGTCGCCACGCTACCGGGCGTCCGGGGGGCCGGCCACCGCCGCCCCGGCGGGGAGTGTCAGCGGCGCATCGCCACCACCGAGCTGGTCGGGTGGTTGAGCAGGGACCGCTTGTGCTCCCAGTGCTCCAGCCACTCCTCCAGCTCCCGGGCCGGCACGGGCCGGGACAGGTAGTAGCCCTGGGCCCGGCCACAGCCGAGCTGGCGGAGCCGCTCCCACGTCAGGCCGTCCTCGATCCCCTCTGCCACCACTTCCAGCTCGAGGTGCCGGGCCAGGTCGATGGTGGCCCCCACCACCGCCAGGTCACCCTGGTCGCGCAGCATGTTGAACACCAGCGACTTGTCGATCTTCACCTCGTCCACCGGGAGCTTGGTCAGCCGGGACAGCGACGAGTAACCGGTCCCGAAGTCGTCGACCGACAGCCGGACGCCCATGGCGGACAGCTGATCGAGCACCACGACGCTGCGGACCAGGTCGACCATCACCGTGGACTCGGTGATCTCGAGGGTCAGGTTGCGGGGCGCCACCCCGGTCTCGTGCAGGAGACGGGCCACCTCGTCGACGAGCTCGGGCTGCAGGAGGCTGCGCGCCGAGATGTTCACGGCCACGGTGAGCTGGATGCCGCGGGCCGCCCACGCCGCCTGCTGGGTGAGCGCCCGGCGCAGCACCCAGCTCGTCACCGGCCCGATCAGCCCGGAGTGCTCGGCCATGGGGATGAACTCGTCGGGCGGGACCATGCCGTGGACGGGATGGCTCCAGCGCAGCAGGGCTTCGACCCCGTACACGCAGCCGGTCGTCAGATCGGCCTTGGGCTGGTAGTACAGGTCGAGGCCGTCGGTCGCGACCGCCTGCCGCAGATCTCCGACCAGCCCCAGGCGGCGGGTGCTGTGGTGGTCCTTCTCGGCGGTGTACTCGACCACCGGGATGTGACTTCCCTTGGCGGAGTACATCGCCACGTCGGCGCGCTGCAGGAGCACCGACGGCTTCTCCCCGTGGTCGGGGCAGATGGCGAGCCCGATGCTCGTGCGCAGCTGGAGGACCATGTCCTCGATGGCGAGGGGCTCCTGCACGGCGTCGGCCACCCGCTGGGCCAGGGTGAGGAAGCCCTCCTCCGGCTCGCGGGGAACGAGGATGGCGAACTCGTCGCCACCCAGGCGGGTGACGAAGGCGGCGTCTCCGACCGTGGCGACCAGGCGGGCGCCGATGGCAACCAGCACGGCGTCGCCCACGTCGTGGCCGAGTGTGTCGTTGATCTCCTTGAACTCGTCGAGGTCCATCAACAGGACGGCCAGTCGCTCTCCCCGGGCCCGCGCCACGGTGGCCTCGCCCAGCCGCTGGGCGAAGAACGCCCGGTTCGGCAGGCCCGTCAACGGGTCGTGGTACGCCTGGTGCTGCTTGGCCGTGACCTCGGCGCGCAGCTCCTCGACCAACTGGCCCCTGCGCAGGGCCACGCCAGCGGCCTTGGCCAGGGCCCCGAAGAGCATCAGCTCGGAGTCCTGGAAGGGGTCCATGTCGGCCAGCCGTCCCGCCACCAGCAGCACACCCATGACACCGTCGTCACCGATCACGGGAGCGACCAGGGCGTCGGGGAAGCCGTCCGCCGTGAGGGCGTCTCCGACCTCCCCGTTGGCGTTGCGCGGCGCCAGGAGGGCCTGTCCCGAGGAGAGGACCATCGCCTCGAGACGACCCGGTCGGGCGGCGGGCTCCGAGGAGTTGCCGGAGTCGCTCATGACCGCACGCTCGTAGCCGGTCCCCGCCGTCAGGAGGAGCGAGGCGCGGGAGGCGCGCAGGATGCTCCGGCACTGGTCGAGGACCTGTTCGACGAGGTCGGCGCTGGGCCGGACCGCCGCGACCTGTCCGGTGAAGTCGTAGAGCCGGACCAGGTTCGAGTACCGCCGGCGCAGACGGTGATGGACGATGTGCACGACGGTGACCACCGCCACGAGCAGGAGCAGCGACCAGACCGCCCACACGTTCACCCACAGCACCGAGACACAGATAACGGCCAGCGCCGTCCCGGTGACGAGGACCATGGGCCCGGTCAGGGCCAGCTCCCGGAGCATCGTGCCCGCCGGGCGCCCGGCGGTCAGCCAGATCACGGAGAAGATGCATCCGTCCCCCACCAGCCTGGTCACCGCCGACCCGGTCGTCAGTGCCAGCCAACCGCGGGGTGAGATCGGCGCCGCTCCTCCGATCACGGCGTAGGCCACCATCACGGCCAGGGGCGTCTCCAGGGCCCGGTCGGTCAGGTTGAACGAGAGCTTGACCAGCGGTTGGCGGTCCTTGATGCCGAGGGAGACGAAGGTCCCGACCAGCCGGGCGGCCACCAGCCCGACGGGCGAGCAGAAGGCCAGCCCGACCATCAGCGGCACCTCGCCGAGATTGATGGCCATGCCCTGCTCCCGGAAGTGGAAGTGGACCTGGGCCATGTCGGTGGCGGCGAAGGCGACGGCCAGCGCCCACCAGGGGATGTGGACCGAGCCGGCCAGGCCGCCCCGGTGCGTCGGCATGGCCGCCATGGCCGCGGCGGCCAGGGCCGTCATCACCCCGACCAGCACCCAGGCCCGCCCCTCACCGGGGATCCGGCGGCGGCCCCGGAGCGGGTGGCGCAGGCGCGCCCGGTCCACCCCACGGCCCGTCCGGGCCCTGAGGCGCCCGGTGGGAGCGTCCTCGGTGGCGATGGTCATCGCGTCAATCCCTGTGGGTCGGCCGTCCCCGGGAGGGGTCCAATCCCGACCAGGTCGGTCATCGGCATCTCGGGTCGTCCGCTGGAGGACCGGGCCGGTGAAAAGGAACGAAAGGCGCGTTCCTCCATCCCGTCCGGACGGTGACAGGGATCAATTCTTGGAACCTTCTTGGAGACGGAGACGCCCGTCGTTACCCTCACCGGCAGCATGGGGCGTTCACCAGCGGGGGGGTCCGGGAGGCGCCGGACGGACGGGGTCGGCACGGCCGCGTCCCCCGCCCTGGTGCGGATGCTCGGGTCCTTCGAGCTCGAGGTCGACGATCGCTCCGTCCCGCTCGGCGGCCTCCGCCAGCGCGCCGTGCTGGCCCTGCTCGCCATCCACCTCAACGACGTCGTGGCCCGGGACGCCCTGATAGAGGATCTGTGGGCCGGGGAACCCCCCGCCAGCGCGGTGAGCACCCTGCAGGGATACGTCTCCCACCTGCGCCGGGCACTCGCAGGCTCGCCGATCGAGCTGGCGAGCCGCGGCCCCGGCTACGTGCTGGTGGCCACCGACGAGCAGATCGACGCCCGGCGGTTCGTGGCGGCGGTGGGAGATGCCCAGCAGCTGTTGGCCCAGGGACGGGCGGCGGGCGCCGTCGAGGTGCTCGACCGTGCCCTCGCGTTGTGGAGGGGGCCGGCGCTGGCCGATTTCACGTACGAGGACTTCGCCCGGCCCGAGGCCGCCCATCTCGACGAGCTCCGCCTGGCGGCCATCTCTCTCCGGCTCGAGGCCAGGCTGGCGCTGGGCCAGCACCAGGCGGCGGCCGGCGAGCTCGAGGAGCTGGTGCTCGACCATCCCCTCCGCGAGGACTTCCGGGCCCAGCTCATGCGGGCGCTGGCGGCGGCAGGCCGCCGGGTCGAGGCGCTGCGCGTCTACCAGGACGGGCGCACGATCCTGGCGGACGTCGGCCTCGACCCGGGCGTGACGCTGCAGCGTCTCGAGCGGGCCATCCTGGCCCAGGACCCCTCGCTCGAGACCCAGGCGGTGGGCGCCGCCGCGCCCGACCGGCTTCCCGTGCCGATGACCAGCTTCGTCGGACGGGGGGAGGAGATCACCGCGGTGGCCGATCTCCTGCGCTCGCGCCGCCTGGTCACGATCAGCGGCCCGGGCGGCATCGGCAAGACCCGGCTGTCGCTCGAGATTGCACGGGCCCTGGCGCCGGAGTACCCCGACGGCGCCTACCTCGTGGAGCTGGCCAGCCTGAGCGAGGGGCACCTGGTCGCCGCGACAGTGGCGGGCGTCCTCGGGATCCAGGTCCACCCGGACGGCTCGCTGCAGGAGACCCTGGCCCAGGCCGTGGGCCATCGGTCCTGCCTGATCGTGCTCGACAACTGCGAGCACGTGCTCGAGGAGGCGGCCGCGATCACGTCGGCCATCCTGCAGTCCGGGCCGGGCCCGCGGGTGATGGCCACCAGCCGACAGCCGCTCGGACTGGCCGCCGAGACGGTGTGGTCGGCGCCGACGCTCAACGTCCCCGACCCGGACGCGGTTGCGTCGGTGCACGAGGCGCTGGACTCCGACGCCATCCGCCTGTTCGCCGAGCGGGCCGACACCGCCTGGCCCGGCTTCTGCGTCAACGAGTCCAACGCCGAGGCCGTCGTCCGCATCTGCCAGCGCCTGGACGGCATGCCGCTGGCCATCGAGCTGGCGGCGGCGCGGCTGCGTTCGATGGGCGTCGAGCAGCTGGCCGACCGACTCGACGACCGCTTCCGGCTCCTCACGACCGGAGACCGGGCCGCCCTGCCCCGCCACCGCACCCTCGAGGCCTCCGTCGAATGGAGCCACGACCTCCTGAGCGACGAGGAGCGGGCCCTGTTCCGGCGCATGGCCGTCTTCTCCGGGCTGTTCGACCTCGGCGCCGTCGAGGCCGTGTGCTCGTCGGAGCCGCTCCGCCCGGGAAGCGTCGCCGGGGTGTGCGGGGAGCTGGTCGACAAGTCCCTCCTCACCCGCGTGAACGGCCCCAGCGGGGAGCCCCGCTACCGGATGCTCGAGACCATCCGGCACTTCGGGCTGGACCGGCTGGCCGAGTCGGGGGAGGAGGCCGAGCTCCGGGCCGCCCACGCCCGCGCCTTCAGCGACCGGGCCCTGCAGGCCGTCCCCGGTCTGCACGGGCCCGACACCGCGGTGTGCGTGGGACAGCTCGACGCCGACCGCGCCGACATCCGGGCCGCCCTGGAGTGGCTGGTGACCGACGGGGACCCCGCCGACGGACTACGGCTGGCGACCGGGCTGTGGCTGTACTGGCGCTACCTCGACGAGCCGGGCGAGGGCCGGTCCTGGCTCGACCGGGCCGTGGCCCGGGGGGACCACGGGCGGGCGGAGCGGCTGGCCGCCGCCGTCGGCTCGGCCCGGTTGGCGATCGTGGCCAACGACATCCCGGCGGCGCGCCTTGCGTGCGAGCAGGGCCGGTCGCTCCTGGCCGACGCGGACGACTGGTCCCGCGCCCACCTGGTCGCGGTCGAGGCCGAGCTCCTCCGGTTCGAGGGATCCGACCGGGTGCGGGCCGAGGAGCTGGCCCGGGACGCGGTGGCCGCGTTCAACCGTTGTGGAGACGCCTACTGGGAGGCCCATGCCCGGCGGGTGCTCGGGCAGCTGGCGTGGGACAAGGGGGACCTGACGCGGGCGTCGGCGCTGGCCGGGCAGTACCTGCACCTCTTCGAGACGTGCGGGGACGCCGAGGGGATGGCCGGCGCCAAGCTCATGCTGGCCGGGCTGGCCCGCGACCAGGGGGACAGCGAGAACGCCACCCGCCTGTACGAGGAGAGCCTGGTGGGCTTCCGGGCCATCGGCCAGCCGGGCGGCCAGGCCGAGGCGGCCCGCCACTTCGGGACCCTCGTCCTGGCGGCGGGGGACGACCAGCGGGCCGAGGAGCTGGGCCGGGAGAGCCTGCGGCTGTGCGAGAACCTCGGGCTGGGCCGGGGAGTCGGCCAGTCCTGCGAGCTCCTCGGCCGGGTCGCGTTCGAGCGGGGCCAGCTGGACGAGGCCGAGGAGCTGTGCGAGCGGGCCCTCAAGCATCTCGACGCCCAGGGCTACCCCGCCGACGTGGCGACGGTCGCCTGCACCGCGGGCCACGTTGCCCTGCATCTGGGGCGGCTCGAGCGCGCCTCGGAGCTGCTTCAGGCCGCGATCGGGCCCGCCCACGGCTTCGGCTACCGCCGGAACCCGGCCCTGGCGCTGTCGTTCCTGGCCCGGGTGCGGGCCCGCCACGGTGACCCGGGCGGAGCCAGCCTGGCCGAGGAGGCTTTGAATCTGGCGCGGCAGGCGGGGGACCCCCGGACCACCGCCACCAGCCTCGAGGCGCTGGCCGAGGCCGAGATGGCCGACGACCGGGCCCCTCAGGCCGCCCGCCTGATGCTGGTGGCGCGCTACACGCGTCAGGCGGCGGGGATCGAGCCGACGCGGGTCGAGCAGAGCGACCGTGACTTCGCCGCCGCCGCCGTTGACAGCGCCCTGGCCGACGACGAGTTCGGCCCGGCGTGGAGGGCGGCGTGGGCCAGCGACGTCATCGACCTGGTGACCCTCGACGCCCTGTCGGCCGTCCCCGAGGCCATCCTCGGGGCGCCGACCACCGGCTGGACCGGGCCCGAGCGGCGCCTCGACCAGAGGAGGCGCAGTGACCGCCGCCAGAGCGCCGAGGACGTGGTGGTGAGCCCGACCTCGGACCGCCGTGGCGCCGACCGGCGCCGCTGGGGGCGCCGGCGGTCGGACCGGGTGCCCTGATCAGGCCCCTTCGGTCAGCACCAGGACCGGCTCCGGAGCGGGCAGCTCGCGTATGTCGATCTCGACCCCGGCATCCCCCGCCGTCGGCGCCAGCTCGACCGGCGCCGCCTGCCGGGCGGGCTCGACGCCCACGACCGTCATGTAGCCGCCGACCGCGATGGCCAGGACGCTGACCGCCATGCAGGTCGGCAGCACGCCGATGGCCCCGGCCACGGCACCGCCGGCGGCGCCCGCCACGCAGTACCCGCCGAGCATGGCCGACTGCAGCAGTCCGAAGGCGGCGGCCCGACCCTCCTCGGGGAGCCGGCGGGCCACCACGGGACCGGCCGGGATCACCACGGCGAAGCCGATACCCGCCCCCGCCCAGCCCACCAGGGCCAGCGGGAAGAACGAGCCGAAGGTGAAGCCCACCAGGCCCACGGCGGCGCCGACCAGCAGGACGGCGCTCGCCACCCGGACCAGTCGATCCTGGTCTCCCACCGTCGGCAGCCACGGGCTGACCACGATCATGGCTATGGGGCCGGCGGCCAGCAGCACGCCCGCATGGCCCGCCAGCCCCCGGGCGTACACGGCCCCGAGCGACTCGGGGACGGTCCCGGCCAGCGCCGCCACCACGCCCAGGAGGAGGCAGCGACGCAGAAGCGGATCACCCCACAGGGCGCGCGCACCGGCGGAGAGGTGCTCGCGTGCCGTGGCGGAAGGCGCCGACCGGTCCCGTGCCCCGCTCACCCGGCTGATGAGCGCCGCCGACACGAGAAATGAGGCGGCGTTGAGGCCGAGGGTGGTGTTGGCGCCGAGAAGCGCCGTCAGCCCACCGCCGCACAGGAACCCGAGAGCCACTCCGAACTGGGACGTCATCGCGTACAGGGCGCTGACCGAGCCGAGGGCCCGGTCGTCCGCCACCAGCTCCACTCGGACCGCCGACCGGGCCGCCTCGAACGGCGGGGTGGCCATTCCGGCCACCAGGGCGGCGCCGAGCAGCACCGCCGTCGGAACGGCGGGTAGGGCGATGAGCCCGTAGAGGACGGCGCGCACCACGTCGGCCGTGACCATCACGCGGCGGCGGGGATGGCGGTCGGCGATGGCCGCCAGCACCGTCCCGAGCACCGCATAGGGAAGAACAGAGGCGGTGGTGACCAGGCCCGTCGCCAGGGCGGAGTGGGTCCGTGAGTAGACCAGGACCGCCAGGGCTATGCGGGCGGCCCAGTCCCCCAGCTCGCTGGTGAGCTGCGAGCCCCAGAGCAGGCGCAGGTTGCGGTCGGCCAGCGGCCGAACCAGCTCTCGGGGTCCGCCCACTGCCATCACACCCACCTCTCCTGCGCCGCTCACACTCGACAAATCCGACAACTTCAGGACTTCAGGACTTCAGACAGCTGATGGGTTCGGCTGGCAGAGGAGGGAGAGGAACGCCTTAAAGCGTTCTCCTCTGCCGGCCGATAAGAAGACAGGCCAGGCGCTCACCCCAACTTGGCGGTTTCGGAGAGCGCTGACCGGCGGGCCTAGGGCCTGCCCCTAGCAGGGCAGGTTCTAGGACCAGGAGCTACCGCGCCGACTCCACGAGCTACCACGCCGCGACCAAGAGCTACCACGCATCCAATCCACCTCCCTCGAGCTTCCAGGGACCCCGACCCGCATCCCGCTTGTCATGTGGAGATGATGCGGGACCGTTCTTGGAAGCCTCTTGGACCCGACTGGATCCGGCGCCCATACCGGTCCTACGGGAAGAACCACCCGATTGGGCGCTGGTCGACGGCGGCGGGGGCGCGCCCGTCAGGCGGCCGGCGGGGGGTGCGTGCTCAGGCGGCCGGAGCGGGCTGGGGGCCCCTGACCAGACGCCCCACCAGCGCTCCGGTGTGCTGGCCCGAGGAGTACACCTCGGTGCCGGCCACGAAGGTGTGCAGGTAGCCCTCGGCGGACTGCAGGAGCCGCTTGCCTCCCGCCGGGAGGTCGTAGCGCATCTCGGGCCTGCGCACGCGGAGGTGCTCGAAGTCGATGACGTTCAGGTCGGCCCGGTACCCCGGCGCGAGGACGCCGCGGTCGTCGAGCCCCACCGCGTGCGCCGTCTCCCGGCACTGGCGGGAGACGAGGAACGCAACGTCCATGCGCCCCCGCTCCCGGTCCCGCCCCCAGTACGACAGAAGGGTCGTGGGGAAGCTCACGTCGCAGATCGTGCCGGCGTGGGCACCACCGTCCGACAGGCCCGGCACCGTGTGGGGATGGGCCAGCATCTCCCCGACGGCGTCGAGATTGCCGGCGGCGTAGTTCAGTGACGGGAGGTAGATGAACGACCTGCCCTCGTCGGCCATGCAGATGTCGTAGGCGAGTTCGGCCCCGTCGCGCCCCTCGCGCGCGGCCCGCGCCGCCAGCGAGTCCCCCGGCCCGGGCTCGTAGTCGGGGGGATCCCCCAGCTCGTACATCAGCTGGTACTTCTCGACCAGCCGGCCGCCGAGGACCGACGACCCCTTCTTGCCGGTCATCTCCGCCTGGGCGGCCAGGACACGGGCGCGGAAGTCGGGATCGGCCATCACGCGGGCCTGCTCGGCGGGGGTGAGGGCGGCTATCTCCCTCCACACCGGGTTGAACATGAACGGGTTCAGGGTGCACGTGAGCCCGAGGAGCACGCCGACGGCGCGGGCCGCGACCTGGCCGAGGGTGGGCAGACCCTCGGCGTTCATGCGGCTCACCTGGTCCAGGACATCGATCCAGTTGTCGGGCTTCACCGGGCTCTGCGCCACCGAGACGGAGAGCGGCCGGCCCGAGGCCCTGACCATCTGGCGCAGGATGGCGAACTCGGCCTCCACGTCGATGAAGTCCGAGACGGCCTGGAGGACACCCCGTCCCGTGCTGCCGATGGCCGCGGCGATGCCGGCCAGCTCGGGGGCGGCGGCGGTGAGGGTCGGGGTCGGCTCCCCCCTGCTGGTGCGGTGGTTGAGGGTCCGCGAGGTGGTGAACCCGAGAGCGCCGGCGGACACCGCCTCGGCGGCCATGCGGCCCATCTCGGCGATGTCGGCCTCCGTGGCCTCCTCCCGTCGCGCCCCCCTCTCTCCCATGACGTGCAGCCGCAGGGCCCCGTGCGGGACCTGGGCGGCGAAGTCGATGTCGTGGGGCCCGGCCTCGAGCGCGTCGAGGTACTGGCCGAAGCTCTGCCACTCCCACGACAGGCCCTCGTGCAGGGCGGCGCCGGGTATGTCCTCGACGCCCTCCATCAGCTCGATCAGCCGGTCGTGGTCCGACGGGCGCACCGGGGCGAAGCCGACGCCGCAGTTCCCCATCACCACGGTCGTCACGCCGTGCCACGAGGACGGGGCCAGGCTGGTGTCCCACGTGGTCTGGCCGTCGTAGTGGGTGTGGATGTCGACGAAGCCCGGCGTCACCAGGCAGCCGTCGGCGTCGACCTCCCGCACCCCGCCGCCGTCGAGGCGGCCCTGGCCCGCCGTGCCCACCGCCACCACCACGCCGTCCCTGACGGCCACGTCGGCCGTGCGCGCCGGAGCACCGGTCCCGTCCACGACGCTCCCGCCCCGTACCACCAGGTCGTACTCAGCCATTGGCGCTCCCCACCAGGTTCTCGCTGATCTCCCACAACCGCCGTGCTGCGTCCGGGTCCCGGGCCGGTCCCGAGGGGCGGCCCTCTCTCACCGGCCCGAAGTTCCCGATGACGGCGCGCTTGAAGTATCCCCCCGAACGATCCTCCAGGCCGGGCGCGGTGGCGGTGTGCAGGATCGACGCCGCCCCCGCCCGGGGCGTGATGAACAGCGGGCGGATGATGGTCAGGCCGATGTCGAGGAAGCCCTTCACGTCCCCGCCGCGTCCCCACCCGGTCCGCACCGTCCCCGGATGCACGGCGAAGGCGCTCACCCCGGTCCCCTCCAACCGCCGGGCCAGCTCCCTGGTGAACAGGATGTTGGCCAGCTTGCTCCGGTTGTACACGGCCATCCCGCTGTAGGAGCCCTCGGCCTGCAGGTCGTCGAAGTTCATGCTGCGGGCCGCCTGATGGGCCGTCGACGCCACGTTCACGATCCGTGACGGGGCGCTGGACTTCAGTCGGTCGAGCAGGAGCTGGGTGAGCCGGAAGTGCCCGAGATGGTTGGTGGCGAAGGTCATCTCGAAGCCGTCCACCGACACCTCCCTCTGCGACAGGACGACGCCGGCGTTGTTCACGAGGACGTCGAGCCGGTCCCAGCCGTCGAGGATGCGCTTGGCGGCGTCCTGCACCGACGCCAGCGACGACAGGTCCAGCTCCACGGGGTGGACGTCGTCGTTGCGGGTGGTGACCCGCACGTCGCTGACCGCCGCCGCCAGCCGGGCGGGGTCCCGACCGGTCATGACGACGGTGGCGCCCGCCCCCGCCAGGGCCCGGGCCGCCTCCCGGCCGATGCCCGAGTTGGCGCCGGTGATGACCGCGATCCGTCCGCCCTGATCCGGGATCCTCATGGTGGAATCCTGCCCGCCCGTCGGCCGGGTAGCCAGCGCCGGTGCCTGCCCGTGGCATCCGTCGTAGGGTGACCCGCCCCTAGCGGGGCCCGAACGAGCGACCAGCACGGAGGTAGAGGTGGCTTCCATCCACGCCGAGACCGAGATATCCCGGTCCCCCGACGAGGTCTGGAAGGTCGTCGGGGACTTCGACGGCCTGCCCGCCTGGGCACCCGGGATCCAGAAGAGCGTCCGCGAGGGGAACCGGCGGCGCCTCACGATGGGGACGATGGAGGTCGTCGAGGAGGAGCTCTCCCGCGACGACGGCGCGCATACCTACAGCTACGGCCTGGTGGACAGCCCCGGCGTCGAGAAACACGTGGTGACGGTTCGGGCCGTTCCGGCCGGCCAGGGGACCAGGGTGACCCTGGACTGCGAGTGCGAGCCCGACTCGCTGGGCGCCCTGTTCGAGCCCACCTACACCAGCTTCGTGCAGGCGCTGAAGACCCACCTCGAGAGCTGAGGGGCGGTCCGCCCTACTCGGGCGGCGCGGCGGGGGGCCGGGTGGTGAACGACAGCGCCCAGTCCGGCATGCCGTTCCCGTCGACGACCAGCCGCCAGGTGTAACGGGTTCCGGGCTCGAGCGGCAGGGGCCCGACGTTCACGGCCAACGGGAGGTCGATGGGGCTCCCGGGGGCCAGGCCCGGGGGCCGGCCGACCTGGAAGTCTCCCCTGACCTCGATGGCCTGGGGGCCCTCCGGCCCGGGCACGAGCACGGGATGGCCGTCGGCGTCCTCGAGGTACAGCTCCCAGTGGTGGGCCTGGTCGGCCTCGTTCCAGTCGATCTCCAGCTTCATGGCGATGGCGGAGGGGGTCGGATCGGGACCGGTGACGCTCCATCCTCCGCCGAGGATGTAGAGCTTCCCCTCGGCCACCTGGGCGCTGTCGGCCAGCATCATCGTCACCCGCATCGGGGCAAAGCTAATGGCACCGCTCCACCCGCCCGGGCACGCCCCGGACCGTCGGCGCGAAGCTCGGGTCATGAGCGATCGCGAAACCGTCGACTTCTGGTTCGATCCGCTGTGCCCCTGGGCCTGGATCACGTCCCGCTGGATGCTCGAGGTGGAGAAGGTCCGCCCCGTGGAGGCGCGCTGGCGCCTGATGTCGCTGGCCTACCTGAACCTCCGGCCGGACCGCGAGCTCACCGACGAGTACCGCAAGCGGATGGAGCAGGCCTGGGCTCCGGTCCGGGTCTGTGCCGCCGCCGCCCGGGAGAAGGGGCCCGACATCCTCCTGCCGATGTACACGGCCATCGGGACGCGGTTCCACATCCAGAAGCAGCGCGACCCCGCCGTGCTCACCGAGGTACTGGCCGAGCTCGGACTGCCCGAGTCCCTGGCCGAGGCGGCGGCGTCCGAGGAGTTCGACGAGGAGATCAAGCGCTCGCACCACGAGGGCATCGACCTGGTGGGTGACGAGGTCGGAACGCCGATCATCCGCTACCGCGACTACGCCACGTTCGGGCCCGTCGTCAGCCCCATCCCCCGGGGCGAGGACGCCGGCCGACTGTGGGACGCGGTCGTGATCCTCTCCGAGGTGGACGGGTTCTTCGAGTTGAAGCGCAGCCGCTACCGCGCTCCGATTGTCGACTGAGGGAGGGCCGGTGTTGAAGGTCGGCGACATCACCATCGACGCGGTCTCGGACGGCTGCCTGCGGGCGCCGGCCACGGCGCTGTTCAACAAGCCGTCCGACGAGGACTGGGCTCCCCATCGTGACCTGCTGGACGAGCAGGGTCGGGTCGTGTTCGAGATGGGCGGGTTCCTCGTCCGGGACGGGCAGCGCACCGTCCTCGTCGACGTCGGCCTCGGCCCGTACGGGGAGCGCGAGCGCGCCGGCACCTTCATGCAGAACCTGGCCGCCCTCGGCGTGACGGCGGCGGAGGTGACCGACGTGGTGCTCACCCACCTCCACTTCGACCACCTCGGATGGGCGTCGGACGGGGAGAGGCCGCTGTTCCCCAACGCCACCTACCGCTGCCACGAGGCCGACTGGGACTTCTTCCTCGGTCCGGACCCGTACGACGATTCCCTCGGTATCAGCATGATGGGCGGGCGGCGGGCCATAGAGCTCCTCCCGCCGGTCAAGGACCGGACCGAGACCTGGACCGGGGACACCACCCTCCTGCCGGGCATCGACGTGCGCACGGCGCCAGGTCACACTCCCGGAAGCACGGTGGTCACCGTCTCGTCCGGTGACGAGCGCGCCCTCCTCCTCGGAGACGTCGTGCACTGCCCGGCCGAGCTGCTCGAGGACGACTGGGAGATGATCTCCGACGTCGACAAGGAGCTGGCCCGCCGGACCCGGGTGGCGCTGGCCCGGGAGTTCGAGGGCAGCGACGTGCCGATGGCGGCGTCCCACTTTCCCGATCTCCGCTTCGGCCGGCTCCTGCCCGGGACCGGGATGAGGCGGTGGGTGTTCGACTGATCACCGGCTGACCCCCCGGGGTGACCGACGCCACATCCGGTCTCCATTGCCTCCACCCTGCGCCGGGCTGATACTTCAGGCGTGGCAGCAGCTGGGGGGCTGGTCGTGCCGGCATTGCGCCGGGGAGCGGTGACGGCCGGGCTCGTCGGCTTCCTCGCCTCGCCCCAGGTGCGGGCCCACCCCCACCGCCTGTACTCGGCTCTGCGCCGTCTGGAGCCGGTTCACGAGAGTCCGTTCGGCCTCTGGGTCCTGAGCGCGCACGCGGACGTGTCGGCGTGCCTGCGCAACGCCGGGTTGAGCACCATCGAGCGCAACGCCGACGAGGAGTGGCTCCTCAACCGCCCCGCCATGAAGCTCCTGAACCGGGCCCGCCCCGTCCAGCACGGCAACGGAACGTCCTGGGCGCTGATGGAGCGGATGCTCCTGTTCCTGGACCCGCCCGACCACAGCCGGATCCGCTCGCTGGTGAGCAAGGCGTTCACGCCTCGTGCCGTCAGCGCGGTGGAGCCGCGGGTGGCGGAGCTGGTGGACGAGATGCTCGACGGCATCGCGCCCCGGGGCCGGGTCGAGCTGATGAGTGAGCTGGCCTACCCGCTGCCGGCCCGGGTCATCTGCGAGATGCTCGGCGTCCCGCCCGACGGACAGGACATCATCGTGCGCCACGCCCCGGCGGTGGCGGGGCGCATCGACCCGAGCCCGATGCGCGGGGCCGACGAGGTGGCCGCCGCCGATCGGGCCGCCGCCGAGCTGACCGAGTATCTGGAGAGCCTCATCGACTCCCGGCGGCGCGCCCCCGGCTCCGACCTGCTCAGCGCCCTGATGGCCGCCGAGGAGCAGGGGGACCGGCTCACCCACGACGAGCTTCTCTCCACGGTGGTCCTCCTGCTGATCGCCGGCCACGAGACGACCGCCAACCTCATCGGCAACGGCCTGCTGGCCCTCATGCGCCAACCCGAGCAGTCCGACGCGCTCCTGGCCGATCCCGCCCGCGCCGTCGAGGAGCTCCTGCGCTACGAGGGCCCGGTCCAGATGACCGAGCGGGTCACGCTCCAGGACCTCGAGGTCGGCGGCCGGCTCATCCCGGCCCGCCGCATCCTGATCCTGCTCCTGGCCGCCGCCAACCGCGACGAGGCGGTGTTCAGCAACGCCGAACGGCTCGACCTGACCCGGCACCCCAACCCCCACCTGGCCTTCAGCAGCGGCGCCCACTTCTGCCTCGGGTCCCCCCTGGCCCGCATGGAGGCCCGCCTGGCCCTGCCGGCGATCGTCGAGCGTCTGGGCGGAGGCACCGCCGCCGGGCTGTCGTTGGCCGGCCCGGCGCCACGGCGCAACAGCTTCACGATCCGCGGCCTCAGCGCCCTCCCGCTGTCGTGGACCCCGCGCTGATCTATACGGACCGGGCCATGTTGGCGAAGCGGGCGTAGTGATCGAGGAAGGCGAGACGGGCCGTTCCGGTGGGACCGTTGCGGTGCTTGGCGACGATGATCTCCGCCGTACCGCGATCGGGAGACTCGGCGTTGTAGACCTCGTCTCTATAGAGAAATATAACCACGTCCGCATCTTGCTCGAGTGAGCCCGACTCACGTAGGTCGGCGAGCATTGGCCGCTTGTCGGCGCGCTGCTCGAGGTTCCTGGAGAGCTGCGACAGGGCGATCACGGGCACCTCTAGCTCGCGGGCCAGGATCTTCAGACCGCGGCTGATCTCGGACACCTCGACCTGGCGGTTCTCGGCGTGCGACCGACCCGTCATCAGCTGCAGGTAGTCGATCACGACCAGGCTGAGACCCTCCCGGCTCTTGAGCCGGCGCGCCTTGGCCCGGATGTCCATGACCGTGAGGTTGGGATTGTCGTCGATGAATATCGGCGCCTCACCCAGCCGTCCGATGGCATGGCTGATCTTCGACCAGTCGGAGTCGTGCAGCTTCCCGTTCCGCATGCGGCTCGAGTCGACCTTGGCCTCGGCACACAGCAGGCGCTGGGTGATCTCGAGGTGGCTCATCTCGAGCGAGAAGAAGAGGACCGGCTCCCGGGCCTCCATGGCGGCGTGGGCCACGATCCCGAGCGCGAAGGCCGTCTTCCCACAGGCGGGCCTCCCCCCTACGATCACCATGTTCGAGGGCTGCAGCCCGGACAGCTGCTCGTCGAGATCGCTGTACCCGGTCGGCACGCCGGTGATGGCCTCCCCCCGGTCGTAGAGGGCCTCGAGGCGGTCCAGCGACTCGGACAGCAGGTCGCGGATGGGCGCCAGAGTCTCGGCCACGCGGCGCTGGCCGACCTCGAAGACCATCGACTCGGCCCGGTCGATGGCCTCGTCGACGTTCTCGGGCACGTCGTAGCCCATGTCCGAGATGTCGGTGGCCACGCCGATCAGCCGGCGGAGCAGGGCGTGGTCGTTGACGATGCGGGCGTAGCGGCCGGCGTTGGAGGTGGCCGGGGTGGCCGCCTGGAGCCGGATCAGCACCTCGGGGCCGCCGATCAGGTCGAGCAGGCCGGCCCGGCGCAGCTCGTCGGCCACGGTGACCGGGTCGACCGGCTCCCCCCGGGTGTACAGGGCCCCGATGGCGTCGAACACGTGGCCGTGGGCCGGCTTGTAGAAGTCGGCGGTGTCGCACTGCTCGAGGGCCACCGAGACCGCGTCCCGGGACAGCAGCATGGCCCCCAGGAGGGACTCCTCGGCCTGGAGGTCGTGGGGGGGTGTCCGCCCGCCTCCGCCACCTCCGGCCCGCTGCTGGCGGCGGGCGTCCTCGATTGACCTCACCATGGAGCGCCCATCATCGGCTCCCACCCCTGTGGGGCGATAGCCCCGAAAAGCTGGGGATCTCGCGTGGATAAGAGGTCCGGCCCTGGGGACGACGCCTTCCCATACGAACGGATGTTCCCACAGTGGTGTGACAGTGCCACATCGCGCCGGGGGGCGCCCGAAGGCGCCCCCCGACATCCCTGCTCCGCCAGGATCTCTAGGCGGGAACCACCTCGACCGTGATCCGGAACTCGACGTCGGAATGCAGCTTCACGCCGACGTCGTGGGAGCCGAGGGTCTTGATCGGCTCCGGCAGCTCGACCCGGCGCCGGTCGATGCTCACGCCGGCCTGGGCCTGCACGGCGTCGGCCACGTCGGAGGCCGTCACCGACCCGAACAGGCGGCCCTCGGTCCCCGCCTTGGCGGTGATCCGGATGATCTTGGCCACCAGCTCCCGGGCCACGGTCTCGGCCGAGGCCCGGTCCTTGGCGTCCTTCAGGTCCCGGGAGCGGCGCATGGCCGCCGCCTGGGACAGGACGCCTTCGGTGGCCCGGAACGCCCGGCCCTGCGGAAGCAGGAAGTTCCGGGCGAAGCCGTCCGCCACCTCGACGACGTCCCCCTTCTTGCCGACGCCGTTCACGTCGGCCCGGAGCACGACCCGCATCTAGGCCTCCGTGTCCCCGGACGCACCGGCGCCGACGCCGGCCCCCGCCGATCCGTTGCCCGAGCCGTCGGTTTCCTCGGTGTCGTCGACCTCGACGTCCTCGAGCTCGGGCGCCTCGGCAGGCGCACTGGCCGTTTCCCGCTCGGGGCCCTCGTCGTCCCGGCGGCGCCGGCCGCGGGGACCACCCCGCTCACTGACCGTCCGCTGGGTGTAGGGCAGCAGGGCCAGCTCCCGCGCCGTCTTGATGGCCACCGCCACGTCCCGCTGGTGCTGGGCGCAGTTACCCGACACCCGTCGGGCGCGGATCTTGCCGCGGTCGCTCATGAACCGCCGCAGCAGGTTGACGTCCTTGTAGTCGACCCAGTCGAGGTGCTCCTTGCAGAAGATGCAGACCTTCTTCTTGGTGCGCCGACCGGTGTCCTTGGACCCCCGCTTGCGATCACGGTCGCGGTCGCTGTTCCTGGGCATGCTCTAGAAAGGCTCCTCGTCGTAGTCGTTGCCGCCGCCACCGCCGCCGCCACCGGCGCCGACCGACGCACTGGCGCGGGGGGCGCCCCCGCCGTCGGGGCCGCGGCGCTCGTTCTTGGTGATGGTGGCGGTGGCCCAGCGCAGGCTGGGGCCGATCTCGTCCGCGATCACCTCGACCTTGGAGCGCTTGTCCCCGTCCGGGGTCTCCCAGCTGCGCTGCTCGAGCCGGCCGGTCACGATCACACGCGACCCGCGGGCGAGGCTCTCGCTGGCGTTCTCGGCCTGCTCCCGCCAGCACACCACGTCGAAGAAGGACGTGGCCTCCTCCCACTCCTGGGTCTGGCGGTTCTGCCACCTTCTGTTGACGGCCAGTCCGAAGCTGGCCGTGGCCTGCCCGCTGGGCGTGAACCGCAGCTCGGGGTCCCGCGTGATGTTGCCGACCAGAGTGACGCTGTTTCCGTTGGACATTTCTCTCTCCGCTTCCGTTCAGTTCAGGATTGAGCGGCACCCGTCTCGACCGGCGCGGCACCCGCCGGCGCCGGCTTGAACCGGCCGGACGCGGCTTCGGGGACGCGGATGGTCTTGTGACGGAGCACCTCGTCAGCGAGGGAGAGGACCCGGTCGAGCTCGGCCACCGCCTGGGGCGAGCTGGTCATCTCGAGGAGGACGTAATAGCCCTCCTGGCGATGGGCCAGCTCGTAGGCGAAGCGACGCCGTCCCCATCGGTCCACACGGCCGACGGTCCCCCCGTGGGTGCGGATGGTTTCGGCGGCGCGGTCGAGGACAGATCCGATGACCTCTTCCTCCAGGCCGGCGTCAAAGATGATCACGACCTCATAGGGCCGCATTGGCACACCTCCCTGTGGACCCGTCGTCGGCGACCGGGGCCCCATGACCGGGGCAGGGCTCGATTGAAGTGGGCAACCCTACCACGGGCCCCAGCCTGGACTAGGGGTGTGACACCGCCGTCGTGGGGGGGTTGAAGCCGGGCAGCACCTGGTTGGTGAGGCGGGGGTCGGCCGGCCTGTCGGCGCCCGCGACCAGGAACGCCAGGAACCCCAGGATCAGCAGCGCCGATATGGCCGAGCGCAGCCAGCGCACCCAGGGCTCACTGCCCACCCGGGTCAGGAAGCGGTGGGCCGGGTCCCCGACCCACGCCGGCGGATCGAGGAACGGGTTCACGGCGTCGAGGTTACGGGCCCGTGACGCTACGGCCGCCGGCGGGGCTGGGGGCCCCGCCTGGCGGAGGAGCCGGGGCGTAGGGGACCCGGCGGGAAATGGACTAGGCGCCTACCGCCGCCCTGCCGCCGTAGGGATCCAGCGACTCCCCCGGCACGTGGTAGCTCTCCTCCGAGCTCGGGAACGCGCCCGACCGCACGTCCGAGGCGAACGCCGCCACCGCCGCCACCGCGTCGGCCTTCAGGGCCCCGTACCGGCGGACGAACTTGGGCGTCACCCGGTCCTCGAGGCCGAGCAGGTCGTGGATCACGAGGACCTGGCCGTCGCACGCCGGCCCCGCCCCGATGCCGATGGTCGGCACCGGCACGGCGGCGGTCACCCGTGCCGCCACCACGTCGGGCACCCCCTCGAGCACCAGGGCGAAGATCCCCGCCCCCACCAACGCCTCTGCATCCCTCACCATCTGCTCGGCGGCGGCCGTGTCCCGCCCCTGCACCCGGTAGCCGCCCATGGCGTGCACCGACTGGGGCGTCAGCCCGAGATGACCCATCACCGGGATCTCGGCGTCGACCAGGGCCTCCACCACCGGGACGCGCTTGGCTCCCCCCTCCAGCTTCACGGCCCCGGCCCCGGCCCGCACCAGCACGGCGGCGTTGGCCACGGCGTCCTCGGGGCCGCGGTGGTAGCTGAGCCACGGCATGTCCCCGACGATCAGCGGGCGGGGGCGGGCCCGGGCCACGGCCCCGACGTGGTGGGCCATGTCGGCCACCGTCACCTGCAGGGTGTCCTCGTAGCCCAGGACCACGTTGGCGACCGAGTCCCCGACCAGGATCAGGTCGACCTCGGCCTCGTCGGCTATCCGCGCCGTCGGCGCGTCGTACGCCGTCACCATCACGAGCGGGTCCTGGCCCGGACCGCGCTTGTGGGCGCGGATCGCGGGCACGGTCAGCGGCTTGCCCATGAGCCGTTACCTCCTCCCCGTCCAGCGCCCCACGGCTGCCGGCGGTTACCGGAAGTCTAGTTCGACGCCGGTCCGGGCCCACCCTGCCCGATGACACTCCCCGCCGGGTCCCCTACACCCCGGCTCCTCCGCCAGGCGGGGCCCCAGCCCCGCCGGGGGCCGTTATGGTCCCGGCCGATGGACCGGGTCTGCGAGAACTGCGGCGGGGAGGACGACGAGCTGGTCCTCGTCCGGCGGGTCTACGTGGTGCCCGAGGCGTGGGACACGGCCGGGTCGCGGACGACCGTCGAGCAGGACGAGCTGTGGTGCTTCTCGTGCCGCTCCCTCTACCCCCACGAGGTCGTGGACGGGAGCTAGGGGCCCGGCCCCGGGACGGGCGGGGACCGGGTCGTGGTCGTGGTGGCGGGCCGGGTCGTGGTCGTGGACTCCGGGGGCCGGGTCGTCGACGTGGTGGACGAGGTCGACGTCGAGCTCGGTGAGGACGTGGTGGTCGACGAGCCCGAGGCGCCGCCCGGGCCCTTCGTGGTGGACGTCGTGGTCGAGGCCGAGGACCCCGAGCCCGAGCCCGACCCGGACGTCGTCGGCGGGTTGTAGTAGGCCGACGATCCGGTGAGCAGGCGGCCCCCGAAGCCCGATATGGGCGGGAAGGTGCCCGAGTCGGTCCCGGCCAGGGCCTGGGACATGAACCGGTTGAAGATGGTGGCCGGCAGCGAGCCGCCGGCGACCGGGCCGCCCCGCACGTTCAGCATCTGGTGGGAGTCCCCGGCGGCGTATCCCATCCACACCGCGGTCGTGAGCGTGGGCGTGTAGCCGATGAACCAGGCGTCGTTGTAGTTGTTGGTCGTCCCGGTCTTGCCGGCCACCTCGTGGCCCGGGATCTGGGCGCCGGTCCCCGTCCCGTGCTGGACGACCTGGCGCAGGGCGTAGTCGATCTGTGAGACGTCGGAGTTGGTGAGGACCCGGGTGCGCGCCGGCTCGTCGTCCCACAGCACCCGGCCGTCGGAGGTGGTCACCTGCTGGATGACCCGGGGGGAGGTCCGCACCCCCCCGTCGGCAACGGCGGCGTAGGCGCCCGCCATCTCCAGCACCGACACGTCGGCGGCCCCGAGCACGAAGGACGGCCCCCTCGGCAGGGGGGACTGGATGCCGAGCTCGCGGGCCATGGTGGCCAGGCGGTCGACGCCCAGCTGCTGCTCGAGCTGCACGTACACCGTGTTGACCGACTCCACCGTGGCCTGGATCAGGTTGATCTTCCCGGTGAACGACTCTCCCTGGAAGTTGTTGACGACGTAGTCCTTGCCGTTGTCGGCCTTGGGCAGCACCAGCCGGGCCGGGGCCGGGAACGCCGAGTCCAGCGAGTACCCCTCGTGCACCGCGGTCGCCAGGGCAAACAGCTTGAACGTCGAACCGGCCTGCCGCCCCGATCCGCCCCCCGCCGTCCCGGTGGCCAGGTTCACCTGGGACTGCGAGTAGTCGCGCCCCCCGACCATCGCCACCACGTTGCCGTTCTGGTCGAGCGACACCAGGGCGCCGGCGGGCTCCCACGGCTTCAGGTAGCCGTACACGGCGTCGTAGGCCTGCTGCTGGGTGTGCAGGTTGAGGGTGGTCTTCACCCGCAGGCCGCCCGCCTCGACCGTGGCCAGCCCGAAGCGCTGGATCAGCACCCGGCGCACGTAGTCCACGAAGTACTGCGTCCCGATCGAGGTGTCGACGACCTGGGGCGCCTCCTGCTTCGGGGTGATGACGTAGGACGCCACGGGCTGGGCCTCCACCCCGGCCCGCCGGGCCGGGGTGATGTCGCGGTAGCGGACCATCTCGTCGAGGGTGATGTTGCGGCGGCGGTCGGCGGCGGCCGGCGCCGTGATGGCGTCGGCGGTGACCGGGGAGCGGATCAGCCCGGCCAGGTACGCCCCCTCGCGGAGTCCCAGCTGGGAGACGTCTCTGCCGAAGTAGACCTCGGAGGCGGCCTCGATGCCATAGGCGCCCCGCCCGAAGTAGATGGTGTTGAGGTAGCGCTCGAGGATCTGGTCCTTGGTGAGCTGGCGCTCGAGGCGCACGGCGGCGGCGGCCTCCCGCAGCTTGCGCAGGAACGTGCGTTGGGTCCCGACGTACACCTGCTTCACGTACTGCTGGGCAATCGTCGAGCCGCCCTGCAGGGACCGCCCCTTGACGTCGGACAAGGCGGCGCGCACGATGCCGATCGGGTCGAGGGCGCCGTGCTGGTAGTAGGCGTGGTCCTCGGTGTCGAGGATGGCCCGCACCACGACCGGGGGAACCTTCTTGAGGCTCACCGGGATCCGGTTCTGGCCGTTGTCGATGGTGGCCAGCCGGTTGCCCGAGGCGTCGGTGATGAACGTGGTCTGGCCCTGCACGGTGGGCGGAGGCAGCGGCGCCAGGAGCAGGAGGTAGGCGAAGCCGGCCAGGCCCGTCACGAACAGGAAGCCGAGGAGGAACAGGAGGCGGCGGTAGCGCCAGAACCAGGAAGGGCGGCGCGTCGCGTTGCGGGAGCGGGGCCGGGTCGGGGCGGGGCGGGCCCGGGCCGCCGGCTTTCGGCGCGCCGGCGGGGCCGGCCGGCGCGGGGCGCGGGTGCTCAGGACCGGGCGAGGCGCCCGACGGGGAAGGTGCGCGCCAGGTGGTTCCAGGCGCACTCGGGGCAGACCTCCACGACGTAGCAGGCGAGATCGCGTCCCCGGCGCGCCAGGCGGCGCAGCTCGGCGTCGGTGGCCACGGTCTGCCCGGACGGGGGCAGGCCGGGGCCGAAGACGTAGCTCACCAGCACCACGTCCCGCTTCTCGCATATCGGGCACGACTCGTCGGTGGCCTCACCGATGCTGCGGGCCGCCCGGATGAGCTCGGGGTGGGCGTCGCACACCTCGTTGCGCCCCAGCCGCCCCTTGCGGTACTCGGCCAGCACCGCGTTGCGCGCCAGGCGGAAGTCGACCTGGCCCGCCGGGGCCGGCATCGAGCCCATGAGGGACTGGGGCAGGAGCCGCATCACGCGTACTGAGCCAGGAGCCGCATCAGGGCCGCGAGGCTACCGTCCGGTGACACCGGCCCGGTGGGGCCCGGAGGAGGAGGAGCCCGCCAATGAGCCCTGCGACCACGGTCGAGCGGGCCCCGTTCGGGGCAACCGGCCACCAGTCCAGCCGGGTGATCTTCGGCGCCGCCGCCCTGTCCCGGGTGAGCCAGGACAAGGCCGACACCAGCCTGCCCCTCCTGCTGGAGCACGGCGTCAACCACATCGACACCGCCGCCGACTACGGGGACTCCGAGCTGCGCCTGGCCCCGTGGCTGGCCCGCCACCCGGGCCGGTTCTTCCTCAACACCAAGACCCACGAACGGCGGGGGGACGGGGCCCGGGCCGGCCTCGAGCGGTCGCTCGGACGCCTCGGCGTGGACCACGTCGACCTGATCCAGCTGCACAACCTGGTCGAGGAGGACGAGTGGGAGACGGCCCACGGCCCGGGGGGAGCCGTGGAAGCTCTGGCCCGGGCCCGGGACGAGGGCCTGTGCCGCTTCATCGGGGTCACCGGGCACGGGCTGCGCATAGCCCGCATGCACCTGCGCTCGCTGGAGCGCTTCGACTTCGCCGCGGTGCTGCTGCCCTACAGCCACGTGCTGCTCCGGGACGAGGGCTACCGCCGCGACGTCGAGGAGCTGCTGGAGGTGTGCGCCGGGCGCAACGTGGCGGTGCAGACGATCAAGGCGGTGGCCCGCAGGCGCTGGGCCCCCGACCACGAGGGTCCCCGCTTCAGCTGGTACGACGCCCTCCCGCCCGGGGACGCCCTCGACCGGGCGGTGCGTCACGTGCTGGCGCAGCCCCGGCTGTTCCTCAACACCTCGAGCGACCTGCGCCTCCTCGGCCCGACCCTCGCTGCCGCCGCCCGGGCCCCGGGCGCCGGCGCCCCGGCCGAGGCCGAGCTCGAGGCCGACGTCGTCTCCCAGGCGATGGCGCCGATCTTCGACGGGGGCGCCCTCGAGCGCATCTGAGGGCCCGCCGGGCCGGGTAAGAGCTCTCGATATATCGATTCGATATATCGGTGTGCTAGTGTTCACCCCGTGCTGGAACTGGCCATCCTGGGTCTGCTCAAGGATCAGGAGCTCCACGGCTACGAGTTGAAGAAGCGCCTCGGCGAGACCCTCGGACCCCTGTCCCGGGTCTCGTTCGGGTCTCTGTACCCCGCCCTCCGGCGGCTGGCCCGGTCGGGGGCGGTGGAGGTGGTGGAGGGAGCGGAACCTTCGCCCGTGGGGGTGCCGAGCGCCGGGTCGCTGGCCGGGGAGCTGGCCGCTTTCCGGGCCCGCCGCTCCCCCGGACGGGAGACGCGGGGGCGCAAGGTGTACCGGATCACCGCCGACGGGGAGGCGCTGTTCTCCCGCCTGCTGGCCGAGGCGGACGGGCCCGACGACGACCGGGCGTTCAACCTGCGCCTGGCCTTCGCCCGGCACCTGGCCGCCGACGAGCGGCTGGGGATGCTGGAGCGGCGCCGCGCCCACCTGGTCGAACGGCTGGTGCGGGCCCAGGCCGCCGTGCGGGCCGGGCGGGAGCGCTGGGACCGCTACGCCCGCTCGATAGCCGAGCACAGCACCGAGGCAACCGAGCGGGACATCTCGTGGATCGACCGGCTGATCGAGGCCGAGCGGTCCGGGGAGCAGGACGCCGACCCCGGAGGGGTCGGTGACACACCGATGCAGATGGGAGCGGAGCGATGAGCAAGATCCGGGTGGCCATAGCCGGCGTCGGCAACTGCGCCAGCTCGCTCGTGCAGGGAGTCGGCTACTACCGGGGCGCCGACCCGACCGAGTCGGTCCCCGGGCTCATGCACGTGAGCCTCGGCGGCTACCACGTGGGGGACGTCGAGTTCGTCGCCGCCTTCGACGTGGACGCCACCAAGGTGGGCCTCGACCTGTCCAAGGCGATCTTCTGCGGGCAGAACAACACGATCCGCTTCGCCGCCGTCGACGAGCTCGGGGTGACGGTGCAGCGGGGCCCGACCCTCGACGGGCTCGGCAAGTACTACCGCCAGACAGTGGAGGAGTCACCGGCCGCCCCCGTCGACGTGGCCGAGGTGCTACGGGAGACCGGGGCCGACGTGCTCGTCTCGTACCTCCCCGTCGGCTCGGAGGAGGCCCAGCGCCACTACGCCCAGGCCGCCCTCGACGCCCGGGTGGCCTTCGTCAACGCCATCCCCGTGTTCATCGCGTCCGACCCGGAGTGGGCGGCGCGCTTCAGCAACGCCGGCGTTCCGATCATCGGGGACGACATCAAGTCCCAGGTGGGCGCCACCATCGTCCACCGCCTCCTGGCCCGCCTGTTCGAGGACCGGGGCATGGTTCTCGACCGCACCTACCAGCTGAACGTGGGCGGCAACATGGACTTCAAGAACATGCTCGAGCGCGAGCGCCTGGAGTCCAAGAAGATCTCCAAGACCCAGTCCGTCACCAGCCAGATCGACCGGGGCATCTCCTCGGACTCGGTGCACATCGGCCCGTCCGACCACGTGTCCTGGCTCGAGGACCGGAAGTGGGCCTACATCCGTCTCGAGGGGCGCAACTTCGGGGACGTCCCGCTGAACATCGAGCTCAAGCTCGAGGTGTGGGACTCCCCCAACTCCGCCGGCGTGATCATCGACGCCGTGCGCTGCGCCAAGCTGGCCCTCGACCGGGGCATCGGCGGCCCCCTGCTCGGACCATCCGCCTACTTCATGAAGTCCCCGCCCGTGCAGTACCGGGACGAGGTGGCGCGCCAGATGGTCGAGGACTTCGCGGCCGGAACCTGAGGGTTCAGACCCTGGGGTAGCCCCCGTCCGGACCCCCGGGCGCCGGAGCCTCGGGCGCCTCAGGTGCGGCCGGGCCGCCGAAGCCCTTCCCCGAGAAGCCGCCGGGCGCGCCGAAGCCCCCCAGGCCACCGCCTCCCAGCCCGCCCCCGAACACGCCCCCGCCCCGGTTGCGGCGGGGCCGGAAGGCCTGCTCGAAGTCGTGGGAGAAGAACGGGGCGCTGACCTCGCCCGACACCGCGAACCGGTACAGGGCGGCGTTGAAGATGCCCGAGAGGGCGGCGCCGGCGGCCAGCAGCGTCCCGAAGCCGAGCACGGCCACGACTATCGCCAGGGCGGGGGCGGCCGCACCGAGGGCCACGCACACGACGGCCACCGGTATGCCGATCACGAGCATCGCGATCGAGATCGACCCGTTGCCCACCAGCTGCTCCCCCCAGCGCTGGCGGAACAGCGTGCCCGAGCGCTTCACGGCGTCGATCGGCCCGACCGGCTCGTAGATCATCACCGGCACCACGAAGAACGTGATCACGCTCCATGCCGCCCCGACCAGGCGCCCGACGACGGCGCCGAAGATCCCTCCCCGCTCCTCGACGGCGCGCAGGATCAGCCCCACCGTGGCCGAGAGCGCCGACCACGCGATCAGCTTGTCCACCCGCGACCAGGCGGTGCGCAGGCCCTGGGCCACCGACCCGGGCCCGCCTCGGAGGCGGTCGGTGGCGGCGGCCACGATGGCGGCGTTGGAGAACGTGGCCACGAACGTCGAGACGAAGTAGACCAGCGCCAGCAGCAGGTAAAGGGCCGGCCTGCTGGTGTGGGACACCCCGTTGACCAGCGCCGGGCTCAGCACCGCGGCGGAGAACACCACGATGGCCAGCACCGACACCACCGGCAGGACCATCAGCGCCTTGTCGGAGCGCAGCACCTGCCAGCTGGCCCCCGCCAGGCGGAAGCCCCTCTCGATCCGACCCATGCCTATCTTCCGCTTCGCTCCATGTGAAGAGGGTACGACATGATGAGGGCGTGCCCACCGACAATGCCGCCGCCTGGGACCGCCACGCCACCGCCTACCAGGCCGGGGCCCAGCTCTCGACGGACGTGGCCCACTACGGGCCCGACATCCCCGACGAGAGCGCGCTGCGCCTGCTCGGGGACCTCAAGGGAAAGCGGGTCGTCGAGCTCGGTTGCGGCGGGGCGCAGTGCTCGATCGCCTTCGCCAAGCAGGGGGCCACGGCCATAGCCGTGGACTTCTCGGCCGAGCAGCTGGCCTTCGCCCGCCGGCTTGTCGAGCGCGAGGACGTGCGGGTGGAGCTGCGCCAGGGGGATCTGGCCGACCTCGCCTTCCTGCGCGCCGACTCGGTCGACCTCGTGTTCTCGGCCTACGCCTTCGGCTACGTCGAGGACCTCAACCGCGTCTTCCGCCAGGTGCACCGGGTGCTGCGCGTCGGCGCCCCCCTCGTATTCAGCCTTCCGCATCCGGCGTACTCGATGATCGACGACGACGCGCCCGAGCCCCTGGCCGTGCGGCGCTCCTACTTCGACCGCTCCCCGATCGACTACCAGTGGGGCGGGATCTCGTTCACCGACTACCCCCACACCTTCGAGGAGATCTACACCGGCCTGGTGCGGGCCAGCTACCGCGTCGACGCCCTCCTCGAACCCGAGCCGCTCCCCGGGGGCCCCCGCAGCCAGCACTGGCGGGACGCCTTCCGCTTCGTTCCCCGCACGCTGATCGTGCGCGCCCGCAAAGAGGGCAACTGACCGCGGGCGGCGGCCTCAACGCCTTCTCCCAGCGACTGTTCCGGGGGCTGCCGGCCCGCTACGACCTGCTGGCCGAGCTGCTCTCGTTCGGCCAGAACGGGCGGTGGCGGCGCCGAATGGTGGACGCGGTGGTCGATGCGGCGGCGGCGGTGCCGTCCGGGTCGGCCCCGCCCCTGATCCTCGACGTGGCCACCGGCACCGCCGGCGTCGCCATCCAGGAGGCGCAGCGACTCGGGGCCGGCGTGATCGGCGCCGACCTCAGCGCCGACATGCTGGCCGGGGGGGCCCGCCGGGTGGCCGGGGCCGGGCTGGCCGGGCGCATCAGCCTGGTCCGCTCGCGGGGGGAGTCCCTCCCCTTCCCCGACGGTGCCTTCGACGCCCTCACCTTCACCTATCTCCTGCGCTACGTGGACGACCCCGCCGCCGCGGTGGCCGAGCTGGCCCGGGTCGTCCGGCCCGGCGGGGTGATCGCCAACCTGGAGTTCCACGTTCCCCCGAACCCGTTCTGGCGGGCGTGGTGGTGGCTGTACACCCGGGGCGTGCTGCCGCTGGCGGGCGTGCTCACGGGGGGCAGGGACTGGTTCGCGGTGGGACGGTTCCTCGGGCCCAACATCTCCGGCCACTACCGCCGCCACCCCCTCTCCGCCCACGTGGAGATGTGGCAGGCGGCGGGGATCACCGACGTCCACGTGGAGCTGATGAGCCTGGGGGGTGGTCTGGTGATGTGGGGGCGGAGGGGTGGCTGAGCCGGCCGCCTACTACGCCCGCCGCGGGCCCTGGGCCGACTGGTGGACCCTCCTGCACCCCCCGTACACGGCGTGGCACCTCTCGTTCGTGGTGATCGGCGCCTGCCTGGCCCCCCACGTGGTGGTGAGCACCCTCGTGGGGACCCTCGTGGCCTTCTTCCTGGCCGTGGGCCTGGCCGCCCACGCCCTCGACGAGCTGCACGGCCGCCCCCTCGGCACGTCCATCCCCTCCCCGGTCCTGGCGGCGGTGGCGGGGGCGTCCCTGGCCGGGGCGCTGATCCTGGGGGCGGTGGGCGTGGTGCGGGTAGGGGGCTGGCTGGTGCTGTTCATGGCCGTCGGGGTCGGCCTGGTGGTGGGCTACGACCTCGAGCTGGGGGGAGGGGCGGTGCACGGCGGGGCCGGCTTCGCCCTGGGGTGGGGGGCGTTCCCGGTGCTGACGGCCGCCTTCGCCCAGACCCACAGCGTCACCGGGGGCGCCGTGCTGGCGGCGGGGGGGGCAGCTGCCTGGTCGGGGGCCCAGCGGGCCCTGTCCACGCCGGCCCGGACGCTGCGCCGGCGGGTCCGGGGGGCGCAGGTCCGCCTGGTGCACGCCGACGGCACCGTCGACCAGGTGGGGCGGCGGGAGCTGCTGGCCCCCCTGGAGCAGGCCCTCCGGCTGTCGTCGTGGGCGGCGGTCCTGCTGGCGGTGGGCCTGGCCGTCAGCCGGCTCGGTTGACCTGGCCCTCAGGGGGCCCGGCTGACCTGGCGCTTGAACCCGGCCACGGTCATCTCCACCACCCGGTCGTGGGCGAAGCGCAGCATGGGCCGGGCCACCCGGCAGGCCATCCGCATCGGCCACTGCCTCATCTCCAGCTCCCACGAGGTCCGGGCCAGCGTGGCCGTCCCGTCGGGGCCGTCCGGCTCCAGCCGGACCCGGGCGGGCCCGGCCAGGTCCCCGCTGACCACCGCCTCCACCTCCCGGGCCGGGACGCAGCGCCCGATGGTGACCGTCACCCTCATCCGGTAGGGGATCGGCGGGCTGACCAGGCCTTCGAGGACGCTGCCGGGCGCCAGCCCCTCCCCCCGTACCGAGAACGAGGAGAGCCACCCCCACCAGCCCTCGAACCGGTCGAGCCGGGCCATGGTGGCCCACACCTCCTCGGGAGGCGCGTCGAAGCGGTGGCGGCCGTCGTGGACCATCACGTAAATCCCGGGCCCGGTGATGCACAATCTTCACACCCCGTCCACCCCCTTGGCGTCCAACCCGCCCCCGGACCCGTCCGGGGAGCCGGTCGGAAAAACGCGGCATTTCGGGTTTGACCCATTGAAGCTATAGTTAGAATTGACTAAGCGACACTCTCTCGAGATCGGCGGTCGGATGCTGGGGGTGGTATCCACGGTTCCCAGGGACAAGGTCAACCTGGGGACGAGCTTTGACCTTCTTCATGCTGTCGAGGAGGAACAGCTCGTCCTGCACTACCAGCCGATCATCGACCTCACGTCCGAGGTGGCGATCGGCATGGAGGCGCTCGTGCGCTGGAACCACCCGACCCTGGGCCTCACCGGGCCCGAGGAGTTCCTGCCCCTGGCCGAGAACAGCTGGCTCGGCGGCCCGCTCACGGGCTGGGTGCTGGGGCGGGCGGTGTCGGACTGCGCCGCCTGGCGGGCGGCGGGGTCACCGGCCGGCGTCTCCGTGAACGTCTTCCCCGAGTCGCTGACCGAGGAGTGGATCGTCGGGACCGTGGCCGAGCTGCTCGAGGAGCACCGGCTGGCCCCCGACGCCCTGACCCTCGAGCTCACCGAGAAGGGGTGGCCGGTCGACCTCGAGGTGGCCGGGACCACGATGGCGGCCCTGGCCGGGCTCGGCGTCTGCATCAGCCTGGACGACTTCGGCACGGGGGACTCGTCCCTGTCCCGGCTCCAGCGGCTGCACTTCGACGAGATCAAGATCGACCGCTGCTTCGTGGCCGAGGCCGCCGAGCGCCTCCCGGACCGGGAGATCATCCGCTTCACCGCCGAGCTGGCCCACGCCCTGGGGCGCCGGGCCGTGGCCGAGGGCATCGAGCGGGCCGAGGACCTGGACGTCGTCCGGCGGATGGGGATCGACGCCGCCCAGGGGTTCCTGCTGGGCCGCCCCGGACCCATCTGACGGTCCTATCAGCTGAGGCTGGCGAGCTCCCGCTCGAGGGCGCCGGGCTCCCAGAGGGCGGCGGAGAAGTCCTCGATCTCCTCGACGGTCAGCGGCCGGCTCATGGCGTCGTCGACCTCGAGCAGCCGCGCCCCCTCGGAGACCAGCTGCATGGCGGTGGTGGGGCGCAGCAGGCCCCGGACCATCCCGCCGCAGCTGGGACAGGCCAGGTGGTACTCGGCCTCGGACTCCCACGCCCGGCGCACCACGGTGACCGCGGGGCAGGGGACCTCGATGACCTCGCACCTCGTGCAGTGGGCTCGGACCTGCGCCATGCAAATGACTCGTCCCCGACGCCCCGGAGCTTGAGCACCAAATCGGCCCCGGGACGGGAACCGGACCATGGTCGGGGGCCCCTCCGCCCGGGGTCCTACGACCCCGGCGCGCCCCCGGATTCCTCCCACCACGACAGCAGGCGCCGGGTCGCCTCCTCCGGGCCGAGCGGTCCCTCGTCGAGGCGGGCCTCGAGGAGGAATGCCAGCGCCCGCCCCACGGCCGGACCCGGGGGCACGCCGAGCAGCTCCATCACCTGGCGGCCGTCGAGGTCGGGGCGGATGGAGTCGAGCTCCTCCTGCTCCCGCAGCTCCCCGATGCGGCGCTCGAGCTCGTCCATGCGGCGCGCCAGGGCGCGCGCCTTGGCCTCGTTGCGCGTCGTGCAGTCGGCGCGGGTCAGCTCGTTCAGACGGTCGAGCAGCGGGCCGGCGTCGCGCACGTAGCGGCGCACGGCGCGGTCGGTCCAGCCGAGTCTGTAGGTGTGGAAGCGCAGGTGCAGCTCCACCAGCGTGGCGACGGTGTCGACGTCCTGGGCCGGATAGCGCAGGGCGCGCATGCGGTCCCGCGTCATCCGCGCCCCCACGACCTCGTGGTGGTGGAACGACACGCCGCCCGGGCCGAACGACCGGGTCTTGGGTTTCCCGACGTCGTGGAACAGGGCGGCCAGCCGCAGGGGCCGGTCGGGACGGGTCTTCTCCACGACGGCGATGGTGTGGGCCAGCACATCCTTGTGCCGGTGGATCGGGTCCTGCTCGACGGCCAGGGCGGGCAGCTCGGGAAGGAACTCCTCGGCCAGCCCGGTCCTGACGAGGAACCACAGCCCGTCGGACGGATGCTCGACCACCATCAGCTTGTCGAGCTCGTCCCTGATCCGCTCCGCCGACACGATCTCCAGCCGGGCGCGCATCTGAACCACGGCCTCCACCAGCTCGGGCCCGGGCACGAGCCCGTAGCCCGAGATGAAACGGGCGGCGCGCATCATCCGCAGTGGATCGTCCCCGAACGACTCCCCGGGGGACAGCGGCGTCCGCAGGCGGAGCGCCGCCAGGTCGGCCAGGCCGTCGAACGGGTCGACGAGCTCGGGCGCGCCGGCCCCGTCGGCTCCGAGCCGCAGGGCCATGGCGTTGACCGTGAAGTCGCGCCGGGAGAGATCCGACTCGATCGAGGTCGAGAAGGCGACCTCGGGCTTGCGGGAGTCGGGCATGTACGCCTCGGCCCGATGGGTGGTGATCTCGAAGGTCCGGCTGCCCCGTCGGGCCCCGATCGTGCCGAAGCGCCGGCCCTGTCCCCACGTGCTGTCCGCCCAACCGTCCAGGATGCGCTCCACCTCGTCGGGGACGGCGTCGGTGGTGAGATCGAGGTCGTGGTCCGGTGCCAGCCGGTCGAGGATGGCGTCGCGGACGACGCCTCCGACCAGGTAGAGCCGGTGCCCGGCCGCGGTGAAACGCTCCGCCAGCTCGGCGGTCTCGTTCATCAGGGGGGCTATGCGGTCGGGGATCATGGCCCGTCGAGGGTACCGGCCTACTGGCCCGCAGCCGCCCCCTCGGGTAGCACCAGAGCCAGGGCGAAGCCGTCGTATCCCTTGCTCCCCACCGTCTGCACCTCGGTCACGCTGACCCGGCGCTCGGAGGACATCAGCTCGTTGAGCCGGCGCGTCCCCTGGATGGCCGGGTCGCTGCTCTCGGGGTCCACCACCGCCCCGTTGCGGATCACGTTGTCCACGACGATCACGCTTCCCGGCCGGCTGAGGCGCAGGGCCCATCGGAAGTAGTCGGGGTTGCTGGGCTTGTCGGCGTCGATGAACACGAGGTCGAAGGGGCCGGCGCCTTCGGCCTCCAGGGCCTCGAGGCTGTCGGTGGCCCGGCCCACCCGGATCGTGACCACGTCCGCCAGACCGGCCCGCTCGACGCTCGCCCGCGCCACCTCGGCGTGGCGCGGCTCGAGCTCGAGGGTGACCAGGCGGCCTCCCGGCGGCAGGGCGCGGGCCAGCCAGATCGTGCTGTAGCCCCCGAGGGTCCCGACCTCGAGGATGCTGCGCGCCCCCTGGACCCGGGCCAGGAGATGCAGGAGCTTGCCCTGGTTGGGGGCCACGTTTATCGGCGGCAGCCCCGCCTCCCGGCTGGCCTCGAGAGCGGCGTCGAGGACCGCGTCGGATCCCACCAGCAGGTCACAGATGTAGCGGTCGACGTCGCTCCACAGCTCGGCGCTCATCGAACGAGCCTAAGACCAATGGACGGCGTGACTGGTCTCTGGCCGGATGTCGCGGTAACGGGGCGCCGGTACCGTGCGATTGCAGGAGCACCCGTCCGTGGCGGCAAAGGCGCCCTCAGGTCCTGAGAGCGAGGTGCCGATGCAGTCACGAAGGGCCAGTCAGCCTCAAGGAAGAGGTGGAGGGTAGGGCAATGGGACTAGTCACCCAGAATCTCGAGCCGGCGGATCAGCCTTCGGTGAACCGGCTCGTCGTGGGCGCCGAGTCCATGAAGATCGAGCACTTCGAGCCCCTCGGTGACGTGTCCATCCAGACCCCCTCCGGGACCCAGGTCCTGCGTTACGCCGCCACCGCCGAGTGCCGCTGCCGCGCCGGTCGGGCCGTCTACCTCTTCGGAGAGAAGGACGGTCATCTGGTCGGGGCGCGGGCCGTCTAGCAGCACCGGGTTCTCCCGCCGGGCGGCGGTCGGCAACGGCGCCGGCCGTCGTCCAGGCAGGAGCCCGCTCTCCCCCGTCTCCGCCGGCCCGGATCCGCGCTGTCAGGTCGCGGTGCGCGCCAGCATCGTCACCGCCGCGTCGACGACCTCCATGCCGCGATCCCCGGTCGTCACCCGCTCGGGCCGCAGCTCCACCCCGGACAGCGCCGCCACACACGCCGCCGTCGACGCGGTCAGGGCGTCGAGGTCGTAGCCGCCCTCGAGGAACACGATGCGCCGACCCGCGGGTGCCAGCTCCACGACCCGCCGGGTGAGATCGACGAAGTCACCCGCCGACAGGCCCAGTGACGCGAGCGGGTCGGCGCGATGGCTGTCGAAGCCGGCCGAGAGCAGCACCCACGCCGGCTCGAAGCGCGCCGCGAGGGGCGCCACCACCCGGTCGACGGCGGCGCGGTAGACGTCACCGGCGGTGCGGGCCGGGAACGGCAGGTTCACGATCAGGCCGGCGCCGGCGCCCCGGCCCGACTCGTCGGGCCGCCCCGTGCCGGGATACAGCGGCCACTGGTGCATGGACACGTACGCCACGCGGCCGTCGGAGTAGAAGACGTCCTGGGTGCCGTTGCCGTGGTGGGCATCCCAGTCGACGATCAGGACCCGCTCCCCCTGATCGGCCAGCACGGCGGCGGTGACCGCCACGTTGTTGAGCAGGCAGAACCCCATGGGCGTGCGGGTGGTGGCGTGGTGGCCCGGGGGGCGCACGGCCAGGAAGGCGGCTTCGGCCTCCCCGGCCCGGAGGCGGCCGGCGGCGTCGGGGCCGGCCCCCGCCGCCACCAGGGCGGCGTCCCACGACTGGGGGACGGCCCCGGTGTCGGGGTCGAGACGGCCTCCCCCCGACCGGCAGAACCCCTCGAGGGCGTCGAGGTAGACGGCGGGGTGGACGGCCAGCAGCTCCTCCCGGGTGGCCGGACGGGGGGCGAAGCGGACCAGGTCGGCCCCGGCGTCCTCGGCCTCGGCGGCGCCGACCATCACCGCCGCCAGCCTCTCGGGCGCCTCGGGATGGCCGGGACCGGCGCGGTGCTCCAGGCAGCGCTCATGGGTCCCTACCAGCACCGTCATATCCGCAGGCTACGGCCGCCGGTACGCTCGCCGGCGACGTGAGCACCGCCAGCCTCCAGGTGATCCGCCGGGGATCGGAGCGTGCCCGCACCACTCCCTGGCGGGGGGACGGCCGGGTGGCCCACCTGGCGCCCGCCGCCGGCTCGGGCCCGCTCTCGGGCCCCTTCGTCCACCACTGCACCGACCGTCTGGCGGCCCAGGGCTACACGCGGGTGGTGACGGCGGCGCTGGCCCCGGCGGAGCAGGCCGGGTTCCTGGCAGCCGGCTTCGTCGTCGAGCAGAACCTGCACCTGCTGGCCCACGACCTGGGCGGGCTGCCCCCCACCCGCCCGCCTGCCGGCGTGCGGCTGCGCCGGGCCGCCGACGACGACCTGGGCGAGGTGGTGGCCGCCGACAACCAGGCGTTCGACTCCTTCTGGAGCATGGACCCACCCGGCATCGAGGAGGCGGTCACCGCCACGCCGCGCAGCCGCTACCGCGTGGCGGTGAACGGCAACGTCGTCGGCTACGCCATCACCGGCCGGGCCGGCGGGCGCGGCTACCTCCAGCGCCTGGCGGTGGCCCCGGCCCACCAGGGACGGGGCACGGGGCGGGCCCTCGTCGTCGACGGACTGCGCTGGCTGCGCAGGTGGCGCGCCGACCAGTGCCTCGTCAACACCCAGGTCGGCAACGACCCGGCCCTCGCGCTGTACACCGAGCTCGGCTTCCGCGCCCAGCCCGAGGGACTGGCGGTGCTGGCGCTGGCGCTGACGTGACGCCTCTCCGACGCCGGGCGGCGGCGCTGGCCGCGGCGGTGACGGCGGTCGGACTGACGATGGCGGCGCTGCCCCCACGTGTCGCGGCGGCCGCGGGCTCGTCGGGCTCGGTCCGGGACAGCCTCACCCTGGTCTCGCAGACGACCTGGTCCGCCGACCGCAGCCCGTTCTCCATGCGGGTGGCCGTCCGCGGCAGCGACAGCCCGTCCGACCTGGTCCTCCGGGTCACGGTGTACTCACGGCTGCGCAGCCGCTCGGCCTTCGCCGCCTCCCAGCGGGGCCGGGGTCTCGGCGAGGCGCTGTGGTCGGAGTCCTCGACGGTCGACCAGCTCAGCGGGAGTGGCGGGACCTACTCGCTGTGCGTGCCGGTGGACGCCGCACCCCCGCCCGGATGCACCGCATCACAGCCGGTGTACCTCAACGGCACCGAGGGCGTGTACCCGGTGCAGGTGAGCCTGAGCAGGCGGGGATCGTCGTCGTACCTGGACCAGATGGTCAGCCACCTCGTCCTGGTCCCGACGACGCTGAGCGCGGTGCGGCTCGGCCTGGCCCTCGTCGTGCCGGTGGCGGCCGCCGAACCGTTGGGCACCGACGGCTCCCGGCGCGTGGACGCGGCGACGGTCGCGCGGCTCGGGACCATCGCCGGCCTCCTGGGGGAGCACGACGGAGTGTCGCTCACGATGGTGCCCGACCCGGCCACGCTCGCCGCCCTGGCCGACACCGGTGGGGCCCCGGCCAAGGCCGTGCTGGCCGAGCTGCGCAAGGGGATCGCGGGGATGGAGGTGGTGGGACGTCCCTTCGCCCCGGTGGCACCGTACGACCTGGTCGAGTCGGGCCTGACCGGTGAGCTGGCGGCGCAGGTGCAGCGGGGTGGGGACATCGAGCGCACCGAGCTGGGGGTGCGCACCAGCCCGGCCACGTGGCTGACGGCGGGGCCGATCGACGGGCCGACCCTCGAGGCCCTGAGCGGGATCGGGGTGCAGCGGCTGGTGATCTCGACCGACGAGCTGCAGTCCACGCTCACCAACCGCACGCCGTCGCAGCCCTACACGCTCACCGCCGGCGGCCAGCGCCTGCCCGCGGTCTTGGCCGACGACGCCCTCGGCGCCGACCTGGCCGGCAGCGCCCAGCCGGCAGGGAACGCCGACCCCGTGCTGGCCGGCCACGAGCTGCTGGCCGACGCGGCCCAGACCTACTTCGAGGCGCCCAACGTCGAGCGGGGGGTGGTGGCACTGGCCCCCCGGCTGTGGCGGCCGTCGCACCAGATGACGTCGGTGATCCTCGACGGGCTGGAGACGAGCCCGATCCTCTCGTCGATGAGCGTGGACGAGGTCTTCTCGAACGTGCCGACCAGCACCCGCATGGCCCAGGCCGCCTACCCGGTGCGGGGTTCGACGCTGCCGGCCTCGCGCATCCGCAGGGACCGCTCCGACCAGGCCGCTCTGGCCGGGTCGACTACGGCTCCGCTGCCGGCGGCGGTGTCGATGAACGACCTCGTCCTCTCGTCCGAGGGCGCCGACAACACCCGGTCCCGGCGCAACGCCTACCTGGCCGGCGCCGAGTCGGTCCTGGCCGGCCAGCTCCGCCTGGTGAGCGTCGTCAACTCCTCGGTCACGCTGACGGCCCGGCAGGCCACGGTCCCGATCTCGGTCCAGTCGCTCCTGCCGGTGCCGATCGGAGTGCGGGTGATCCTGGCCAGCGACCAGCTCGAGTTCGCCAACGGCCAGAACACCACCGTGCTCGACTCGCAGACGCTGCGCCAGCAGAACACCACCTTCCCGGTGACCGTGTCGGCGCGCACGACCGGCTCGTTCCCGCTCCGGGTCACGATCGTCACCGCCAACGGCAGCCTGACGCTCACCAGCAACCGGCTCACGATCAAGTCCCGGGTGTTCTCGGGGGTGGGTGTGGCCCTGTCGGTGGGGGCGCTGCTGTTCCTGGCCCTGTGGTGGGGACGGGAGCTGCGCAAGGGCAGGCGGAGCCGGGCGGCGCCGGCGGCGCCCGCCGAGGAGGTCCGCCGGCCCGAGCCGGCGGGCGTCTCCACTTGAGCCAGACCCGGACGGCTCCGGTCGGGCGCGACACCCTGCTCATGTCGGCGGGGACGCTCGTGTCCCGGCTCACCGGGTTCGGGCGGTGGGCGGCCCTGGCCTACGCCATCGGCTTCACCCGCCTGACCGACTCCTACAACCTGGCCAACACCACTCCGAACATCGTGTTCGACCTGGTCCTCGGCGGGGTCCTGGCCGCCACCCTGATCCCGGTGTTCGTGGACCGCCTGGCCCGGTCGGCCACCATGGCGCGGGGCGAGGACGAGGCCTGGGAGGCCATCTCGGCCGTCGTCACCCTCGTGACCGTGCTGCTGGTCGTGCTGACGGTCGTGTTCGAGCTGGTGGCCCCCCAGCTCATCGACATCTACATGGTGGGCGTGCACGGGGCGGCGGCCGCGGCCGAGCGGCACGCCGCCAGTGAGCTGCTGCGCATGTTCGCCCCCCAGCTGGCGTTCTACGGCTGGATCGTGCTGACCACCGCCCTGCTCAACACGCGGCGGCGGTTCGCGGCGCCGATGTTCGCCCCGATCGTGAACAACGTGGTCGTGATCGTGGTGCTGGTGTGGGTCCACCACGTGCTCAACGGGATGACCGTGGCCAACGTGGACCGGCACCACTTCGCCTTCTGGCTGCTGGGCCTCGGCACGACCGCCGGCGTGCTGGCCCAGCTGCTGGCCCAGCTGCCGGCCCTGCGCGGCGCCGGCCTGCGCGTCCGGTTCCGGTGGGACCCGGGCCACGAGGTGATCGGCCACATCCTGCGCCTGTCGGGATGGACCTTCGGCTTCGTGGCCACGAACCAGGTGGCCCTCTGGGTGGTGCTGCTGCTCGCCAACCGCAAGGGCGGGGACGTCTCCGTGTACACGACCGCCTACGCCCTGTTCCAGTTCCCCTACGGGATCGTGGCGGTGTCGATCATGAGCGCGGTGCAGCCCGACCTGGCCGACAGCTGGGCCCGGCGGGCGGTGGACGGCTTCCGGGACCGGGTGTCGGCCGCCCTGCGGGCCATGACCGCGATCATCGTCCCCGCCACCGTGGGCTACGTGCTGCTGGCCCGGCCGGCGGTGGCCCTGGTCGTGCGCCACGGCGCCGCCGGGGCCGGTGACTCCCACCGCGTCGCCACCGTCACCGCCCTGCTCACCGTGGGCCTGCCCGGGTTCTGCACCTACCAGCTGGTGATCCGCGCCTACCAGGCCATGCAGGACACCCGCACGCCGTTCTACCTGTACCTCCTGGAGAACGGCCTCAACGTGGTGCTGGCCTTCGCCTTCTACCCCTCGCTCGGGGTGCGGGGCCTGGCCCTGGCCGTGGCCCTGGCCTACACCGGGGCGGCGGTGGTGGCCCTGCTCGACCTGCGCGAGCGGCTGGGCCGCCTGGACGGAGCGGTCCTGCTGGCGCACGCCGGGCGGGTGGCGGTCCCCTCGGTGGCGATGGGGCTGGCGGTGGCCTTCGTGGGGGCGTTGATCACCGGGACGGGCACGGCCGCCCTGCTGGCCCACGTCGTGCTGGCGGTGGTGGTCGGCGCTGGGGTGTACTTCACTGTTGCCGGGGTGATGGCCGGCTGGCAGAAGAGGAGGCTGGCGCCATGAACCGCTGGACACCGGGGCGAGGGAGACGATGAGCCGAGTAAGGGTGGTAACCGACAGCGCCTGCGACCTGCCCCAGGACCTGGTCGACGAGCTCGGCATCGAGATAGTCCCGCTCACGATCCGCTTCGGGTCCGAGGAGTTCGTCGACCGCCGGGACCTCACCCCCGCGCAGTTCTGGGCCCGGTGCAAGGCGTCCCCGGTGCTGCCGGAGACGGCGGCGCCGGCGCCCGGCGCCTTCCAGGCCGCCTTCACCCGGGCCGCCGACGAGGGCTGCGACGGGGTGGTGTGCGTGAACCTGTCCGGCGCCCTGTCCGCCACCCACCAGGCGGCGGTGGCCGCCGCTGACGCCGTGGCCGACCGCATCCCTGTCCGGACGGTGGACTCCCGCTCCGTGACGCTCGGCCTCGGGCTGATGGCGCTGTCGGCGGCGCGGGCGGCGGCGGCGGGCAAGTCCGCCGAGGACGTGGCTGGGATAGCCGAGGACCTCATCCCCCGGACCCGGGTCTTCGGCGCCCTCGACACCCTCGAGTACCTGAAGAAGGGGGGCCGGATCGGGGGGGCCCAGGCCCTGCTCGGGACCATGCTGTCGATCAAGCCGATCGTCGAGGTGGTGAACGGCGCCGTCGAGGGGGAGTCGAAGCAGCGGACCAGGGGGCGGGCCCTCGCCTACCTGGTCGACAAGGTCCGCAAGGCGGGCGAGATCGAGGACCTCGGTGTGCTGACCGGTGCCGCCCCCGACCTCGAGCCCTTCCTCGACCAGCTGGGCCAGGTCTATCCGCGGGACAAGATCGTGGTCGGGGACATCGGCGCCGTCATCGGCAGCCACACCGGCCCCGGGACCATCGGCGTCACCTTCCACGTAGCCGGCTAGGGGGGCGGGCCCCCGGTGCCCCCGGGATCGGGAGGGGGGGCGCCGGCTCCGCCCACCCGGGCGGCGGTGGCGGCCCACACCGCGGCGGCGATGCCGGCGAAGGGGGTGGCCACCCATTGCGCCACGCTGGCGTAGCCGAGATGGTGGCCGGTCGAGATCCACAGCGACCACACCCAGGCCGCCGGCGGGAACAGGGCCGCCGCCGCCAGGACGACGGGCCCGGGGGAGCGTCGAGGGACGACCGCCGCCTCCCCCACCACCACCCCGAACAGCACGCAGGCCAGGACCGCCACCAGGTTGGCCAGGGTGTACTCGCCGAGGATGGCGCCCCCGAGGGCCGACACCCCGGCCGCGGCAAAAACGGCCAGGAGGGTGCGCATGGGCCGGCGAGGGTATCGTCAGCCGGGTCATGGAGCGTCTCACCTCCTCATCGGGCGCGGCCGGGGTCACGGCGCCCACCGCCGGCGGGAACGGCAGCGGCCCCGACTGGACCGTCCAGGTGGCCGACCGCATCGACGGCGTGGTCCTGGCGGTGCGCGACCGGTCGGTCGCGCCCCTCACGCTCGTGGCCCGGGCCCTGGTCTACGGCTTCATCGTGCTGATGAGCGTGACGGCGCTGGCGGTCCTGGCCGCTGTGGCGGCGGTGCGGGCCCTCAACGTGGCCCTGCCCGACTACCTGTCGGAGGTCACTCTCGGGGGATTTTTCGCCGTCGTCGGGCTGTTCCTCCTGTCGCGGGCCCGGCGCTCCGGTCGCCGGCCGAGATAGGCCCCCCGAACCGGGCCGAAGGGACGGCAGTGCACGAGGTAGCGATCATCGGGTCGGGCCCGGCCGGGCTCACCGCCGCCATCTACACGGCCCGGGCCAACCTGGAGCCCCTGGTCATCGAGGGTGAGCCGTCCTCGACGAGCGACCAGCCCGGCGGCCAGCTCATGCTCACGACCGAGGTCGAGAACTACCCCGGCTTCGTCGACGGGATCATGGGCCCCGAGCTCATGACGACCATGCGCTCCCAGGC
>DASSEU010000050.1:0-38865 GCA_035695125.1 Acidimicrobiales bacterium
CGATCCCGCAGCGTCCCGTAGCCTCGGGCCGTGGCCGACCAGCTCCAGTTCAAGGACCCGATCAAGCGCCAGCCGATCACCATCCGGCTGGTGCGCAAGGCCGACCTCGAGGTGATCGGCCATCAGCGCAAGCCCCGGCCCGCCCACCTCAAGGCGCTCACCACCTCGCTGGAGCGGATGGGCTACGTAACGCCGCTCGTGGCCGTGGAGCGCGAGGGGAAGCACGTGATCATCGACGGCCAGCACCGCTTCCACGCCGCCACCGAGCTCGGCGTGAAGGAGTTCCCCGTGGTGGTGGTCCCCGAACGCCTGGCCCGGCGCATGATGAGCCTCAACGTCGAGCAGAACCTCAACATCCGGGAGCGGGCCACCATCGCCCTGTCGATCTACCGCGACATCCTCGAGGAGTCCCCGAACCGCGCCGAGGACCACGGGGACATCGTCGACGCCATCGAGACCCCGCACCTGGTGACGCTCGGGCTGGCCTACGAACGCTCGGGCCGCCTGGCCGGCAGCGCCTTCGAGCTGATCCTCAAGAAGTGCGACGGCTTCCTCGACCGTCCCCTGCACGAGGCCTACGAGATCCGCCAGGGACGGGCCGAGACGCTGCTGGAGGCGGCCAAGCGGGTGAAGGCGGTGGAGGACGCCCTCAAGGCGCGCGGGGCATGGCATTCAATGGCCCGCTACCAGATCATCAGCTACGCCAACCCGACCAAGCGGGCGCGCAAGGCGGCCGAGTTCGACCGGACCTTCGCCCGGTTCATCGCCACCCTCACCGAGTTGGAGGGTTCCCCGCAGAAGGTCCTCGGGGAGAGGACCGACGCCGAGTAGCCGGCGGCCACGGAGAGATTCGTGCGCCACCGACTAAACACCGCCGGGCTCCGGACGATCCAAGGGGCATGCGGCCCGAGGCCCGGAACCGGTGGTGGCGGAGGGGGGCCGAGCAGCCGGCCGAGCCCCTCGCCTCGTTCCCGGCCGCCCTGGTCTTCACCGAGGTCGACGACGCCGGCCTCCGGCTGGACGGCCTGGCGGGCATCCCGGTCCCGGCGGGCGGTCCCCCGGTGGCGCGCGCCCTCGGACGGTCGGCCGGCGCGGCGGCAGGATGCGCCAACACGGCCCGCCACCCCTTCAGCCTTTTGGTCGACGCCCCGGCGGAGGGATGGCTGGCGCCCGCTCTGGTGACCCTCGAGCGCTGGACCGACAGCACCGCCGCCCTCGTGGTCGAGGTGATGCGCCGGGGCCGGCTCTGTCAGGCGCGGATCTCTGACGGGACCGCGTACGCCCTGTTCGACATCCGCCGGTCCGACGGCCTGTTCTGGCTTACCATCGGCCCATGAGCGTGGAGCTGCTGGAGAAGGCATTGGCGTCTACGGCGGCGGTGCTGGCCAACGTGAAGGCGGACCAGCTCGACGATCCGACGCCCTGCGCGTCGTGGAAGGTTCGGGACCTGCTGAACCACATCGTGGGCGGCACGTACTTCTTCGCGACCATCGCCGAGACCGGCGGGCCGCCGGCCAGTGATGCCGCTCCCGGCGACTTTTCGACCGGGGACTTCAATGCCATCTTCGACGAGGGGGCCAGGAGGGCGGTGGCCGCCTTCCGGGCCGAAGGCGCCATGGAGAAGCAGATGACGCTCCCGTTCGGCCAGCTCCCGGGAGCGGTGTTCGTGAACATCGCCGCCACCGACAGCTTCGCCCACGGCTGGGACCTGGCCCGGGCCACCGGCCAAGCCACCGACCTCGATCCCGACCTGGCCCGTCAGCTGCTCGACAACGCCCGCAGCTTCCTCCCCGACGCCATGCGGGGCGCCGACGGGCAGGCTCCGTTCGGTCCCCGCGTCGATGTGCCCGACACCGCCGCGCCGGCCGACCAGCTGGCCGGCTTCCTCGGCCGCCGGGTCTAGGCCGTCCCCATCCGTCGGTCCCCCCCCGGCGGAGCGGCTCAGATGCAGGGCTGCGAGCCGAGATAGCGCAGGCCGGCCAGGTCCCCGGGGCCGTAGGCGCTCGGGGAGAGCGGGCTCGTCTGCGGGTACATGACCTCGCTGGGGTCGGCGGCGTGGGCCAGGCCGAGCATGTGGCCCAGCTCGTGGAGCAGCAGGTGGGCCTCGCTGTAGCCCGTGCCCGAGCCGGGGCGCAGGATGGCCTTGGCGATGTCCCCGTTGATGAGGGCGTACCCCTGGTCGATGCGGTCGTGGGCCCCGGCCGCCTGCCACCAGCTGCCGCCGGCGCCGGCCTCTCCGTGCGGTCCGTCGAGCTGGGCCGGGCTGACCCAGCCGATCACGGCGTCGACCCCGGGCGGCATCTGTCCCCATCCGCCGGCCGGATCGGGGCTGAAGCCGGTGGTGCCGACGTAGTCGAAGGTCAGCCCCGTGGCCTCGGACGCCGTCTTCACGGCCGCCAGGGCGTCGTCGAGGGCGCCGGCGGGCGCGTCCGAGAGATTGACCGCGAACCGGATGGGGGCACACGGGCTCCACCACGCCGCCGAGCCGCCCGAGCCGTCCGGATAGGCCAGCGTGTAACCGGGATCGGACGGCGCCGGCGTGCCCCGGGCGGCTATGGGGGCAGCCGGGTGGGCGCCCGACGTGGATCCTGCGGTCGCCTGCACGACCGGCCAGCGCACGCGCAGGGTGCCCCTGAACAGACCGAGGGACGTGGCCATCGTGGCCCCACTGCTCGGTGTGAGAGCCAGGAGGGCCCGCGGAGACGAGCTGGTCGGCGCCGCCGCCGCGCCACTGCCGCCCGCGAAGGCCAGAGCACACACGGCGGCCACCAGGTTGCACACCACCGCTACGGCCATCAGGCCTGTCGGTCTCACCCCGGCCCGGAGTGCGGTGAAGGAGCGGGAACCGGGTTCCGGGGAAAGGAGCACGCTTTGGCCTCCCTGCTGGTGGCCACCTCGTCGGCGGCCTCCCTGTCAGTTGCCGGCAGTGTTCCCTAATTGATGCCATGACGTAACTGACACAACAGAGGCATTTCACGAGTACCGTCCGGTCTAGATATTTCTCGTTCCGCCGCCTGCTTCTGACTATTGCGGGTGATTCTTCCCAGCAGGGCCCCCGCCGTTTATCGTTTATGTGGGGCGGGAAACCCGGCGACATTCCCGAACCGGTCGGAGCTGTTCATGGTCCCCACGAGCGATGACGTGTCACGGCCCCGAGCGGGGGCCGGATGACCGACGCGGCCCAACCCGGCGCCGGCCGACCCGAGGCCGGCCAGACGGGTGCCGCCCCCGCCGGCCGGGAGCAGTCACTGCAGCTCGTTCCCAGCGCCGAGCAGTTCCAGCTGCTCGTCTCCAGCGTGGTCGACTACGCCATCTTCCTCCTCGACGCCGACGGCCGCGTGGCCAGCTGGAACCCGGGGGCGGAGCGGCTGAAGGGGTACCGGGCCGACGAGATCGTGGGCCGTCACTTCTCCTGCTTCTACGACGAGGAGTCGCAGCGGGCCGGGCGTCCCGAGCAGCTTCTCAGCGCCGCCCGGAGCGACGGCCGCGTCGAGGACGAGGCGTGGCGGGTGCGCAAGGACGGGTCCCGGTTCTGGGCCGACGTCGTGATCACCGCCCTGCGTGGCCCCGACGGCTCCGTGCGGGGCTTCGCCAAGGTCACCCGCGACCTGACGGCGCGCAAGCAGAACGAGGACTCGCTGCGGGAGAACGAGGCCAAGGCCCGGGAGACGGCGGAGCAGCTGCGGCGGCTCGACCGGATGAAGAACGAGTTCGTGGCCATGGTGGCCCACGATCTCAGCTCTCCGCTCACGGTCGTGGCCGGCTTTGCCGAGCTGCTGCTCGACCAGTGGGACGTGTTCGCGGACAGCGACAAGCTCGACATGCTGGCCCGCATCCAGCGCACCGCCGTCGACCTGGCCACGCTCGTGAGCGACATCCTGGCGGTCGGCCGGATCGAGGCCGGCGAGCTCGAGATCGATCAGGCCCCGTTCGATCTGGCTGCGCTCGTGCGACGGGCCGGCGTCGACGGCGCCCCGCCCACCGCCCCGGACCGTGTCCGGGTCAGCCTCCCCCGCGACGTCCCTCTGGCCATCGGGGACGAGCGGAGGACGTGGCAGGTGCTGATGAACCTGGTCTCCAACGGGCTCAAGTTCTCCGCCGGGGACAGCCCCGTCGACCTCAGCCTGGCCGTCGAGGACCGGGAGCTGGTCGTGAGCGTGCGGGACCACGGCACGGGCATAGCCCCCGAGGACCGCACCCGCGTGTTCGAGCGCTTCGTGCGGCTGTCCCGCCCGGAGGGCTCCAACCAGCGCGGCTCCGGCCTCGGCCTGTACATATCCAAGGCCCTGGTCGAGGCGCAGGGCGGGAGGATATGGATCGACAACGACCCGGATTCGGGGGCCGTGTTCTGCTTTAGTCTTCCGCTCGCGGCTGGGGAGGTCCGGGAATGAGCAAGGCGGTGGTCGTCATCGAGGACGACCCGGACATGCAGGAGCTGATCCGGCTGGCGCTGCGGCCCCAGCCCCAGCTCCGCCTGGTGGGCCACGCCGAGGGCGCCGACCAGGGGCTGGCCCTGGTCGAGAGGGAACAGCCCGACCTCGTGATCCTCAACCACTACCTGGAGGCCGGCACCCTCGGCCTCCAACTGGCGCCGGCGTTGAAGCGGGCCGCACCGCGGTCCAAGCTGGTGCTGTTCAGCTCCTACGACCTCGCCATCGAAGCCGAGCACGAGTCGGCCGTCGACGTCTTCGTCAACAAGCGCCGGCTGGGCTCGCTGCTGCCGACCGTCTCGAGCCTCCTCGACCTGGCCGGCTGAGGGCTACCGCCGCCCGGAGTCGGCGGCGGTGAGCGCCGACCCCGGAGACGAGATGTTCGACGTCGCCGCGGTGGAGGCCGGCGCCTGGGCCCCCGGGCCCTACGGAGCGAGTGACCGGCTCGGGACCTACAACGAGGTCACCCCCGAGAAGACCGCCTCGGCCCTGGGCCTGCTGGATCCGGAACGCCCGGTGCGCACGTTCGGCCTCGGAGAGACGCTGTTCAACGGCTTCCCCGCCTTCGGCTCCCGGCGCTACGAGCAGCGCCTGGTTGTGTCCGGCTACGAGCCCACCGCCCCCTTCGACGGGGAGGTGGCGGGGGCGCGGCCGGGCGGGGCCAACCGGCTCAGCTACCACGAGGAGCGGGTCCACACCAGCTACAACCTCGGCACCAAGGTCAACGGGCTGCACCACTGCGGCGTCGGTGCCATGTTCTACGGGGGCCGGCGCGGACCGGACCTGGCGCGGACGTGGGGGACGACCGATCTCGACACGCCGAGCTGGGGCCCGCCGCTGTGCACCCGGGGCCTGCTGCTGGACCTGGTGGCCCTCAAGGTGGACAGGGGTGAGAGCGACGCAATCGTCGACGTCCAGGGCGCGCCGGTGCTGGCCGACGACTACCGAGTGACGGTGGAGGACCTCACCGCCGCCGCCGGGCGCCAGTCCCTGCCCGACCTCGAGCCCGGAGACGCCGTTCTGCTCCGCACCGGCTGGAACCGGCTGATCCGGCTGGACCCCCGCCGCTACCTCCACGGCAACCCCGGTCCCTACCTGCGCGAGTCGCGCTGGCTGGCCCGGTTCCGGCCCGCCCTGGTGGGTGCCGACACATGGGCGTTCGAGGTGGTGGCCGAGGCGGTGCGTGGCGCCAACGTCAGCCCCTGCCACCAGGAGCTGTTCATGCGCTTCGGCATCCGGATAGCCGAGGGGCTGAGGCTCGACGAGCTGGTCGACGCCGGCGTGGACCGGTTCGTGCTGTGCCACAGCCCGCTGCGCGCCGAGGGCGCCACGGCGTCGAGCTCGCCACCGATGGCGCTGGCGAACGTCAGCTGAGCCCGAGCAGCCCTGCCGTGTTGTCGCGCATCACCCGACGGGTGGTGGCCGGGTCGGTGTCCCCCAGAAGGGCGGCAAAGGAGTTCGGATCGGCCAGCCCTTCCGGGTGCGGATGGTCGGAGCCGAACAGCAGATGCTCGTCACCAACCAGATCGAGCAGGGCGGGCACGTCGTCCTCGGGGTAGGGCGTGAGGTAGAGGTGCTGCCGCAGGATGTCGCTCGGCCGGCCCCGGAAGTACCCGCCCGGCCACGGCCCGTGCCGGCCCATCCCCTTCTTCTTGTCGAGATGGCGGAAGAGGTAGGCCACCCAGTCCGAGCCGTTCTCGATGCTCATGATGCGCACGCCCGGGAAACGTCCGAACAGGTTGTGGTAGGTGAGCGCCCCCAGCGTCTCCATCAGCGGTCGGTCACCGTGCAGGAACGCCCACTGGAACGCCGAGAAGCGCCGCACCGACGCCCGGGGGTCCTCTCCCCACGCCGGACCGAACATCTCCGGGTAGCCGGAGTCACCGATGTGGAACACCACGGGTATCCCGGCCTCCTCGACGCGCGCCCAGAACGGATCGAAGACCGGGTCCGCCGGTGACCGGCCCGCCACTGGCCCCGTCTTCAGGTGGACGAGCCGGGCCCCGCGACCGAGGACCCGCTCCAGCTCGGCGCACGCCGCGCCCACGTCCAGCAGCGAGACCAGCGGCACGGCAAATATCCGCTCTCTCCATGCGTATCCCCAGTCGTCCTCGAGCCAGCGGTTGAACGCCCGCAGCACCGCCGCCGTCAGCTCCGGGTCGGTGCTGATCGGCTGCTCCACGCACACGGCCAGGCTCGGCAGCAGGATGGCGGCCTCGATGCCCTGCTCGTCCATGAGCGCCAGGCGCGCCTCCCGGTCCTGGTAGGCCGGCAGCATGAACTCCTCACTGAAGGTGGCGGCGTACTGGGCCGCCTCCGGGTCCCTGAGGATCGACGTCAGCGAGCCGGGCGGATTGGTGCGGTCGAACTTCGGGTCGCTGAAGGTGTAGGGCCGGCCGCCGAGCAGCACCACCTGCCCGCCGTCCCCGCCGCGCTCGACCCGCAGCGTCCGGTCGGCGAAGCGCGACTCGATGTGCCGGGAGAAGGCCTCGGGAGTCTCGTAGTAGTGGTTGTCGGCGTCGATGGTGAGGTAGTCGAGGCGGTCGGGCATCGTCAGGCCCCGGCGGCGCTGACCACCATGTCAGTGACGAATCCGGCCACCAGGCCGAGGAACACGCCCCACACGATCAGCTCGCGGCGCACGGCGCGGCTGGCCACCCCGAGGAGCTGGATCACGACGTAGAGGATCGAGCCGGCGGCCAGGGTGAGGAAGATCACGCTGGCGGCCTGGCTGGTCACCTGGCGCCCCACGGCCGTGCCGATGATGGTCGGGCCCCCGCCGATGGCCCCCATCGCCAGCAGGAACGGCCAGCTCGGCCGGTCCTCCTCCATGGTGAGCGGGGCCACGATCCCGAACCCCTCGGTGGCGTTGTGGAGACCGAAGCCGATCACAAGGAGGGTGGCAAGGGTTATCTCGCCGCGCGCCGCGCTGCCCCCGATGGCCAGGCCCTCACCGAAGTTGTGCAGGCCGATGCCGACGGCCACCATCAGCGACACCCGTCGGGCGTTGCTCCATCCGGACATCCCCACCCGGCCCGGGGTCACCTGGTTGGCCACGGCCGCGCCCGGACCGGGGCGCGTCGGGCGGCCGAGGAGCCGGCGCTCGTAGTAGACGAGGCCGACCAGGCCGATGCCGATGCCGGCGAAGAACAGGGCCGAGTAGCCGAGGACGGGACCGAAGCCCCCCTTGTGGTCGTGCAGGTTGCCGAGGGCGGTGTCGATCGGGTCGAAGGCGTGCGAGAGCACGTCCCAGACGAGGAAGACCAGCACGCCGACCGCCAGGGCGTTGAGGAACTGGCGCAGCTCGGGCCGGGGGTCACGGAGTCGGCCGATGGGCAGACCGAACAGGATGGTGAGCCCGGCCAGGGCACCGAGCAGCAGGGTCCGGGGTTCGCTCACCGCCCTCCTCTCTCCGTCCTCGCTCCGGCTGTCCTGGTCCGCCCGGCTACTTAGCCGTAACTAATCTTCCCATTCGCATAGGCTAAGACACCCGGCGGACGGGCGTCAATCGTCATTCCTACCCACCGCCGGCCACCCTGAGCTCGACGACGGTGTCCAGGGGGGCGGTGGGCCCCGACAGCTCCCCTCCCACCAGCCAGCCGGTGGTGCCGACCACGGCGGCGCCGGCGTCTGAGACCGGCCCGGGCAGGGTGCCGGCCGCCCGGACCTGCCCGGAGCGGGTGTCCACGGCCCAGATCCGGTCCGAGGCGGTGGTGCCGACCCGCCCGCCGGCCACGAACAGGCGGCCGCCGAGGGCCAGGGCGCTGGCGTGCCCCAGCGGCTCCGGCAGGTGGCCGATCACGACCGTGCGCCCGGTGGCGGGGTCGAAGCGCTGGATGGCGTCGGTCTGTCCTCCGGTGCTGGACGACTCCCCGGTGCCGAGCTGGCCGCCGATCACCCATATGGCCCCGGCCGCGGCGGCCACGGCCGGGTAGCGGACCGGGACCGGCAGCGTCCCCACCACGGAAAAGCCGGTTCCGTCCGACGTCGCCAGGATCGGCGCCGTCATCTCGGTGCCGTCGAAACCCCCGACCACGTAGACGCGGCCGCCCAGCGCCGCCGCCGCCAGGTCCGAGCGGGGCTGGGGCAGCTGCCCGAGGAGGCGGGTGCCGACCGGGGACCACCGCTGCACGGTGCCGACCGTGGAGGCCGCCCCCCCGCCGAACACCAGCGCCCCCCCGCTCGTGCAGCTGCCGGCGGCGTCGTGGACCGCCCGGGCCAGGTGGCCCGAGCGCCGGGCGGTGCCCGCCGCCGGGTCGACCGTCCACACCGCGTCGGTGGAGGTGTCCCCGGTGGCCAACCCTCCGAGCACGAGCAGGCTGGTGCCCTGGGTGCAGACCACGGCACGCGACACCCCGGCGCCCAGGTGCCAGGACGCCGCCGTCGCGTCCACGCGCACCGCGGCCGTGCCCGATCCGGCGCCGGTCCCGCTCCCGCCACCGCTCCCCGCGCCACCCCCCGATCCGGAGCCGGCTGTCGTCGTCGTCGAGCCCGACGTCGGACCGGTGGGGGACGAGGAGGAGCAGCCCGCCGCCCCCGCCGCCAGGAGCAGGGCTGCCGTCACCACGGCCAGTCTCCTCACCGGGTGTTCCCGGTGTGGCCGAGGGAGTAGCGGCCGGGCTGCGGCCACACGCACAGCCCGTGGGGCTCGAGACCGGCCGGGGTGGTCGCGATGTCGGTGATCAGGTGACCGCTGCGGGTGTCGAAGACGTACACCCTGTTGTCGTACCGGCCCGAGAGCCACAGCTGGTCACCGTCGGCGCTCACCCCGCCCATGTCAGGGCTCCCGCCGCCGGGAACGGGCCAGTTGGCCACCACCCGGTCGGTGGCGAAGTCCACCACCGAGACGCTCCCCCGCCCGCGGGGCGGGGCCGAGCCGCGCGCCGCCGATCCCCGGTTGGCCACGTAGAGGCGGCGCCCGTCGCGGCTGGGATAGAGGCCGTGGGCGCCGAAGCCGCCGGTGGCGGCCAGATCGACGCTGCCCTTCACCGAGAACGACGAGCCGTCCACCCGGATCAGGCGGTTGCCCAGCATGTCGGCAACGTAGAACGTGCGTCCGTCGGGAGACAGCCGGATGTCCTGGGGCAGCGCACCGGCACCGAGATCCAGGGTGCCGACCACCCGCCGCCCCGCCCAGTCGACCTTCACCAGCCGGTTGGCGTCCTCGCACGTGGCGATGAGGTACGAGCCGTCGGCGGAGAAGTCCATGTGGTTGATGCCGGGGCAGGACGGTGTCGCCAGCGAGAACCGCAGCGCCATCGTGTGCGGATCGCGGAAGTCGAGGCGGCGCAGGGCCTCGGCCACCACGATGGCGTAGGCGCCGTCGGGCGTGAAGTACATGTTGTAGGGGTCCTCGACGCGCACGCTCGGGCCGAACTTGGCGGTCGTGGGATCGATCGGCGTGAGCGTCCCGAAGGCGGGGTCCGCCTCCGAGTTGTTGACGACCCACAGCCGCGAGAGGTCGTAGGCCGGCACGACGTGCTGGGGGTTGAGCCCGGTCGGCACCGCCGCCACCACCTTGAAGGTGGCGGGATCGATGACCAGCACGTTGTTGGTCCGGCGGTCGGGCACGTAGACGCGGGACAGGGCCCGCCGCGCCGTCGCACTCAGCATCCCCGGCCCCGCCTGGCTGTAGATGTTGGCCGGATCGACCACGGGCGGCATGCCGGGGACGGTCCTCACCGGCGCAGCTGCACCTCCCCCGCCGCCCCCCGAGGTCCTGGACGTGGAGCCGGCGGAGGGCGCGCTCCCGCCACCGCAGCCGGCCAGGACCGCGGCCAGGACGGCAGCCGCAGCCAGGGCGCGGCCGCGCCCGATCCTGGACCACCTTCCGACCATCCCCCATGATCGGCCGCCGGGGACCGGTCGACGCAAACCCGGAGGTCAGGAGCCCAGCGCCTGGCGGACCCCGAGCGCGATCTCGAGGTCCTCGCGGGCCTCGACGACCAGGGCCCGCACCACCGCCCCGGTGGCGCCGATCTGGCGGTCCCCGGTGCCCCCCTCGTTGGCGGCCCCGTCCAGGCCGACACCCAGGAAGCCGAGACCGGCCGCCGCCCGGGCCCGGACGACCGCCGAGGCCTCCCCCACCCCACCCGTGAACACGATCACGTCCATCCCGTCCATGGCGGCGGCCATGGCGGCCACCCCGGCCCGCAGCCGGTGGAGGTAGACCTCGAGGGCCAGGACGGCGTCCTCCTGCCCGCTGGCGGCGGCGTCGACGACGGCGCGCATGTCGGCGGTGCCGGCCAGACCGAGGAGCCCCGAGCGGTGCTCGAGGGCCGCCGCCAGCTCCGGCGCCGGGATCCCGACGTGCTCCTCGAGCCAGAGGACCATCCCCGGGTCGACGCTGCCCGAGCGGGTGGCCATCACCAGGCCCTCGAGGGGGGTGAAGCCCATCGTCGTGTCCACGGAGCGGCCTCCCTGCACCGCCGCCAGCGAGGCTCCCGCCCCGAGGTGGCAGCTGACGATGCGCAGTCCGGAGCGGTCCGCGCCCAGCAGCTCGGCGGCCCGGCGGGAGGCGTAGGAGTGGGACAGGCCGTGGAACCCGAACCGGCGCAGGTCCCAGCGCCGGCGCCACTCCCGGGGCAGGGCGTAGGTGGCGGCGGCCGGCGGGATGCCGGCGTGGAAGGCGGTGTCGAAGCACGCCACGGCGGGACAGCCGGGCACGACGGCGGTGACGGCGTCCAGGGCCTGCAGCGACTTCGGCTGGTGCAGGGGCGCCAGGTCGGTCAGGGCCTCGAGGCGGGCCCGCACATCCGGGTCGACGACCGTCGGGGCGGTGTACTCGGTCCCGCCGTGGACGATGCGGTGGCCCACGGCGTCGAGGGCGCCGTGGGTGCCGATGGCGTCGGACACGGCGTCCTGATCGATCCGGCCACCCGGGGCGGGGATGTTGACGGCCCACTCCCGCCGCTCACCGTCGAGGACCGACAGCTTGAGACTGCTGGAGCCGGCGTTGACGACGAGGACGCGCACGGGCGGGGCGGGCCGCTCAGGCCGGCCAGGTCCAGTCGCGGACGTCCGGGGGGTCCTCACCGTGCTCCCGGCTGTAGGTGCGGCACCGCACCCGCTCGTCGGCCACGTGCTGGCGCAGCTGGGCGGCATGGGAGCCGAGGGTCGGGACGCGGTCGATCACGTCCATCACCAGATGGAACCGGTCGAGGTCGTTGAGCATCACCATGTCGAACGGCGTGGTGGTGGTGCCCTCCTCCTTGTAGCCCCGCACGTGGAAGCTGTCGTGGTTGGTCCGCCGGTAGGTCAGGCGGTGGATCAGCCACGGGTAGCCGTGGTAGGCGAAGATCACGGGCCGGTCCCTGGTGAAGATGGCGTCGAACTCGCGGTCGGACAGCCCGTGGGGATGCTCGCTCTCGGGCTGCAGCCGCATCAGGTCGACGACGTTGACGACCCGCACCCGCAGCTCGGGCAGCTCCCGCCGGAGGATGTCGACCGCAGCCAGGGTCTCGAGGGTCGGGACGTCCCCACAGCACGCCATCACCACGTCGGGGTCGTCACGGTCGTTGGAGGCCCAGTTCCAGATGCCGACGCCGCGGGTGCAGTGCAGCACGGCGTCCTGCATCGACAGGTAGTCGAGAGCGGGCTGCTTGCCGGCCACGATCACGTTCACGTACTGGCGGCTGCGCAGGCAGTGGTCGGCCACGGACAGCAGGCAGTTGGCGTCGGGCGGCAGGTACACCCGGATGATCTCGGCCTTCTTGTTGACGACGTGGTCGATGAAGCCCGGGTCCTGGTGGGAGAAGCCGTTGTGGTCCTGGCGCCAGACGTGGGAGGACAGCAGGTAGTTGAGCGAGGCCACGGGCCGGCGCCACGGGATGTCGCGCGTCGTCTTCAGCCACTTGGCGTGCTGGTTGAACATCGAGTCCACGATGTGGATGAAGGCCTCGTAGCAGTTGAACAGGCCGTGTCGGCCGGTCAGCAGGTATCCCTCCAACCAGCCCTGGCACTGGTGCTCGGAGAGAACCTCCACCACCCGGCCCTCCGGCGCCAGGTGGTCGTCCTCCGGGCGGGTCTCGGCATCCCACTGCCGGTCGGTGGCCTCGAACACCGCCTGCAGCCGGTTCGACGCCGTCTCGTCCGGACCGAAGATCCGGAACTGGTGCGGGTTGGCCCGCACCACGTCGCGCAGGAAGGTCCCGAGCACGCGCGTGGCCTCGGAGAAGCCGGTGCCCGGCTTCGGCACGTCGACGGCGTAGGAGCGGAAGTCCGGCATCTCGAGGCCGCGGAGGAGCAGGCCCCCGTTGGCATGGGGATTGGCGCTCATCCGGCGGTCGTCACGCGGCGGCAGCGCCGCCAGGGCGGGGACGAGGGCGCCGGTCTCGTCGAAGAGCTCGTCGGGCCTGTAGCTGCGCATCCACTCCTCGAGGGCCGCCAGGTGGTCGCGGTCGGTACGCACCTCTGCGAGGGGGACCTGGTGGGAGCGCCACGTCCCCTCCACCGCCTGGCCGTCCACGGTCCTGGGCCCGGTCCAGCCCTTGGGCGTGCGCATCACGATCATCGGCCAGCGGGGCCGGGTCGGGTCCCCCGCCTCCCGGGCCCGCTCCTGGATGGCGCCGATCTCGTCGACCACCCGGTCGAGGGTGGCGGCCATGGCCTGGTGCATCTCGGCCGGATCGGAGCCCGACACCCAGTGCACACGGTGGCCGTACCCCTCGAGGAGGGCGGTGAGCTCCGCGTCCGGGATGCGCGCCAGGACGGTCGGGTTGGCGATCTTCCACCCGTTGAGGTGCAGGATCGGCAGCACCGCCCCGTCGGTCACGGGGTCGAGGAACTTGTTGGAGTGCCATCCCGTGGCCAGGGGACCGGTCTCGGCCTCCCCGTCCCCGACGATGCAGCAGACCAGCAGGTCGGGATTGTCGAAGGCGGCTCCGTAGGCGTGCGCCAGCGAGTAGCCCAGCTCCCCGCCCTCGTGGATCGATCCCGGCGTCTCGGGCGCCACGTGCGAGGGGATGCCCCCGGGAAACGAGAACTGCCGGAACAGCCGACGCAGGCCGTCCTCGTCGCGTGAGATGTGGGGGTACAGCTCGCTGTAGGTGCCCTCGAGGTAGGCGTTGGCGACTGCGGCCGGGCCGCCGTGGCCCGGGCCCATGACGTAGATGGCGTTGAGGTCGCGCCCGCGGATCACCCGGTTCATGTGGGCGTAGATGAAGTTGAGCCCCGGTGTCGTCCCCCAGTGGCCGAGGAGCCGCGGCTTCACGTGCTCGGGTCGGAGCGGCTCCCGCAGGAGAGGGTTGCCCATCAGGTAGATCTGGCCCACGGACACGTAGTTGGCGGCCCGCCAGTAGGCGTCGATCAGCTCGGCCTCGGCCCGGTCCAGGGGGTGCCCGGCCTCCTGCTCGGTCATCGTCACCGCTCCCACCTACCCGCTCGCTGTCCGGATATCCGATCAGCCCGCTGCGCCGGCGACCAATCCGGAGCTGGCGGCCCCCCGTAGTTAGTCGGAACCGAACCACAGGAGGACAAATCCGTGAACAGCAACCATGGGCCGGCCCGCACGTGGCGGCGGGGACTGGCGGGCGGCGGGGCGCTGGCGGCGGCGGCGCTGGCCCTGGCCGCGTGCGGCAGCTCCGGCTCCACCGGCGCCGCCTCGGGCTCGAACAGCTCAGCCAGCAGCTCGACGTCGTCGAGCAGCGGCTCGACAGCGTCGTCGCAGGCGGCGGCCCCCACGATCTCCACCGCCACCGTGGCCGGTTTCGGATCGGTGCTGGTCAACGGGGACGGGCGCACTCTCTACCTGCTCACCTCGGAGAAGGGCGGCAAGATCACCTGCACCGACGACAACGGCTGCACCAAGATCTGGCCCGACACCGAGCTTCCGTCCGGCGTCACCACCGCCAAGACGGGAGCCGGGATCCAGGCCTCGCTGCTCGGGACGGTGAAGGACTCCAAGGGCAGCCTCTATGTCACCTACGGCGGCTATCCCCTCTACACGTTCGCCGGGGACTCGGCGCCCGGACAGGCCAAGGGTGAGGGCATCACCAGCTTCGGGGGCACGTGGTACGTCATCAACGCCTCGGGTCAGCCGGTCACCAGCAAGTCGTAGGGGCCGGGACCGCCCGCCGACGGAGCGGACGGGCCGGGACCCCTGGGTTACCGGCCCCTCCGCCGCCCGGCCCGAGCGAGGGCGGCGGCGGCCAGCAGAACGGCCGCCCCGCCGAACTCGATCACCAGCGACATTCCGGCGTACGGCACCGACAGGCTCTCCTGGTACCCGAACAGCGCCACCCACGAGGACAGGAGCAGGCCGAAGGCGGTGGCCGTGAGCAGGGCGGCGCCGGCCAGCATCAGCACCACCCGCCTGAGGGCCACCACCGCCAGCGCGAGCGGGACGGCAACGATGCCCTGCACGAGGAACAGGGGGCCGACCGTCGCGATGTGCCGGTAGCTGGTGGCCCACAGATGCAGGTGGAGGGCCGACGACCACAGGATCAGCCCCGCTCCCACCACCGCCAGGCCCTGGCTGCTCCAGGTGAGCGCCCGGTCCCGCGACGATTCCCATCCTCCTGCGCCGGTCCTCCGTAGGCTGTCGGCTCGGGCCACGCTTCCGATCTGGGGCTGGGTCATGGCTAGAGGTACGGGCCAGGGTTCCGGAGGGATTGGCACGGATCCCGCCGGCCAGGAGAACCGGATGGACGTTCGATCCGTAGTACGGACCGCAACCGCGACAAGGGAGAGCCGATGCGCAAACTCCGTGTGACGATCGGTGCCGCCGTCGTCGGCCTCGGCCTGCTGGCGGCCGCCTGTGGCAGCTCGGCCGGCAGCGTCTCGACCAACAACTCGGGCGGGACCTCCAACGGGGGGTCCGGCTCGCAGACGACCCAGCCGCCCGCATCCAGCACCTCGACCACCGTGTCCCAGGGCAGCGGTTGGGGGTAGCCACCCTCGAGCAGGGCGGCGCCGCCATCGGGACGGACGGCGCCGTCTCGCTGCCGCTGTTCGTCGGATTCACCATCGTCGCCACCGGGGGCCCGCTCGCGCTGGTGGCCCTGAACGTCCCCGGCGTGGTCGCCACCCGGCGGTCGATGGGGCTGGTGGTGGTGCTGGCGGTGGCCGCCTTCGCCGTCCCCCTGGCCGTCTGGTACCGCTACTCGGAGCGGATCGTCTCGGCCGGCGGCCTGTACGCCTTCGTGGAGGCGGCGGCGGGGCGGCGGGTGGCACGGGCCCAGGGCGCGGTCTGGATCGTCAGCTACGGGCTGTACCTGCCCTACACCGTGACCTACGTGGTCTACGACCTGCTGCCGGCGGTGTTCCCCGGCGTCGTGCCCCACCGCCGTCTCCTCGAGGTGGCCGTGCCGCTGGCGGTGAGCGCGGTGGCGATGATGCACGTCCGCGCCATGCTCCTGGTGGCGGCCGCCCTGGCGGCGGGACAGACGGTGGTGGTGCTGGCGCTGCTGGCCGCCGGGCGCCACTCGGTCGGGGCGCCGGGGGCCGCCCTGGCCGTGCACGGCGGCACGGGAACGCTCGTGCACGGCAGCCTCAACGTCTCGCTGCTGTTCGTGTGTTCGAGCCTCCCGCTGTTCCTCGGCGGTGAGGTGCGGGCCGGGTCACGCACCGTCCAGCGCGGCCTGCTCCTCGGGTTCGGCGCCGCCGCCGCCGCAGTCCTGGTCGGATCGCTCGTGTGGGCCAACGCCGCGCCCGGCGCGTCGGCGGGTGAGATCCCCGGGGTGACGCTGGGGCGCGCCACGTGGGGACACGGCTTCGCCGACCTCGTCGGGCTCGGCGTGGTGGTGAGCACGGCCGGGGTGATGCTGGCCGAGTTCGTCGCGCTGGCGCGTCTGCTCCACGCCATGTCGGGCCACCCGATCCGCACCGCCAACCGGCTGGTGGCGTCCGGGTTCATGGCGGCCAGCCTGCTCAGCCTGATCAACCCCGACGCCTTCTACCGCGACCTGGTCAAGCCCTCGCTCGTGGCCCTGTGGGTGTCGCAGCTGCTCGTGGTGCTGGTGTACCCGCGCTGGGCGGCCCGCGAGCGGCGGCCGCTGGCCGGCGCCGTGGCCCTGGGAGCGGGTGCCAGCGCCCTCATGGGCTACGGCCTGTACTCCGCCCTGACCCTGGTCTCCGGCGCCTAGAGCGGGCCCGGCCCTGTCCGGACGGCGCGCCCGGAGAGGGCCGTCGAACCGCCCGGGGTCCGGTCACGTAGAGACGGTTGTGATCAGCGGCCGGATGGCAGTGGCGGGCATGGTCGGGGCAGTGGGGATGGGGATGGCGGCGGCCGCCTGCGGCTCGGCCGGGCCGACCGTCGTGCACCAGAGCTCTCCGACGACCGGGACGCCGGCGCCGAGCACGACATCTCCGACCACGCCCACCGGCGCCCCGCCCACCACGGCCGGCAACGCCGCGGCCACCACGGCCCCACCCGGCGCGGCTCCGGGTGCAACCCCGACGACGCAGGCGCCCCGGGTCGGTCAGTCGACGGCAACCACGGCCGGATCTACCCCGACCACGGTGGCGACGCGCACGAGCCCGGCTCCGGCCCCGACGACGACCCGGCCGCCGACCACGACCACCCGGCCGCCGACGACGACGACGCAGCCGCCGACGACCACGACCACCCAGCCCTACACCACGCCGACCACGACTCCCGGCGGCTGGGGTTAGGCGGCACGTCGGCCGGGCGGGGGATCAGCCCAGGACCGCTCCGAGGTCGACGTCGGCGTCGGCCAGGCGGGCCCGCTCGACGGGACGGCGGGAGCGGACCAGCTCCCCGATGGCGTCGGTGACGTCCCAGACGTTCACGTTCATCCCCGCCTGCACCCGGCCGTCCTTCAGCCAGAAGGCGATGAACTGACGCGTGGCCGGGTCCCCCCGGAACACGACCTCGTCCCAGTCCGTCGCCAGGCCCGTGTACTCCATGCCTACGTCGTACTGGTCGGAGAAGAAGTACGGCAGCTTCTCGTACGGGACGGCCCCGCCGAGGATGTTGCGCGCCGCCACCGGTCCCTGGTTGAGCGCGGACGACCAGTGCTCGAGGCGGACGCGCCGCTCGAGCACGGGGTGCCAGGCGCTGGCCACGTCCCCGGCCGCGTACACGCCGGGGGCGCTGGCGGCCAGGAACTGGTCGGTCACGACACCGTTGTCGAGATCCAGTCCCGCCGCCTCGGCCAGCTCCACGCGGGGGGAGACGCCCACGCCGACGACCACCACGTCGGCCGCGATCACGGTCCCGTCGACCAGCACGACCTCCTCGACCGCGCCGGAGGCCGAGCCGCGCAGCTCCTTGAGCCCGACCCCCATGTGGAGATCGACGCCGTGGTCGGCGTGGACGTCGCGGTAGAAGGCGCCCAGCTCGGGGCCGAGCACCCGCACGAGGGGCAGCGGGGCCGCCTCGACCATCGAGACCTCCGCCCCCATCTGCCGGGCCGAAGCCGCCACCTCGCTGCCGATCCAGCCGGCGCCGATCACCGCCACCCTGCCCGCCGAGCGGATGGCCGCCGCCAGCCCCTCGGCATCGGCCAGGGTGCGCAGGTAGTGGATCCCGCTCCGGTCGGCGCCGGGGAGCGAGAGGCGGCGGGGGGCGGCGCCGGTGGCCAGCAGCAGGGAGTCGTACGGCACCTGCTCCCCACCGGACAGCGCCACCCGGCGCGCCCCCACGTCGACCGACTCGACCCGGCACGACAGGCGCAGGTCGATCCCGCTGTCGGCGTAGAAGCCCTCGTCGTGGACGTAGGCCTTCTCGGCGCCGACGTCGCCCCGCAGGAGGTCCTTCGACAGCGGGGGGCGCTCGTAGGGGCGGGCGGGCTCCTCCCCCACCAGCACCACCCCGCCGTCGAACCCTTCCTTGCGCAAGGTCTCGGCCGCCTTGGCGCCGGCCAGGCTGGCGCCGACGATCACGACATTGCCGGCGGAGCCGGCTCTGACATTGCCGGCGGAGCCGGAGCCGGCGCTCACGACGACCGCCGGGAGAACAGCGGCGGGGCGTAGGCGGCGGCCAGCCGGGCCAGGGCCAGGGCAGCCAGCATCAGGCCGAAGTCCCGCAGGGCTATGTCCCAGAAGACCCGGGTGTGGCCCCCGATGGAAATGCTCTGGATCACGAGGTCGGTGACGATGCCGCCGAGCCAGGCCGCCACCACGTACGGGGACAGGCGGGGCAGCGTCAGGACCAGGATCCCGGCCGTGATCTCGAGGACGCCGACGCCCTCCATGATCTGGTGGGGCGTCCCGGGCAGGAAGTTGGAGAAGCCGACCCACAGGTAGCGGGTCCACGGGACCATCCAGTTGAAGAACTTGTCGACGCCGAAGACGATCGGCGCCACCACGAAGGCCAGGCGCAGGATCAGATAGGCCTGGTAGGCGGGGTCGGTCAGCCGGCGCTCGTGCACGGCCGGGGCGTCGAGGACACGCAGGGGTCGGGGGAGCATCCGTTCCTGCAGGGGGGTGGCGGTGGCCATGGTGTCTGCCTCCTCGGTATGTAGGCGGTTCTATAGACGACTTATCCTGACTTTAGAGACCCACCCCCATTGCGTCAAGGACTTTCTGTTTTAGAATTGGCGACGTGGACGAACGACCCGAGCTGGCCGCCGCGGCCGCCCTGCACGAGCCCCAGCGGGGCCGGGTGTACGCCTACGTCGTGGCCCAGCCCGACGCCGTGGGCCGGGACGAGGCCGCCGCCGCCCTCGGCGTGGCCCGCTCCGTGGCCGCCTTCCACCTCGACAAGCTGGCCGAGGTCGGCCTGCTCGAGGTCGAGTTCCGCCGCCCGCCGGGGCGCAGCGGCCCCGGGGCCGGCCGCCCCGCCAAGCTCTACCGGCGGGCCCGGGGGGAGATGTCGATCCACCTGCCCGACCGCCGCTACGAGCTGGCCGGGCGGCTCCTGGCCGCCGCCGTGGCCCGGGCCGAGCAGACCGGCGCCGCCCCCGCCGCGGCGGCCCGGGACCAGGCCCGCGAGCACGGGCGTCAGGTCGGCGCGTCGGCCCCGAGAAGGGCGGGCCGGGGACGGGCGGCCGCCCTCGAGGCGGTGGCGGCGGCGCTGGGCGAGGAGGGCTACGAGCCCCTCGTCGAGGACGGGTCGGTCGTACTGCGCAACTGTCCGTTCCACGCCGTGGCCGAGGAGCAGCGCGAGCTGGTGTGCGGGATGAACGTGGAGCTGGTGCAGGGGATGATCGAGGGGATGAGGGCCAAGGGCCTCAGCGCCCGCCTCGATCCGCAACCGGGGCGCTGCTGTGTACGGGTCTCCTGCCAGACTGGGGGCGGATGAGCCTGCCGTTCGAGTCCCTCTACCGGCACGGGTTTGCCCGGCTGGCCGTGGGCGTACCGACGGTGCGGGTGGCGGACCCCGGGTACAACGCCGACCAGACGATCGCGCTGGTCCGCCGGGCGGCGGCGGACCACGCCGCCCTGTGCGTGCTCCCCGAGCTCGGCCTGTCTGCGTACTCCGCCGACGACCTGTTCCACCAGGACGCCCTCCTCGGCGCCGTGGAGGACGCCCTCGGCCGGGTGGTCGAGGCGACGGCCGACCTGCCAACGGTCGTGGCCGTGGGCGCGCCGCTGCGCGTGGACGGCCGCCTGTTCAACTGCGCGGTGGTGGCGCACCGGGGCCGGGTCCTCGGCGTGGTGCCGAAGAGCTACCTGCCGAGCTACCGCGAGTTCTACGAGAAGCGCCAGTTCGTGGCGGCGCGCGACGCGGTGGAGTCCGAGGTACGGGTGGCGGGACAGAGCGCCCCCTTCTCCCCCGCGCTCCTGTTCGAGGCCACCGACGTCGAGGGCCTGGTGCTGCACGTCGAGATCTGCGAGGACGTCTGGGTCCCCACCCCCCCGTCGAGCTACGCCGCCCTGGCGGGCGCCACCGTGCTGGCCAACCTGTCGGCGTCGAACATCGTCATCGGCAAGGCCGACTTCCGGCGCCTCCTGTGCGAGGCCCAGTCGGCGCGCTGCATGGCCGCGTACCTGTACGCGGCCGCCGGCGCCGGTGAGTCGACGACCGACCTGGCGTGGGACGGCCACGCCCTCATCGCCGAGAACGGGGACGTCCTGGCCGAGTCCGAGCGCTTCCTGAACGAGAGCCAGCTGGTGACCGCCGACGTGGACCTCCTGCGGCTGCGTGCCGACCGCACCCGCCAGACCTCGTTCTCGGACGCCGCCCACGACCACGCCGACCGGATCGGGCGGATGCGGCGGGTGCGCTTCGCGCTCGGTCCGCCGACCGGGAAGGTGCCACTGCGCCGCCCGATCTCGCGGTTCCCGTACGTTCCGGCCAATCCGGAGCGGCTGGCCGAGCGCTGCGCCGAGGTGTACCACATCCAGGTCGAGGCGCTGGCGACGCGACTGTCCGCCACCGGCATCGACCGCATGGTGATCGGGGTGTCGGGCGGGCTCGACTCGACCCAGGCGCTGATCGTGTGCGCCAAGGCGGCCGACCGCCTGCAGCTGCCCCGCACCAACGTGCTGGCCTACACCATGCCCGGCTTCGCCACGACATCGGGGACGCTCGCCAACGCCCACGCCCTGATGAAGGCCCTCGGCGTGAGCGCCCAGGAGATCGACATCCGTCCCTCGGCGCTGCAGATGCTGGCCGACCTCGACCATCCCGCCGCGACCGGTGAGCCCGTGTACGACACCACCTACGAGAACGTTCAGGCGGGAGAGCGCACCTCCCACCTGTTCCGCCTCGCCAACTTCCACCACGCCATCGTCGTGGGGACAGGGGACCTGTCCGAGCTGGCCCTCGGCTGGGCCACCTACGGCGTCGGGGACCAGATGTCGCACTACAACCCGAACGCGTCGGTGCCGAAGACGCTGATCTCGTACCTGATCCGCTGGGTGGCGGACTCCGGGGAGCTCGGTCCCGAGGCCGAGGACGTGCTCCTGGCCATCCTCGGCACCGAGATCTCGCCGGAGCTGGTGCCGGCGGTCGAGACCGAGTCGGGCACGCGGCTGCAGAGCTCCGAGGAGATGGTGGGGCCCTACGAGCTGCAGGACTTCAACCTCTACTACGTGCTGCGCTTCGGGTACCTGCCCAGCCGCGTCGCCTACCTGGCCCACCAGGCGTGGGGGGACCGGGGGCGGGGGGTGTGGCCGGCGCTGCTCCCGGCCGACCGCCGCAACGAGTACGACCTGGCCACGATCAAGCGCTGGCTGGCGGTCTTCCTCCGCCGCTTCTTCGAGACCTCGCAGTTCAAGCGCTCGGCCCTGCCCAACGCCCCCAAGGTCGGTTCGGGGGGCTCGCTCTCCCCCCGCGGGGACTGGCGGGCACCGAGCGACGCCACCGCCACCACCTGGCTGGACGAGCTGGAGCGCAACGTCCCCTGACCCGGGGGCGTAGAGGCGGCGCCGGCTCCCATACCGAAAGTGGGGCATCGCCTATTGACGGCGGGGGGTCCGAGGTCGCATAGTGCGATTCGTGCCTATAGCAGCTACTCGACCACTTTGAGTGGTTACCCGCTGAGGGGCAGCCGGCCGGGGCGACGCCTGGCGGCCCGGGTCCTGGCCACGTCCCCCGGGCGGCGCCTGCTCGACGAGCTGGTGCGCCTGGTGGGCGAGCTCGGCCCCGGCGCCTCCCCCGGGGACCAGGACGACCCGGAGTCCCTCGAGCAGCGCCGCCGCATCCAGGCCGTTCTCAACATCGGGGACACGCTGCGCATCGTCTTCCAGCCCATCGTCGAGCTCGGCACCCTGCGGGTAGTCGGCTACGAGGCCCTGTCCCGCTTCGCCAGCGAGCGCCCCCCCAACGAGTGGTACGCCGAGGCCCAGGCCGTCGGGCTCGGCGTCGAGCTGGAGATGCTGGCGATCTCCCGGGCCGTGGCCGATCCCCCGCCCGAGGGATACCTCTCGGTCAACGTCAGCCCCGCCACTCTGGCCTCCGACGCCTTCCGCGAGTTCCTCGACGAGCGCATGTGGGGGCGCCTGGTCGTGGAGCTCACCGAGCACGTCGGCATCGACGACTACGCCAGCCTCGACGACACCGTGACCCGGCTGCGTGACCGGGGTGGCCGCCTGGCTGTCGACGACGCCGGCAGCGGCTATGCCTCCATGCGCCACGTCGTCTCGCTGTGCCCGGACATCATCAAGATCGACCGCAGCCTGATCGCCTCCATGGACCTCGACTCCGGGCGCAGGGAGCTGGCCCGCTCCCTCAGTCGCTTCGCCCGCAGCACCGGTGCCTCGGTGGTGGCCGAGGGGATCGAGCGGCCCGAGGAGTACGACACCTGCCGCCAGGTCGGCATCGACCACGGGCAGGGCTACCTCTTGGGGGCCCCGGCCCCTCTCGAGCAGCTCAGCCGCACCCAGTAGCGTCGCAGCGTCGCTGCCGACCGCCATGACCCCGCCGGCACCACGGGGCCGTCCGGCCTCGAGCTGCGGGGGTGGCTCGACCCGAAGGTGCTGGCCCTGGCTGTGGTGGCGCTGGCCGCCGGCTTCGGGCAGTTCAGCGCCGTAGCCACTCTTGGTGACGTGGCCCGCGGCTTCGGGCACGTCGTCCACGGGGACCGCATAGCCGAGCAGGCCGGACTGTCGGCCACCGAGGTGGGCCTGGGCCTGGCCGTGCTCCGGCTGGCGTCGCTCGGCGCCCTGCGGGTGGCGGGGGCGGCCGACCGCATCGGGCGGCGCAAGGTCCTCCTCGGGGCCACCGGCTTCGGCCTGGTGCTCACGATCCTGGCCGCCGCCAGCCCCGGCTACTGGTGGTTCGTGGTGATCCTGGCCGCCGGGCGTCCCGCCCTGTCCGCCGCCGTGTCGGTGGCGCAGGTGGCGGCGGTGGAGGAGACCTCGACCCGGGACCGGGCCAAGGCGGTGGCGCTGCTGGCCGCCGCCTACGCCGTGGGGTCGGGGATCACGGTGGTGCTGCACAGCCTGGCCAAGGGGGTGCTGGGCTTCCGGGGCATCTTCGCCCTGGCGGTCGTTCCCCTCCTCCTGCTCGTGTGGGTGCGCGGCCGGGTGGAGGAGACGGGCCGCTTCACCCTGGTGGGTGGGGAACACGCCGCCCCCGTGCTCGGCCCGGTGGCCCGCCCCTACCGCAGGCGCCTGGCGGTGGTGGCCGCCCTGGCGTTCGCGGTGGCGGTGGTGGCCGGTCCGGCCAACAGCTTCCTGTTCCTCTACGCCCAGAACGTGCGCCACCTCGTGGGCTGGGAGACGACCGTGATGGTCGTGGTGGCCGGGGCGGCCGGGTTCGGCGGGCTGGCGGCGGGGAGGTGGCTGGCCGACCACCTCGGCCGGCGTCCCACGGCCGGGCTCGGGCTGGTGCTGATCGCCCTGGCCGCCACGCTCACCTACAGCGGCTCCACGCCGGCGCTGCTGCTCGGGTACGTGGCGGGGGTGACGACGGGGTCGATCTTCGCCCCGGCGGCGGGGGCGCTGTCGAACGAGCTGTTCCCCACCGCCGTGCGCGCGTCGGTGGGCGGGTGGACGGTGGCAGCGGGCGTGCTCGGCGCGACAGCCGGGCTCCTCCTGTTCGGGGCCGTGGCCGACGTCGGCAACCGCTTCAGCGTGGCGGCCCTGGCGACATTCCTCCCGGTGATCCCCGCCGCCCTCTTGTTCCGCCTGGTTCCCGAGACGCGCGGCCGCGAGCCCGAGGAGCTGTGGGAGTGATGTCGGGCGCTCAGCCCTCGCGCCCGCGCTGGCGCCGGATGGCCCCCACGACCGCGTCGACGCACCCCTCGGCCAGGGCGCGCATCTCGTCGTCGGTGCGGTCCTGGATCGGATGGGCCACGAACACGGCGGCGGGGTGGAACCCGAGGGAGCGGCCCTGCGCCTCGGCCGCGTCCTCGAACTCCGTGGACGCCAGCATCACGCCCGGCACGCCGCGGGACTCGAGATCGGTGATGTCGTGCACACTGCACGACGTGCAGCTCCCTCAGTCGGCGAGGGCTTCGATCACCGCCTCACAGTGGGTGGCGATCTCCTGGCGGAGGTCGACCGGCGCCGGCTTGGTGAACGTCGGCTTGCGGTAGCGGGCCACCACGGCGCCGCGCTCGGTCAGCAGCTCCTCCAGCCGGTCGAGGAACACGTCGCCGCGCGGCTTGCTGATGTCGAGCAGCCCCACCCGGCGCCCCTGCAGCGAGTCCAGGCGGGGGCTGGCGGACCGCTGCGCCGGCGTCAGCTCCGACGTCGGGTCGAGGACGACTCTCACGACCGCACCTCCCTCGTGACCGGCTGGCTGCCCATGGCCCCGCTCACCCAGCCCGCGATGATGGCCGAGAACATCCCCGCCCGCCCGCCGGCGTGGACGATCAGCAGGCTGGGCCGGCCCAGCTCGGCGCGCAGGCGGGCCTTGTCCCACCCGCCCTCGCGGAACACCCGGGCGTGCTCCGGGGACACGACGAGGAGGGCGTCCCAGACCGCCGCCATCCTCGGGTCCCCGACGCCGCCGAGCCCGGCCGCCATGGTGGCGGCCAGCCCCTCCGGCTCCCGCGAGCGCTGGTCGGCCAGTCCCTGCACGCCCGCCCCGGCGAACAGCGTCACCGCCGACCGCCCCGCCGGCACGCCCCGCTCCACCGACAGCGGCTCCCACGGGGAGCCCCCCTCATCCTCGGGAAAGCAGAACGTGTACTTGCCCGGGTTGCCCAGCGTGGCCCGGTCGACCTCCCCGGGCCGGCCCCCGCCGACGTTGCGGACGACCAGCTGCAGGGCCCGGCCGATGGTGGCGTTGGCCCGGTTGCCCTGGCCCAGGGCGTTGATGCCCGAGTTCATCCCGATGGCGCGGGCCACGGGCCCGTTGACGACGACGACCGGCCCCGAGAACCAGGTGGTGGCCAAGAGGCCGTGGATGTTGAACTCGTCGGTGCAGGCCGCCTCGACCGCGGCCAGCACCACGGGCAGGTACTCGGGCTTGCACCCGGCCAGCACCGCGTTCACCGCCACCTTCTCGACCGTGCACTCGACGAGGTCGGGCGGGACCACCGCCACCACCTCGTCGGGCGCCCTCGTGGTCCCCTCCAGCATGCGCAGCACCCGCGCCTCGGTCGGCGCCACCACCGGCAGGCCGTCGGTCCAGCCCCGCTCGTAGAGGGCTTCGGCCTCGTCCTCCAGGGCGGCCAGCGCGACCCGCCGGCTGCGCAGCCGCGCTGCGTGATGGCGCACGGCCAGCTCGTCGGCCACGCCGGGCTCGGCCGTGCGCGACCCGCACCCGGGCCGGTAGTCGGGCAGCCCCTCCCCCAGCGGGGCCACGCCGACGAAGGCCTCCCAGTCCCCGCGCCGCCACCCTTCGAGGCGCGCCACCTCGCGGCCGTCCTCCATCCGCAGGAGGGTGGGCACGGTCTCGATGCCGAGGGTCCACGACACGTCGAGGTCCCGGTCGTCCACCACCCCGTCGACCCCGGGCGGGAACGTCGGGTCGTCCTGGCTGACCACGGCCGCCAGGGCCCGGTCCCCCGCCAGCCCGGCCAGGACGGGCGCGACCAGCGTGCACGTCGGGCAGTCCCGCTTCACCACGGCCACCAGCCCGTCGGGCACGGTCGGGTTGGCGGCCACAGTGCACGTTACGTCTGGGTAAAGAGGCGGGCATGGCCGCATCCGAACAGCCCACCGAGCAGCCCCAGGACAAGGACCTCCAGGACCACCGCTTCGGCATGACCGCAGCGGAGGAGCAGGAGCGCGCCGAGAAGGCCAAGGAGGGCCCCGGGGACGAGCGCCCCGAGCCCCACGCCGGCGGCCGCGCCTGAGCGCGGCCTGCTGACGCCGGGCCCTGCGGCCTGCTGACGCCGGGCCCTAGAGCCCGGCCAGCACCCCGACGCTGTCGGAGCGGGTGGCGGGATCCACGAGCTCGGGGTGGTCCCCGGCGTCGAAGCCGATGACGAAGTCGCGCAGCGTCTCCGGCAGCTGCACCGCACGCCTGTTGAGCACGCCGGCGTGAACCTGCCAGGCGCGGGCCAGCATCAGCGCCGCCTCCCTGCGCTGCCGCCGCCGGCCCTGGACCGCCCACGCGCTCCGGTTCCCGAAGCTCATGCCGAGGGAGCGGGCCAGCACGCAGTCGGAGCTGGAGCCCCGGCGGCCCGGGGGGAGCGACTCGAGCGGCTCTTGCCCCATCGCGGCCCGGGCCGAGTTCACCAGCCCCAGCACGCTGTCCAGATCGGTCATGGGGTACCTCCTCGATCTAGCGTCGCTGCCCGGACATTACGCCCGGCGCACGGGAGCGCGTCGGTAGAAATGACCCTGGGGGGAGCGGGTGAGCTTTGCCGATCGGGTGCAGGCCGGACGGCAGCTGGCGGCGCGTCTCGAGCACCTTCGTGACCGCCGTCCGGTCGTGGTCGGGCTGCCCCGCGGCGGCGTGCCCGTCGCGGCCGAGGTGGCCCGGGCCCTCGACGCCCCGCTCGACGTGATCCTCGTGCGCAAGCTCGGTGTCCCCTTCCAGCCCGAGCTCGCCATGGGCGCCGTCGGCGAGGACGGGGTCACCGTCGTCAACCACGAGGTCGTGGACGCCGCGCGCGTCCCCGGACACGAGATGCGGGCCGCTGAGGAGAGGGAGCGGGCGGAGCTCGAGCGGCGGGCGCACACCTACCGCGGTGATCGGGCGCGCGTCCCGCTGGCCGACCGGGCCGTCATCGTCGTCGACGACGGCATCGCCACCGGCTCGACGGCGCGTGCCGCCTGTCAGGTCGCGCGCGCCGCGGGAGCGAGCTACGTGGTGCTGGCGGTCCCCGTCGCCCCCCCGGATTGGGCGGCCCGGCTCTCCGCCGCCGCCGACGAGCTGGTCGCGGTCGAGACGCCCGAGCCGTTCCTGGCCGTGGGCCAGTTCTACGCCGACTTCTCCCCGACGACCGACGAGCAGGTCGTCGCCTGCCTGGAGGGCGCCGGTTAGCCCCGCATCTCCTCGCGGACCCGGTGCTCGGCCAGCACGGGGACGAAGTCCACGACCCGGGCCCCCTCGCTGAGCTCGATGACGACCCGCCGGGCGGTGTCCTCCAGCATCCGAAGATCGACCTCTGGGTGCAGCCGGGGACGCACGGCGCTTATGACGCGGTGCACCAGGTCGTCCGGGCCTACGGGCGTTGCGGTCACGATGGATTGGTATCTGGTCCGGGCGCCCCGCGTCCAGCAGTTCCCGGCCCCGTTAACCGCGAATTCACTTACGGCGCCTGCTCCCGGCCCCATCTACAGTCGCCCGACGTGGCCGCCGTGTCCGCCCCTGCCCCCGAGCTCCGCCTGCCCGAGGGCTATGGGCTGCTTCCCGGCCGGTCGAGCGCGGTCACGCGGCACTGGTACGACACGTTCGACCGCCGCCTGCTCTCGGCGGGCCTCGAGCTGTACGTCGAGGTGGAGGGGAGCCGGACCCTGGTGGTGGCCGGCCGGCTGGGCCAGCCCGACGCCTCGGCGCCGTGGAGTGGAGCGGCCCGGTCGCTGCCCGAGGTGGTGGGCGCCGCCGACCTGGGGCCCGATGCCGGCGCCGTCGTCCTCGGCCGGGCCGGGCCCCGCGCCCTCGTGCGGCTGGTGACGGCGCGCCTGCGCCTCGAGGACCACCGCGTCGTCGATGCCGAGCAGAAGACGGTGTGCCGGGTCGTGATCGAGACCGCCACCACCCCGGGGGCCGATGGGTCGGTCCGGAACCTGGCCACGGCCCCGCTGCGGGGCTACGAGGACGAGACCGCCGAGGTGGCGGCGGCCCTCGACGCCGGCCAGGTGCATCTCCTGCCCGCCCTCCTCGACGCCGTCGGCACCCTGGAGGCGCCCGGCTCGGGCGCGCCCGGCCGGGACCTGCGCCCCGACCTGCCGGCCCCGACGGCGCTGGTGTCGATCCTGCGCCATCTGCTCGAGACCGTGCAGGCCAACGTCCCCGGGACGCTGGCGCGCTGGGACCAGGAGTTCCTCCACGACCTGCGCGTGGCCGTGCGGCGGGGGCGGACCGTGCTCAAGCTGGCCCGCGACGTGCTGCCCGAGGAGCCCCGCGCCGCCCTGGCGGCCGAGCTCAAGTGGCTGGGGGACGTGACCACCCCGGCCCGGGACCTGGACGTCAACATCACCGACTTCCCCGCCCTCGAGGCGGAGGCGGTGGCCGACGAGCTGCGCGGGGACATCGCCCCGTTCACCGCCCTGTTGGCCGAGCGGGGGGAGACGGCCCACTACAACCTCCAGTCGGCGCTGCGCTCGGCGCGCTTCCGGCGCCTGATGGCCGAATCACTGGCCTCACTGCTGCCGTCGGAGCCCGTCGACGCCCAACCTCTGACGGCCGAGCTGGCCCGGCGGCGCCTGGACGAGACGTTCGGCCGCGTGATCAAGCGCGGGAGGCGGATCGACGAGTCCTCACCGGACGAGGCCGTCCACGACCTGCGCAAGCGGGCCAAGGAGCTGCGCTACACGCTCGAGTTCTTCTCCGGGCTCCTGCCCGGTGACCAGGCGGGCCCCCTGGTCAAGGACCTGAAGGGCCTCCAGGACGTCCTCGGGGACTTCAACGACACGGTCGTCCAGCGGGCCCTGCTGCTGGAGGCCGCCGATGCGCTGGCGGCCGAGGGCGCCTCGGCCCGGACGATCGTCGTGCTCGGCGAGATGCGTCGGGAGCTGGCCCGCTCGGGGCAGAAGGCCCGGGGCCAGCTCAAGGAACGCTCCGCCCAGCTGCGGCGCTGGCGCACCGAGGGGCGCTGGGACCGTCTGGTCGGCTCCCTCCGGTGAGGGTCCTGGCCGTCTACAGCATCAAGGGCGGGGTCGGGAAGACGACGGCTGCGGTGAACCTCTCCTACCTGTCGGCGCGCAACGGCCGCCGCACCCTGCTCTGGGACCTCGACCCGCAGGGGGCCGCCACCTTCCTGTTCCGGGTCCGGGCCAAGGTGAAGGGCGGGGCGGGAGGCCTGGTCCGGCGCAAGGTGGCGGTGGCGGAGGCGGTGAAGGAGACGGACTTCCCCGGTCTGGACCTGCTTCCCGCCGACTTCTCCAACCGCCACCTCGACGTGGTCCTCGACCACACCCGCCATCCGGTGCGGCGGCTGGCCCGGGTGCTGGCCCCCGTGGCCCGCGACTACGAGGTGGTCGTGCTCGACTGCGCCCCGTCGGTGTCGCTGGCATCCGAGGCGGTGCTGCGCGCCGCCGACGTGGTGGCGGTGCCCGTGGTCCCCTCCCCCCTGGCCCTGCGCACCTACGGGCAGCTCGAGGCCTTCCTGGCCCGCCAGTCCCGTCGACCCGTTCTCCTGCCCTTCTTCTCGATGGTCGACCGCCGGCGCGGGGCGCACCGGGACCTGCTCGAGGCCGAACCCCCCGACGGGCAGGGCCGGCCGTGGGTGGCCGTGCCCGCCTCGGCGCAGGTCGAGCGGATGGGAGAGGGCCGGGCCCCGCTGGGGAGCTATTCCCCGAGGTGCGCGGCGGCCCGGAGCTTCGAGGAGCTCTGGGCGGTGGCCGAGAGGGCCCTCTTCAAACCGCCCGCCGTTGGCGCTCCGTGAACCATCTGTTCACCTTCCGGCCCGTCCCGGCACCGGCGCGCCACCTGCGGTGGGAGATACCGTGCCCGGGATGGGAGCGTCGCTCGAACGCGAGCTCAAGGTAGAGGTCGACGACTCCTTCCACGTCCCCGATCTGAGCGCGCTGATCGGGGTCTCGATCGTCAGCCTGCCCGAAGTGGCGCTGGAAGCCACCTACTACGACACGGCCCGTTACAACCTCGGGCGCTGGGGCGCGACCCTGCGCCACCGGACCTCGAGCGCCGGGTCGCAGACCTGGACCCTGAAGCTGCCGGCGGCCACGCCCGAGGACGACGATGCCGGCGGGGGCCTCAGCGGCGCCATCGACAGGGACGAGCTCGACTTCGAGGGTCCCGCCGACAAGATCCCCGCCGACGCCGTGGCCGTGCTGCGGACCTACCTGCGTGAGGACGTGGTGATCCCGGTGGCGGTGCTGAACACCCGGCGCCGGCGCAACCTGCTGATGTCGGCCACGGACACCCTGGCCGAGATGGACGACGACATCGTCGACTACCGGGCGGCCGACGGGCGCACGGGCAGCTTCCGGGAGCTCGAGATCGAGCTGGCCGCCGACGGGCCCCTCCCGATACTGCGCCGGATCCATGACGTGCTGGTGGCGGCCGGGGTGTCCGACGCCGCCGCCCAGCCCAAGCTGTTCCGGGCCCTCGGGGGCACACCCGAGCCGGCGGTCCGCCCCGCCGCCGGCTGGAGCCGGTCGATGTCGACCACGGAGCTGGTCGCGACCGTGCTGGCCCGTTCGGTCGGGCGGCTGCTGCGCGACGACCCGCGGATCCGCCTCGGGGACGACCCCGCCGCGCTGGCGCGCTGGCGGGCCGAGCTGGGGCGCCTGGCCGCGGCGCTCGAGGACACCCACCGGGTCCTCGACCCGGCCTGGTCCGAGGAGGTGGCGTCCGGCCTCGAGCAGCTCCGGGAGCACGTCGACGGCCCGGCCGACCTCGACCTCCTCCTCGGCCGGCTCAACGCCGGGGCCAGCCGGCTCCTCCCCGAGGACCAGCGCGCCGCCAGCGAGCTGGTGGACATCCTGGCGTCGCAGCGCAAGACCCACCACGAGCCGCTGGCGGACCACCTGGACTCCTCGGGCTACCTCGATCTGGTCGACGGGCTGGTGGCGGCGGCGGCCGACCCACCGCTGCGCCGGGGCAGGAGCCGGCCGGCGGCCACCACCGTCGAGCGGGCGGTGCGGGGGCGCCTCGACCAACTCGGGCGCAGCGCCGCCGACGCCGTCGGCAAGGGCTCCCATCCCGTCCTCCGCGGCCGGGACGACGACGGCGAGGGGGTGGACCTGGCCTCCCTGGCCCGTTCGGTCTCTGCGGCCCGCGCCTCGGCCGAGCTGGGCACCCACCTGGCCGGCCGGCCGGCCACCAAGCTCCACCGGGCCCTGGTCGAGCTGGACGGGTGGGTGACCGAGCTGGGGGCCGCCACGGCGGGGCAGCGCTGGCTGCGGGCCACCGGCTCCGAGCTCGACGGCCGCCTGGCCCTGGCCGCCGGGCTGCTCCTGGCCGGGGAGACCCACCATGCCAACCGGGCCCGGCGCCACTGGTCGTCGGCCTGGAAGGCCGTACAGCACCGCGCCGAGAAGTGGCCGAGAACGAGGTAGTCCGGGCCGCCGGGGGGGTGGTCTGGAAGCCCCGGCCCGACGGCGCCATCGAAGTCCTGGTCGTGCACCGCCCCCACTACGACGACTGGTCCCTTCCCAAGGGCAAGCGCGATCCGGGCGAGGACGACGAGACCTGCGCCCGCCGCGAGGTCGAGGAGGAGACCGGCCTGCGCTGCCGCCTGGGCGCCGAGCTGGCCTCCACCAGCTACGTCGACCGCAAGGGCCGGCCCAAGGTGGTCCGCTACTGGGCCATGACCCCCGAGACCGGCGAAGTCACCGCCGCCAACGAGGTCGACGACGCCCGTTGGGTCGGCATCGAGGAGGCCCAGGCCCTGCTGAGCTATCCCCGGGACCGCCAGGTCCTGGCGTCGCTGCTGGCGAGCATGGCCGAGGCGGGCTGAGCCGGGAGAGACCTCCGGGACTTTTTTCTGGGCAACTTGGGGCGGACGTTGAGAGCATTCGAATACGACCGCCCGAATCCCACCACTTGCGTCGGCGTCGTCCCGCTCCGAGGCGACGTTCTCACGGACCGGAGGGGGCCGGGTACGGAAAGCGGCAGTTTCGCCCCAAAAGGCGGCCGTATCTGAATCGTCTTATACGGCCGCCCAAGTTCATTTCGCGAAGGTCGGGGAGCTCCCTCTACGCGGGCTGTCCGGCCGGCACCCCCGCCGGCGGCGGTGTCGAGGCGGTGGCACGGGTCGCCCGGGTGGCCTCGGCCAGCTCCCCGGCCACGTCCCCGGCCGCCTCGAAGGGGAGGGTGTGGCCGTGGCCCTCGAGCACCCGCAGCCGGGCGGCGGGCATGAGCCGGGCCAGCTCCCAGGCGAAGCGGGGCGGGGTCACGCGGTCGTGGGAGCCGACGAGGATGGTCACGGGCAGCTCGACCGAGGCGAGGGCGGGGCGCAGGTCCATGTCCCGCATGGCCCGCAGCCAGCCGATACGCGTGTCGGCGGGGCAGGCCACCATCACGTCCCGCCACCGTACGAGGTGGTCGCGGCACGGACGGGCGCCGACGACGGCGCGCTGCAGGGAGGGGCCGTAGCCGCTGCGCAGCAGCCGGTCGACGGCCGGGCTGGCGAGCAGGTTCTCGGCGCGGCGGGGCATGGACCCGGCCAGGCCGCCGGCGGCGGTGGCCACCAGGACGGCGGCGCGGCCCCGGTCCCGGGCCACGTCGGGGTGGTGGGCCAGGAGGGACATGACGGTCATGCCGCCCATCGAGTGGCCGGCCAGCACGGCCTCGCGCAGGTCGAGGGCCTCCAGCACGGCGGCCAGGTCGGCGCCCAGCCGGGGGATGGTGAAGCCGTCGGAGCCGACGGTCGACGAGCCGTGGCCCCGCTGGTCGTAGAGGACCACGCGGTGGCCGGAGGTGACGAGGCGGTGCGCCACCGGCGCCCAGACCTCCCGCGCCCCCATCCAGCAGTGGGCCAAGACGACGGCCGGGCCTTGGCCGACGTCGCTGACCGCCAGCTCGGCGCCGTCGTCGGTGCGCACCACCCGGTTCTCCCCGGCGGGCAGGTCGTAGTGGGCAGGGTCGTTCGGGTCGGTGGTCGCCCGCCTCCGGGAGCGCCGCAGGAGGGCCATTCCCGCCAGGGCGCCCAGCGCCCCCGCCGCGGTGGCAGCCCTGGCCGCGACGGGCAGCGTGGTGGACGGGATGGTCAGGGCCCGGGTCCGGCTCATGTCCATGTTCTTTTCCACTCCCTTCCCTGTCTCCTTCCTTGTCCCCTCCCCGGCCCTTGTCCCCTCCCCCGCCCGGGTAGAGACGGGTGACGGATTCAACAGAATTTAAGGATTGAGAGAAACTTTGGAATCGTCTAGAATCGTAGTCAATGAAGACCATTGACACCCCCAACGTTCCGGCTAGTCAGGCACGGACCGCCAAGGTCCCCACCCGGCGGATCTCGTTCGAGGAGTCGCTCCAGGACCTCCCCCGGCGCTTCGCCGACGGAGGTGACCTGATCCTGAGCCACCTGGCCGCCACCCTGTCCGGGCTGTTTCCCGACGGAGAGGACTTCTTCGTCCGTTCGGTGCGGAACTTCCGGGACCAGGTGAGCGACCCCGAGCTGAAGCGGGAGGTGGCCGGCTTCATCGGCCAGGAGGCCATGCACGGCCGGGAGCACCGCATGCTCAACGACCGGCTGGCCGAGCTCGGCTATCCGACCAAGCGGGTCGAGCGGTTCACCAAGTGGGGCCTGGCCCAGCGCGAGAAGCTCCTCTCGGCCAAGTCCAACCTGGCCGCCACCGCCGCCCTCGAGCACTTCACGGCCACCCTGGCCGAGCTGCTGCTGACCGACGCCGGGGTCCGGGCCATGTTCGGCCACGACGGCGTGCGCGATCTCTTCCTGTGGCACGCCCTCGAGGAGTCCGAGCACAAGGCGGTGGCCTTCGACGTCTACAAGACCGTCGGCGGCAGCGAGCGGACCCGGGTCGTGACCATGAAGATCCTGCGCTTCGCCTTCGTCGGCGGCCTGGCCGTCCAGGTGTTCGTGTCTCTCCTCGGTGACCGCGACACCTACCGGCTCGGGAACCTCCGGCGCAGCTGGCAGCGCGTGCGCCGCTCCCCGCTGCTGACGAAGTCCATGTGGCTGCGCCTGAAGGAGTACGAGCGCCCCGACTTCCACCCCGAGGAACGCGACACGACCGCCCTCATCGAGGAGTGGCGCGGCGAGCTGTTCGGGCAGGAGGGTCGCCTCAACGAGCGACTGGTGGCACGGGCTTCGTGAGCGGGATGGGGGTGACGAGCGCGGTGACCGACGAGAGCGGCGTCACGGCGCCGACGGCGGAGTCCACCGAGCACCTCGACGTGCTCATAGTCGGCGCCGGCCTGTCCGGCATCGGCGCCGCCAGCTACATCGAGAAGCGCTGCCCCTGGGCCTCCTACGCCGTGTTCGAAGGGCGCGACGCCATCGGCGGGACGTGGGACCTGTTCCGCTACCCCGGTGTGCGCTCCGACTCCGACATGTTCACCCTCGGCTACTCGTTCCGGCCCTGGGACCGTCAGGAGTCCATAGCCGAGGGCGGCTCGATCCTGCAGTACATAAAGGAGACGGCGGCCGCCACCGGAGTCGACCGCCGCATCCGCTTCAACCACCGGGTGGTCTGGGCGGAGTGGTCGACCGGGGAGGCGCGCTGGCGGATCACCGCCGAGCGGAGCCCGGCTGACGGCGGCCCGGCGCAGACCGTGCAGCTCACCTGCCGGTTCCTGTTCTCGTGCACCGGCTACTACCGCTACGACCACGGCTACCAGCCCGACTTCCCCGGTGCCGAGCGCTTCGAGGGGACGATCCTGCACCCCCAGGCCTGGCCTGAGGACCTCGACTACGCCGGCAAGAGGGTGGTCGTCATCGGCAGCGGGGCCACGGCGGTCACGCTGGTGCCGTCGATGGCCAAGACGGCGGGACACGTCACCATGCTCCAGCGCTCCCCCACCTACATCGCCTCCCTCCCGGCGCGCTCCCCGATAGCCGCCTTCCTGCGGCGATGGCTCCCCGGCCGCCTGGCCGACCCGGCCATCCGCTGGTTCAACGCCCTCACGTCTCAGGGCTTCTACCAGCTGAGCCGGCGCCGACCGGCCACCGTGAAGCGGATGCTGCGCAAGGGACTCGAGCGCCAGCTGCCCGCGGGCTACGACATCGACACCCACTTCACCCCCCGCTACGACCCGTGGGACCAGCGGATGTGCCTGGTGCCGGACGGGGATCTCTTTGCCGCCATCCGGGAGGGCACGGTGTCGGTGGTGACCGATCACATCGTGTCGTTCACCGAGCGGGGGCTGCTGCTGCGCTCGGGCACCGAGCTGGAGGCGGACGTGGTCGTGACCGCCACCGGCCTCGAGCTGCTGTTCATGGGCGGCATCGAGCTGGCGGTGGATGGACGGGCCGTCGACCCCGGGAAGCTCCTGGCCTACAAGGGGATGATGCTCGAGGGCGTGCCCAACCTGGCCCTGGCCTTCGGATACACCAACGCGTCGTGGACGCTCAAGGCCGACCTCACGTGCGCCTACGTGTGCCGCCTGCTCAACCACATGCGCGCCACGGGGATGCGCCAGTGCACACCGGTGAACTCCGATGCCACCCTCACGCGCCAGCCTCTCCTCAGCCTGAACTCCGGCTACATCAACCGTTCTCAGCATCTGTTCCCGAAGCAGGGCTCCAAGTTCCCGTGGCAGGTGCACCAGAGCTACCTGCGCGACTACCGGGCCCTGCGGGCCAGCGGGCTCACCGACGAGGCGATGGTCTTCTCGAATCCGATCGGCGCCGGCACCGTCGGCCCCGACGGCCCCGGGCGTCCCGATCCGGACGGGCCGGAGCGCACCGAGCGCCTCGAGGGAGCGCTCACGGCGGCCAGCTGAGCCGGGACCGGGCCGGGGTTAGGGTGGGTCGGTGCTGCACGCCTTCGTGCTGATCGACGCCGAGCCGGCCCGCATCGCCGAGCTGGCCGAGGAGCTGGCGGACACCGAGGGGGTGTCGGAGGTCTACTCCGTGGCCGGGGAGTCCGCCGACATCGTGGCCGTGGTCCGGGTCCGCCATCACGAGCAGCTGGCCGAGGTGGTCACCCGCCTCATCGCCGGGCGTCCCGGCATCATCTCCACCAGCACCCTGGTGGCCTTCCGGGCCTACAGCCGCCACGACATCGAGGCGATGTGGGACGTCGGGGCGGCGGGATGATCTTCACCAGCCGCTATCCCGACGTCGACATCCCCGACGTCAGCTTCGATCGGTTCGTACTGGCGGGGGCACGGGACCACGCCGCCAAGCCGGCCCTGATCGACGCCGGAAGCGGAAGGACGCTCACCTACGGGGAGCTGGCCGATCTGGTCGACACCGCGGCGGCGGGACTGGCGGCGCGGGGGTTCGGAAAGGGGCAGGTCTTCGCCATCTCCCTGCCCAACCTGCCCGAGTACGCCGTGGCCTTCCTGGCCGCCATGCGCGCCGGCGGAACGGTCACGACCGTCAATCCCCTCAACACGCCCGAGGAGATCAACAAGCAGCTCGAGGACTCCAAGGCGCGGTTCCTCCTGACGATCCCTCAGCTGCTGGCGGGCGCCAAGGAGGCGGCGGTCGGGTCCCCGGTGGAGGAGATCTTCGTGCTCGGCGCCGACGGGGCCGACGGGGCCACTCCGGCCACCGAGCTGTTCACCGCCGGCTCGACCCCCCCGGAAGTGAGCGTCGACCCGGGTGACGTGGCCGTGCTCCCCTACTCCAGCGGCACCACGGGCACGGCCAAGGGGGTCATGCTGAGCCACCGCAACCTGGTGGCCGCCATCTCCCAGGCCATTCCCCTGCTCGACGCCGGCCCGGAGGACGTGGGCCTGGCGGTGCTGCCGTTCTTCCACATCTACGGCATGGTGGTGACGCTGGCGGGCAGCCTCCACCTCGGCGCCACCGTCGTGTCGATGCCCCGCTTCGACATGGACGGCTTCCTCGGCGCCATCCAGCGCTACCGGGCCACCGTGCTCTACCTGGTCCCGCCCATGGTCCTGGCCCTGGCCTACCACCCGGCCGTGGACAACTACGACCTGTCGAGCGTGCGCATGGCCGGGTCGGGGGCGGCGCCGCTCGGCCCCGACGTGCAGGAGGCGTGCACCCGGCGGCTGCACTGCGCCGTCGGCCAGGGGTGGGGAATGACCGAGACGACGGCCCTGGTCACGGTGAGCCCGTTCAACGAGCCCGACCAGATCCGCCCGGGGACGTCGGGCCTGCTGATCCCCAACACCGAGGCCAAGGTGGTCGACGTCGAGGACGGCCACGAGCTCGGGCCCGACGAGGACGGGGAGGTGTGGGTGCGGGGTCCCCAGATGATGCTCGGCTATCTGGGCCGGCCCGAGGAGACCGCCACCACCCTGGTCGACGAGGGCTGGCTGCGCACCGGGGACGTCGGCCACTTCGATGACGACGGCTACATCTCGATCGTCGACCGGGTGAAGGAGCTCATCAAGTTCAAGGGTTTCCAGGTGGCCCCGGCCGAGCTGGAGGCGCTGCTCGTCACCCATCCCGACGTGGCCGACGCCGCCGTGGTGCCCAGCCCCGACCCCGAGGCCGGGGAGGTGCCCAAGGCGTTCGTGGTGGCGCGCGAGCGGCTCGACCCCGAGGAGGTCATGAGCTTCGTGGCCGGAAAGGTCTCCCCCTACAAGAAGATCCGCCGGCTGGAGGTCGTCGACCAGATCCCCCGCAGCGCCTCTGGCAAGATCCTGCGCCGGGAGCTGATCGAGCGGGAACGCAAGGAGGTGCAGGGAACGTGAACGCCCCGCTGCGGTTCGGGGAGGCCGAGACCGGCCAGGAGCTCGTCGACTACGCCCGGCTGTTCGCGGGGCGGCCCGGGCCGCGGATGATCGGGGCGGCATGGGCGGTCTCCGCCTTTCTGCGACTGGCGCTGGGGCGCTGGCGCCGGCGCGACCTGGCGGTGGCGGCGGGGATGGTGGCGGCCCAGCCCTTCACCGAGTGGGTCATCCACGTGGCCGTCCTGCACTCCAGGCCCCGGCGGCTGGGGCGGCGGACCGTCGACCTGGCCCTGGCCCGCCACCACCGTGAGCACCACCTCGATCCCAAGGACATCGACCGGGTGCTGATCCCGGTCCCGACGGTGGTGGGTGCCATCGCCGGCACCGCCGCCCTGGTGGGCACGGTGGGCCGGGACCGTCCCGGGGTGACGGCGGCGCTGACGGGCTTCTCCCTGATGCTCGGCTACGAGTGGACGCACTTCCTCATGCACTCCGCCTACCGGCCCAAGTCCGCCCTGTACCGGCGGCGGTGGCGGGCGCACCGCCTGCACCACTACAAGAACGAGCGCTACTGGTTCGGCATCACGTCCGGGCTCGGGGACGAGGTCCTGCGGACCAATCCCGACCGGGCCGAAGTCGAGACGTCGGCCACGGCGCGCACGCTCGCGGCCTGACCCCGGCCCGGCCCGACCCCGGCGCGGCGGTGGATCAGGCCGCCGCCAGCAGGGCCACCGCCTCAAGCTCGACCGAGGCCTCGCGCAGCTTGACCATGGCCCGCTTCTCGATCTGACGGACCCGCTCCCCGCTGAGGCCCAGCACGGCGCCGGCGTCCCCGTAGGTGCGCGGGTCCCCGCGGTCGAGCCCGTAGCGCAGCCGGAGGACGGTGCGCTCCTGCTCGTCGAGCACGGCCAGGAAGCGGTCCACCTCGCTCGGCAGCAGGGCGGCCGCGGCGGCGGCGGCGGGGTCGACGGCGGAGGCGTCGGCCACCACGTAGCCCAGGCCCTCGTCGGACTCCTCGGACAGAGGGGCGTCGAGGCTGGCCGGCTCCGAGGGAAGGGTGATCACCTCGGCCACCAGTTCGGGAGTCCAGCCCAGCTCGTCGGCCAGCTCCTCCTGGGTGGGGCTGCGACCCAGCTCGGACTCCAGCCGGGTCGTGACGCGGCGCAGGGCGTCGACCCGGTCGGCCACGTGCACGGGAAGCCGGATGGTGCGGCAGGTGTTGGCCACACCACGGGAGATGGCCTGGCGGATCCACCAGGTGGCGTAGGTCGAGAACTTGAAGCC